>CABSAD010000001.1:0-889731 GCA_902475615.1 uncultured Collinsella sp. | reverse complement strand
AGTTCCGCACGAACAGGAGGCCACTTAATGTGGCCTCCGTCGTGAGCAGGACTGTCCGAGCAGGAAAGTTCATATATGGCAGCAGGCGTCCGCCCCGCCCCCGAGGAGCATCTCTCAAGCAAAAACTGTCGTTCGGTAAAGTCCGAGGTCAGTGGCGTTTTATGCCGAGAAATTCAAAAAAAGTTGAAAATTCATTACATATTTGCGTTGACTTTAGGTAACTAAAGTTTCATACTCCTTTTCAACCACTGGGGGATGTGAACACGCACGGATCGTTCACATCATGATTGAAGAGGATTTCTTAGACATGTTCACGCATCAGCTAAACATTATCAGCGTAGTAATTATCTGATGCGGGTTAGCACATACAGCTAGCCCGTACGATAACGGGCGGCTGATGAAGATGAGGGCCGTCGAGCGCAACCGACGGCCCTCATTTTTTATGTCTAGGAAGTTCTTTTTAGAGGAGGAAATGTAATGAACGGAGTTTTGCTCATGGTTGTGGCTGCGGCGGTGCTCGCCTGCGGCTATCTGGGCTATGGCCGCTGGCTGGCCAACAAGTGGGGCGTTGACAAGGATGCCCTCACGCCGGCCAAGCGCATGAAGGACGGCAACAGCTTCTCGCCCGTTTCCGCCTTCACCGCGTTCTCGCACCAGTTCAGCTCGATCTGCGGTGCCGGCCCTGTTACGGGTACGATCGTCGCCATGGCCTTTGGCTGGCTGCCCGTCGTGCTCTGGGTCCTCGTCGGCGGCATCTTCTTTGGCGCCGTCCACGACTTTGGTGCCCTGTACGCTTCGATGAAGAACAACGGCAAGTCGCTCGCTCAGCTCATCGAGAAGTACATCGGCAAGACCGGCCGTCGCCTGTTCCTGCTGTTCTGCTGGCTGTTCTGCATCATCGTCATCGCCGCCTTCACCGACATGGTCTGCAAGACGTTCATGTTCACCCCGGCCGTTGACGCTTCTGGTGCTGCTACCGGTGCCATCGACTTCACCAAGTCCTATGCCGCCGGCTGCGCTGGTACCATCTCCATCCTGTTCACCTTCGTCGCTATCGCCTTTGGTTGGGCCCAGAAGAAGTTCAACCTCACCGGCGCTGCCGAGTTCGTCACCGGCGTTGTCCTCATGGTTCTCATGTTCGCCGTCGGTATGCAGTTCCCGGTCTACCTGGATAAGTTCCAGTGGTTCGCCGTCGTCATGGTCTACCTGGTCTTCGCTGGCGCTATGCCCATCCAGATGCTCAAGACCCCGCGTGACTACCTCACTTCCATCATGATGATCGTCATGATCGTCTGCGCTGTCCTCGGCATCGTCGTCTTGGGCGTCAACGGTCAGGCTACTATCACCGCTCCGGTCTTCACCGGCTTCTCCACTGCCTCCGGCATGATGTTCCCGGTCCTGTTCGTCTCCGTCGCTTGCGGTGCTCTCTCCGGTTTCCACAGCCTCGTATCTTCGGGCACCTCTTCTAAGCAGGTCGAGAAGGAGCAGGACGCCGTCAAGGTCGGTTACGGCGCCATGATCGTCGAGTCCTTCGTCGGCATCCTTGCCATCATCGTCGCCGGCATCATGTTCTCCGATATGAACACCGCCGGTACTGGCGCTCTCAACGCCGGTGTCGCTTCCACCCCGTTCCAGATCTTCGCCGCCGGCATCTCCCGCGGTATGCAGGCCTTCGGTGTTGACGGCACGCTCGCTACTGTCTTCATGACCATGAACGTCTCCGCTCTGGCTCTGACCTCGCTCGACGCCGTCGCCCGCATCGCCCGCACCTCGTTCTCCGAGTTCTTTGCCCAGACCAACGATGCCCTGGCCATCGAGTCCAAGGCCGGCTACATGAAGGTCCTCGGCAACCCCTGGTTCGCCACGGTCGTCACCCTGCTTCCTGGTCTCGCCCTCGCTTTTGGTGGCTATGCCAACATCTGGCCGCTCTTTGGTGCTTCCAACCAGCTGCTCGGCGGCATGACCATGATCACCCTCGCCGTGTTCTGCAAGTGCACCGGCCGCAAGGGTTGGATGCTCTACGTGCCCGTCGTCTTCCTGCTCTGCTGCACCTTCACCTCGCTGGTCCAGAGCGCCATGGGCTGCATGACCGCCGTCCAGGCCTACGGCTTCTTCGGCACCATCCCGGCTACCGCCACCACGGCCGCCGTCTCCGTCGCCGCCACCAAGGGCCTGCAGCTCGTCTTTGCCGTCCTGCTGATGGTCCTGGGCCTCATCGTCGCCGTCAACTGCCTCAAGGAGTTCTTCGGCAAGGAGGCTGGCTCCATGCCTGATGAGGAGCCCGAGTGGTCCGAGATGGGCAAGGCCGAGTACGGTCGCGCCGCTGCCGCCGAGGCTCCCGCTGACGCCGAGGCCGCCAAGGCCTAGTCAGCTTGATGGACTAACCGTTCCATCCATATGACTCGGAAAGATCGGGTCCGCGACTTCGCGGGCTCGGTCTTTTTTTCATGCGAAAGCGGGTGACGCTCGAGTGTTCTCGCAGATGTTTTGCGTGGATTAGGGCGCGCGTTGTACCATATAGACGTATATGTGTACATATGAAAGGGGCCCCGTGGCCAAGACGGTATATTCCGATAACCAAAATAATGTCGATGCCCTGGCTGAACGTCTGAGCAGCCAGACGTCGCTTTCTGCTGAGCGTGCCAAGCTGGTTGCCTACGACCTGCTTTGCCGCAAGGCGCTCAAGATTAAGTCGAGTGCGCTGGCGCAGATTTTCCGCTCCGTCGATAAAGAGTGCGACACCAAGGCGATGCGCGATGAGCTTATCGCGGCAAATATCGTGACCAAGATCGAGGGTAGCGGCATTAACGGGCGCCCGGCGTTCTATACCATCAATGCCGAGATCCGCGATGCCCAGGAGCAGCCTGCCGAGTCCGTCGAAGATTTTGTCGTCGACGATTTCGCTGACGTGCCTGCTGTGGAAGAAGTTGCTCCGCGTGGGCATGTCGATACCGATGAGTTGCTCGATGAGAACGTCGTGCGTGCCTTTACGGCCAAGGCAGGACGCGGCGGTTTTGGTGGGGGTGGCAAGCGCGATGCGCAGCGCCGCGCCCAGCAGGAGCGCTTCCGTCGCGCCGTTGCTCAAAAGGGCGAGACGGATGCCGAGGCTGTTGAGACCGAGGTTGCTGCCGAGTCGCAGAAGCCCACGAAGGAGCAAAAGCCCGTGGAGGCCCAAGAGCCCAAGCGCCGTCGCGGTGCTCACTTTAAGGCTGCACAGCAGGATGCCGCGCGTGAGGTTGAAGAGTCTTCTGAGGTTGCAGACGATGTTGAGGAGTCTGCCAAGAAGGCTCCGGGTTCATGCCGTCCCGGACGTGGTTTTGCGGGGCGCGCGTATCCCGTAAGGCGTCAGGAGAAGAGCGAACCGGCTTCGACCACTCAGGGCGAGAAGGACGAGAAGGCCGTTGAGCCGGTGGCTCGCGAGCAAAAGCCTGTTGAGCCGCAGCTTGAGGTTGATGCCGAGGCCAAGGACCAGCAGCCTACTGATGAGCAGACGGAGCAGGGCGCGTCGAGCAAGCCTCGCCGCCGTCGCCATCGTGGGGGCCGCAGTTCCCATGCCGAGACTGCGGCCGAGAAGACCACGCCGCAGAACGAGGATGCGAAGGCCGAGGTTTCTTCGGGGCAGCCTAAGCGCCAGCCGGCGAAGGAGAGCAAGTCCGTTCGTCCGCAGAAGCAGGCGTCTATGCCGAAGCGCGAGCGCAATTCCCAAGGCGATTCTAAGCGCAAGTCTCAGAGGAAGCCGGAGTCTGCCGCAGCAGATACTGCTGCCCAGCAGCCCAAGTCGGCCGTTCACGGCGAGGCCTCGGCGTTTGCCCTTGCCCGCGTTTTAGGCAGGCAGCTGCTCAAAGTTGTCCCTACGCCCACGGCGCTCTCTAAGATCAAGGAGCAGCAGACACAGATCGTAAAGGTCGAGGGCAAGGACGGCAAAAAGGCTCCGCAGCGCACTCAGCACAACGAGATGTCCAACCGCAAGATTGCCGAGGAAATCGCAATCATCCAGGCTTGGATCGAGCAGAACCGAGGTGCCGATACGCCGGTTGCCTCGCGCCGCCAGCGTGCCTACCAGATCTTTAACGACGAGAAGGCTTTTGACGGCAAGCACGGTGAGCGCCTGATCAGGCGTATGACCGAAAAGGGCATCAGCATGCAGGCGATCAAGGTCGCCCCCAATCGCCCCGTGCACTTTACGGGCTTCTTTACGCTGGGTGCCGACAAGCCGTTCATTATGGTCGAGAACCTGGACACCTATGACGAGATCGTCAAGCTCCTGCGCGGACGCAAACATGCCAAGCTCTTTGGTACCAAGGTGGGCGGCGTGATTTTTGGCGGCGGCTGCAAGGCGAGCGTCTCGCATGCCCTGGACGATTATCTGGCCGAGATTGGCTATCGCTTTAACTACGTCTACTATGTGGGCGATATCGATCGCGAGGGCGCGCGCATCGTCGAACAGGCTCGCAATGCCAATGTGGTTGAGATTCGCCTGCATGCCGGCATGTACCGCGCCATGCTCGCCGAGCATAAGCGTCGCGTGAAGGCCGGCGGCGAGTGCGAGCCCGCGGCTGCCAACCAGGGCGTGCCGCAGAACCTGGCGGCGACGATCAAGGATCTGCCCATGGTTACGCGCGTGCAGTTCCGCAACGTGCTGCGCGAGGGCGGGCGCATTCCGCAGGAGATCCTGATGACCGCAGACTATCGGGATGGCGACTCGGGAAGCTTCGACCGCATGCTGAACAATTAGCTCCGCCGTTCTACCGAACGGCGGCCTTCTTGACGCTGCGAGGGGCCCTGGCACGGCAATCTGACGTTCAACTTCGGCGGCGCGACCAGAAGGTCAGCGCCGCCTTGTTTCACGTCACCTTGCCATACCAGGGCCCCTCTCGCTGTCACGTCCAAAACATCGAGGTTAAGTGGCCTCCTGTTCGTGCGGAACTCGCGACAAACTTAATGCCCGGCCCGTCGGGGCCACACGCCATTTTGTAGATGACGGCTCGCTTTTCGGAACGGGGCTGATATTTTCTTGATGTTAGGCGCTCTTGGTCCTAATGGGCTTGGGGCGCCTTCGCGTTTCCTCGGCTTCGCACCCTTGCGGGTTCGAATCCCTCCGCTTGCCCACAAGAAAGCGCTCCAGGTTCATAAGGGCCTGGAGCGCTGTGTTCTTAAGGGCTGGGACGGAGGGATTCGAACCCCCAACAGCCGGCACCAAAAACCGGAGTTCTACCGTTGAACTACGTCCCAATGTGTGGTGTTGCCCAAAAGCAACTCGTTTAGTTTACCTAATCTGCGAGGGCATCGCAAACGCCGTCGAGCAGGCGTACGGCGAGTGTCTGCGCGTCGCTGGCCGTGAAGGTGCCGTTGTAGCGCGTCATGCCCGTGAGCTCAATGCGAATGCGTGCCGGCTTCTGCTGCGCGGCGACATTGGCAGTGCGGATGCGCTGGGCCAGGTTGTGGCACTCGGCGAGGGCGATCGTGGCGCGCGGCGCTGCATCTGCGGGCAGCTCATCGCTTGCGATCTCGAGCACTAGGTCAACGTCGGTTGGGACCTCGGAGTCGCAGAGCATCATGCCGCTGTTGTCGGTCGTTGCCGTGGCGATATTCCACATGCGCGACGCAACACTGCGTGCGATGGGGTCCTCGCCGATAACGGCAATCTGGAAGCGCTCGAGCACGTTGGCGGCGCGAGCAAAACCGATGCGGGACTCGGCTTCGGTGACCGAGGGCTTGCCCTCCCACACATGGTGCAGGCGGTTGATGTAGGCGTAGGTGTCCTGGAAGGCCATGCCGTCGGCAAACAGGCCGACATTTTCCTGGAACTGCTGCAGGGCGGCCTCGGTATGCGGACCAAAGTAGCCGTCGTCTTCGCCACAGGCAAAGCCCAAAACGTTGAGAGCGCGCTGCAGGGCCTGCACATCGGCGCCATGGAAATTGGGCATGCGCAGATAGAGGGTGCGGTCGCCCAGCTTATACGAAGCGTCTACAAGGGCGCTCCAGCAGGGGATATCGACGGCATGACCGGCAGCAAGGCCGCTGTCGAGCCTGAAGGTGCTGACGGCCTGCTCAGTGGTGGCTCCAAAGTACTTGTCGGTGACTTCGGCGGCATCAATCGTGTAGCCGAGCTGCAGGAGACGAGACTGCACGTCCTCGACGGCTGCTCCTTGCATGCCCGTTGTAATAGGTTCCATGAACGAACCCCTTTCGGCGTACCATTCGTACTATTTGAGCGTCTGTCGGATAGACAACGCAAAGGGATGCATAAACATGCACTCAACAGTGTAGCAAGTTGTGCCTAAATACGCTGCTGACAGGTTTTATAACCCCCGTTAGTTAAGACGCTCCACAAAGAAATCTGCCATGGAGAGGAACAGCTCGCGTGCGTGCGGATCAAGCTCAACGTTCTCGATGGCCGCTTTGGCTTTAGCGGTCAGGTCGAGCGCGTAAGTGTGGGCGTAATCGATGGAGCCGGTCTGCTGGAAGATCTCCACGGCGCGTGCAAGTTGCACGGGGTCCTCGGTGCCCGAGGAAAGGATTGCCTCGACCTCGTCGTGATAACGCTCGTCTGACAGGGCGTGCACGGCGACGAGGGTGCGCTTGCCCTCTGTGATATCGGTGCGGAAGTCCTTGTTGGCGGCCTCTTTGGTGCCGATCAAGTTGAGCAGGTCGTCTTGAATTTGGAAGGCAAGGCCCGTGTGCAGGCCAAAGGCGCGCAGCGCCTCAATCTGCTCCTCGCTGCCGCCGCCGATAATGGCTCCGGCGGCAAGTGGCGTGGCTCCGCTGTAGTACGCGGTCTTGTGCGTCGCCATGTCCAGATAATCGTCGACCGAGATGTCAAAGCGCCCGTCGCGGACCCAACCCAGGTCGAGCGCCTGACCCTCGATGGTTCGGACGATCATCTCGGTGAGCTCGTGGAGCACGCGGAGTTTCACGTCTGCCTCGAGCGTGGGGTCGTCGAGAACCGTCTTGGTGACCATGGTGAGCGCTAGGTCGCCGCAGTTGATGGCAAGCCCCGTGCCCTCGGTAAGGTGCATGCAGGGCTTGCCGCGACGCAGTTGGCCGTTGTCGGCGATGTCGTCATGGATAAGCGCTCCCGATTGAAAGTGCTCGATAGCTGCCGCCGCGCTGCGGGCGCTCTCAAAGCTGCCGCCTACCGCGGTGGCGGCGAGCATGCAGATGAGCGGGCGGTGGCGCTTGCCGGCATTGGCCGTAAATGCCGAGAGCGGGGTATACAGGTAACGCTCGATATCGGCGGAAGTTGCCTGTCCGTCAAAGAACGTGGCCAGATAGTCGTTAATCTGGTCAAAGTGCTGGGCTAAAAAGCTGGTAAACGGACTGGACACGGGTTCTCGCATTCTTTCTTAGGTTGCACCGTTGCATTATGCAGACTACATATTGCCACATTGGGGCGTCGAGCGCGGCGGTTGAAGACGATTGAGTCTTGCGGTCGCAAACGCGGCAAGAGGCTCGGCTAGATAAGCCCAAAGTGTTCGAGCGCGGTGACGACGCCGTCGTGGTCGAAGCTGTCGGTTACGTAGTCGGCCTTTTCCTTGAGGAAGTCCGGCGCGTTGCCCATGGCGATGCCAACATCGACCGCCTCCATGAGGGCGATGTCGTTGCTCGCGTCGCCAATGCCATATACGGTGCCGTGGTCTGGTCCCAGGGCGTCAAGCACAGCCTTGATTCCGGCCCGTTTGGTGCACTCGCGCGGCGAGATTTCTGTGACCTCGAGCTCGAGCTCGTTGAGGCAGAGCAGAGGTCCAAGCTCTTCATCTTGGGCGATGCGGTTGGCAAGTGGTGTGGACATAAGAATTTTATAGGCGTTGTAGTGCTCAAGTTGCGTGACGGCGTCGCCCACGGTGCGTGCGTATCCGTACGTCTCGGGGGCATCTGCACTCATGCGCACGACGCGATCGATGCCCTCAAAGCGAATGACCTCGCCCGATTGCTCGAGATAGGGGGCGAGGCGCTGTAACATGCCGGGGCTTATGGCAGCGTTTCGCACGACGCGCCCCTCGAGTTCGGCGTAACCGCCCGCGAGGCACACGACGCCTGCCCACGGCAGTTCGAGCAGCTTGGGATGGATGCAGCTGAGGGTGCGCCCCGTACAGATAAAAGCTTTGTTGCCGTTGGCGACAAACGTGCGAATTGCCTGTGCAACCGTCTCGTTGGGATAGGGGGAAAGATCTCGCTCGCCCTCGGGGAGCTCTTGGGCAAGTTTGGGATCTTGCCAGGCGAGCGTACCGTCGATGTCGAAGAAGCAGACATTGCCATACTTTTTGGCGCCATCGCCGGCATGAAAAGGCGAGGCGGCGAATGCAAAACCCGGTTCGAGTCCCATAATCTGATCAAAGTGTTCTTTGACGCGGGGTACCGAGATGCCGATGATTACCTGAGCGGTCTTGCCGGTGACGATGAGGCCTTTGGCACCCGCTGCGACAAAGGTCGCATTGTCCGCGACGATGGAGGGATCCACGACTTCGACGCGCAGACGCGTGGCGCAGTTGGTTGCGCCCGCAATGTTGGAGACGCCGCCCAGAAGCGTCACAACCTGCTCGGCGAGGAGATGATCTTGTGAGGCTTGGTTGCCGGAAGCGCCGGTTTTGGATGAGCGCTTTTCGTCAACGTCGTTTCCCGTCAAGCGTGAGAGCGCCGCGTTGCTGGCGATATGGTCCTCGCGTCCCGGGGTTTTAAGGTCAAAGGTCAGGATAAGACCTCGAAAGCTCAGAAAGAAGATGACGCTAAAGATGAGTCCGATTCCGAGTGCCAAAAGGTAGGAGCCGGCATGCGCCCGCATGAGCGGGATAAAGTTGAAGGCAGCCATTTCCATAAAGCCGCCCGAGAAGATGCCAACGACGCCAAAGAAGTTCATAGCCATGGCGAGGCAGGAAGATAGGGCGGCATAGAGCAAAAAGAGCCCGGGATAGGTGAACATAAAGAGAAACTCGAGCGGCTCGGTGACGCCGCAGACCGCCGAAGCGACGATGGCGGGCAGAAGGATGGCCTTGAGGCCAGCGCGGCGTTCGGGCTTGGCGGTGGTGTAGAACGCAACGGCGATGGCAGGAAGGCCAAAGAGCTTGACCCAGCCGGTGGCGGTGAAACCAGCCCACGGCGCAAGCTCATTGAGGGGGCGCGTGCTATGGGAGAGAATGGGGAGCAAATTGGTCCACGTGGCGTAGATACCGTCGTTAATAACTAAATTGTCGTAGTAGATAGGCATGTAGAGCAGGTGGTGCAGCCCCATGGGCTCGAGTGCTCGCTCCAAAAACGCAAAGATACCCACGCCGAGGGGGCCGACGCCCACAAGTGCGTGGCGCAGCGTTTCGGTCGCTGCGTATACGAAGGGCACGATGGCGGCCGAGATGGCGGCAAGGGCGAACACGGCAAAAAAGCTGATGAGGTAGACCAGCGAGGAACCCGAGAAGGTGCCGAGCCAATCGGGGACCTTGGCATCGTAGAAGCGGTCATGGATGGCGACGACGGTTGCCGATACCGCTAGCGGGCCGATAATGCCGGTGTCGAGCGTCTTGATGCCGTCGATGATGGTAATGCCGCTAGCGGGGGTCAAAGACGACGGGTACTTAAGTCCAAGGTTGTCTCCGCTTAGCTTGATGATCTCGCTCAAAAAGAAGCAATAGGCAAAATAAGCCACGAGCGCCTCGAGGCAACAACGTGCCGGTTGCTTTTGGGCAAGGCCGATGGGCAGCGCTACGGCAAAAAGGAGCGGAAGTCGCTTAAAGACCGTCCACGAGCCGCGCTGAATGATAGTCCAAAAAACGTACCAAGGGGTTCCGTATACGGCGAGGTCGCCGACGATATCCGCAGACGTTGCGAGGGCGGAGACGCCGACCATAAGGCCCGATATGGAAAACAACATGGCGGGCGCGAACATTGCCCCGCCAAAGCGTTGGATTTTTTGCAGCATGTTCTGCCTCCCGTATATCGAGGCGCGTTGCGCGTGGTGAAACGTTTAAACAATGGATTCATTGTAGAGGACCAGACGATTGTCGTACCGGCAGTTTTGAGCGAAACCGGTTTGGGCGCGACAGAAACCGTCAACGGTTAAATCCTGTCGCTTTGCCGATAATCGGTTTAAACAACTTTAAGAAATGCTATGCTGCCTAGCCATACATATTCATTAGAGGTGAAGTCATGCCAAAAGCGATATACGAAGGAATCTACCGAGAAATACGCTCGCGCATCATTAACGGGACCTATGCGTTTCAGGAGATGCTGCCAACCGAAGCCGAGCTGACCGCGGAATTTGGCTGCACGCGCAATACCGTCCGCCGCGCTTTGAGCATGCTGGCCGACGGGATGTTTGTGCAGCCCATACACGGCAAGGGCGTGCGCGTTATTTGGCTTAAGGGCGAAACCGACATGTTGGGCGCACTCGAAGAGGTTGAGTCGTTTGGCGAGTTCGCAAAACGCAACAATGCCGTTGCTTCGACCGAGGTCAAGTCTTTTGAACATCTGGTGTGCACCGAGCAACTTTCTCGACGCTTGGGATTTAAGACAGGTGAGCAGTTGATTCGCGTGGTGCGCGTCCGAAGCCTTAACGGCAATGCGCGCCAAGTAGACCATGGCTACTTTTTGGAGTCGATCGCCAAGGGCCTGACCCCCGAGATCGCGGCAGATTCTATTTACGGCTATCTGGAGCACAAGCGCGGTGTCAAAGTGATGGCGAGCCGTCGTACGGTGAGTGTCGAGCTCGCCAACGATGAGGACTGCAGCTATCTTGACCTCGGCAAATACAACTGCGTTGCCGTCATGGAGAGCCAGTCGTACACCTCGGATGGCATCTTGTTTGAGGTGACGCACACTCGCACACACCCCGAGATCTTCCACTACCGCGTCAACTCCAAGCGATAGCCGGCCAGCTCGCAGCCTGACGAGACTCATGCCCTCAAAGCGAAAGCGCCCGGTCAAACCGACGATGCATCGGCTTGACCGGGCGTTTTCTCTGCATTTGGTAACAATTAATTGTTTATACAAAACTTGTCAAGTATCAAGTTGAAATTACCGTTCACCGAAGTTTTTCTACCGCTCTAGTAATACTTGTTCAAACAAGTAGCCAAATAGCGTATCGTACAAATCAGCAAAAGGGGCAAAGTCCCCGAGCCAATCTCCGAAGGCGGCGGCAAAGGGTGCCGCCACGGTGTGAAAGGGTGGATTGTAATGAAGAACGAAATGAGCAGAAGGCAGTTCCTGGGCTTTGCTGGTTCCGCGGCTGCGGTTCTTGGTCTGGGTCTCGTGGGCTGCGGTGGCTCCGCCGGCTCCGGCTCCTCTGCTTCTGGTGACGCTGCCGAGGTCTACTTCCTCCAATTCAAGCCCGAGGTCGACAAGGAGTGGAAGGAGATCGCCAAGGCCTATAAGAAGGAGAAGGGCGTCGAGGTCAAGATCGTGACCGCCGCCTCCAACACCTACGAGGAGAAGCTCAAGTCCGAGATGTCCAAGAGCTCCGCTCCGACCCTGTTCCAGGTCAACGGCCCCACCGGTCTTAAGAACTGGAAGGATTACTGCGCCGACCTGTCCGATACCAAGCTCCGCGGTGAGCTCATTGACGACTCCCTGGCTCTGCAGTCCGACGGCAAGGATGTGTGCATCGACTGGGTTCAGGAGAGCTTCGGCATTATTTACAACAAGCAGCTGCTCGAGAAGGCTGGCTACAAGGCCGAGGACATCAACTCCTTCGACAAGCTGAAGGCTTGTGCCGACGACATCCAGGCCCGCAAGGACGAGCTTGGTGTTGAGGGTGCCTTCACTTCCGCCGGCATGGACGACTCCTCCAGCTGGCGCTACACCACCCACCTTGCCAACATGCCGCTCTACTACGAGTTTGAGAAGGAGCACAACCAGGAGGACGACGAGATCAAGGGTGAGTTCCTCGACAACTACAAGCAGATCTTCGACCTGTACATCACCGACTCCACCTGCGATCCTTCGCAGCTTGCTTCCAAGACCGGCGACGACGCCACCAACGAGTTCGCAACCGGCAAGGCCGTCTTCTACCAGAACGGCTCTTGGGCCTACTCTGACCTCGTCAAGGCCGGCATGACCGACGATCAGATTGGCATGATGCCCATCTACATCGGTGTTGACGGCGAGGAGAACCAGGGCCTGTGCTCCGGCGGCGAGAACTACTGGTGCGTCAGTTCCCAGGCTTCCGAGGATGCCCAGAAGGCCACCGAGGACTTCATGTATTGGTGCGTCACCGCTGACACCCCGACCAGCATCATCGCCGACAAGATGGGTCTGACCGCTCCGTTCAAGAGCGCCAAGGAGACCACCAACGTCTTCTCGCAGCAGGCCGTTGCTATGGCCAAGGACGGCAAGAAGACCGTCGCTTGGGACTTCGTCTACATTCCCTCCGAGGAGTGGAAGAAGAACCTCAAGCAGGCTCTGATTGCCTACGCTGCCGATAACAGCAAGTGGGACGGCGTCAAGAACGCCTTCGTCGATGGCTGGAAGACCGAGAAGGCTGCTTCCGAGTAAGCAGTTGCTGCCCGAGCTATCTGATTAGCGACAGGGGGGCGGGCAGACGTAGGTTTGCCCGCCCCCCTACATATTGAAAGGACCCTTTTATGGGCAAAGCACTCAAGCGCTGGTGGCCGCTCTTTATGTTGCCCACGTGCCTGGCGTTTATGATCGGGTTCGTGATTCCCTTTATTCAGGGCTTCTATCTCTCGTTCTGCCAGTTTATTATCATTAGTAACGCGCACTTTGTCGGTATCGAGAACTACGTGCGCGCGCTGTCCGATCCGCAGTTCTCCACGTCGTTCTTCTTTACCGTGGCGTTTGCCTTCCTGTCGACGGTGCTCATCAACGTGATCGCCCTGGCCATTGCGCAGGCGCTCACCCGCAAGGCGCTCAAAGGCACCAACATCTTCCGTACGATCTTCTTTATGCCTAACCTGATCGGCGGCATCGTGCTGGGCTACATTTGGCAGATTCTGATCAACTGCCTGCTCTCCAACGTGGGCGCCCAGCTCATCGCCCTTAACTCTGCTGCTGGCTTCTGGGGCCTTATCATCCTGACCCTGTGGCAGCAGGTCGGCTACATGATGATCATCTACATCGCTGGTCTGCAGTCCATTCCGTCCGACTACATCGAGGCCGCCAAGGTCGACGGCGCTACGGCATGGCAGACGTTTTGGAAGGTTAAGATCCCTAACCTGATGCCGACCATCACCATCTGCCTGTTCCTGTCCATCACCAACGGCTTTAAGCTGTTCGACCAGAACCTCGCCCTTACCGGCGGCGCCCCCGCGCACTCCACCGAGATGCTCGCCCTGAACATCTACAACACGTTCTATTCGCGTGCCGGTATCGCATGGCAGGGCATTGGTCAGGCCAAGGCGGTTATCTTCTGCATCCTGGTCGTGGCCATCTCCATGATCCAGCTTAAGGCCACGAGGTCCAAGGAGGTGCAGCAGTAATGAAACGCGATAAGGTTATCAACCGCGCGCTCTCGATTTTCTTTACGATCCTGTCGCTCGCGTGGATCTACCCCGTGTTCATGATCGCGCTCAATTCCTTTAAAAAGGCAACTGCAATCAGCACCACCACGGCATTCGATCTGCTCACGCCCGAGACGTTCAACGGCCTCGCAAACTACATGCATGCCCTTAACGAGCAGGGCTTTGCCTCGGCATTTATGTACTCGCTCATCATCACGGTCACGTCGGTCGTGCTGATTCTGGTGTGCTGCTCCATGTGTGCTTGGTACGTAGTGCGCGTCAACAGCAAGATCTCGAACTTCTTCTATTACCTGTTCGTCTTCTCGATGGTCGTGCCCTTCCAGATGCTCATGTTCACGCTGTCCAATTTGGCGGACCGCATCGGCTTCAACACGCCGTTCAACATCTGCTTTATCTACCTCGGCTTTGGCGCGGGCCTGGCGGTCTTTATGTTCGCCGGCTTTGTAAAGAACATCCCACTCGAGATCGAGGAGGCGGCCATGATCGACGGCTGCAACCCGGTCCAGGTGTTCTTTAAGATCGTCCTTCCCATCATGAAGCCCACCTATCTTTCGGTCGGCATTCTCGAGACCATGTGGGTCTGGAACGACTACCTGCTGCCCTACCTTACGCTCGACTCCACCAAGTACAAGACCATTCCTATCTTGATCCAGTACTTCCGCGGCGGCTACGGCCACGTCGAGCTCGGCCCCATGATGGCTTGCATCATGATGGTCGTTGTCCCCATCGTCGTCATGTACATCCTCTGCCAGAAGTACATCATCGACGGCGTGGTGGCAGGTGCCGTCAAGGGCTGATGCCGTAACTGTTTTGCAAGTTTCTGCGGCGCCCTCAACATGGTGCCGCATATCGAAAGGTAAAGACATGGCCGAGATCGTTCTCAAACATGTTCAGAAGGTGTATCCCAACACCGAGTCAAAAAAGAAGGGCTTCTTTGGCAAAAAGAAGAAGACCGAGGAGAAGAAGCACAACCTCAAGGTTACCGAGGATGGCGTGCTCGCTGTTGAGGACTTTAACCTCACCGTTCACGACCAGGAGTTCGTCGTCCTCGTTGGCCCGTCTGGCTGCGGTAAGTCCACGACGATGCGCATGGTTGCTGGCCTGGAGGACATCACCTCGGGTGACGTGTTCATCGACGGCAAGCGCGTCAACGACGTCGCTCCCAAGGACCGCGACATCGCCATGGTGTTCCAGAGCTACGCTCTGTACCCCAACATGACGGTGTACGAGAACATGGCGTTTACGCTTGAGCTCAAGAAGGTCCCCAAGGACGAGATCGACCGTAAGGTTCGCTCCGCTGCCGAGATCTTGGGTATCACCGAGTACCTCGACCGTAAGCCCAAGGCGCTTTCGGGCGGCCAGCGTCAGCGTGTCGCTATCGGCCGCGCCATCGTGCGTGATCCTAAGGTCTTCCTGATGGACGAGCCGCTGTCCAACCTGGACGCCAAGCTGCGTAACCAGATGCGTGCCGAGCTCATCAAGCTGCGCCACGAGATCAAGGGCACGTTCATCTACGTCACCCACGACCAGACCGAGGCCATGACCCTCGGCGATCGCATTGTGGTCATGAAGGACGGCGTCGTCCAGCAGATCGCCACCCCGCAGGAGGTCTTCAACCATCCCGCGAACATCTTCGTTGCCGGCTTTATCGGCGTGCCGCAGATGAACCTCTTCGATGCCCAGCTGGTGCGCTCGGGCGACGGCTTTACCGTCAAGACCGACGACATGAATGTCGCGCTGGCCCCCGAGACCTGCGCTCAGCTCGCCCTTAATTGGGACGGCGGCGACGTGAAGGAGATCACGGCCGGCGTACGTCCCGAGCAGATTCTGCTTGCCGAAAAGGGCGAGGAGGGTGCGCTTCAGGGCACCATCGAGGTCACCGAACTCATGGGTTCGACCGAGCACGTTCATGTGATGTCTCCCGACGGCCAGTTTGTCCTGATCATCCCCGTCGTCGATCTCGAGGCCAAGGGTGCGCTCAAGGCGGGCGACCCCATCTGGTTCAAGTTTGAGAAGAACGCGACCCATCTCTTCGATAAGGTGTCTGGCAAGAACCTTATCTAGGCCCGATCCAATCAGGCCCTCCTTTTGGGCGACTGCGGCTTTGCCATCCTTTTGCCGTGGTCACATATAAGGCTCCCCTTCCGTCCACTAGGCGAGAGGGGAGCCTTTCTTTGTGCTGGGGCCGTTCATCTGTCAGTTTGTCTTGATCTGTAACAGGAGGAGGGCCAAATTGGGTCTAGATGTTACAGATTGAGACAGCGTTGAGCTGCCTGTCCTTTCATCTCGATCTGTAACACGAAGGACTGATTTCGGCGGCTACCTGTTACAGAACGAGATTGTTTTAGCCGGCTTATCCATTTGTCTCGATCTGTAACAGTAAGGGCGGATTTCGGACGTTAGGTGTTACAGATTGAGATAAACCCTAGGGAAAGGACCGGTTTGTCTTGATCTGTAACAGGTAGGACCGTTTTGGCCGAGTAGGTGTTACAGATTGAGACGATTTTGTCGAGGCGGGCCACGGGCAACACGCGGGCAAAAAACGGAGCCGTGCTGCCACGACTCCGTTTCTCAAGAGGATGGGTAAGGGAAACGAAATTAGCTCAGGTGCCAAATCTCGTCGTTGTACTGGGAGATTGTGCGGTCGGACGAGAAGGTGCCGGCGTTGGCGATGTTGATTAGCGCCTTGCGCATCCAGGTGTCCTGGTCCTCGTAGTCTGCTAGCACGTGCTCCTTGGTCTGGATGTACTCCTCAATGTCGAGCAGGGCCATAAACCAGTCCTTGCCCTTGATGTCGTCGTGCAGGCGCTGCAGGCGCTCGGCGTTGCCGGTCGCCATAAAGGCGGGGTTGGTGATGAAGTCCACCAGCAGCTTGATGCCGGGCTTGCGATAGAGCGCACCGGCGTCATAGCTGCCGTCGGCGTAGAGCTGCTCGACCTGCTTGGAAGAGGCACCAAAGGTGTAGATGTTCTCGTCGCCCACGAGCTCGGCAATCTCCACGTTGGCACCGTCAAGCGTGCACAGGGTCAAAGCGCCGTTGAGCATGAACTTCATGTTGGAGGTGCCGCTCGCCTCCTTGGAGGCCAAGCTGATCTGCTCGGAGATATCGGCGGCGGGGATCACACGCTCAGCAGCGGTGACGTTGTAGTTCTCGATCATGACAACCTGCAGGTAGGGGGCCACGTCGGGGTCGTTGGCGATCCACTGCGACAGTGTCAGGATCAAATGGATGATGTCCTGGGCGATGGTGTAGGCAGGTGCCGCCTTGCCGCCGAAGATGATGGTGATGGGGTGCTCGGGTTTATTGCCGTTCTTGATGTCGAGATACTTCCAGATGATGTAGAGCGCGAGCATCTGCTGGCGCTTGTACTCGTGGATACGCTTGACCTGAACATCGATGATGGCGTTGGAGGGAATGGTCACACCCTGCTCGAGCGCCATGAACTGGCGCATGATGGTCTTGGCCTCGGCCTTGGTGGCGGCCAGGCGCTCAAGAACATCCTTGTCGTTAGCGAATTCGGCGAGCTTGCTCAGGTCGCCGGTGCTGCGCCAATCGGTGCCGATCACATCGTCGAGCAGGTTGGCGAGCGCGGGGTTGGCGCCATGGATCCAACGACGGAAGGTGATGCCGTTGGTCTTGTTGGAGAACTTCTCGGGATAGATCTCGTAGAACGGGTGAAGCTCGGTGTCCTCCAGAATCTTGGTGTGGAGTGCGGCGACGCCATTGATGGAGAAGCCAAAGTGAATGTCCACGTGGGCCATGTGGACGGTGTCGTGCTCGTCGATGATGGCGACGCGCGGGTCGTCGTGCTCGGCCTTGGCAACCTCGTCGAGCTTGACGATGATGTCGGCGATGGCGGGCGAGACCTTCTGCAGGCTGGCGAGCGGCCACTTCTCGAGCGCCTCGGCAAGGATCGTGTGGTTGGTGTAGGCGACCATGGAGCGCACGATGGTAACGGCCTCGTCAAACTCGATGTCGTGCTCGGTGGTGAGCAGGCGGATGAGCTCGGGAATGACCATGGTGGGGTGCGTGTCGTTGATCTGGACCACGGCGTAGTCGGCCAGATCGTGCAGGTTGCTGCCGCGCTCGACGGCCTCGTCGATCAGGAGCTGGGCGGCGTTGCTCACCATGAAGTACTCCTGGTAGATGCGAAGCAGGCGGCCCTGCTCATCGGAATCATCCGGATAGAGGAACAAGGTGAGGTTCTTGGCGATCTTCGTCTTGTCGAAGTCGATGGAGCTGCCGGGGACCAGGCCGTCGTCGACACTTGCCAGGTCGAACAGACGCAGGCGGTTCTTGGTGGGCTGGCCGTAACCGGGCACATCGATGTTGACGAGCTTGGAGGTGACGGCAAAATCGCCAAACTCGACGGTGTAGGAGCGGTCGTCATCGATCAGGATGTCCTGCTCGCTAAGCCACTCGTCGGGGACGGCCTTTTGCTGGTTGTCGGTAAAACGCTGACGGAACAGACCGTAATGGTAATTGAGGCCCACACCGTCGCCGGTAAGGCCCAGCGTGGCAATGGAATCCAGGAAGCACGCGGCCAGACGGCCCAGGCCGCCGTTGCCCAGCGACGGTTCGACCTCAAACTCCTCAATCTTGTTGAGGTCGTGGCCGGCAGCGGTGAGCTGGTCTTTAACCTCGGCATAGATGCCAAGGTCGATCAGGTTGTTGATCAGCAGTTTTCCAATCAAAAACTCAGCAGAGATGTAGTAGAGCTTTTTCTTGCCATTGTTGAGTGGGCAGGCAGCAGAGCGCTCCTGCACGAGCTTGACCAGCAGTTTGTAAATGCGGCGGTCATCGAGTTGCTCGAGCGAAGTTCCAAAGGACTGCTCGGCAAGATCCGCAAGATTGATACGGGGCATGTTTCCTCCTGTGGCGAGTTGACGACATGTCAGAAATTCAAAAGAAGCCCGCGCGAGGGGATTGGAGTGGCCTCGCGCGGGAAAAGCGGTCGCGTCCGCACGGTGGGGCGGGGTCGGGCGCGGTGGCTCCTATTGAGGAAGCTCGATTTCGGCTTCCGATGGGATGCGGAAGTAGGTCTCGGTCCAGCCGGTGAGCTTGTGCTCGAGTTCGCGGGTGATGGCGCCATCAAGCATGCGCCAAGTCCAGTTACCGCCCAGGGTGGCGGGGGTGTTAATGCGCGCCTCGTTGCCCAGATTGAGCAGGTCCTGCATGGTGTAGATGCAGGTATCGCTCACGCTGGCGGCGATGGTGCGGTTGAGCGCATCGGCCATGGACTCGCCTGCCTGCTGGTGGGTATACAGGGCCGCCTGCTCGCGCTGACGCGGGGTGGCCGTTCCCTCATACCAGCCGCGTGCCGTTTCGTTGTCATGCGTTCCGACGTAGGCGACGGTGTTGGCAATGTAGTTGTGCGGCAGGTAGTACGAGTTGGTGCCCTCAAAGGCAAACTGCAGGATCTTCATGCCAGGGAAGCCCGTGGTGTCGCGCATGTCGATGACACCAGGGGTAAGAAAGCCCAGGTCTTCGGCAATGATGGGAAGCGTGCCGAGCTTTTCCTCGAGCACCTTGAAGAGCTTGAGGCCGGGTCCCTGCGTCCACGAACCATATGACGAATCGGGAGAGGAGAACGGCACCTCCCAAAATGCCTCGAAACCGCGGAAGTGGTCCAGACGGATGATGTTGTACATGTCGAGGGCGGCTCGGATGCGGCCTTCCCACCAAGAGAAGCCGTCTGCTTCCATGGCATCCCAGTCATAGATGGGGTTGCCCCAGTACTGGCCGGTGGCCGAGAACTGGTCGGGCGGCGTTCCCGCGACGCTGACGGGATTGCCGGCGGCGTCGATCTTAAAGAGCTCGGGCGTGGCCCACATCTCGACGGAGTCGCGCGAGACGTAGATGGGCAGGTCGCCGATGATCAGGATGTCGCGCTCGTTGGCATAGGCCTTGAGGCGGCTCCACTGGCGATCGAAGAAGTACTGCGTCATCTGGTGGTAGAGCATGCGCTCGGGATGGGCGGCGCAGACCTTGCTGGATGCCTCGCCGCGGCGGCGGAGCTCCTCGGGCCACTCCCAAAAGGCCTTGAGCCCGCACTCCTCCTTCACGGTCATGAACTCACAATAGGGAATGAGCCAGTCCTCGTTTGCCTGGATAAAGTCGTCGAAATCGGCCGGCTTGTCGGCAGCAAAGCGCTCAGCGGCGCGGTCGAGAATCTGACGGCGGCCGCCAAAGATAGCGCCGTAGTCGACATTGCTGGGGTCGGATCCCAGATACACGTCATCGATATCGCGCTGCTCCAGATACCCTGCCTCGATAAGCTCGGCAAAGTCGATAAAGTTGGGGTTGCCCGCGCGGGCCGAGAACGACTGATAGGGCGAATCGCCATAGCTGGTCGTCGTAAGGGGCAGAATCTGCCAGTAATGTTGTTTGCACGAGGCGAGAAAATCGACGAAGTCGTAGGCATTCCAGCCAAAGCCGCCGATTCCGTATGGTCCGGGCAGAGATGAGACGGGCATGAGGACGCCGCTTGCACGCTCCATGAATGCGCTCACCAACCTTCTTGTTGTGGGGTCGGCCTGCCGATGGATGTGCAGTCCGCCCCCGATGTTCTGATTCGATATGCCTATTGTAAAACATGTTGTTTAAACATGTACAGGCAAGATAAAAAAGTTGGTCGATTTTCGGCGAATGGTTACATGCCATGAAAAAGCCCCGACCTCACAACGTGAGATCGGGGCAAGAGCGGTATGTAGGTTTTTGCTACTCGGCGTCGGCGAAGCCGTTGGGGTTGTGGCTCTGCCAGTTCCAGCTATCGCGGCACATATCCGCGATGTCGTACTGAGCCTTCCAGCCCATCATGCGCTCGGCCTTGGAGGCATCGCACCAGTTGGCGGCGATATCGCCGGCGCGGCGCTCGCGGATCACGTAGGGCAGCTCCTTGCCACAAGCCTTGGAGAAGGCGGCGACGACCTCGAGTACCGAGGTACCGGTGCCGGTGCCCAGGTTAAAGATCTCGACGCCGGTCTTGCCGTTCATCCAGTTAAGGGCGGCAACGTGACCAGAGGCCAGATCGCACACGTGGATGTAGTCGCGCACACCGGTGCCGTCGGGTGTGGGGTAGTCGTTGCCAAAGACCTGAACGGCCTCGAGCTTGCCCACGGCAACCTGCGCAACATAGGGCACCAGGTTGTTGGGGATGCCCTTGGGGTCCTCGCCGATCAGGCCCGACGGATGGGCGCCGATGGGGTTGAAGTAGCGGAGCAGCACGACGTCCCACTCGGGGTCGGCGGTGTGAACGTCCATAAGGATCTGCTCGATCATCCACTTGGTCCAGCCATAGGGGTTGGTTGCGGGCTTCTTGGGGTCTTCCTCGGTGACAGGCGGGTTGTCCGGGTCGCCGTAGACGGTCGAGGAGCTCGAGAAGATGATGGACTTGCAGCCATGGTTGCGCATGACGTCGATGAGCACCAGGGTGTTTTCGATGTTGTTGTGGTAGTACTCGACGGGCTTGCTCACCGACTCGCCGACGGCCTTAAAGCCGGCGAAGTGGATGACGCGGTCGATCTGATGGGTGTCGAAGATCTTGTTCATGGCCTCGCGGTCGAGCACGTTGGCCTCGTAGAAGGTGAGGTTCTTGGCAGCCTCTTCGCCCACGATGGTCTTGACGCGGTCGACGGCGACGGCGCTGGAGTTGGAGAGGTCGTCGACGATGACGACCTGGTAGCCGCCCTCGAGCAGCTGAACGACGGTGTGCGAGCCGATAAAGCCGGCGCCACCGGTTACGAGGACGCAGGTGTCTTTGGGGTCGAGTGCTTTGGACATGTAGTCTCCTATCGAATCAGGAACACTTCTTCAGGGGAGTATAGCGCAGGCAGGGGCACCCAAAATGTGCAGGGCAGGAAAAGCAGATGAACATGCTAACGTACTCATGGAAATGTTTGGCGTGGGCATACCCTCGACCTTGACGTTTGCATATGAGCCGCCGACCACACGGTTTGCTGCCGTTCGTGGAAATCGTTGGGATGCGCCGGATGTACGCTAATATGTATGAGTTGAGCGACATATAAATAAACATGTAACGGAGTAGATATGTCACCAAACAGCGATTCCATCCTTTCCCAGGAGCTTTCGCGTCGCACTGCCCTCAAGGCCCTGTTCGGCGCAGCTTCTGCAGCCGTTCTTTTTGGTCTGCCCGCTCGCGCCCATGCTGCGGAGGCCACCAAGGAAACCACCGACAAGCTCAATGCGGCCCAGGCTCAGCTTGACGAGGTCCAGGCCCAGCTCGACAGCATCGCAAATGAATACGCGGCGCTGGCCAACAAGAACGCCCAGACCCTCAATGATATCGAGGGCGTACAGGGCCAGATTGACAGCACGCAGGCACAGATTGACGAAAAGAAGGCCGAGCTCAAAAAGAAGCGCGACGATCTTTCCGATCGCGTTTCCGCCAGCTATAAGTCGGGCGGCACCAACATCCTGTCGCTGCTGCTCGCCTCGGGTTCGTTTGAGGAGCTCGTCGCCAATGCGCACTATGTTGAGAAGATCAACAAGAGCGACCGCGACGCCATCGAGGACATTCAGACCATCCAGGAAGAGCTCGATGCGCAAAAGACCGAGCTTGAGTCGCAGAAGGCCGACTTAGAGAAGCTCAAGGACCAGCAGACTGCCCAGATGCAGGACATGCAGGCCAAGCAGCAAGAGGTCCAGACCGTGCTGAGCGGTCTTTCCGACGACGTCAAGGAGCTCATGGCTCAGCGTGATTCCGAGATTCTCGCTGCCGCCCAGGCCGAGGAGGCTGCCAAGAAGGCCGCCGCCGCTGCCGCGGCCGCCGCGAACAAGAACAATTCCTACTCGGGTGGTTCGAGCTCGGGCGGTGGATCGTATGCGCCCGGAACTCCGCAGCAGAATGCCGGCTCGGGCAAGCAGCAGGCCGTCGTCAACGCGTGCTACTCCACGCCTTCGCCGGGTCAGAACTGGTGCGCGGCGTGGGTTACCAATGTCTTCCGTAACGCCGGCGTTGGCTACTTTGGCGGTAACGCGTGCGATATGTTTAACGCCTGGTGCTATAGCTCCGACCGCTCGGCGCTGCAGGTGGGTATGATTGTTGCCGACTCATCGCATAGCGGCACCGGCATACCGGGCCTGATCTATGGCCACGTGGGCATCTACGTTGGCGGCGGCATCGTTATGAGTAACGAGGGCGCCATCACGTCGAGGTCGCTTGACTCGTTCATTGGGTTCTACGGCACTGGCTCTGGCGTGCGCTGGGGCTGGCTTGGCGGTATTGCGCTGTCGTAAAGCCGACTGGGCCGCGTGCCCGCCCGCAATATATTTGATTGCCTGCTCGGGCAGTCCTGCTCGCACGGAGAGCACATTAAGTGCTCTCCGGCTCGTGCGGAACTCGCGATCAACCTTATGCCTCTCGGACTGTCCCGGCCCTCTCGGGTCCTGAGCGCGATACACCGGACTGGTTGTCTGATATAAAGATGGCGAAGGCCCCTTTCGGGGCCTTCTTTTTAAATAAAATTATCGACTCCGTGGACTTCGGTTTTGGAATTTGGAGCCGACGGCTCATCAAAGTGGAAAATGAAATATAACCTAGCTGCAATAATCGCCTTGTTGCGAACTCGAACTGATCATGTAGATCTAAAATAGTCGCAATATACAATTGTCGTGTGGTGCGTTGGGTCGGAGCTGCTGCGGGTCCTAGATGGATTGCGGTCTTGCGCCCCGATGTTCAAACAGGTTTCTCTCTAGACGGGAAGTTGCTCATGGACACCATATATGACGGAGACGACTGGGTCGATCATTATAGTTGGCGACTAGTCGGCTCGGATGACAATGGGGATGTGGTGTTTGATGGACTATGTCCAAAGCATCTCCATCCTTTTGTCTCGTCGTTAATTGAGAGTTCCGCTCGTGTTGCCCCCTACAGCTCGGCGTCGCTTCATGATACGGACGTTTTGAAGACCATAAAGGAATCAATTGACGAGGGCACGATGAGTAGCTTGCTGTTTTCTCGCCTTGTGGGGCTAGATGAGATTGGCTCGAAACGACTGCTTGCGGGCGAAAAGGTGGAACTCACTTATCGGTCGATGATTTCAATCCTGCGGATGGCCGATGTTCTTCGCAAATAAATGAAAACGGGACAAGTGAGCTACATCACTTGTCCCGTTATTAATTAAAGTGGACCGCGGCGAGCGGGCTATAAAAATTCGCCGACTCGGTGGACTTCGGGTTCTAGGTCTACGTCGAACTGCTCTTTGACTTTGGCTTGGATGTCGCGGATGAGTTCGTCGACGTCGGCGGCGGTGGCGTGGTCGGCGTTGACGATGAAGCCGCAGTGTTTTTCGCTCACCTGCGCGCCGCCGACAGCATGGCCGCGCAGGCCGGCATCCATGATGAGCTTGCCGGCAAAGTAGCCCTCGGGGCGCTTGAAGGTGGAGCCGGCGCTCGGCATGTCGAGTGGCTGCTTGTCCTCGCGGCGCTGGCGGTAGTCGTCCATGTCGGCTTTGATCATCGCGACGTTGCCCGGGGCGAGATTGAAGGTGGCCGAAAGCACGGTAAAGCCGTCGTCGGCGATGCGGCTCTTGCGATAGCCCAGGTTAAGCTCGTCGACATCGAACTCGATGATGTTGCCGCTGCCGCGGGTGCCGTCGTCGAGCATGCGGGCGGGCTTGTAGACGCGCACAGACTCCAGCACATCGGCCATGCAGGCGCCATAGGCGCCGGCGTTCATGTAGCAGGCGCCGCCGACCGATCCGGGGATACCCGAGATGGGCTCCATGCCGGTGAGACCGGCCTCGGCTGCCGCCGCGGCGACATCGGAAAGCAAGGCGCCGGCTGCTGCCGTGACGTGCGTGCCGTTGACCGTAATGTCGGAGAGGCCCTCGCCAAGCGCCACGACGACGCCGCGGATGCCCTTGTCACCGACGAGCAAGTCGGAGCCGTTGCCCACGATGGTGAGGGGCAGATCGCAGCGATAGCAGGTATCGAGCGTGGCGACGAGGCCCTGCTCGGTATCGGGCGTGACAAAGACGTCGGCTGGGCCGCCGATTTTAAACGTGGTGTGCTCGCGCATGGGCTCGCTCATCAGCACGTTGTCCTCGCCGGCAACGCCAGCAAGCGCGCACAGCAGGTCCTCGTTAAAAAAGTCGTTCTCGTGCATACGAATATCCGCCTTTTGGTGGTCGTTGTCATCAATCGATTGCAATATACCCCACCCGGACGGATTTGGTGCGCTGGCGGCGATAAAACAGCCGTCTACCGGATTGGTAAAGTGTTTATCATCGAGGTAGAGGGACGGTCGCTATACTTTCAAGAGATTGCGCGAATACTCGGAAGGAGCGAGATGGGCAACAAAGTTACTCTCAAGCAGATTGCCCAGGAGGTGGGGCTTTCCCCCTCGTCGGTCTCGCTTGTTCTCAATAATCGGCCCTGCCGCATCTCGGAAGAAAACCGCAAGCTCATCAAGGAGGTCGCGGCGCGCAACCACTATGTCCCTAACCAGATCGCGCGCAGCCTGGTCATGCGCGAGTCGCGCACGCTGGGCCTTATCGTTCCCAATATCGAGAGCCGCTTTTTTGCCTCGCTCGCCGGCAGCTTGGAAAAGCGCTGCCGCGAGGATGGCTATGCGCTCTTTATTACCAGCTCGGGTGGAAGTGCCGACGACGATCTTGAGCTGCTGCGCCAGCTGGTGACGCGCGGCGTCGACGGCGTCTTTCTGGTAGTGGGTGACGAGTTCTCCGACGACCGCGCCCTGCGCGAAGAAGTCAGCCATCTGCCCATTCCGGCGGTAATGGTCGACCGTGCCATTGAGGGGCTCGAGTGCGACAAGGTGATGTTCGACCACGAGATGGGTGGCTACATGGCTACCCGCTATCTGATCGAGCAGGGTCACCGTCGCATTGCCTGCTTGGTTAATGCTCGCCGTTCCAATACGGGTCGTAAACGTCTTGCCGGCTACGAGCGTGCGCTGCGCGAGGTTGGCCTGCCGATCGACGCACGTTTGGAGTTTGAGAGCGAGTACTACATTCCGAGCGCATACGAGGCGTCGGAGGCGGTGCTCGCAACTGACGCCACCGCCGTGTTCGCAAGCTCGGATAACATTGCCCTCGGTCTGCTCAAGCGCTTGCACGAGATGGGTAAGAGCATCCCGGGCGATATCTCGGTCGTAAGCTATGACAACTCGGCGGCCGACGTTCTCTTTGAGCCGGCGCTGACCGCGATCGAGCAGGATCCTGGTGTTCTTGCGGAGCATGCTTTTGGCTGCATGTCCAAGCGTCTTGCCGGTAGGGGCGGTAGGCGTGCCGAAGAGGTCGTTTTGGAGCCGGCGCTTATCGTTAAGGGTAGCGTGCTCGAGCTTACTAAACACAACTAAACACGTTTATCAATTCATGCAGATTGGATGTGGAGTACCTGTGACAGACAATGCCGCAGGTGAATGTCGCGTTTTGTAGATCGATGCGATTGATAAGGGTGATAAAACGTTTTTTCACCATGATAAAACGTTTTAGCAAATATACTTGTCCCAACGAAAGGTCGCCATATCGGAGGGTGACCATGCAGCGAAGGGACAAAAACAATGGCTAAAACATTGGGGACGCCGTGGCAAAAGCTGGGCCACGAGGTGCCGGCTTCCGAGCTCGAGGGCGTTGACCTGTATTGGCGCGCATCGAACTATCTGTCCGTCGGTCAGATCTACCTTCGCTCTAACCCGTTGATGCGCAGCGACTTTGTCGACGAGAAAACCGGTGAGGTGCGCGACTTTGGTCGCCCGGACGTTAAGCACCGCCTGGTCGGTCACTGGGGCACTACGCCCGGCATCAACTTCCTGTTCGGCCACGTCAACCGCCTTATTGCCGACCACAACCAGAACGCCATTTTCTTGATGGGCCCGGGCCACGGCGGCCCCGCCGGCACTGCCCAGTCGCTGCTCGATGGCACCTACCGTGAGATCCGCCCCGACATCACCAATGACGAGGCCGGCCTGCAGAAGTTCTTCCGCCAGTTCTCCTACCCCGGCGGCATTCCGAGCCACTTTGCGCCCGAGACGCCCGGTTCCATCCACGAGGGCGGCGAGCTCGGCTACACGCTCAGCCACGCCTACGGTGCCGTCATGGACAACCCGAGCCTGCTGGCCGTGGCCGTGGTGGGCGACGGCGAGTCCGAGACCGGTCCGCTCGCGACTTCTTGGCAGTCCAACAAGCTCGTGAACCCGGCAACCGACGGTATCGTCCTGCCGATCCTGCACCTCAACGGCTACAAGATCGCCAACCCCACCATCCTTGCCCGCGTGTCCGACGAAGAGCTCACCAAGTTCTTTGAGGGAATGGGCTATAAGCCGCACTTCTTTGTCGCCGGCTTTGACGACGAGAGCCACGCAAGCATTCACGCGCGTTTTGCCGCGCTGTTCGAGCAGGTCTTCGATGAGATCTGCGACATCAAGGCCACCGCGCAGGCCCAGGCCGCCGCGGGTGAGACCGTGGTCCGTCCGGCCTACCCCATGATTGTGTTCCGTACGCCCAAGGGTTGGACCTGCCCCAAGCAGATCGATGGCAAGAAGACCGAGGGCTCCTGGCGCGCCCATCAGGTGCCGCTGGCGAGTGCCAAGGACACCCACGAGCACTTCCGCGTGCTGCGCGAGTGGCTGCGCTCCTACAAGCCCGAGGAACTCTTTACGCCCGAGGGCCAGGTGCGCCCCGAGGTAACGGCCTTTATGCCGACCGGCGAGCTGCGCATCGGCGCCAACCCCAATGCGAACGGCGGCAAGGTGCGCCGCGAGCTCGAACTCCCCGATATTCATGCCCACGAGATTCCCGTTGCAAGCAAGGGCCACGGCTGGGGCTCCACCGAGGCCGCCCGCGTCTTTGGTGAGTATACCGCCGACGTTCTGGCCAAGAACATGGACGATTTCCGTATCTTCGGTCCCGATGAGACCGCGTCCAACCGCCTGCAGGCTGCCTACAAGGTGACCAAGAAGCAGTGGGATGCTGGCTTTTACGAGGACGATGCCAACGACGAGCTGCTGGCCGGTTCCGGTAAGGTCGTCGAGCAGCTGTCTGAGCACCAGTGCGAGGGCTTCCTCGAGGCCTACGTGCTCACCGGCCGCTCGGGTGTGTGGAGTTCCTACGAGAGCTTTGTCCACGTGGTCGATTCTATGGTCAACCAGCACTGCAAATGGCTCGAGGCCACCAAGCGCGAGATTCCGTGGCGTGCCCCCATTAGTGGTCTCAACATTTTGCTGTCGAGCCATGTCTGGCGCCAGGACCACAACGGCTTCTCGCACCAGGACCCCGGCTTTATCGACCTGCTGCTCAACAAGGCCAACGACACGCATATCGTGAATGCCTACTATCCGGCCGACGCCAACATGGCGCTTGCCGTTGCCGAGCGCGTCTACCAGTCCACCGACTGCGTCAACGCCATCTTCTGTGGCAAGCAACCCGCCCCCACCTTCCAGACGGTCGACGAGGCCAAGTCCGAGCTCGCCGAGGGCGTCGCGACCTGGGAGTGGGCATCGACTGCCGACTCGCTCGCCGAGGCCGACGTCGTGGTCGCCACGTGCGGCGACGTGCCGACGCTCGAGGCTCTGGCTGCAACCGACATGCTGCGCGAGCTGGGCATTAAGGTGTGGTTCGTCAACGTGGTCGACTTGCTCAAGATCCAGAACGTTTGCGAGAACGACCAAGCCATCAGCGATGAGCGCTGGGCCGAGCTGTTTGGCTGCGGTGAGAAGCCCGTGCTCTTTGCATTCCACGCTTATGCCGGCACGATTCGCCGCCTGATTTGGAACCGCCCCGGCCACGACGCCTTCCGCGTCCACGGCTACGAGGAGAAGGGCTCCACGACCACACCGTTCGACATGCTGCGCCTGAATAACATGGACCGCTGGGCCCTGGCCGCCGACGTGCTGCGCATGGTCGACGCCGATAAGTTTGCCGAACAGATTGATGAGTGGGAGGCTTTCCGCACCGAGGCCTTTGAGTTCGCGTGCGACGAGGGCTTCGATCACCCGGCCTTTACCGACTGGGTCTGGCCCGACGCCGCTGCCGCAACTGCTGCCGACGGCGCGCTCTCCGCAACGCAGCTAACTGCCGGCGACAACGAGTAGGTAGGCATCCGGGACGGTCTCGCGTTGGGGCCGCCTCCGGGCTAGTGCCCTTCCTCGGAGAAGTGGGCTTCGCGAACTTCTCCGAGGAAGGGCACTAGCCCGGAGGCGGCCCTCTCGACCGTTTCGATATGTGGGGGCTGATTATTTTTTATGTAATGGGGACACAGCCGTTACTGCCTTGAAAACCGTGCATCTAACTATGGTCAGCCAAGATTACATGGCCGGGGCGGGGACGGGGTGCTTGGTTTTGGAAGTTCGCGAAGCCCACTTCCAAAACCAAGCACCCCGTCCCCGCCCTCGTCTGTAAACTTTTCCGCTGGGCGAGCGGGGCCGTGGGCAATCCGCTCTAATGTTTCCAAATGAATACGCTGTGAGCCGAGGAGGACGATTCTCCCCGCAAACACTCTAGTATGCTAAAGTACCCAGAAGACCGGCGGAGCTATGCCGGTCTTCTGTTCTATACGAGGCACAGCATGAGGAGGCTCACCAGATGACGGCCACACCGTGGGGATTCCGGGACATATTGCCCGAGGAGGCTCAGGCGCGCGAGGAGATCGCATGTACGGTGAAGGGCTGCTTCAGGGAGCATCATTACCTTCCGGTCGAGACGCCGCTGCTCGAGGACAAGGGTTCGCTTGAGGAGGGCGGCCGCATTGCGGACACGCCGTTTAAGCTCTTTGATGACGACGGCCGCCTGTTGGTGGTCCGTCCCGACAACACGCTGCCGATCGTGCGCTTGGTTTCGACCCGCATGCGCGCTGCCGACTTGCCTCTGCGCTTACGTTACGAGGCGCCGGTGGTTCGCGAGTGTCAGCGCAATGCCGGTGGTTCGCGCCAGTTTACGCAGTTGGGCTTTGAGCTTATCGGCGCGGGCGATACCTCGGGCGATGTCGAGATTGTCTCGCTGGTCGCCGAAGCCGTGCGCGAGCTGGCACTTCCCGATGCGCGCATTATCGCAGGCAGCGTGCGTCCTTTTAAGGAATTGCTCGCGGTATGCGAGGATCGTGAGCTGGCTGCCGAGACCCTGCGCTGCGTGCATGCCAACGACTTTGTTGGCCTCGATGCCCGCGTGGCTGCCAGCGCCGAGTCCGATGCCGTCAAGGCCGCCATTAGCGAGCTGCCGCGCCTGCACGGTGGTGCCGAGGTGCTCGACCGCGTGGATGTGCTGCTGGAGGCCGCCGGTATTGTCGCGCCGCTGACGCGCGAACTGCGTGCCCTGGTCGAGGGCCTGGCTCCCGAGGACGCCCAGGTGCTGTCCTTCGACTTCTCCATCATGAACTCGTTTGATTACTACACGGGTCTGGTCTTTAAGGCCTATGCCGGCGGCCTGCCCGATCCGGTCGGTTCGGGCGGACGCTACGACTCTATCTTTACCGGTGCATTTGGCGACGGCATCGAGGTGCCGGCGGCGGGCTTCGCCTTTTCGCTCGAGCGCCTGGAGGCTGCGCGCACCTCGGTCGAGGATGCCGCTTCCGATGGCAATCACGCCGCGGGCCGTGGCGCCGAGGGCCCGCTGCGCATTGCCGTGCCCAAGGGCTCGCTTAAGGCCGATACGCTCGACGTGCTCGAGGCCGCGGGTCTGGACGTCTCTGAACTGCGTGACCCCGGCCGTCACCTGATTGTGCGCGGTCGCGACACGCGTGCCGGCGAGGGCATGGTCGGCGATATCGAGTTTGTCATCGTGCGCCCCAGCGACGCGCCCGCCTTTGTGGGCTGTGGCGGTGCCGACTGCGGCATCTGCGGCTGGGACTCGCTCATCGAGGCCGACCTCAACTTGCTGCAGCTGGTCGACCTGGGCTATGGCCTGTGCACCTTTATCGAGGCGGAGCCCGCATGGCGCGCCGGTCAGGCCGAGCGCAACTATGCCCGCCGCGGTTCGCTTCGCGTGGCAACCAAGTACCCGCGCATCGCGAGTGCCTGGTATGCCGAGCGCGGTGTGAACGCCGACATCGTTTCGCTGCACGGCAACATCGAGCTGGGCCCCATTGTCGGCATGACCGATCGCATCGTGGATATTACTGCCACGGGTGCCACGCTGCGCGACAACGACTTGGTCATCACCGGTCGCATCATGGACTGTACGGCCCGCTTCTTTGTCAATCCGGGCGCCGCGCGCCTGGATCCGCGCGTACGCAATCTGGCAGATCGCTTGGCGGCAGCCGTGAAGGACAAGCATTTTGAGCCCGTCGCGGGCTCGGCACAATAGCGCGAGCACGCACGGGCGCCCCAACGTACGGGCTGCGGGCCGGTTGGCGCCGCCGCCCGGCCTCTCGTTTTTCGAACACAACCTCGACCGATAGGGGATACCGATATGAAGACTATCAAGCTTGCTCCCGGTGAGCGCCTCGTTACCAACCAGCTCAACCGCAAGGGAGTGCTGCCGCAAAACATCGTCGACGCCGCCCGTGATATCGTGGCCAACGTGCGTGCCAACGGCGATGCCGCGGTGCGCGATTATTGCCAGCGTTTTGACGGTGTTGAGCTGCAGAGTTTTCGCCTGCCGCAAGAGCAGATCGATGTCGCGCTCGAAGGCCTCGACCCGGCTTTTGTCGCCGCGCTCGAGAAAGCCGCGCGTCAGATTCGCGAGTTCCACCAGCGCGAGGTCGAGCAGAGCTGGTTTACCACGCGCCCGGACGGCACGATGCTCGGCGTTAAGGTGACCCCGCTCGCGGCGGCCGGCATCTACGTGCCGGGCGGTCGCGCGCAGTATCCCTCCACGGTGCTCATGAACGCCATTCCCGCCAAGGTTGCCGGCGTCAAGCGCGTGGTCATGGTGACCCCGCCGCAAAAGGACGGCCTGATCAGCCCCTACACGCTCGCCGCGGCAAAGCTCGGCGGCGTGGACGAGATCTATATGGTGGGCGGCGCCCAGGCCGTGGCCGCACTGGCGTACGGTACCGAGACCATTCCGCGCGTCGACAAAATCACCGGCCCGGGCAATGCCTTTGTCGCCGCTGCCAAACAGATTGTCTCGGGTGACGTGGGTATCGACATGGTCGCCGGTCCTTCCGAGGTCTGCGTGCTGGCCGACGCCACGGCCAAGCCCATGGTGGTCGCGGCCGACCTGATGGCCCAGGCCGAGCACGATCCACTGGCAGCCTGCTATCTGGTGACCTGCGACGAGCAGTTTGCGCGTGAGGTCGAGGCGGGTATCGATATTCTGGTAGCGCAGTCGCCACGCGCCGAGATTACGCGCGCCTCGCTCGACAATGAGGGCGCCATCGTGGTGGCCGCCGACATGGCCGCCGCCGTCGAGGCGGTGAACACCGTGGCGCCCGAGCACCTGGAGCTGCACTGCGAGGACGCGATGGGCCTGCTCGGCGGCATTCGCAACGCCGGCGCCATCTTTGTGGGCGCTTGGAGCTCCGAGCCGCTCGGCGATTACGTTGCCGGCCCCAATCACACGCTGCCGACCGGCGGCACGGCCATGTTCTCCAACCCGCTTTCGGTGGAGGAGTTCGTCAAGCGCTCAAGTGTCATTTGCTATACGCCCGAGGGCCTGCTCTCGGACGCTCCCGCTACGCAGCGTTTGGCCGAGGCCGAGGGCCTGTGGGCACACGCGCTTTCTGCCGCACTGCGTCGCCGTGTGCTGGAGCAGGGCGAGGATGCCGTGAGCGCCGAGTCTCTGGCCGCGGCCGACCTGACCAAGGTCGCCTGGCCGGGCGACGCCGTGGCGACGGTTGCCGAGGGCGTGGACCTGGCGGCTGCAAGCGCGAATGGTGCTGACGCGGTCGTCGAGGAGGCCTAATATGGCCGAGCTGACGCCCCGCATGAAGGAGCTCGTCCAGTCCTACTTGGCCGGCATTGAGCCCTACGATCCCAACTTTACGCCCACGCGCATCAACCTTTCGGCCAACGAGAACACCTATCCCGTGCCGGCCGGCGTGCGCGAGGCGGTCGACGCCGCCCTGGCTGCCACGCCGCTCAACCGCTATCCCGATCCCATGTCTAACGACCTGCGCGACGAGCTTGCTGCCTGGCATGGCGTGACGCGCGAGAACATCTGCGTGGGCAACGGCGGCGACGAGCTGCTCTATAACTATCTGCTGGCGTTTGGCGGCGCGGGGCGGACCCTGCTCAACTGCCCGCCGTGCTTTAGCGAGTACGCGTTCTTTGCGTCGCTCTGCCAGACCGAGGTACGCGACGTGTGGCGCGACCCGACGACCTTTGAGCTCGACCAGGCAGCCGTGCTTGCGGCGGCGCCCGAGTGCAACCTGGCAATCGTGACCTCGCCCAATAACCCCACGGGTGATGTGGCGCCGCTCGACTTTGTCGCGGCGCTGTGCGATGCGTGCCCCGGCATGGTAATGGTCGACGAGGCCTACGTTGAGTTTGCCGACGATTCGTTTGGCGCGGCCACCACGGCGCAGGGGCTTATCGCCGAGCATCTCAACCTGGTGATTCTGCATACGTTGTCCAAAGCGTTTGGTGCTGCCGGTACGCGTCTGGGTTACGTGATCGCGGCGCCCGAGGTCATCGACGTGTTCGCGGCGATTCGCCAGATCTATTCGGTCAACGTGCTGAGCCAGGCGGCAGCGCTTGCCTGCGTGCGTGCCCGTGATGCCTACACGCCCGTGGTGACGCAGGTCGCATCCGAGCGCGGGCGCGAACTGTGCGCCCTGCGTGCGATGGCTGCCGAGGGCCTGCCCGTGGAGGCATGGTCGAGCGCGGCGAACTTTGTGCTCGTGCGCACGCCGCATGCTACGCGCGTGCGCGAGCGTTTGCGCGACGAGTACTCGATTTTGGTGCGCGACTTTAGCTACGCGCCGGGGCTTGTGGACTGTCTGCGCGTTACCGTGGGCACGCCGCAGGAAAACGACGAGGTGCTGGCCGCATTTGCCGCGCTGGTGAAGGAGGAGATGTAGATGGGCCGTTATGCCGAGGTGACCCGCAGGACGGGCGAGACCGATATTGTCGTAAAGCTCGACCTGGACGGAACCGGTACGTGCGATATCTCGACCGGCGTGCCGTTTTTCGACCACATGCTCAACGCCTTTGGCCGCCATGGCCTGTTCGATTTGACGGTACACGCGGTGGGCGATGTTGAGGTCGATGCGCATCACACCGTCGAGGACACGGGTATTGTGCTGGGCGAGGCGTTCTGCCAGGCGCTGGGCGACAAGGCGGGCATTACACGCTTTGCCGACGCGGCGATTGCCATGGACGAGACGCTCGTGATGGCCGCCGTGGATATCTCGGGCCGCGGGCAGGCCTATTGCGAGCTGCCCGTGCCAACCGAGCGCGTGGGCACCTTCGATACCGAGCTGGCTGTCGAGTTCTTCTACGCTTTTGCGCGCGACGCCAAGCTCACACTGCATGTGCGCGAACTGGCGGGCGGCAACTCGCATCACATTATCGAGGCCGCCTTTAAGGCCGTGGGCCGCACAATGCGCCGCGCCTGCGAGCTCGATCCCCGCGTGCAGGGCATCCCCAGCACCAAGGGCTCGCTGTAACTGCCACAAAGGCAAATACCACCACAAAGGGGACAGGCACCTTCGTGGTGGTTTTGGATGATGGGAAGAGGAGGGTCGCGTGGGCGAACCGAAGATCGTGGTGGTCGACTACCACAAGGGCAACTTGTCGAGCGTCGTGCGCGGGCTTGCGCGCGCCGGTGCCGCTGCCTGCACGTCGGACGATCCGGAGCAGATCTGCAACGCCGACGGCCTGGTCATCCCGGGCGTGGGCGCGTTCTATGACGCGATCGCCTTTATGCGCCAGAGCGGTGAGGAGGCGGCTGTGCTCGACGCCGTTGCCGCCGGAACTCCGCTGCTCGGCATCTGCCTGGGCCTTCAGCTATTTTTTGAGCGCGGCAACGAGGGCGTGCCTGCGGACGAGGGCGCGATTGCCGGCGGTAACGCCTCCGAGCAGGCTGGCAGTCCCTGGGTCGATGGGCTGGGCATTGTGCGCGGCTCGTGCACGCGCTTGGAGTCGAGTCGCCTTAAGGTGCCGCACGTGGGCTGGGACCAGGTGCACATGACGCCCGCCGGTGCGGCCGATCCACTGCTTGCCGGTTTTGCCGAGGGTGCCAACATGTATTTCACCCACAGCTATGCGGTGGCCGACGATGCCGATGCCGCCGATGTGCTGGCGCGCACGCACTATACGCGGAGTTTCCCGTGCATCGTGCGCCACGGCAACGTGTGGGGCTGCCAGTTCCATCCCGAGAAATCCTCCGCGCTGGGTCAGCGCATCCTTAAGAATTTCGTCAGCATCGTCGAGGAGGTCGGCCGATGATTCTGTTTCCCGCAATCGATTTGATCGGCGGCAAGGTCGTGCGCTTGGAGCGCGGCGACCGGAGCCGCTGCAAGGTATATTCCGACGACCCCGTGGCCGTCGCCCGCTTCTTTGCCGAGCAGGGCGCAAGCTGGGTGCATGTCGTCGACCTGTCCGCTGCCTTTGGCGAGGACGAGGACGCGTGCGCTGCCAACTCGGCAGCGATCGAGGCCATCTGCGGCGTCGATGGTCTGTCCGTGGATGTGGGCGGCGGCGTTCGCTCGCTCGCGCGCATCGACGAGCTGGCCGGCTATGGCGCTCGCCGCATTGCACTGGGTACCGTGCTGGTGACCGAGCCGGGTTTTGCCGAGGTGGCAGCCCAAGGCTTTGGTGAGCTACTGGTGGCAGACATCGCCGCGCGCGACGGCCAGGTCAAGGTGAACGGCTGGCGCGACGGCGCGGGTATGGCGCTCGACGATGCCGTGGCGCAGCTTTCCGAGCTGGGCTTTAAGCACCTGGTCTATACCGACATCGCGCGCGATGGCATGCAGACGGGCATCGATGTGGCGGCGTATCGCCATGTGGCCGAGGTCGCGGGCTTTTCCGTCGTGGCTTCGGGCGGCATCTCGGCGCTCGACGACATCCGCGCACTGGCCGCGGTGGGTGAGGGCGCGATTGAAGGTGCCATTACCGGTCGTGCGCTCTACGAGGGCAACTTTACGTTGGCCCAGGCGCTGGCCGCCGCTCGAGGGGAGGAATAGCCCATGCTTACCAAACGCGTGATTCCCTGCTTGGACGTTAAGGACGGCCGCGTGGTCAAGGGCGTCAACTTTGTGAGCTTGCGCGACGCGGGCGATCCGGTGGAGCTGGCGCGCGCCTACGACCGCGAGGGTGCGGACGAGGTCGTCTTTCTGGATATTACCGCGACGAGCGACAACCGAGCGACGACCATCGAGATGGCGGCGCATGCGGCCGAGGAGCTCGCCATTCCCTATACCGTGGGCGGCGGCTTTCGCGACCTGGCGGGCATGCGCACCATGGTTGCCGCCGGTGCCGACAAGGTGTCGCTCAACTCGGCGGCCGTGCGCGATCCGTCGTTGATCAGCCAGGCCGCCGCGGCGTTTGGTAGCCAAGCCGTGGTCGTGGCGATCGATGCCAAGCGCGTGGGACTGCCCGGGGAGCCGGGTGCCGACAAGTGGGAGGTCTTTACCGCGGGCGGTCGCAACGCCACGGGTATCGATGCGGTGGCGTGGGCCGAGGAGGCGGCTCGCCGCGGCACCGGCGAGATCCTGCTCACCAGCATGGACCGCGACGGCACCAAGGCTGGCTTTGACCTGGCACTCACCCGTGCCGTGGCGCGCGCGGTGCCGATTCCCGTCATCGCGAGCGGTGGCGTGGGCACGCTCGAGCATTTTGCCGAGGGCGTGATCGAGGGCGAAGCCGACGCCGTGCTGGCGGCCAGTGTCTTTCACTTTGGAACCTTCAGCATTCGCGAAGTCAAAGAGTATATGGCCAGCCAAGGCATTCCTGTGAGGCTGGACTTCTAATGCTGCGGCTTGCCCAGGCACCCGACCTTTCGGCTCCAACCCTCCTCGCGTACTTAAGTACGCGTCGTCGGGCTTGTCGCTCGTAATCTCGGGCACCTGGACAACCCTCGCCGACCTGCGAAGTTTGAATTTGGGAAGAGAAATGGAAGAGATAGCCGATCCTTCAAAGCTTACATACGACGCCAAGGGGCTGATTCCTTGTGTTGTTCAGCAGTATGACACCGGCGAGGTGCTTATGGTTGCCTGGATGAACGAGGAGTCGGTGGGGTTGACGCTCAAGACCGGCACCACGTGGTTTTGGAGCCGTAGCCGCCAGGAGCTCTGGAACAAGGGCGCGACGAGCGGCAATATGCAAGCGGTCAAGGAGCTCTGGGCCGACTGCGATAGCGATACGCTGCTGGTCAAGATTGACTCGCCGGGTCCGGCCTGCCACACCGGCAACCGTACCTGCTTCTTTAAGAAACTCGCGTAGGACGGGCGCTCGACTAGGCGCTTGGCCAACCAGAAAGGATTGAACTATGGGTGTGCGCACCGCAAACGTTCAGGATGGAAATATCGGTGAGACGCTGACGGGGCTCGCCGAGGTGATTCACGGCCGTCGCGACGCATCGCCGCAGGAGAGCTACACCGCTCGTCTGTTGACCGACGTCGAGGACGAGCTGCTCAAGAAGCTTGCCGAGGAGGCGAGCGAGGTGATCATGGCCTGCAAGGATAACGATCACGATCACATCCGCTACGAGGCCGGCGACCTGGTCTACCACCTGCTCGTGACGCTCGAGCGCTACGGCATCACCCTCGACGAGCTGGCCGGCGAACTCAACGCCCGCCGCCACTAGTCATTGGGTAGTCATTGGGGACGTTCTTAAACGACTAGTCGTTTGGGACAGTCTTTGCCGACGCTGCCAAATAACATGCCCAATTACTACGATGAAACTGGATCTGCTGACCACATGTCGGTTTTGAGCAAATCGTCAACGCTTCTACCTGCGGTTTTATTTTCCGCATTAAGCCGATGGTCGGAGGTTTGCGGTTCATCGTAGTAAACGGGCGTTCTTTTTGGCGGGCGGTGTTGCACGGGCGTCGGTGGTGAGCAAAACGACCTGTTTTCCTCCGTCCCCAAGGGGTCATTTGTGAAGAGTGTCCCCAACGACTAGTCTTAGGCGAGGGGCGTGGGCTCCCATTCTCCGGTGAGGTGGGGGATGTCGAAGGTTCGATAGCTACAGTCGTAGGCGTGGGCCTGGGCCTCGCGGATGTTCCAGCAGATGTCGCAGGCGCGGTGTGCGTCCGAGCCAAAGGTAATGGGCACCTCGGCATGGGCAAAGCAGCGCAAGAGGCCGGTCGCGGGGTAGTAGTCGTCGAGCCCCTTGCGCGACGCGGCAGTCGAGACCTCAACGCGCCGATTCGTGTCGTGTGCGCATTCTGCCATCTGCCCCCAGAACGGCGCGGGGTCAAAATCGGGCGCAAAGCCCTCCTTCGAAAAGCGCATGACCAGGTCGGGGTGGGCCATCACGTCAAAGTTGAGCGGGCTTTCGCAGGCGCAACACCAGTCGTCGACGTAGCGCTCCCACACGCCGCGCACGCCCAGGTTTTCCCAAACGTGCAGGTTGGTGTCATCGTCGATCCAACCGCAGCACGAATCGGGCGCATCGGGACGAACGACGTCCTCTGTCCCCGCCGTACCCGGGGTACCGGCCATGATATCGCCGGGGTTGCCAATCCAATGCACACTGCCCAGGCGTACGACGGCGCCCTGGGACCAGCGCTCAACCAAAGGCTCGCAGCCTTCATACCAATCGCACTCAAAGCCATAGATAAGCTCGAGCTCCGGCGCGATCTGCGCGGCGAGCTTGCGGGCGTCCTCAAAGGCCAGGCGATGCGCCGGCAGGTCGCCCTCGACAACCTGTACCTCGCAATTGGAATCCATGCTGGCAGGCAGGGTAAGGTGATCGGTCGAGACCATGGCACGGCAACCGGCTGCAGCAGCGGCGCGAACGTTGTCCTCAAACGAGGCGTGTCCGTCCGAGAACGAGGTGTGGGTATGGCAATCGACCAGCGGGCAGGCGGGCATGGCGACTCCTTTGCATTTGGCGAATCCGCTCCATTGTAATGGCGCGACCCCTGACGCGCCGGGAACGCTGCAAGTCGAAACCGACCGGAAAGGGCAGGCGGCGCACGCCGACGTCCGCGACGGGCAAAAGTCCCGCCCATCCCATGACGACACCCCCACGCCGCCCGCGATGTGTTAGCGTTTGGATGAACAAAACGAGCCCGTGCGGAAAGGAGCCGGACCGTATGCCATGCGATACCACATCCCCGCTGTCTCGCGAGACCGATGCGCCCGAAACTATCGTCAAACTGGAGTGCGACATCGATGACGCGTCGCCTGAGGTGCTTGCCTACGCTGCCGATTGCCTGCGCAAGGCCGGCGCCCGCGAAGTGCATTGGTTGCCGCTTTACTGCAAAAAGGGCCGTCCCGGCTGGCAGTTGCAGGTAATCTGTACCCACGAGGATATCGAGCGCCTGCAGACGATTGTCTTTTTGGAAACCACGACCAATGGCATCCGCCGCCAGGTTATGGAGCGCGTTTGCCTACCACGCCGCTTTGAGCGCGTAACAACGCCATGGGGCGAGGTGTCCGTCAAGGTGGCGACCTTGCCCGACGGCAGCGAGCGCGCGGCGCCCGAGTACGAAGACTGCGCCCGCCTTGCCCGCGAGCACAATGTGCCGCTCCAACGCGTGATGCAGGCGGTCCAGAGCGCGGCACTGCGATTTGAGTAACGCGGCCGGCGGCACGCCACGCCCAGCTCCATCAACCCCACCCGAAAGGACCACCATGAAATACCTCATCGCCTCCGACATCCACGGCTCGGCATACTGGACCGAGCGCCTGGTCGCCGCCATCGAGTCCGAGCAGCCCGACCGCATCGTCCTGCTGGGCGACCTGCTCTACCATGGTCCGCGTAACGACCTGCCGCGCGACTACGCCCCCAAGCGCGTGATTCCGCTGCTCAACGCCCTGGCCGACCGCATCATCGCGGTGCGCGGCAACTGTGATGCCGAGGTCGACCAGATGGTGCTCGACTTTCCCGTCATGGCCGACTACGCCACGCTGTTCGACGAGACCGGCCGCGAGCTGTTCCTGACGCACGGCCACGTCTTTGGCGCCGGCATGCACAACAGCGTCGACCACGTGCCCGCGCTGCCCGAGGGCTCCGCGCTCGTCTACGGCCACACGCACATCAAGGTTAACGAGGCAAGCGAGGCGCACCCGGGCCTGTGGCTTTTCAACCCCGGCAGCGTGAGCATTCCCAAGGACGACTCGCACAGCTACGGTATCTACGAGGGCGGCGCGTTCCGCCACGTGATCATGGAGGAGGACTAACCATGCCCGAGCATATGGCTCAGCAAAATGCCGAGGGCTCGCGCGACCTGTCCACGCTGGTCAACGCGTCGGCCGAGCTGCAGCATCTGGTGCAGACCATTTGGCGCCTGCGTCAGCCCGACGGTTGCCCGTGGGACCGCGAGCAGACGCACCGCAGCATTGGCAAGAACATGATCGAGGAGGCCTACGAGGCGCTCGACTGCATCGAGGCCGATGATGCGGCACACCTGCGCGAGGAGCTGGGCGACGTGCTCATGCAGGTAGTGTTGCATGCGCAGATCGCGGCGGATGCCGGTGAGTTTACGCTGGCCGATGTGGCGCGCGATATCGACGCCAAGCTCATTCGCCGTCATCCGCACGTGTTTGGCGATGCGGACGCCGAGAGCTCCGACGAGGTGCTCAAGATTTGGGACGAGGTCAAGCTTGCCGAGAAGGCCGCCAAGGACAAGGCCGTGGCGGCGGGCGAGGCTGCGCCCGAGGGCCTACTCGACGGTGTGCCCACGCATCTGCCGGCGCTGATGCAGGCTCAGAAGGTGTCGCGCAAGGCGGCTGCCGTGGGCTTTGAGTGGGAGACGGTCCAGGATGTGTGGGACGAGGTAGCAGAGGAGCGTGCCGAGTTTGAGGCCGAGGCCCCCGGAACGCCCGAGCGCGAGATGGAGTTTGGCGATCTGCTTTTTGCCCTAGTCAACGTTGCACGCAAAGAGGGTATCGACGCCGAGAGCGCCCTGCGCGCCAGCACGGCAAAGTTCCGTCGCCGTTGGGCTGCGATGGAGGCCGCCGTGCACGAGGCGGGCGATGACCTCGCCGCCTGCTCAACCGCTCAACTCAACGACCTGTGGGACCAAGCAAAAGCAAGCGAGTGAGGCCTGCGTCTCTCACGGCATCCATTCGTAGAGAGGTCTCTACAAGCAAAAAGCCATATACAACGGAAGATGTGCCAGCTGCGCTTCGGCATCCCACTCGAGTTGTTTAGGGTGCAACACGTAAGCCATCCCAATCTTCTTGTTAAAGCGCGCGCGGAATCGGTCGAGGGAGATGGTTCCGTATCTGCGTGGCGACTTAACTTCGACGGGGCTGATGCGCGGCTTTCCGGCGGCATTGACATAGGGTCGGGTAACGAGGAAGTCGATTTCCATGCGCTCCTCCCCCTCCTTCTTTCCGCTTTGGGAATAAAAGAAGAGCCTGTGTCCATTGGCCTTTAGAGATTGGGCAACGTAGTTTTCGGTAAGCATTCCTTCGTTCAATCCGATGTCGCCGCGAAGCACGGCCCTGTAAACGTCTTCATCGGTATCGTTGTTGTCAGAGAAGGCAAGCGTTACAAGCAGGCCGGTGTCTGCCATGTAGCACTTGAGGGCCGTTTGCTCCATGCTGAGTGAAAGGCCCACGCTCGGTTCGCTTGCGGCATAGCAGATATTGGCAATTCGCGCGTCTGCCAGCCAAAAGAAGGCTTCTTCGTAGGTGCGCATGCGTGCGTTTTTATCAAGTGAGGAAAGCTTGAATCGTTTTTCGTGCCTAGAGAGCTGACCCGGGATGCCATCGAGTACGGAGACGACTTTGAATTCGTAACCGGTTGCAAAACGAGAGATATCGTTGCGATAGAGCTGAACGATTCGGCGCTTCGAAGCGTCGACGGGCGCAAAAGCGCGCTGTTCAACATAGATGGATACCGGCTCAGGCATGCCGCCTACAAGCATGTATTCGCGCATAAGGGAGAGCGCTCTGCGATGTAGGGCATCGGGGAGCGGCTTCATCTTGTTAAAACTCATGCGAATGAGATCGGCCAGCCCCTTTTCGTCCATGCCCCAAAGAAACTCCTCAAAGTCGAGGGGCTCAAGTTCCAGAGACTCTTCTTCGGACGGGATGACGATATCTTTAATGTTCTGCTTGATGCTGAGCAGGGATCCAGTTTCGATGTAGTCGTAACGTCCGTCTGCAACGAGATACTTGATGAGTCCGCGTGCTTGCGGGTACATCTGGACCTCGTCAAAGACGATAAGCGTCTCATGTTCATAGAGTTTGACGTTATAGAAAACCGAGAGATAGAGGAAGAGCGAGTCGAAGTCAGTGCGATAGTCCTCAAAATATTGCTTAACTTCGGCAGGTGCTTGAAAGAAATCAATGACAAGGCAGGATTTGTATTCGGTTTCTCCAAACGTGCGGACAAGCGTGCTCTTGCCGACGCGGCGGGCTCCTTCAATAAGAAGTGCTGTTTTACCAGCGCTTTCATGCTTCCATTTTAGTAGTTTGTCATAGGCTTTTCGTTTAAGCATGGCTACCTCGTGCACGATATCCAGAACTTTTATAACCTGATTATGCACGATATCCAGAACTTCAGACCCTTAAAATTGCACGATATCCAGAACTTTGCACGATGTAAAAGCACATTACTGGCTCTTTCATTCGCAAGCCAGGTAAAGAAGGTATGCCGATAGAAGAATTTAATGGGGGGGGGTGACCTCTAGAGATGAATGCTCGGTGCAAAAATAAGCGCCTCAAAGAATGATTTCTCCAATTCATATGTATCCCTCGGCTAACTTAGGGCATAATGCAAAAAGTGCGACAAGGCTAACTTATGAACCTGCGCGCCGCTGCAGCGTGCAAGCCGCGTCGCCAAGCATTCAACCCGTTTCCAAGTGAGAGGGAGACAACATGAGCGATATTTTGGACGTCTACGGTCGTGAGGTGCTCGACAGCCGCGGCAACCCTACCGTCGAGGTCGAGGTCGTGCTCGAGGACGGCAGCTTCGGTCGCGCGATGGTGCCTTCGGGCGCTTCGACCGGTGCTTTCGAAGCTTGCGAGCTGCGCGACGGCGACAAGGGTCGCTACCTGGGCAAGGGCGTTTCGCAAGCCGTCGAGCACGTCAACAACGAGTGCGCCAACGCCGTCGTGGGCCTCGATGCCTTCGATCAGCGCGCCGTCGATGCCGCACTAATCGTCGCCGACGGTACGCCCAACAAAACCAAGCTCGGCGCCAACGCCATTCTGGGCGTATCGCTGGCCGTTGCCCGCGCTGCGGCAGAGTCGGCGGGCCTGTCGCTGTACCAGTACCTGGGCGGCGTCAACGCTCACCTGCTGCCCACGCCTATGATGAATATCCTCAACGGCGGCGTGCATGCCGACAACAACGTTGACTTCCAGGAGTTCATGATCATGCCGGTGGGCGCTCCGAGCTTTGCCGAGGGCCTGCGTTGGTGCGCCGAGGTCTACCACACCCTCAAGGGCGTGCTGCACGAGGCCGGCCTGGGCGGCGGCGTGGGCGACGAGGGCGGCTTCGCGCCCAACCTCAAGACCAATGCCGAGCCGTTCGAGTACATCACCAAGGCCGTCGAGAAGGCTGGCTTTAAGCCCGGCGTCGACTTCATGTACGCCATGGATCCGGCCTCGACCGAGTTCTACAACGCCGAGACCGGCATGTACGAGCTCAAGGGCGAGGGCGTGGAGTACACGAGCGCCCAGATGGTTGATTACTGGGAGAAGCTCGTCGACACCTATCCCATCATCTCCATCGAGGACGGCATGGCCGAGGAGGACTGGGACGGCTGGGTCGAGCTTACCCGCCGCATTGGCAACAAGGTGCAGCTGGTGGGCGACGACCTGTTCGTCACTAACACCGAGCGCCTCAAGAAGGGCATCGAGCTGGGTGCCGCCAACGCGATCCTGGTCAAGGTCAACCAGATCGGCACGCTCACCGAGTCGCTCGAGGCCATCGAGACTGCCAAGGAGGCCGGCTACGCTTGCATCGTGAGCCACCGTTCCGGTGAGACCGAGGACTCCACGATCGCCGACCTGGTCGTGGGTGTTAACGCCGGCCAGATCAAGTCGGGCGCCCCGTGCCGCAGCGACCGTATCGCCAAGTACAACCAGCTCATCCGCATCGAGGACGAGCTTGAGGGTAGCGCGCGCTACGCCGGCAAGTCTGCGTTCTACAACATTCGCTAGGCAGCGGCGTGTGCGGGGGCGGGGCTGACTCGGATTCGCCTCGCTTCCGCCGGGCACTGTTGAGCACCATTGGGCGCTGGGCCATACGGCTCAGCGCCTTTTTTATGTCGAGCAAAGGCTGGCGAAAGCGGTGCGGGCGCTCGTGCTATAACTAAAAGACTTAGCGCAAACAAACCTCAACCGCACAAGGCGCACATGGATCAGATTTACGACAACAGGTATTATTCCGCCGGTTCGCGCGAGCCGTCGCCTCGCCGCGCACCTACCGTGCAGCTCGGCGGGTCCGACTACGCCGGTGTCGATCGCCGCGTACAGCGTCCGGCAAGTGCCTCACATCCCCGTGCTCAAATGAATACGTCGACGGGTCGCCCGCCACGCTCGGCGCCCCCGACGCATGCTTCGCGTACGCAGCACCCCTCGGCTCAAACGCACGAAAAGTCGACCAGGCCCTCGAGCCGTCTTTCGGGCTCGGACTTCATGCACTACGCCAACGACAATGCGGTGGTCAAGGCGATCTACGACTTTACCCATGGACCCCAGCGCGGGCTGTTTATTGGCATTGTCGTCGTCCTGGTGCTCGTGAGCCTGTACTTTCCCGTGCGCGACCTCTACGTTGCCAAACGCTCGAACGATATCTTGGCCAAGCAGGTCGAGATTCGCCAGCAGTACAACGACGAGCTGCAGAAAAGCGTCGACAAGCTGCTCTCGGAGGAGGGTATCAAGGACGCGGCATCCGAGGACTTGGGCCTGGTGATGCCCGGCGAGAAGAGAATTGAAGTGCAGGGCCTGGACGACGATTCGGATTCGTCTTCGAGCAAGAAGTCGTCGAACGCCAAGAAGGCCAGCGAAGTTGCCAAGGAAATCGAAGACGTCGGTAAGGACGCGCCGTGGTACATCCAGGCGCTCGACATGCTGTTTGGGTTTAACGGTGTCGAGGGCCAGACGGTCGTGTCCAACGGCAAATAGCGCCCGGAGGGGAGCCTGCAATGGCAGATTGCAAACGCTATAAGGTAGCCGCGATCGACCTGGGAACAGTGTCGTCGCGACTGGTGTTAGCGCAGGTCGAGGCCGGGGCGATCGTGGAATCGTCCAAGCATACCGAGATCACCGACTTGGGCGAGGGCGTGGACGCGACGGGCCGCTTTTGCGAGGCGGCCGTCGAGCGTGTGCTCGCCGCGTGTCGTATGTTTGTGGACGAGGCGCATGCCTTTGGGGCCGTGTGCATCTGCACCACGTGCACGAGTGCCGCGCGCGATGCGTCCAATGCCGCCCTGCTGCTGGACGGCCTGCGCGAGCTGGGGCTCGAACCGCAGGTGATTCCGGGCGAGGTCGAGGCACGCCTGACGTTTTTTGGCGTGGCGCACGACTTTGCCGGCGAGCGCATTATTGTTGCCGATTCGGGTGGCGGATCCACGGAGCTCGCGACGGGCGTCTATGCGCCGGAGCGTGGCGTCTTTGCGCTAGAAGGGACGCGCTCGCTGGACATTGGCTGCCGCCGTGTGACGGAGCGGTTTTTCTCGGCGCTGCCGCCTGCGGACGGCGAGCTTGCTGCCGCTGCCGCATGGGCAAACGAGCAGTTTGCGGGCTACTTTGAGAGTCTGCCTGTCGACTTTGAGCGTGCCGAGCGCCTGGTCGCGGTGGGTGGTACTGTCACCACGCTCGTGGCACTCGTTCACGAGCTGGAGCCGTATGATTCGAGCTTTGTGCACCTGCGCGAGCTTTCGTTGGACCAGGTTTCGGCCGCTATCGAGCGTATGTCCGCGCTGGATGTTGCGGGCATTGCCGCGTTACCGGGCGTGCAACCCAAGCGCGCGGGCGTGATCTTGGCAGGTGCCGCGGTGATTCGCGAGCTCATGCGAGCCGGCGGCTACAAGACGCTCACCGTAAGCGAGAACAGCTTGCTCGCCGGCATGGCCGCCACCATCAACGAGGTTCTCGACGGCGCGACCCCCACCATCGGCTGGACCCCGAGCCTGAGCGCCCTTTAACCGTCTCCCTCTGAGTTGCGGTGAAATAGTTCCTAAATGGGCTGGTAGCCTGCCAAAACAGGAACTATCCCACCGCAACATAGAGCCCCACCGGCGCCCAAAAGAAACGAGCCCGCATCTCTGGAGGAAGCGGGCACGAAAAGCCAAATGGTAGGGGCGGTGGGACGTCCGCGTATTTGCTGCGCAAATACGCGTCGGCTTCGGCCGCCCTCGCCGGCTCGCTGCGGACGCTGCGCGTCCGCTTGGCGCTCGCCCCCTCGCGGGTTCGAGTCCCACCGGCATCTAAAAGAAACGAGCCCGCATCCCTGGGGGACACGGGCTCGTAAACAATACGTGGTAGGGGCGGTGGGACTCGAACCCACAATCCTTGCGGCGAGAGATTTTAAGTCTCCTGCGTATGCCAATTCCGCCACGCCCCCGTGAGATTAGAAGTCTAGCACAAGCCGTCCGTTACGCGTTGACGGCCATCGAGTGTTGGCCCGACTTTTCCAAGTACTCGGCATACTTGGCCTCGTCGCCCTTGTTTTGGTATTGCAGGGCCAGCAGGTACTCCAGGCGGCAGCTCTTGACCTTGTCGTCACCGGCCTCCTTGAGCATGCGCTCCAGCTCGGGAATGTCGTTGTGGCGCTTGAGGATCATCGTGTCGTACATCAGCTGGCATTCGTGTGCGACTGCCTCGGCCTGGCCGCCCTCAAAACCCTTGATTTCGTGCAGCAGCTCCTTGGACTTTTTGCGGTCCTCCTGGCCAACGTAGTAGTTAAAAGCCTTGATCACCAGGTCGACGCGCTGCATCTTGGGCAGGTTGAGCCCCAACAGCAAATCGAACATCTCGTCGGCGCGCTTGTGGTCCTCGCGCAGCAGATATGAGTTCAGGCGCAGGTAGTCGCGGTTATAGCGCGGGTACAGCATGCTGGTGAGTTTGGCGTCGAGCAAACGATCGAACTCGTCCCACTGCTTGGCGGCCATGAGCTGCTGCAGGCGTTTAAACGTGGTGCGTTTTTTGACGCTAAAGAACACCGACACGGCGATACAGATGATGACGACGGCGGTCCAGAGGGTGCGGGAATCGGGCATATTAGGGTCCTTAGTCGCTCATAAAGCGAGCGGTATGACAACACGTACTAGATGTATTATACGCAGCGCGCGAGCAAACTGGCATAAAAGCTCATCGAGGCCGAGCGCCATCGCTCGCTGCGGTACACTTACCTAAAGTAAACCATGAAGGGAGACATTACCTATGAAGAAGATTGTTTTGGCTTGCGGTGCTGGCGCTGCTACTTCCACGCTCGTTGCCCAGAAGGTCGCCACCATGCTCGACGCCAACGGTTACGCCGACAAGTACGAGATCGTGCAGTGCGCCATCTCCGAGGCCAAGGACGTTTGCGACGAGGGCGCCGACCTGCTGATCGCCACCACCGTTGCCCCCGAGGGCCTTACCTGCCCGTACGTGAGCGGCGTGCCCTTCATGACCGGCATGAACCGCGTCGCTGCCGAGAAGGCCGTCCTCGACGTCATGGCTCAGTAGGCGCTACCTGTATGAATGAGCAGAACGCCAATCCGGTCGAGCTCTTTGGCATGCGCGTTGCCCATGTGGGCATTAACGCCACCGACCCGGCAGACGCCCTGGAGATCGCGGAGCTGTTCTCGACGATGATGGGTCTGCCCGTTATCGAGACCCCGGTTTCGTACTTTAACGATTCGCTGGTCGAGATCATGAAGCAGAATGGCCGTGGCGCCAAGGGCCACATCGGCTTTGCCGTCAACGACATCGATGCGGCGGAGAAGTGGTTTGCCGACCGCGGGCTCGAGGTCAACGAGGAGTCGCGCGTGCTGCTGCCCGACGGCGGCACCAAACTCGTGTACTTTAAGCGCGAGTTCGCCGGCTTCGCCGTGCACCTGTGCCGCGACTAGCGCACAAGCTGCTATAGCTAGCAAAAAGGGATAGAGCCGCGTGGCCCTATCCCTTTATTTATGCCGAGGGGCATCCCTACCGCGGCAGGCGAATCGTAAAGCGGCTGCCGACCCCTTCGACCGAGGTCACACCGATGACGCCGCCGTGGCTGTCGACGATCCACTTGGCGATAGCGAGCCCCAGGCCCGAACCCTGTGCGCCGGCATCGCGCGCGTTGTCGGCGCGGTAGAACCGCTCGAACGCGTGAGCTGCGGATTCCTGGTTCATGCCGATGCCCTCGTCTTCAACGGCTATGTCGACCGCGCCCGTGCCCGCTTCGGGTGTTATGCCAAATGTGACGGTCGTTCCCGCGTCCGAATACTTAGCGGCGTTTTGCACGATCACGCGCAGAGCCTGCTTCACGAGCGCGACATCGACGGACGCGTCGCAGCGCGGGTCGCTGGCAAACGCAGCGTCAAAAGCCAGCCGATATGTGTGCCCGGCATCAATCATCTGCGATTCCTCGCACACCTCGCCGACCAGTGCAGCCAGGTTGGTATTCACGCGCCGCAGCACGGTGCGGCCGGCATCTCCGCGTGCCAAAAACAGCAGTTGTTCCACGAGCTCCTGCATGTGCTCGCTTTCGGCCTTGAGCGAGGCGATGGACTCTGCCAGCACGGCCGGGTCGTCTTTGCCCCAGCGGTCGAGCATGTTTACGTAGCCCTGAATTACCGCGATGGGCGTGCGCAGCTCGTGACTCGCATCGTTGACAAAGCGCATCTGCTGCAGCTTGGCCTCTTGCATCTGGCGCAGCAGGCGGTTGAGCGCGACCTCGATGCTCGCCAGGTCGGCGTCGCCAGTGGTGACGCTCGGCGAATCGACGCTTGCTCGCTCGATGGCCTGCTCCAGCGTTTCCATCTTGCCGCCGGAGAGCTGCATGCGGCCGAGCTCGTCCACGCGCAAAGCCAGGTCGTTGAGCGGCGCCATGGTGCGGCGCACGCGCCTCGCGCCGCCGAGCATGTTGAGCACGCTGATGACCTGCCAACCCACAACGACAAGGTAGAGAGGCCATAGCGTGACGAGGTCCTGCGCGAGGGGGAAGGTCTTGCTGGTGCGCGCAAGCTCGACGGTGTAGGTGAGCGTTGTCAGGTCCCAGCCGCGCGCGGGCGTCAGCGACATGCCGTGAACGGTGGCGCCGGGAATCCAGCCTGCGGTAAACGCGCTGTCGGGCAGCGTCTGGTTGTATCCATAGACGAGGATCGCCGCCGCAATCACCACCAGCAACAGATCGAGCCAGACGTAGCTCACCAAGCGGCGCCACATGTAGCTCCAGTTGATGGCGCGGGCGATGGAGGTGACGCGCTTGGTCTCGGCGTTACGCGCGACAGACATAGCCCACCCCGCGCACAGTTTGGATGATGCGGGCACCGCCGGCGTCTTCGATCTTGGCGCGCAGGTGCGCGATGTGTACGTCGACGTTGTTGGTGTCTCCTACGTATTCGTAGCCCAGTGCCTCGTGCACGATGCGCTCGCGCGTGAGCACGGTGCCGGCATGTGCCATAAGCAGGGCGAGGACGTCGAACTCGCGGGCCGTGAGCGCGATGGGCGAGCCGCCGACCGTGACTTCGCGGCGGTCGGGGTCGAGCGCAACCGAGCCCACGGTGAGCGTGGCAGGGGAGGGTGAAGCGGAGGCCTGGGTCGAGTTGCTGGCCGGGGGAATCGCAACGGCGCTCTCGCCCGCGCCGCCCGCCATACCCGCCCTGACGCCGGCGCCGCCAACGCCCGAAGCCGTCCGCACGGCCTCCGAGCGCTTCAGCGCCACACGGATCCGTGCGAACAACTCCTCAATCGCAAACGGCTTGGTCAGGTAATCGTCAGCGCCGGCATCGAGCCCGGCCACCTTGTCCATCACAGCATCGCGCGCGGTGACCATGATCACCGGCACGTCCTTGTGCTTGCGGACACGCCGCAGGACCTCCATGCCGTTGAGCTGCGGCAACAGCACATCGAGCAGAATCAGATCGTAGTCGCGCTCCAGCGCCAGGTCAACGGCGGTGCGGCCATCGGCGGCGTGCTCCACCTGGTAGCCCTCGTGCTCCAGTTCGAGCGTCACAAAGCGGGCGATTTTCTCCTCGTCCTCTACGATAAGGATCCGTGCCATGCGTGCCCCCGTCTGCGATTACTTGTCGTCGTTCAGATTTTGCTTGATGCCGTCCGCGGCATCGGCGGCGTGATCCATCAGGTTGTTGATGCTGCCGGGCACGTCGCCGTCGCTGTCGATACGGTAGCGCATGCCAAAGAACAGACCAATCAGCATCAGCCATATCGTGGCGCCCCAGGCAAACAGGGCGACGATGGGAATCAGGATGGGGATGTTGAGGATGATCGCATCGCGGCGCGTGGCGATAAACTTGGTGTCCAGGCTCAGGCGGAAGAGCTTTTTGAGGTACTCCCACACGCTGTCCATCTTCTTGGAGAAGTCGGTCTTTTCGCTCGACTTTTCGTAGGCGGCCTGTGCGGCGACCATCTCGGCCGAGGGCTCATCGGCCGGCGCGGACTCGGTGGCGGCGTGCGCCGACGTGGTCTGGGTCTTGCCCTGCGACTCGAGCCAAATGATGGCGTCCAGAACGTTGCCGTCGGCGGCGTCGAGCGCGGCCTTGGCATCGGTATAGCTCACGTTGCACTTGGTGCGGATGGTTTCAACTTTTTCGAGGTCGTCCATGACCTGTCCTTTCGTTCGATGGGCGCGACGCCGGGCTATCTGCCCGGGCGCGAGCGTTGCGTTCGGCGGCCTGCGTTGCGCGGTGCCGCCCCGCCCTTGGTCGAACTCTATAGTGCAGGTTATAGATTAAGCGATTCTTGAGCCAAGATTAATAGTGGATGAGTTTTTGGGTGGCGCGGAGGCGGGCGGGGGCAGAAAAGGCAGGTTTTGCGTGGCGTGAAGGAGGTGCAGTCTGATCTTTGGGACGGCTGACAGCGAGGTCTAATACTTTTCCGAGAAGTGAATGAGTGAAAACGGACCCCCGAAGCATCGACACTTTTCGGGTGCCGTTTCCTGCGGCTTTGATGCCAGAATCCTGCGTTTATGCCGTTGAAAAATGCGGATGCTCCAGGGGTCCAAAAACAGACGTTCACTTCGCGGAAAAGTATTAGACCTCGATAGCAGGGGATGGTGGGCCGATGACAAAGTGGTGGCAGAAAAGGGGTACGCAAAGCACGCCGGTCATAGGGAATCAAAATCACGTTGCAAAAGCATGAGAATATCCTACAATTGCAACATGAAGTACTTTAGCAACATAACGGCGATAAGCGAGCTTTCCGAGAGTGAGGGCGTGTTCACCACAGCCCAGGCGGCTCGTATGGACATCTCTCGAGATGCGCTGGCACACTCATGCCGCGTGGGGCGTCTTGAACGGATATGCCACGGCGCCTACCGGATGTCGGGCACGCAGCGCCGAGACACTGACGAGCTCAACGCTTTTTGGAAACTCACCAATCCCTCCCTTTGCGCGTGGGAGAGAAAACGCCAGTGGGATGGCATCGCCGTGAGCGGTACGACAGCGGCGAACCTACAGCAAATGGGCGATTTCTATCTGTCCCCCTACAGGATGACCGCGCCCATGCGCATCAATACGAGAAACGAATCCCTTTCTTTTGCAAAGCGCGAGATCGCTGAGCAGGACATCGTCTGGCTCGACGGCCTGCCGGTAACTAAACCCGAGCGCACGCTTGTTGATCTTTGCCTCGATTGCGAGGACCCCTCATTAATTATCGATGCCTATAACGACGCGCTTGGGCGAGGGCTCGAGATACAGCGGCTGAAAGATCTTGTAGAGGAGAACTCTAAAACCGCCAAACGACGCGAGTTGATGATGCCCTTGTTGACGGCGCTGAACGAGTAATGAAAAACGGAGGACATGGTGAAGTACAAAACACCTGCCGCACTGGAGATGGCTGTTAGGGATGCCGCAAGAGAATCGCCGATGGATACTAATCGGGCGATCGTCGGTTTCTACTTTCATCGCTTCCTATGTCGCGTTTTTTCAGAAGATGACGGCCGCTTTGTACTCAAGGGTGGCCAAAGCGTCCTGGCGCGAACACTCGATGCGCGTGTCACAAGAGATATTGACTTGGTTGCTCAAGAGGAGAGCCTCGAAGAGGCTGTTGCCGATCTGGCGCGGGCGGCTTCGATTGATCTGGAGGATTTCGTTTCGTTTGTCTTTGATCGTGCAGAGCAGATCAAAAAAGAAGATGAGTATCGGTGTGGTGCGAAGGTGTGGTTCACCCCCTTTATGGGAACCAAGAAGCTGCAGCCAATTTCAATTGACTTGGTAATTGATGAAGTGCGGGGACTTGAGCCTGAGGTTCTTGCGCCGATCGATCGTTTGAATATTGAGGGGCTCCCAGTCTGCGACTATCGAGTATGCCGAGTGGAGAGTGCCCTTGCAGATAAATTGCTCGCAATGGTAGAGATGCATGAGGGCCGTGCCTCTTCGCGAATCAAGGATATAGTCGACATCTTGGTGTACGCGAAAACTTGCTTCGTCGATGGGACTACGCTTGTCGAGAGGGTCGAGAAAGAAGCATCTGCCCGCAAGGTGGCAATGCCGGAAGAGTTCGTGGCGCCTCTCTGGTGGAAACAAAATGGTTCTGCGCAGTACATAAAGATGGCGAGGCAGGCGGGGGTACTTGATCTCGCGGGGAACATTGCTGGGGCAGAAGGGGTCGTCAATCGGTTGTATACACCGTGCTTTAATCATTCGGCGAATGTGCGCAAATGGAATCCTCAGACCACGGGATGGGAATAGGCTAGATAGTTAAGCCGGCGGCAGGATTAGTTCCTGCCGCCGGCTTAAGACGTTTCTACTGCCTATGTATGCGCTACTCACAGGCCTGGTCGACCACCTGAGTAACGGCCTTCTTTGCGGCTTCTAGGTTGCGCTGGGCTTGGGCGACAGCGGCCTCGGCTTGTTTCTTGGCCCTTACGACCTCGGCAAAGCGATTGATGGATTCGCTATACTCGCGCGTACGCGGGTCGAGTGCTGGTGGGACTTCGATCTCGAACAGATCGGTAGGGCGGATGGCGTGGCTGTACTGATTGTCGGACAATACCTGCAAAACTATGGACCCATGGCCGTCGGTGAGGTACGCCGCGACCATCTCTGCATACACCATGCGCTCCTCGTCGGTCATCGTTGGAATCGCCGGGCGAATGGCGGTGGTGTTGTGCGAGGCAACTAGATGCTGCTTTGCATCATCGATGCCGACCACAAGTAGGTTCGACGCGCCGTAACGACCGAGTATGCGCGGCATGACGATATCGCCGCAACGAAGCTCGTAACGAGCCAACACGTCTGGACTTACCTTTACAGGTTCGGAATCCAGCTCCGACGCGCCTTCCGCAACATCCTTGGGCAGCAAATAGCCGTTGCGGAAATCCTGAGATGAAATGCGGCGCACCTCGACAGCGTCGATGTCATCCGAGGTGGTGCTGTCTCGGGGCATAAACGGCACCACGCGCATAAAGCTGTCGCCGAGCGTTGCGCTGTAGTTTTGAGCTACGGAGATCAGGCCAACCCTGCCTTTGGAGAGCGCGGCGTGGTGTTGGAGTAGCTTGCGCGTTTCGAGCTCGACGGTTTCAATGGAAACCGTTTTGCGTGAGTCGCACTCGATGCCGCTCCAGTCAGGGGAGAAAGCCAAGGGAAGATTGGGGTAGCGAGCCCCGTCGGCAAACCGAAGGCGTGGCATGGGCGTGGCGGCATTGCGGAATGAAACGCTGCGATTTCCCGTCGACAATACAATAAGTGCGTACATGCCGTGCATCGGAGATTCGGCGAGCGGGTGATATAGGACGCTTTCGACGAGCCCCTCGCGCAACAGAATCGCGCGTGCCTGCTCGGCGTTGTCCAAAGACTCGAACGGCAGCAGTACGGCGGCTCGAGTACGACCGGAGAGGGCTAGTGCATACAGGCACCAGAGATAGGCCTCCCAATCGCAGAAGCCCAGGTAGCCAGGCTCCAGATCATTAATGAGCGCCTCACATGCGCTGTTGATTTCGCGAAAACGTTTGCGAACGCAAGCTGTGGCATCGATAAACACCGGCGCCGCGTTGTCATTGCCCGTGTTCTGCTTGCCGGGCTCAAGTTCGCAAATATTAGGTACGCCGTTGCCGTTCAGCCTGAAGCATTCACGAAGCGCCTCGCAGCCGATGGCGCCAGGTAGGCGAACGGTGAGTAGGCGGCTGCCTTGTTCTAGGTTAAGCGCGCGCGAGAGGGCGGCGGCGGTGAGACGTGGCAATGATGTTGTTTCACGCATGTATAGAGCCCTTTCTTCTTGGTGGGCTATATAATAGCAGAAAAATTTAAAAATTTCTAATGACGAGAACAGCCTACTGTGCTATCCTCGAAGCAATCCAAAACCAACTCAATACCAACTGCTTGATGCAATCGCTACACAGCCTTTAGGCAAACCGCGCTATCAAGCAGGGTGATTTCACTAACGAAGCTGCAGGTTAGGTCGATTGTCATCATCCATACCTCAGAGCATTCTAAAACTTAGAACAGACTTACACCAAACACCCGAAACCGGATAGAAAGAAACATTCATGAAGAAACGGGACAACATCTACGAGGCATTCCTCAGTGCGATCGACGAGGATCTCCGCGACATGTGCGAAATGAACGGAAAGGTAGAACGGTCTCTTCCGTGTCCGTACTGCGGCGAGAAGAACGTCGAGCGCCTGGCCAAATCGCTCGTTGGCGTGCTGGAAGAGCGCTCGCCCGATATTCCCGGGCTGGTGCCCGAGCAGTATCGAGCCGATGTACACGAGGCCCGCGAACTTTTGACTGCCGCGACACTCGCTTTGCTGCCACTGTATTTTCCCCCGCGCGATAGCCGCATAGGCAGTGTAGCGACTGTGGTGAGTATGTTTAGGCACGGGCGTACTGCGGGCTTTAAATCGGCTGGTGTTCTCTTGTTCGAGGAAGTTGCGACAGGGATGAAGTACAGCACCAAGCAGGGTGCCTATATCCCGTCCTCCTTCGTGCGCCATACCGATGGCAGAAAGCCATGCGACCGGCTGCACCGCGATGGATCGCGTGGCTTTACGGCGGATGAAGATGATGCCGTCATGTTTTATAAGCGCTACCTCAAGGTGCAGCGACGCGTGTTCGATACGAGTCCGCGTTTCAACTTTGAGTTATGCGTCAAACGCCCGTTTGAGGCACTTTTGGACGAACGACACACTTTTTATTACATGGAGGAAAAGATGGAAATCGATTTGACCAACAAAGTACACGGACTCGAAAATCGCTATCTCCTCAATATCAAGCATCATAAAGATTACGACCTGCTTGACAAGCTGATGATCCATGCACTGCTTGCGTACCTGGGCGACACAACGGTCTCAACTGCTGCTCGCGAGAGTTATCTGGCGCAGGCCGAGCGCCTGATCGGTCACGCGACCAAGTCGCCGCACTCGGCACAGCTCAATGAGGACGACGGCGACGATCGCATTGCTTAACAACCACTAACGCCACGGACAAGAAAGGGGTCACGCCATGCCAGTCATCAAGATGTACGGCTACGAGGCCGCGCAGCAAACGGAGTATCAGACCAAGAAGTGGGCGACTAAGGAGGAGATGCGGGCGCTGTCGTCCGGCGATGAGCAGCGCGACGTGATCCTGGCGCAGGGTGCCACGGTGGCGTTCTACGAGGACGACAAGCATTGGGAGACGAGTGTGTCCAACAATGTTTTTGCCTTTGGAGGTACCGGCAGCGGCAAAACGGCGAGTTTCATTTTGCCCAACCTGCTCAATCACCACGAATGCTGTTATGTGGTCACAGACACCAAGGGTGAGCTGCTGCGCCGTACGGGGAAAGGCTTTGAAGAGGACGGCTACGAGGTAACGGTTCTCGATACTGTTAATCCCGAGCAGTCGGCCGGATACGACCCTCTGCGTTACGTGATGGATGTCGAGGATATCCCCACCACAGTGGCGGCAATCATGGAGGGGGTCGATCCTGACGGCCGTAGCCTTAGGTATGATCCGTTCTGGAATAACGCGAGCGACCTGCTGCTTCGAGCGATTGTTGGAATCCTGTTCCTCCTGGAGACCCTTGCCGGCACCCTTACGCCGGGTGAGGACCCCAATGCCCCGCGCCGCTACCTTAAGATGAACAACGTCTTTAAACTGGCTGCGCTCATCAAGGTTACGGGAGATGGTGAGGGGCGATTCCCGTTGGACTACCTTGTAGAAGAGGTGGAGTCCAGGGAGTTTCTCGATAAGTTTGGTGCGGAGAACGCTGATCTGTATGGCGTTGAGCAGTATCGCGATTTTCGAGGTGCGGCAGATAGGACGCTTAAGAGTATTCTGATCACGCTCAATGCAACTATCTCGCGGCTTAAGACGCCTCAGCTCATGCGCGTTTTTGAGAATGACGAGATGCGTCTTGATCGTATTGACGAGGGCAAGCGCATGATCGATCTTAAGGTGAGCGACAACGATTCGGCTAATGCATGGCTTGCGAACGTTGCCCTTAAGCAGCTGTTTAACCTTGCCCAGCGCCGTGCCGATGCCAGCCCCAGCGGCCATTTGCAGCGTCGCGTGCAGTTTGTGCTCGATGAGTTTCCCAATGTGGGCCGCATCCCCGATTTTGAGCGCAGCATTGCGACTGTGCGCAGTCGCGGCATTAGCTTTTTGATGTGTGCGCAATCGCTGAGCCAGCTCGATGTCGTGTACGGCAAATCCACGGCGCTTACCATCCTCGATAACTGCGATAGTTTGGTCTATATGGGCGGCGGCAGCAACATCGCGACGCAGAACTACATAAGCGAACTGTGTGGCGAGTCGGTTTTGGGCACCAAGTACGTGGGCGCCGAGCGCACTGCCGTAGATGTGCGCGGTTGCGTGATGACCCCAGGCGAGGTTGGGCTTATGCCCCGCACCGATTGCCTGGTCAAGGTGACCGGCATGCGTCCCTTCCGCGCCAAGAAGTACTTTTGCGCCGATCATCCCAATGCTGCCAAGTGGCTGAGGGATTAGCCCTTGCAGCTTTGTGTACCCCATCTTGCATGTTTTGTCGCACGGCTTCCGTTAGTCGTAAGCCGTGCGGTCCAGTTTTTGCCTCCTTACCGATTCCGTTTAGAAGGGAATTGCCATGCCCGTTATGTATCGTGAGCCCAGCATCATAAAGAAGTCCAAGGACGGCCGTGTTGCCGCTGTCGATATGGCAAGCGAACTGCTCAACAGCCGTGTGCTGCTGCTGGAGGGCGAGGTCAACGATGCGACCTGCAACGGCCTTATTAAGTCCATGCTGGTGCTGGAGCATCAAAGTGCGACCGAGCCCATCACCCTCATCATCAACAGCCCGGGCGGCAGCGTCACGGCGGGGCTGGCGCTCATCGACACCATGCAGTCGCTCGATTGCCCCGTGATCACGGTGGGCGAGGGCGTCGTGGCCTCGATGGCCGCGGTGATCTTGGCCTGCGGCGACCACCGTCAGGTGTACCGCCACACGCAGGTGCTCATCCACCAACTGATGGGCGGCATGGGCATGGCGCAGCAGACCGATATCGAGATCGTGGCCCAGCATACAGCGGCCATGCGCGCCGAGCTGGACGAGCTGCTGGCCGAGCATGGCAACCTGAGCGCCCAGGAGTTCCACGAGCTCACCGAGCGCGACTGCTGGTGCAACGCCAGGCGCGCTCTGGAGCTGGGCCTGGTGGACGAGGTGATTGCGCCCAGCAAGAAGGCGCTCTAGCGGGGCGCATGCCTTACAAGTACGTTGTGCAGGGCGAACAAGTGCGTAAATTCACAGCCAGAAAGAGGTTGAACATGAACAGGATTTGGGACGTCGATGTCATTGAGTGGGAAGACCTGCCCACCGTGAGCGACCTGCTGTGCGCTGCGGACACAAAGATCCTGGCGCGTGAGGTTGCCCTTCGATACGGCGGCAAGCCGGACGGCCGCGGCCGTGGCGATAGCGAACGCAGCCTAAAGCGCGCCCGCCGCAAGGTCAAAAAGCTGCGGAAGATAGATCCCGAGCCCAGCGACAAGATCATCCTGTTGCCCAAGCATGTCATCAATCGTCGCGATGCGGGCCACGGTTTTGGCTATTACGACGTGGAGCCGTGCATCTTTATGCGCGACGGCGTGCAAAGGCTGGGGGAGGACGCACTCGCCAATGTGCTTCCGTGGGAATTGATCCTGATGGATGATGAGTCCGCGAGCGAAATGCTGGGCTTTCGCGTATGGCTCGAAGGCGAGTGGGATCTATGCGAACGTTATCGCTTTTTGGCCGTGGTGTGTGTTCGCATGCTGAACAACATCCGGGCGCAAAAGGAGCTGCGCAAGTTCCTCGAGCAGGGCGATGCGGCCTGCGATATGGACGAGGACGATGTAGTTGAGGACATTCGCCGCGACGTGCTGTATCCCGAGGAAGTAATTAACGCCAAACTCGGCGGCTATTGGGACGCGAGTTTGGGACTCAACCTGCCCTGGAAGGACGAGCATCGGCAGACTTGCACGCGGATTGACAGGGCTATCGATGACCTGTTTGCCGAGGAAACGAAGCGCTGCGCTGCGGAGCTTGGGAAGAAGCTCGAGCGCGGGTATGAGGAGCGCGGGGAGTTACTGAACGGGATGTCCTTGTGAACGGTTGCCGACGGTCCGATAAAAATCTGTCCGGACGAAATGATAGAACGATAGCGTAAATAGCATCTGCACTTTAAGGAGTTAACAATGGGAATCGCCTATAAGGAACTGTTTCGTGTAAACCGTCCTATCTGTGGGCCTGGACCAGGAGGTTTCTTCATTAAAAGATTCAAGGAAGGCGGCTACAGTGAGGCTGAATTGCTCGATTTAATTTCGGGAGTGGACTTTTCTCTTGGTGAAGTGGATGAGGACATTAGCCTGAAAAAGAAATGCGAAATAGTCGAACAGGCGGTGAGTGGGGTGCATTATACGAGTTGGGCCCCCAGCGTGATCAGCATGATCATCTCACTTACGGTCGGAGGGTGTCTGTCTGCATGGGCGGGCAACAATTCAATCGCTGCCGGGGTTTTCGTGACGCCATGCCTGATTGCCTTGGGAATATATGCATGGTTTCGTTTATGCTTTGAGCGAAATCAAACGGTACTGTTGGGTGCGCTGAACCACATAAAGACACTTCAGCCGTAGTTGCATGAAATCGCCGATCGCCTGCCGTGGGCCCTCGGGACCGCCCTCGCGGCGCCCTTCCCGCTCTTTCCGGACATGGCGTCCTCCGATCTCCCGGGGCCGGCCGACCCGGCCCTCAGGGTATCGGATTCCCAAATTCATCCGTACATGTACGGATGAATTTGGGAGGTGTTCGGATGAAGTTGATATTCAAGGGGTGCGGCAGTTGGCAGGAATCTCAAGCGCCCAACCGCCAATCTCCACATTTCTTTGCTAAACTAGCTTTGCGCGGGAAACCGTGCATAGTTCGGGAGCATGTCCCCCAACTGGATCTAGGTTCGGATGCCGTTGCCCGGACTATTGGTGAAGGTTGGGGGACTTCCTACTTTCCATAGCGCAAGAAGTCGTAGATGCGGACGCACTTCCGATAATGCGAATCTTTCAACAGAGCCCTCTTCTTGGCAGGGTCGTTTCCCACGTCAGCCAGTGCCCGCTTCAGCAACGCTTCCAAGTCGTCGACGTCCATCTCTTCCTCTGAAAGGCACGGGATGAACGCGAACGGGCTCTTTGGCGCGCATGCATTCGCAAGGCCCTTTATGCTCAGCGACCCTTCGAATCTGCGACGAGTCGCAGGCATCGATTTGCGGAACGTTTCGCTTCGATAGCTATCAATCGAGGTGAGCGTTGGGAGATAAGTCGCTATGTCCTTACCGACCTCTCCACCGAGTCCGCGCGTGTACTTGAAGACAGGCATGTTGTTGGGCCGTTGGCGCACGTACATGTTGAGGTAGTTCTCGACGATGAACTTTGGGTCATAGCGAAGGTTATCGAGCACGATGTCCTCGAAGATATCTTCAGGTGAAATCGGCTTTCCGATGCTACTTGGTGACACCGACAGGCCGATGACGATCTTCTGGTCCGGGTCAAGGTCGTTGAGGACATTGTCTATCCCTGAGACGATGATGTCGGAACTCGGGTCGATATGCTCCGCAAGCCTGAACACGCTGCCCCTCAACTCGCGGATAAATCGCGTGCTATACATTTTCCGGAAGCTGCGCATCGCATCGTAGATCGACTCGAAGTCATCCGTGGTGATCTTCGTCATCGAAAGCGTACGGCCACCGAAACTCATAGCAATCTCGCCAACAGAGGTGTCGGTTGCGTGCTGAACGAAGATGAGCCGCTTGCCCAGCCGTTTGAGCTTGTCATCTGGTAGGCATTCGCAGATGTCACCCAGTATCGACCTGATGTTCTCGTCTTGAATCGAATAACCGAGGAAGATGACGGGATACTCGACGAAGAGGGTGAGCAGCTTCGCCGAGAGATACTTCCTCTTCTGCGCGAACTCCGCATAGTCAGCGCTGGTCAGGACGATGCTTCCCGCCCTCGAGACTGAGCCATGGATCTTGTATATCTCCTGAGAGAAAGCCTGGTCAGAGAACAGGAGGTCGCTTTCTCCGACGTAGGTCGTGAAACCAGGGAATAGGGTCTCACACATACAGTCATAATTCGTGGTGATGATGCCGGCAACTTTTTCCCTGCCCGCCTTCGCCAGCTTCTCAGTTTCGGCGCTCCCGACGAGACGAGCTCTCGCGATCTTATCTGCGACGTAGATCTTCATGGGCGAAGCGTCCCCGGTAAGCTCGTCACTGTGATCTTCGCGGAAGGCAGCGAATTCATCCGATGCAAAGAGCTCGTGGTTTACTTCGCTTTCCATGAGCGTGGCAACGTACGGCAGTTCGGACTCGACCTCGCCGTTCTGGACAGCAATCTTCGCCTGGCTCTTGAAGCGCGCGAAGGCATATGGGTCGTCAAGCACCTCGGCGCAGATATCCGAAAGCAGCCCCTCCCATCCCGGCGTGCCGCAGTAACGACGGGAGAGGCCAGAGCCGATGAAGAGAAACGGATAACGCCCGGCATCATCAACAGCTTTGTGGATTATCGATTTGATTCTCTCGTCCATAATCTTTCCTCCTGTACCAATCGACATGCTCGTGAAATGTTATCCCACCAACTTCGGCGAGTGCGGGCTGAAAGCATCGTTGCCGTTCTGCCCGTCGACCAATCCGCACGCGAGACTCAGCGGCACAACTGCAGCGTTCTCGACCTCCACGCTAAGCACGTAGTGGAAGTCCGCCCCCTGGCTCCCACGATTCCGCTCGTAACCAATGGCGGCCAGCCGGTCGGCTAGTTCGTCTCTCGAAACCAGCTCGTTAGCCTTCACCTTGCAAAGCATGGGTTCAAGTTCGTAAGTGTTTGTCTCGCTGATTGCGTTCCTGTAGAAGCGGAAATGGGTCGTACGAAAGAGATCTTTATGATGGGAGTACACGTGCCCGTCCTTAATGGCGTAGAAGTAGAAAAGGAACTCACCGCCCTCGTTTAGCCTGCCGCTACTTTCAAGGAAGCGGTAAATTTGTGGCGCTACAACGGAGAGCCGATTACGCTTCCGAAGCGATTTGCCCCACGAGCTGAGTTTATTGAATACCACAACGATATGATATTTAAAGGGTAATTGGACTATCTCCCGACCAAACGAGGATTCGGATTGGCTTGCTGAAATGTGGCAGTGCCCTGTTCTAAGCAACGTATTTGCGATAGAGTCGCGCGGGAACGGTGCTCGGGGCCGTTGCACCAGTAGCAAATTACTTATATCGAGCGATGTGATGCTGCGATTTCGGAAATGCTTGCCTGGTTGTGGCGCCGACTTCGAAAAGCTGGTTTTTATTTCCATTACAGCTGAAACAGGCCGTCAAAATTCATGGAAGATCTTTTCGATAGTAATGGATGAACTGAGGAGGTTTGTCTGGAGGGTGGATCGAGGTTCAAGATTGTTGCGCTCTGAAACGTTTCAGCTGAGGTCGGAGAGCGATCGCATGAGTCGATTTATATTTCGGCAGCGTTGCATCCATAGAAGAGAGAGGGATGCGTATTCGTTTGGCAGCGAGGGCGTGAGTGGGCGGGAACTTCGTGGCGTACAGCAATAAGGCTATACCTAAAAGCCTTTGTGTTGAACGGGTTTTCGCGGGAGCGGAGGGTGCGTGCCGCGAGGGACGGTCCGCGGCACGACCGACCCGGCGCGGCATCCGGAGCGGACGCGGATGCGGCGCGGACGGCCTCTGACGGGCGAGCATGCGACAGTGGTTGCCCTGCTGGGCGGCAATAAGCTCGAATCGAGCACGAGCGATTCTTGTCCGGGCGAAGCGTTACAACTGGATTTGTTCTGTTGCCGACTGATCTTGAAGCATGTTGGAAGAAACGAAATTATAATTATTTATTTGTCTGTATCTATCGAAATGGAGACCGAGCGCGTGGAAAACGAGAGGAACATAACGGCAGTTGACCTTTTCGCCGGCTGCGGCGGAATGTCCCTCGGCTTCGAAAAGGCTGGCGTCAATGTTGTGGCTGCCTACGACAATTGGGACGCTGCCATTGATGTCTATCGCGCTAACTTCCAGCATCCTGTTTTCAAAAGGGATCTCTCCGACGTTTCCGTATCCGAGGAAGTTGCCGGCTTCGCTCCGGATATCATCATCGGCGGGCCTCCTTGTCAGGATTTCTCGCAGGCCGGCAAGAGATCCGAGGATGGTGGGCGCGCAATCCTCTCTGTTAGATATGCCGAGATCATCGCGAGGTGCAAGCCTCGCTTCATCGTTATGGAGAACGTCCCACGCGTTCGAACGAGCAAATCCATGGAAGCGATTCGGGCCACCCTCAAAGCGCAGGGTTATGGCTTGAGTGGGCGAGTGATGGATGCAAGCCTGTGCGGGGTCCCCCAAGCTCGCAAGAGATACTTCTTGATCGGATGCCTTGGGGCGCCCGACGGGTTCCTCGACCCATATCTTGAGAAGGGCCTTTCTGACCATCAGATGACAATTCGTGAGTATCTCGGTAACGAGCTTGGAATTGATTACTACTTCAGAATTCCGCGAAGCTACACGAGGCGGGCCATCTTCAGCATCGACGAGCCCTCGGTCACTATTCGTGGTGTGGACAGGCCGATACCGCCGAACTACAAGCTTCACCCCAACGACGCGGCGGACCTCAGTCAAGCCCGGTGCTTGACTCCAAAGGAACGCAGTAGGATCCAGACTTTCCCGGAGTCTTTCAAGTTCTTTGGGAGTAAGACGGATATCAACCAGATGGTGGGCAACGCCGTACCGGTAAACCTTGCCACCTACGTTGCACGAGCGCTACTAGAGTACAGGAGGGATGTGAGCGATGGACTGCGTTGATCTTTTCTCGGGATGCGGCGGTATGTCGCTCGGATTCCAGAATGCGGGCTTCAACATAAAGGCGGCGTTTGATAACTGGCAGGCGGCTGTCGACATCTATTCGGCAAACTTCGACCACCCGGCATTCAAATACGATCTTTACGATGCGGAAGCGGTCCCGAAAATTGAAGAGTATTCGCCGTCGATGATAATCGGTGGCCCCCCTTGCCAGGACTTCTCCATTGCGGGCGCCAGACAGCGCGGCAAAAGGGCCAATCTCACCATCCGATATGCTGAGATAGTTCGGGACGTCAGACCCGAGTGGTTCGTCATGGAGAATGTTTACAATATCGAGCGGATGGACGTCCTGCCCGAGGCGCTGGAAATATTCCGCAATGCTGGATACGGTCTCACGAGGCGCGTCCTCAACGCCAGTCTATGTGGTGTGCCTCAGATTCGCAGGCGCTTTATCCTTGTCGGTCATCTTGGTGATAAAGATGACTTTCTCGGCGAACTCTTGGATTCAAGGCTGAGCGACAAGCAGATGACCGTCAGGGATTACCTTGGCGATTCGCTCGGCACGCAATACTTCTACATGCATCCACGCAACTTCCAGCGTAGGGGCGTCTTCACGATTGACGAGCCAGCGGTAACGGTACGAGGCACCAACCGTCCGATACCGCCAGCATATAAGAGGCATCATGCCGACAAGGCTGATATTTCTGAAGGTGTGAGAGCCTTAACATACAAGGAGCGCAGCTATCTGCAAACCTTCCCCGAAGAGTTTGAGTTTGTCGGGTCCAAGACAGACATTGAGCAGGCGATTGGCAATGCCGTGCCAGTTAAGCTTGCTGAGTACGTTGCTAGATGCATAGCTGACTATGCAGCAGATTAATTGTGGTGGTTGCCATGTCCTTTGTCGATGAATGGAATTTGAGCTATCCCATTCCGAATTCTATATATAGCGAGAATACGCTATCCGTTCGCGGGAGAACAGTTGGACAAGGTGGTGCTGGACAGTACGAACTCAAAGGTTCAGGCTCTCTTGCAAACGGGGATACGCTGACTGCAGTTGACATTATCGGACACGCAATCATCTTGGAAGTAGTCGTACCCTCTACTGGGCAAGTTGTCTCCCTTGGCACGCGTTATCCCGTTGCAAAAAAAGGCGGAAAAGTACGTGTGCAAATACAAGGAGACGGGGCAAAGCGTCCAAATGTCGGCAACTTGTTTGCCGCACTGCTGTTGTTGCCAGTGACGGGCAAAGTAAACGATTCATCGCCGTTGCAAGAGGACGGTTTTGCGGAAAGGACATTCTGGATGGATGCAGCCGAAGTAAAGCCTGTGGGCGTCTCCGAAGATGCATATATCTTGGAGCTAACGAAACTCTTCTTCGCCACTGGAAGCAGATACAAAGACGGGCAGTTTTCGGGTGCGATAGATTACGACTACAAGTCGAGAATTGACGATCTTATTGCCCTTTGCAATCGCGGATGCAAGATGAGGGCTGGTAGCCTGACCACGGCATTCAAGTATTTCGCTGACGTTTACGCAGGGAAACTTGAGTTTGATTACAGCGTGGCTGAGTTCATGCGAAACCTCATAGCGAGCCAATTGATTGCCGAAGAGGGCATCGACTACGAACAAGGCGATGACGTGCTGCCCGCAATGCATCAACTAATCGACCTTGCTGCAAAGAATTCATCGAAAGCATCAAGCAGAGAGAAGAGGACTTTTCAGCTAAACAACCTTCCAGCTGAATTTAAAACCGACTTCTCCAGGCGCTACATCACGTCACTACTGGCAAAGCCCTTTGTCATCCTTGCTGGCAACAGCGGAACAGGCAAGACGCGGATTTCCAAGCGTTTTGCAAAGTACCTTGAGGTCTTGGATGAAGACGGGGAGCCAAACTGGTTGCTCGTCCCGGTCGGTGCCGACTGGACCGACAACACCAAGGTGCTGGGCTTCTTCAACCCGATTGCAGACGGCGGCAAAGGCGCGTACGAAGAGACCGGCATACTGAGACTCATCGAACGGGCCAACGCTAACCCCGAGGTTCCGTATTTCCTCATCCTCGACGAGATGAACCTGAGCCATGTCGAGCGGTATTTCTCAGACTTCCTCAGCCACATGGAGACCATCGGCGAGGATAACCTCATCGTGCTTGATGGGTACGGCGATGGCGGTGCTGACAGACTGCCCTATCCGCAGAACCTGTTCGTTGTCGGCACCGTGAACATCGATGAGACCACTTACATGTTTAGCCCCAAGGTGCTCGACAGGGCAAACGTCATAGAGTTCAAGCCGTCGAAGGCCGAAGTCCTCGCAGGGTTCAAAGCCATCGAGGATGCGCCGGACGTTGCCGTCGCAGCTTCCGGCGTCCCCCAGGCTTTTCTGCGTCTCGCCAAGGACATATGGGAGGGAGCCAATTACATCAGCGAAGATGATGCTAACGCCATCTTCGAGAAGTTCGGCAAGCTGTATGAAGAGCTGGAGAAATGCGGCTATGAGTTTGCCTTCCGCACCGTGCGCGAAGTGCGAATGTACGTTAATGCCGCGCACGAGCTTGACGGCGAGAACTACGAACTCGAGCGTTCTGTCGATGAGCAGATTGTCCAGAAGGTGCTGCCGAAGCTCCATGGTAACAAGCGTGAGATCGGCAATCTGCTTAAAAGCCTGAAAGACATATGCGATGGCGAGCTGAGCTCCGTTAAGATAAGCCAGATGGCAGCGAAACTCGATAACGTGCAGTATGCGAGCTTCATCTAGCCTATGGACGGCAGCATCGGCGCAATCCGCTTTGCAGCGGATGGAAGAACAATAGCCAGGCTCTACCAGAGCGGTGCGCATGACCGAGTCGATTGGGACGAGGAACAGCAGACCGGGCTAACCGGGCTGACGTGTTTCGGTCTCAAGCCGGAAGCATCCCAGAATGGCGCTGGTTCAACACCAGCCTTCGCCGTCAAGGACGGTCTTGACGGGAGTCCCACGCTTCGAATCAACGAAACCACATGTTATGTGCTCGAATACGAGCGGACCCCTGATGGTGGCCTGCATCCTCGCGCCTCGTTCCAAAACGAAGGCAAGAATATCAGGTGCGACAGAAACGGCAATAGTGTCACCTTCCAGTTCGTGAACTATCTCGGGCGTTCGAGGATTCGATTCGGCGAGGAAGCTGATGCGCCGATGCTACAGTTCGAAGTCGTCCCGCTCAAGATTGGCTATGAAGACGATTACATCGAGCTCACCGAGGAGCTTGCCGCAAGGTGCGCTGCTCTGCTCCTTGACTACTCGGGCTCCACGTCGAACGTTTACAAGCAAGCCGACGAGAATCGCGAGACGCTGCTTGAGCAGTTCGTCTTCCTGCGGCAGTTCTGCTACGAACCGAACCTCCAAGCCCTCTTCGAGGCGATAAAGAGGAACCCTGATAGGACGCTGGATCACGAGGACGAGCTGCGGTCGGTTGGGGCTGGCATGCCGTCCCGGAGGTTTTATACGAACCCCTTCTCGAACAGCCGGATGTGGACGCGCTTGAACTGCGGCGGCGATGCGGGAGGCGTCTACCTCCCCCAGATGGTCAGCGTCACGCGCAAGTACGACCTGCTCGACACGCCCGCCAATCGGTTTGTGAAATTTGCCCTGCATGAGATTGACCGGATCTGCACCTCTCTGATGACTGTCCTGGATGCCGAGAAGGGCGATACTCGGCAGACGGAGTGTTATCGCGAAGCCGCCGCGCTGCACGCCATGCTGGATACGATACTCAGCGACGCCTTCTTCGACGATGTCGGCACCCTGCAGATGATGCCTCAGAACAACCAGGTGTTGCAGAAGCGCGAGGGATACTCGCAGATCTTCTTCGCATATTCCATGCTCGATATGGCGCTGCAGCTCGACTGGAAGGGCAAGGATGACATCTACGAGGGCGAATCGAAGAATGTGGCCCTCCTCTACGAGTACTGGATCTTCTTTGAGCTGTACGACATCGTAAGGGGGATCGAGGGGTGCGAGCCGATAAGCACCGATGACCACCCATTTATCGGGACGAATCCCGACGGTGGGCTGTCAATATCCCTCAAGCAGGGCGTACGCTCCTGCCAGTCATTCCAGATTGCGCAGTGCGGCGCGAAGGTAAACCTCTACTACAACCGCACCTTCTCGCCCCGTGACTTTCATGCCACTCGTTACGAGGGTTCGTACTCGAGACCGTTCAGACCCGACTACACGCTCGCGATATTCCCGGATGCTTATACAAACGAGCGAGCCGCAGTGCAAGATGGAGCTGTTGCATTCGTCCACTTCGACGCCAAGTACCGCATCACCGACTTGACGGGGCTTGTCGGCAAGGATGTGGGCACCGAGGAGGCAGAGCGCGAGGAACTTAACGAGGAGAAGGCGGCCTCCACCACGAACACCTACAAGCGCGGTGACCTGCTGAAGATGCACACGTACAACGACGCGATACGGCGCACGGTTGGCAGCTACGTGCTTTATCCGGGGTCGGGCGAAACGGGCGAGAAGGGCCAATTCCGGCTCTTCGAGGAGATTTTGCCGGGTGTCGGCGCTTTCGCCATGAAGCCGAGCATCAGCAGGACGGCAGAGAATGCGTTGCGCGATTTCATAGAGAAGGTCATCGGCGAGAACACGGCAAGCAATACGCGGCTGAACCGGCTGAGCTACTTCACCGAAATGGTTGTGGCTGAGCCTCCAAGCGCGGGCAAGACGGATAGCGACTCCTACGGGCATGGTGGCGAATCGTTCGTGATTGGCTACATTCGAGGGGACTCTCCCGATGACTACTATCACTTTCTCGAAAGCAGCGGCAGGCTCCGCAAGGGCGGGCGCTTTCTCTTCTACTTCTATGCCATTAAGGACGGGCATGTCTACTCGCACCATAAGGATCTCTTCCGCACGTCGTGGTTCCGCTTCTATCGGAACGCCATAAGCCAGACGAACACCTACGAGATCGAGCCTGTGGCGTGTCGCATAACCTCGAATGAGCTGGTTTCGAGGGACGAGCTGGCCGACCGCCTGGCCGACCTTGGCTACGTGCGGGATCGTGGGAATCAGGGTGCCGACTTCTACTATGTCCTGTCCGTGCGGGTGGAAGATGACGCGGCAGAACCCTTAAGCCTGGGGCGCAGGGCGGTGGATGAACAGAACGGCAACGATGCGTTCAGCCCCCACTCGCCAAAGATTGTTGGGTGATCATCTGGTCATTTTCAGAGTAGCGGTAACACCTACGGGCGCGCGAGGGGCAACGCATGAGGCCAATCGTCTACAACGGGGTTGACCTGTCGGGCGTGTGCTCTGCCGAGGTCATCGAGAAAGTTGCCCTGCCCGTGGAGGCGGAGACCCTGGCGGTGCCGAGGCGTGCCGGCGCACTGCTGGTGGCGGGGCGGCTGTCCCCCAGGCTAGTGCGGGCGCGGCTGTTCGTGGACACCCGCCCGCGCCTTCAGGACGATGTTCGGCGACAGGGACGACGCAGCGGCGCTGCCACGTCGCGCAGGTAGCGGAGGAGGGTTGCTCCCAATGGCCCGCGGCGTCCGCGCCCCGGTGCCACCCCGTGACCGGCGGCTTCGCTCGAAGCCGCTACATCAGGCTCGTTCCCGCTTTTCCGGGTCATATCCCTTCGTATACACGGTAAAGCTAAGGCTATCTATCGTGCCGGTGCTGTAGACGCATGCGTCGGGCGCGCTCCGTGTGCCTTGGGCGGTCGGGTCGGTCGAGACACAATCGTCCCTATCTATTCCAAGCAATGGAATGGGCTTTGCCACCTGGTCGGCGCTATTAATTTGCGCAATGATCTCCAACAACTCGTATAACTTGATAAGCCATGAGCTGTATGGGTGCTCGCCGGGTCCCTTGTGCTTCAGCGTGCACTTTGATTGCGGGCTTTCGGCGAGCTGGCTCAAGCGTTCAAAAAGCGCCGGGTACTCGGCTTCGGGAAACTCGACTTGTACATACTGTATGCCATTGAGGATGAATCCGTACCACAGTACGGGGTATGGAAAACCGTTCCTATCTGGTCGCCTGATTTTTGTCCTGCAATTGGGCTGGTTGACGATAGACAGCCATGCCGCATAGAGCTCGTCGGAAATTAGGTCGCTCGCTTGGTATGTTGGGCCAAGACCATCGAGAACAAAATTGCCAAGGCTGTCAAAATAGTGGGCACAATCCGTTAAACCCTTTTCGTATGCCGTGTCGGCTTTTCTCCGTATATTGAGTGCGACGTCGCGGGGTGATTTGCGACCAAGATGTTTTTTGGCGTTGTGCCGCGGGTTGCAATAGAGCTTGGTCGCCGCGTTATATCGATCGCAGTACTTGCTGTTAGGGCCGGTCGGAAAAAAGAGCGAACCACAGGTTTGGCATGTTATCGGCATAATGCCGCACAGCAGCAGCTCGTGGAGGATGCGGGCATAAAGGCTTGCAAAGGAACATTCCTCTTCGGTGAAGTAAAGCTCTCCTGCCTTTGCAATAACAGCTTGAAGCCTTACGAGCCTATTGAGGTTTTCCTGGTCGTTAAGCTCTGCATACGTATGGAAGTCTCCATTTGCGTAGATTTGGTTCTCGCGCATAGCCTCGAGATAGTTCTTGCGAAACGCCTGCATAAAGGGGGCGCTATTCATGCGTTTTATATCGCTCAAATGTTCTTCGGGCTTTTGAGCCGTTTCGTTTCCGGGCAAGTGCTTTTTGGCTGCGTATGCAAAAGCGTCGCCAAAGCGGATGATTGCCGGCAGCTGATTATCGAATAATCGAAATTGTCGCGGGTCGCTTGTTTTGATGGCGGCTGGGAAAAACTCTTCGTTTTGCGCGAGCAGGCTAGGTGCCTCGGTGTTTTTAAGCAGCGGGGCAAGCTCCAGACATTCCTGATAAAAAACAATGAGAAGCGCTCGAAAGAGATCGGTATTGGTGCAAACGCAAGCTGTTTCTATCTGCGAGTTGACCTTTGGATAGTTGTCTCTTGGATTGTCGCGTTTATACGGCACCGGTTCTGTTAGCCCGGTCTTGCCGTTGGTAGTTGTAATGTCCATGTCGTTCGACACGAGCTTGAGATAGGAGCTGAAGAGGGACGCCATTTCTTGCTTATTGAGTTGGGCCGATGTCGTGATCACCGCGCGGTACAGGCGGTTGATTTCGTTGCACTCAATAGCGTTGTTGTTCATCCAGCAGCTGTAATAGCGATAGTCGGGAATCGCTGTGATGTTCATGACACACTGCCTGCAGACATTTTCAAGGAGATACCTGGCCATGCCAGATATCTCTCCGTGTGCATGGCGCGTAATGGCTTTATCGGATACCGGAGCAAAGAAATCGAGGTCGCGTTCCTTTTGTTTTTGAAGGTTGACTTCGATTTCGGCTTCGTTCAATTCTGCTTGCGCGGACTCTTGGTCGGAATCGTCTGGATCGAGCCAGTCGTCATGGTCTGGTTCGGCTGCGTAGTCCATCGAAGCGTGTTGCGCATCGTGGGGAGCAGGGGGCTGACGAATGGCGTTCTGCAAATCGATGTAAAAGCGCAATTTTGCTCGCTCACGAAAGTGGCCCCCAATCTCGTTGAAAAGCGAGCTTAAGTCGACGCGTAATAGGTCGTTGGCTACGGAGACGAGATTCCATGCGCTTGCATTGCCGGTTGCGTTTCCGTCATCGGCGCAATCAATCTCTGGCGTTCTGTTAAGAAGAAGCATGCGGGGATTGACGGGAGAGCGAAGAAAGCCAGCCTCGAAACCCCAGCTAAACGGCTCTTGTTCGGAATCAAGCATTAATGCTCCAAACAGCCAAAATTTAAAACCCGATAAAAGTCATATTACGCGGCTGTTTGCGGCTGTTCAATGGAATCAAGCGAAAAGGCTTAAAACCAGGGAGGCCGTTATGTCCGATTGCATCAAGCTCAACAAAGGAAACATCGATGTATGCGAGCGCGAGGTTATCGTTCTTCGCGAGATCATCGCTGCCGCCATGGGTCGTTTGCACCAGATGCGCAAGCAGTGCGAGCGCGGCTATGTGTCTTCGGAGGATTTCGAGAATGCGTTGGATGCGTACGGAGTAATCAGTGAGCGAGTCGATGAGCTTGACCAGCTTGGTTTCGAGTTCAGATGGTCGTCAGTCCCCGATGCCGGAATCGATGAGAACGACGGGCTCGAATGGATCGAGGACGACAACCCTCCGCGTGAGCGCGGTTTTGATATTGCTTGTTAATGTGACCGAACGGTTGATTGGAGACAAAATGTATCCGTACTACGAATGTGACAACTATCCCATGAGCATTACAGATGATGACGGCCCGTTTCTGATCATGGAGGCGAGGCTGTCTGGCGACGACGAGCTCAATGATGATTTTAGGAAAGGCGCCAGTTATAGATGCTCGTGTGCGACTGTTTCTGCGGCGATTGATCTTTGCAGGTCGATGACGGACGGCGATGCCGATCCTTGGTATGAAAGTTGGGAGAAGGCGGTTGAGCGTTATCCGCTCGAGAAATGCGAGGATGCGACAACGCTGTATTGGATCGAGCCGACCGATCCGCACAAGGCGCTGTGCGCCCTCCAACCCCATTGCGATCTTGAGCCATACGTGGCTGAGGCAATTGGCGCAGTTGACACGTATCTACTGGAGTGCGCGGACTATCCCTTTACGGTCGATCATTTAGATCTAAAGGACGTTGACGTCCTGCTCAGCGCTGCTTGGGGATTGGCTCGAGTCCTCGAAGAAACTTGGGGCACTTGCGACCCTGATGATGTTTTGGAAAAGATCGAGGATGCTACGTACAGTGCGTATATAACGGTTAAGGACCTGATCGCGGGCGAAGAGGCGGCCAAAGCCAGCGCAAAGTCCGATGACAATCTTTAGCCACCGCACTGAACGGCGCGACCGATCGGAAGGCTGCCGGGAAAAGCTTTAGCAAGCGCCCCGACCAGGTTCAGGAGTCTGCCGCCGATGCATCCCTGATGCGTGTCGCCCTTGCAGTGATCGATGCCAAAGAGCGCGAGGCGTTGGAGTGCGATCTTAAGAAACTGCTCGCTTCGTGCGAGTAGTCGCTGACTGCTCCTCTTTCCTTTCTTTCTTCTCTCAAGCGGCATGGACGCCGCCGCCTTGACCGCCCAGCGCGAGTTTTGTCCGCACGGGATGGTATCAAACACGTGTAACAACTAAATCGGAGGTTTGACCATGGCTATGTGGGATCTCAACTGCCAATCGAATCCGTCGTCTGCGGACGACAAGGAGCTCGCTCCCTATCTTGCACGTCAAAAGGCGATGCGCGAGTTTTTTGAGCGTGCGCTGTTTGCCCCCAAGGATCAGGGCAACAATGGCCTGTACTTTTTGGGCGCCACGACGGGCTCGGGTAAAAACTATACGGCCGAGCAGGTCACAGCCGACCTCATCGCCGGTGGCTGGGACGATTCGGGCTGTTTTAACAAGTGCCCGGGCCGTCGTTACCTGGTGTTTGTGGTGCCGGGTAAGGACAACCGCGACAACTACGTTGCGAGCGTGCGCAAATTGCTGGTTGAACAGGGCATGGATGGCGATGCCGCGCAGCGCATGGTGTTCGATCTTCCGCGTGCGGGCGATAACATCCTGCATTGGATTGAGACTACGCGCGGTAAGGGCGCCGTGGGCGTGCGCGACATTCCGTGTCCCATCGAGGCGGACGACGAGAGCTCTCATCGCATCATTAAGCGAGCGTGGGGCAACGCGATGGAGATCGCCGATGACCTTTTGGGCATCCTTGACACTCGAAATCGTCTGGGAGGTGTTGCAGACCGTTTGACCCCCGCCCTTCGCGACAAGCTATCGTCGGCGGATGCGAGCTTGCGTTGGGCTGTGAGCCACGAGCTCAAAAACATCACGCGCGGCATGGAGGTGATCCCCCAGATTTGGCCGTCTGCCCTGCTCAATGACGAGAGCATACCGCATGTGATTGCCCTGACGCCGCAAAAGCTCATCAATAGGATCGATACAGTGACCGGTGCAGGCGTTGTGCTCTTTAACGCAATGGCTGCCGAGAAGGGCCTGTTTATCTTTGATGAAATCGACCACATGAAGGCCGACATACTGTCGACGCTGACAGACGATCCCGTGACGTTTCAACCGGACGAAGTATTGCGTATCCTCGATCGTCATTTTAACGGCGGTGTGGTGGACCCCTTGCTACTGGGGAATCGAGATCAATGGATGGCGGTCTATACGCACGCTTCCACGTCGGGCGATCACAAAGGGTCAAACGCCGAGAGGAACAGGGTTTCGCGGGCGAGCGTAGAGGAAGATGCCGAAGAAATCGCCAAGGATGCCAAGAAAATTCAAAAGGCACTCGCCTCTTGTATTAAGGACATGAAACTGCGTCCGCCTTTTGCGCTGTCTGACGAGGCGAAAGAAGAGCAGCTCTCCGGTCGACATCTGTTTGGCAGCGACGATATTTCGGTGGGCGACAACTCGGCGAATCCGTTGCGCTTCAAACTCAATGAGGGCGGTACTCGCAATATGATTATCACTCGCGGAGGGAGTGGGCAGCAAACCGTCAGCAAGGCGGTGCGTCGTGCACGCGGTCTGGTCAGGATGGTGGTGGGTCATCTCGCCCGTTGCGCCACGCTTATGGACAAGCTGTACTACGGCAGCATTTCGTACAAGGACGACCTTTCGCGCAAGAACATCATCGATGCCCTGGGCATTAGGAACAACCAGACCAGCGAGAAGTATTTTTGGGATTCGTTGATGCTGGCGCTGTTCTTTAAAGATCGTAAGAATGACGAGATCGATGCCGCCGACGACTCGATGTATGCGCGTGGTGTCGATTATCTAGTGATGGAAACCACCATCGAGCACATGTTTACCACGTACCTAACCAGCCACGGCATTGAGCGCATGCCCGAGGCCTACCTTGCCTCCATTGCCGCCAAAGCGCCTTGCGTGTGCATGAGCGCAACATGGAGTGCGCCGACCGTCAAAAACTTCAACCTCGATTACCTTGACGAGGTTCATGGCGTGGTTCGCAAGGACGCTTGGATTGGCGAGCTCAACCAGGAAATCGTGCGACAGACTAAGCTGTTTAACAAACAGGCTGCGAAGGAGTACGACGTCGATATTGCCTGGGTGGATGAGTCCAAGGAAATTGCCGGCATGGTCGCGCTGGCAGGCGGCGCCTTTGGCGGCATCATTGTGTCGCCCGACGAGGTGTACGAGCGCGCGATGCGGTTCTTTGACGGGATTGGCGTGAGTGAGGGACTTGCGGTGCGCTTGCGCTTAAAGATTGCTGACAGGGTGGGCGTGAGCGACGCCAAGAGCATCGAGTTTGAGCTGAAGCGCCTGAGCAAGACGCTTGTTGCCGTGAGTACTTGGGCCCGTGGTGTGGCGCGTAACGAGCAACGGGCGGGAGCCGTTTTTACCACGCGCCACATGGGAAACCATGGCGAATTCAATAGTCTGGCGCTGGATCTTGCGCGCGAGATTGTCGCGGAGCTGGTGATTAGAAACATCAAGTGCCCCGAGATGTCGTACGAGAAATCGCTTGAGGCCGCCAAGGACATGGTGCCGTGCTTTAACGCTGCGGAATGGGATGCAGGTTGGCGTGGCGCTCAAAAACGTCTCGAGCTGGGCCAGCCGACCCTGATGTTTATCAATCTTTCGGCCGGTGGCTTTTCCAAGAATCTCAAATACAAGGTGCCGGAGAATCTGTGCGACATGGTTCATCAGGTCGATTGCGGCTTTGAAAATGCCGACCGTCGCCCCAAGATGGATCTTGATTTCTTATATATCGAGTCGCCCACAAGTCGTTTGACCTGGGGAGTGGAGATCAACTCAAATAAGTTTGTCCAGCAGGCGCTACTTGGCGTGGTGGAGCAGGAGGAACTGGTAGCGCGCGGCGAGGTTCCGTTTACTCAAAAGCGCCGGAACGTACGGATGCTTCTATCTGGCGTTAATAAGAGCCTGCCGGTGCGCGACACCCTCTCTTATCAGGTCGAAGGCGCTCGCATTGTGGCACAGGCTGTGGGTCGCCTGATGCGCACGAGTGTAAAGATGCCTTGCGTGCAGGTGCTGCTCGACCGCGAGATTGCGAACGATTGCAACTTTTCGTTCTTGCATGATTTGCCGATAGGCTACGAGCTTGAGCAGGTGGTTGGTGCCTGCGCCGCTGCCAACAACCATATGACGGACAACAAGGAACACGCTGCCGTTAAGCAGCAGAACCTTGCCGCCTTTAGGAACAACCTTGCCAAGCAAAAGCACGAAAAGCTGGCGTGGAAAGTTACCTCGCTAAACGCCGGGGGACGAAGATCTCACTGCTTTTGATGGCGAGCGCGACTTTTACCTGCATCATTTTTGCCTGCCGTGGGAAGATCTCGCGCAATACCCAGAGCGCCGGAGTACCGCGCTGCGCATGTCGCATGCTGCAAATGGCTATGCCTATGCAGAAGGCGGGGCATGCAAGGTGCCGCACTTTGAATTCCCTAGCTACGATGGTGAGCCCGTCGAGCAGATTGCTGCTCGTCTGGAGGATCGTTGCCACTGCAAGGAGGGCTTAAAGGGCGCGACGGTTCGCCAGGTGAGCCAGGCGGCGGCGCGCGTACCCGAGCTGCTGTCAATTCGCGAAGTGCGTGAGCGTTGGTCGAGCGACGGGGTGCCCACAACGCTGCAGCCGGCGGCGACGGCGCACATGACGCCCTATATGTTCCAGGCGGTCTACCTGGGTGAGCTGGGAGAATCTGCCGGAAGGGCAATCTTTGAGGCATATTACGACGGCCGCTATTCGCTTACGCGTGGCGATGCGGCACACGCCGAGACAGGTGGCGACTTTGAGGTGCTCGATGCTGCTGGCAACACGACCGGGGTATGGATCGATTTTAAGCACTATCGCATCGGTGCCTATATCGCTTATGTTCGCGACGGTCGCGAGGCGTCGGATGCCGAGCGCTTTAGGGCGAAGGCTCAAAAGGTTGGGGCGAAACGCCTGCTAATCGTCAACGTTTTGGCTGATGAGGCAGCGCTTGAGTGCGTGCCCAAGGCACTCGATGCTGAGGGGACTGTGTTCTCCGTTCCTTATATGGCCGCCGACGGTGCAATCAATTTGGAGATGATGGAGGCGATCGGCCGTGCAATCGAAGCATAACCAGCCGTGCGGTTTGGGAGACATCGCCGTATCAGAGCTCGTGTTGCAGCTCGATGCCGCTGCTGCCGAGGAGCGCTACTCGGTCTTTTGGTGCAACGTCGGCGATGCGGGCAAGCATGCCGTGGCGAACTTTATGGCCGATGTGTGCCAGACGGGCAAGGTCGTCGCGCTCACGCAGCTTGCAGACAACCGCGTCTTTCTGATGGTCAAAGCGGGCGTGCAGACGGGCGACCTTAATGCCTCGCTTTATCAGGAGCAGATAGTTCCGATTAAAACTAATTGGAACGAGTTGGACGATTACGTTGCGCTCCGCTTGCTGTTCAACTCCTGCTCTCAGTTTGAGGGGATTGAGGACGAAGTTCCCAATGACACCGGGCACCTGTATGTCATTAGCGCCAAGGGTGCCCGCCGCGATGCTGTCGAAAGCGACGGAAGGGGACCTGCCAAGATCGAAACGGTTGAAATCGTTATCGATGAGGATTGCACCTTTGATCTTAAGATTCGGACGTTTACCAAGCGCCGTGTGCTTATTGGCAGGGCACAAGGTGACGAGAAAGAGCTCGAAAAGATTAAGAGCCAAGTGGGCTACAGGCTATCGCCCGTGGCGACGATGGTGCTTGCCCACGAACAAAAAGACGAGTACATCCTGCGCCGAGCCAAGGGCGACAAGCCGTCCAAGCGCCGTGATCTGACGTTCTCGGCCCAGGCGGACAAGGTCGCCTATACCAAGAAGGGCATTTTGTATCGAGAGCTGCAGATTCTCGAACGCCGTTACAGCGACTTCGCCCGGGCGACGCTCATGGAATACCCGCGTAAGAGTTTCTACGAGGTGCTCAAGGGTGATGAGTACGCGCGCGTGGTTGCGGAGCGCATGGCGGGGCAGCGAATCGTGGTGTCGTTTGCGCGCAATGGGCTTGCCGAAGTGGCGCGCCAGCTGGCCGATCGACTTAACGATTCCTCGTGGGGCGTTCGCGCAACGTATGGCGGAAGGGCCGTGGATTCGCGGGCGCTGAACCTTGTCGTTGTGCCCAATGAGGTTGCTGAGGACGACGGCTATGCCTTACATGCTGGCGTGGTGGAACAGCACGTGACACCGGATGTGTGCGAGCCACTGTTTAAGGTGGCGCCAAAGCAAAAGGATCGCAATGCGCAAGAGGCGATCCTGGGCGCCATGCTCAAAGAACTGCTGGTAAAGCAGGATGTTGTCGACGAGCGGGTGACGGCGTTTGATCTTGATGCTTTGGATATTGAGTCGGTGACGGTGTGTGGCTTGGTCGATGTGCCGCATAAAACAAAGGACAAGATTGAGCTGGATTCGCGTATCGCTACGTTGGCGATTGGCGCGGATGGGGGCATGCGCTATGCCTCACATTCGGCAGAGGATGGTCCCGAGGACGAGATGGAGCTCGATCTGCTGACCGCGGACGGCAAATTCGATAAGGGCGCCTATGTCTTTGACGTGCATGCGGACGGGCAGTCTATGCTTGCGCGCGTGCGGGATACGGGACTGACGACGTTTTCCAATAACTTTATGGCCCTGGTGGGTGAGCATCAGCTCACAGGCAAAGCAGGGCGTAAGAAAGAGATTTTCGAGAGCTACAACTCGCCTTATTACGGCATTGGAACGTTCGAGCGTGCGGGCAAGACTTGCTATTTTGTGGGCGTCAACAACGGCACCCAGGAGGATATGGCGACTGCGATTCACGTGCGTTCGATTGAGGTACTCGACGGCGATGATTTGTCTGAGTTGTTGGTTCAGCTGGCCAACATAGGCCTTTCGCGCTATAAGGCTCCGTCCGTGTGGCCGATTCCGGTCAAGTATCTCAACGAGTGCGCTGCGCGTGAGGGCGCGGTAGAGGATGGCGGTGGCGACAAGTGATGGTGTTGCGCAATTATCGCTCCTAGAACTTTTTGAAATTACGCTTGCATTGTAAAAGGGGAGAACATATACTGCAGCCATAGCACATCAGATGGGGTCTCAAAAAGAGACCAAGCAAACGAGTTTTCAGTTTATGTTGAGAGGTACTTGAGCATGACCAGCAGAATTTTCCCCCTTTACAACGACAATACCGACCATATCGATCTCAATACCATCTACGGTTGCAGTATTGGTTCTAAGGCCGAGAACTACATGTTCGCTCAAGATGATCTAGAGCTTAGCTCCGAAGATTATGAGTACCTGAATGATATTGAGCGCGAGCGGGAGTATGAGCTCGGCATCCGCTGATGGATGTGGGCTTGTCTCCAACTCCTCCGATTTAATTACCCCGTTATCACCTCTTTTTAGCGGGGCATATTGGATCGATTATGTGTCAAACATCAGCTCATCGTGGGAAGGAATCGGCAATGAGCAAGAACGTGAACAAGAACATCAATGGCTGCGCTGCGGGTAAGGCGAAGGCCGCCGGGCGTATGGCGACAGTTGCTGCGGCAACGATCGCCATGACGGGCGGGTCGCTGCTGTCTCCGCTGACTGCGGTGGCGCAGGGTGCGAACGGTGCCGACGCTACTGCGAAGCCGGCTGCGGTGCTGTCTCCGTTGACGAGCGCGGCTGCTGCTAGCGCTGGCGCGGGCACGGTGTCAGCGGTGCAGAAGGTCGCCAACCTGCAGGCTGCGGTCGATGCGGCTCGCGCTAAGGCCGCTGCTGCCAAGGCCGATTTGGATGCGGCCGCCGCTCCTTACGACGCCGCCGCTGCCAACCAGCAGCAGGCTCAGAGCGCCTACGATGCGGCCCGTGGCACAAGCGACGCTGCCGCTTCTGCAGCTTCGGCCGAGCTGGAGCAGCAGATGGGTGCCGCGCAGGACAAGGCCGATGCGGACGTGAAGGCGCTCGAGGACGCTCAAGCTGCACTCGATGCCGCAAAGAGGGATCTGACGGACAAGGGTGAAGCCCTGACCGCTGCCCAGAAGACCGCCGACGATGCCCAGGCTGCGCTCAAGTCCGCGCAGGCCGCTGCTGCCGATGCCACGCCCGAGGCTGTTGCCGCGGCTCAGGCCGCTGCCGAGCAGGCCGCGAGCGAGCTGGAGCAGGCAAAGCAGCAGGCCGCCGACGCGCAGGTCAGGCTTTCGAATGCCCAGGCTGGCGTTGATGCCGCCGCGGCCAAACAGCAGGACGCGCAAGGCAAGCTTTCGGCAGCTCAGCAGGCAAAGGATGCGGCCGATAAGGATGTGAATGCCGCTCAGGCGAGCTATGACGCCGCCAAGGCAGATTTGGATCGAGCCGAACAGGGTGCAGCAGGCCCGGAGTACGAGACTGCCAAGGCAAAGGTGGACGTCGCTACTGCCACGCTGGAGGCCGCCAAGTCGGTCCAGGCGCAGCGCGAGGACGAACTCGCAGCCGCCTCGCAGGAAGTGACCACTGCCGAGGGTGAGGTGCAGGCTGCTCAGCAGGCGCTCGCCGTCCAGCAGCAGGCTGCGGCTGACGCGCAGTCCAAGCTGGACGCTGCCACGGCTACTGCGACCGCGGCAGACGCCGCCGTCGATCAGGCTAAGGCCGAGCATGCCAATGCGCTCGCGGCGCTGGCCGATGCCCAGGCCAAGCTCTCGGCCGCTAAGGACGAGAAGAACGCTGCCGACAAGGCGCTCGACCAGGCAAAGGCTCAAAAACAGCAGGCCGATCAGGCTGTGGCTCAGGCACAGGCCAAGCTCGACGCTGCCCAGGCTACGGCGAACGCCTCGGCGGAAAACTACCGCCAGGGCGCCATCGCGTTCTTTAAGAGCGTGGGTGCCGACGATGCGGCGGATCTGATCCTCAACTGCAAATATGCCAGCCTTACCAAGGTGGGCGAGGAGGTTGACGCGACGAGTCTGACCAACATGAAGCAAGCGATTGTGTGGCTCAAGGCGTGCAACAAGTATCGTGCGAGCGTTGGCCTGGGTGAGCTCAAGGTGACGTATGCCATGATGGCGACCGCGATTGCCGATGCGAATTTCTCCGATACCAAGACTGCGCACGCCATGCAGTTCAACGTGGGCGAAAACGTGGCGTGGAACTACGGAAGCGACCCGTTCATCCAGTGGGTCGATCAGGAGAAGGCCGTCTTTGACCGCGCTGCGGCTACGCTGGGAGCGACGGGCCTTACGGGAAAGGCTGCTTTTGATTTCTACGAGCAGCATGGCGACGAAATCGATCGCTACGTGGCTGCGCATGGCGGGAGCGTGCATACAGTCGGTCACTACATGAATGTGATCGATCCCGATTACACCGTAACGGGTATGGGGGTTTGCACGCGCGGGACGATGAACCGTTGGCTTACGCAGGCGCAGACGTTCTCTATGTCTGGAGGATGGTACACGAATGCCGCCAATCCGATGACGGTTGCCGAATACGAGGCTGCGCTTAATGCGTGGTGTGACTCGTTGGCAAATCCTGGGCAGGGCGTGGACGCGGCTCGTCAGGAGCTTTCTGCCGCTCAGGGCGCGGCTGCGCAGGCTGGCGGCAAGGTGAGCGCCGCGTCGCAGGCCGCCGCTGCAAGGCAGGCTCAAGTCGATGCTGCTGCCGCCGATGTTGACGCTGCTGCCGCTGGGGCCTCGGATGCCCAGGCTGCCGTGGGGGAGAAGCAGGCCGCGGCTGAGGCCGCTGCGCGTGCCGTGGCTGATGCCCGCGCCGACGTGGACGCTGCCAGCGCTGCGGTTACCGCGGCGCAGAGTGTCGTGACTGCCAAGTCTGATGAACTCGATGTCGCCAAGGGCAAGGCTGCCGCTGCCCGGCGTGCGCTGGATGCCGCTCGCGCCGGCGTTGGCGACAAGGAGAGCGCGCTTGCTGCCGCCCAGGACGAGCTGGCTGCGTACTCTGCCGACGTTGCCGCTGCTCAGCGTGCATTTGATGCGGCCTCGGCGGTGCTCGAGGGGGCGCGTGCCGTTCAGGCTGACGCGCAGGCTGCAGTGAATGCCGCGCAGGGTGCGGCAGGCCAGGCAGATGCCGACGTCGCTGCTGCCCAGGCCGAGCTTGTTGCCGCCCAGGCTGCTGCGAGCGGTGCCGGCACGGCTGTGACCGCGGCTCAGGCCGCATCCGTCGCGGCTGCTGCTCGTGCGGCTCAGCTACATGATGCCGCCGCGGCGCTTGCTCAGGCGACGGAGGACAAGGCCGCTGCCGATGCTGCTGTTGAGGCAGCGGCTTCGGCGAAGACCGATGCCGAGTCTGGCGTGACTGCGGCGGACGACGCCGTAACGGATGCGACCGCTGATCGCGATGCTTCTGCCGCCGCGGTTGCCCGCCTGCGCAGGATCAACCTTGCCGACGCCATCGCTAGCGGCCGTGCCAACGATGCGGATGAGGCGCTCAACGCTAAGATCGCTGCAGCCCACGATGCCGCCGAGCGCGCCGCAGCTGCCAAGATTGAGCTCGACGCTGCCGTTGCTGCGACGGATGCTGTGGCACCTGCCTACTTGGAGGCGCTTGCCAACTATACCGCCGCCAAGGCCGAGCTCGACCAGGCTATTGTCGAGCTCAACGCCGAGATCGCTCGCCAAGAGGCCGCCGAGCGCGGGAATGGCGAGCAGACTCAGCCTGCGACGCAGGTGGCGTACCAGGCCAAGCACATGACCTCGGCGTCCGAGGCCACCACGCAGCAGACGACGATGCCCGCCACGGGCGACGTGTCCAACCTGCTGGGCGAGACGTTCGTAATTGGAGGCACGGTCCTGGTTGCCGCCGGCGTCTTCCTGTCCGACAAGCGCCGCCAGCTGATCCGTTAGGGACGGAGGAAAGCGGATCATTTTCGGCGCGCGCCGCAAGGGCATGGGTCCTGCGGCGCGCGCCGCTTTTATCTTCAAGATTAATTAAGGAGGGACATATGCAAATTAGAGGAGAGGCCGCGATTGCCTGTGGGTTCATGGCGGGCTTGGCAACGGGGCTGCTGTTCGATGGATGTTTCGACAGCTACATCAATCGATTCTGCGATTCTGATTTTCCGAGAGGCTGGCCTCGGAAAACGGCACCGGCTCGTCAAAAGGCGGATGCGCCCATCAAGTCCCGCAGCGTGGCTGCTTCAAAAACCAAGGTGATCGTCATCAAGAACGGCAAGATTTATCACCGTTCTGGGGGATGCAAAAACCTTCCTCAAAATGCCATTAGAACAAGCGTGCCACTGGCGACCGCGCTCAAACGAGGAAAGACCCCCTGTTCAGTATGTTGCCCGCCAGCGGCTTAGACGATTCTTCGGGGGTGTTCTGCAAGGACATGGGTCCCTGCGGATACATGGGTTTAAAAACGTGTCCGCACGGCATGGGACACTTACCCTGCCGCCCTGCTCTGCCGCGGCGGCATGTACCCAAACAACGATCCTCTAAGGAGTTCGATACCAATGAGCGATAACACCAAGCATCTCGCAAAGAAGTGCGTCAAGGACGCGGGGCCGTGCCTCGCGTTGTGCCTTGCCGGCGCAGCGGTCGCGCTGCTGGCTGTTCTGGGGCCATTCGACGTGCTCCGAAGTGCCAGTTCTCTGCACGTTTGCATGGCCCTTGCCGGCGCCATGATGACCGGCGGCGTACTCGATCTGATTTTTTGGGTGCTCGACCCGTTTGGATGGAAGAACGAGGGGTAAGCCCTAAGGGATGGATACCCCGCAGCAACAGGAGGTCCCCGTGATCTGGTTTACCGGCGATACTCACTTTGGACACGAGAACATGCTACGGCTTAGCGATAGGCCTTGGTCGACTGTTGCGCAGATGAACGATGCCATGGTCGCCAACATTAACAGCAAGGTTGCTGCGGATGACGAGCTCTACATCTTGGGCGACTTCAGCTTTAAGATGACGGTCCAAGACGCCTATGAGCTGCGCAAAAGCATTTCATGTAAGCGCGTCCACCTACTGCCCGGCAACCACGACAAAGACTGGACGCAGCCTGCGGTTGCGGATGCTTTTATCGTCGAGCCGCCCATTTGCGTGCTCAAGATCGACCGCCAAAAAATCGTGCTGAGCCACTATCCTATGGCTGACTGGCAGGGCATGTCGCACGGCAGCTGGCATTTGCACGGGCATATCCACAGTTGCGGCGGCGCGTACAACAAGTTCAACCTCAGGCAGGGGCTGCTGCGCTATGACGTGGGCGTGGATGCTAACAGCTACGCCCCCGTGAGCCTGGAAGAGCTCAGGTCGCGGTTTGCACAGGTAGACGAGCCGGTGTGTTGCGTTAAATGGCCGTGGTGGGTCAACGCCACGGGTGACGAGCAGATTGAGCACGATCTCGAAACATATAAGAGGGAAGTGGTAATCCGATGACGGTCTATGTGACGGGCGATATTCACGGCGGCCTCGACATGCAAAAGCTGCGCGATTGGGAGCTTGGGGATAGCCTGACGAGCGACGACTATCTCATCGTCGCCGGCGACTTTGGCTTTCCGTGGGATTTCTCTGCCGAAGAATGTGCCGACATCGCTTGGCTGGAGTCGCGCCCCTATACCGTGCTGCTCGTCGACGGCAACCACGAGCGTTTCGATCACTGGGCGGAGCGTCCCATGGAGTTGTGGCACGGTGGGCTGACGCAGCGCCTGTCGGATACCTCTCCCATACGGCGCCTGACGCGCGGCGAGGTTTTTGAGCTCGACGGCTCAACGATTTTTACCATGGGCGGCGCCACGAGTGTGGATAAGGAATACCGCATTCCCTATTCCAGCTGGTGGCCGCAGGAGCTGCCGGACGAGCGCAACTTTGAGGAGGCGCGGGCAAAGCTCGACAGCGCGGGTTGGAAGGTCGACTACGTGGTCACCCACACCTGCTCGACGCGCATGCTTTCGCCCACGCTTTATCCGGCACCCGGCTGGAATTACCCCGCCGTTGATCGGCTTACGGCATTTTTCGATGAGCTGGAAGACCGCTTGGATTACAAGCGCTGGTACTACGGGCATTTCCATCGGGATGCCAACCCGGCCGAGCGTCACACCGTACTCTACGACTGCATCGTTCACCTGGGCGACGAACTCCAACCCTGGGATGTTGCGTAGGGGCGCGGACGCATGAGCTTCGTGGCGAACCAAAACCGATTTGTTAAGGGATTTACTCCCAAGCCGGCTTGCGCTCGAGCAACGTTTTCGCAGCTTCAGGCGTGGGAGAGTCAAGTATTTCGCAGAACTCATCGAACCCCTCTGGCGAAAGCTGGGTTGTTGATACTTTGGCAATGTCGCTATCGAGGTGCTCGTCAGGGCAGGCTGTCGTCTGTTGCATGCCTGTCCTTCCATCCATAACGATGTTCTCCCGGTGTGCGCGGATAACGTCCCAGCTAAAGTGTTCGACCAGCTGCTCGGCAGAGCGCGGTGTGGTGTCCGGTGCGACGCCCGTTTGCCCGGCGAGCCAGCCCAGCAGCGCCTCGGGCGTGCCAAAGCGGGCGCGGAGCTCGCCCAGGTCCAGATCGCGGTCGCGCTTGGAAAGGCGGCGGCCATCCGGTGACATGAGCAGCGGAATATGTGCGTAGTGCGGCGTGGGAAGTCCCAGCAGATGCTGCAGGTAGATTTGGCGCGGCGTGGAGCCCAGCAGGTCGCATCCGCGCACGACCTCGGTGACGCCCATGGCAGCGTCGTCGACCACCACGGCTAGCTGGTAGGCAAACACGCCGTCGCTGCGGCGCACCAAAAAATCGCCGCACTCGGTGGCGAGCGCCTCGCATTGGGCCCCGTACGTGCGGTCCACGAATTCGATCACGTCGCCTGCGAGGTCGTCGATGTCGGGCACGCGTAGGCGCGTGGCCGGGGCGCGCAGGGCACTGCGGCGGGCGACCTCTTCGGCCGAAAGGCCTCGGCAGGCGCCGCGGTAGATGGGCGTGCCGTCGCTGGCGTGCGGCGCGCTGGCGGCGTGGAGCTCGGCGCGCGTGCAAAAGCAGGGATAGGTGAGGCCGGCGTCTTGCAGCTGGTGCAAGGCGCTCTCGTACAGGTCGAGGCGATCGTGCTGGTAGTAGGGGCCTTCGTCCCACTGAAGCCCTAGCCAGGCCAGATCGTCAATCAGCTGAGCGGCAAGCTCGGGGCGCTTGCAGCGATCGTCCAGGTCCTCGATGCGCAGCACGATGTTGCCGCCCTGGCTGCGGGCCGAAAGCCACGAGCACAGGCAACTGAACACGTTGCCCAGGTGCATGCGGCCCGAGGGCGACGGGGCAAAACGGCCCACGACAGGTGCGGGAACGGAGGCGGGTTGCGACGTTGGTGCATCCGCGGCGGGCGTTACTATGTTGCGTGTTTTGATATCCATGCGGACGAGTATAGCGCGGGGCACGGTAGGGAAGGCGTTTCCGTGGCTCGCAAGTTGGCGGCGCTGCGCATTGCGCACGGTGGGTCTGCGGCCCAACGTCTCGATCGCCGTACGCCGACTCGGCCTCACAAACGACAGAAACCCCGGCAGCTCTTCGCAACTGCCGGGGTTTCCGCGGAAAAGGGGGACATGATCCTCGAGCGAACGGCAAAGGGGCAAACCGTTTTCGCTCAACTGCTTTATGCCCCTCGACTGGCGGCTCAATCAGCGCATGCCGCGCCCACACAAAGCCGCTACACCTGTGACGGAGCTGTGAAGTGGTATCTATTGCTGGCGCAGGACTCGGCCAAAGAGCGTCCCAAACGACAAATTTGTTGCAGTCCGTCGGTTCAACCCAATGATCCGTTTTCCTCCGTCCCCAATAGATCATTAGGAACGTCCCTAAGCGCCAGACTCGGGTGGGACTTTTGTCCCATTTGACGTTCCGTTGGCCCAGATATTCGTCATGCGTACCCGCAAACGTGGGACAATGGCGCTGTTGGTTTTACAGACAAAGGATGTGCCTATGAACACCCTCGCCGCCAAAGTCAGCCGGCAGCGCCGCCCGTTTGCGCGATTTGTTTCCATTTGCGCGCTCGTCGCGTGCGCACTGCTGCTGTTGCCCGCCGTTGCACGTGCCGACGGCTACTCCATGACCCAAACCTATATCGGCGCCACGGTTGAGGCCGACGGCTCGCTGACCGTTGTCGAGGGACGCCAGTTTGATTTCGATGACGACATCAACGGCGTGTTTTGGGAGATCAATACAGGCTCTAACCAGCAGGGCGGCGCGGCGGGCGTCAATGTGCTGAGCGTCGAGGAAGACGACACCGCGTTTAACAAGGTCGACAGCGCAAACAAAGGCGACAACGGCGTCTATACGGTTGAGCAGTCCGACGACGGCGTAAAGATCAAGGTGTTCAGCCCCCACGAGAGCGGCGATAGCGCGATCTATTACGTGAGTTACACCATGACCGGTGCGGTTATGAACTGGTCCGATACCGCCGAGCTCTACTGGAAGTTTGTGGGCGACGGCTGGTCTGCGGATTCCGATGATGTCGAGATGGAAGTGTGCTTCGCAAATGCCGCCGCCGGGACGGCGGCCGTCAAGGGCGATAACTTCCGCGCATGGGGCCACGGCCCGCTGACGGGCGACGTATCGCTCGATGCGGATGAACCCATGGTCACCTATACCATTCCCTGCGTGCATCAGGGCGAATTCGCCGAGGCGCGCATCACCTTCCCCAGCGATTGGGTGCCTTGGCTTTCCGCTTCGAGCGAGGAGCGCATGCCGACAATCCTGAGCGAGGAGAAGGCATGGGCCGACGAGGCTAACGCCCGCCGCGCTCACGCTCGCATGATTGCCAATGTACTTGCCGTACTAAGTGTTGTCGCGGCGGTGGCCTTTACCGGCACAATCGTTGTGCTCAAGCTGCGCCGCCGCAAGCCCAAGCCGCTTTTCCAGGACGAATATTTCCGCGATGTGCCTTCGGCCGACCATCCCGCTGTGCTTTCGGCCCTCATGAGCTGGAACGAGGTGCCCGATCAGGCATATATCGCCACGCTCATGAAGCTCACCGACGACCGTGTGATTAAGCTGGAGCAGGCGACCGTGACTAAGGCTAAGAAGGGTCTGTTGGGGCGTGAAAAAGAAGAGCAGACGTATCGCGTGACGGTGAGTGATGCGGGCTGGAAGTCGGCCAAGGGCATTGACCACATGGTGCTCAAGGTCTTCTTTGCCGGTGCTAAGCCCGACGAGAACGGCGATCGCTCGCGCACGTTCGACGAGCTGCAGCACTACGTCAAGCAGCACGCTACACCCGTGGGCGACAAGCTCGAGGACTATCAGAACACCGTTAAGGGCAAGCTGGCCGATAGCGAGTACATTGCCTCGGACGGCATTGTCGCAATGGTGTTTTGCCTGGTTCTTGGTATTCTGATCGCCTGTATTCCCGCGGGATCCATCTTCTTTACCGACGGCGCACAGGCGAACATTATCGCCGCGGTTATCTCGGTGCCGATTGTGCTGGTGGGTATTGGCGTGGGCCTTACGTTCCGCCGCTTTACGCCGGAGGGCGCCGAGGTGGCGGCTCGCTGCAAGGCGCTCAAGCATTGGCTTGAGGATTTCACGCGTCTAAAGGAAGCCGTCCCCGGCGATCTGGTCCTGTGGAATAAACTTCTGGTGATGGGTGCGGCGCTGGGTGTTTCGAAGGAAGTCCTGCGTCAGCTTGCCGAGGCTGTTCCTCCCGAGGTGCGCGAGGCCGACGGTTTCTACGACAATTACCCCTGCTACTGGTGGTACTACCATCATTACGGTACCGAGTCGCCGCTCGATTCGTTCGACGGCGTGTATCACGAGAGCATCCGTGAGCTCGCGTCGAGCTCGGACAGCTCGGGCGGCGGCGGAGGCGGCGGCTTCTCGGGCGGCGGAGGCGGCGGCGTCGGCGGAGGCGGCGGCGGAACGTTCTAACGGTCGTAAGCTATGGGATGGGCTTTTCTCGACAGCCGTCGGGGAAAGCCCATCCCTTTTTATGCGCTACCTACGAAGACTGTCCCCAACGACTAGTCACTGGGGACGTTCCTAAATGACTAGGTATGGCTGCTGGGCCTAGGCTGTTAGGTCGAGTTCGTAGAGGAAGCTTTCGCGCGGCATTTCGTGACGGCGCTCTTCGCGGTTGGCGCGGTGCGTGGCCGTGCGCTTAAAGCCGTGCAGTTCGTAGAACTTCCACGAGCAGTTGGAGTCGGTGTACAGGTGCGCCCTCGTCGCCCCGCGCGAGGACAGGTACGAGACTGCGGCGTCGAGCAACACCGAGCCAACGCCCAGGCCATGGACGTCGCGATCTACGGCAAGCAGCGTGACCTCGTTGTCGTGTGGTAACGGGCTGCTTTCGAGCAGGCGGTTGTTGGTTCGGATGGTTGCGCGCACAAACGAGAGATACTCGGCGCAGGCATCGGGCTCCAGCTCGCGCATTTGCGATAGCAGTGCGCGTTCGGTATCCAGCCAATGTTCCTTAACGGTGGCGCCGGAGCTCTGTCCCGCACGCGCGAGCGCAATGCCGCGCGCCTGACCGTCGATTACGGCAACCTGCGAAAACGTCGAAGACGAAAGGCAATAGGCGAGGTCGCACGCGGCCTCGAGGCGGTTGTACTCATCGTTATCCGAATTGTTATGCCAAAGCTGCTGCAGAATCAACGCGATGGCGTCGAAGTCTTCGGTATCAAACGGTCGGTAGAGAACCCGCGAGACCATGGTGCCTCTTTCTTTTGCGGATGCATATCGAGCACAGTTCTACCACGCTATTGGCATCTAATTATGGTGCCCCTGTGTTCCATGAACTCACCGTGCCCGGTGCCGTGCCCATCCCCTCCGCTCGCAAACTTTTTCTGCATATGCGCCCGTTGCGGGGTGCATCGATGCGCTCGATGCGCTACATTGAATCAGTATTTTCAATGCCGCTGCGCGAGCGCTGCAGATCGACGTATCACCGGCTCACAGAGCACGGCGGCGTACCAGACAGGAGGACTGCATGGGATCTGATGTGAAGATCGCACGCGCGTTGATCTCGGTTACCGATAAGACGGGCGTCGTCGATTTCGCACGGACGCTGGTCGATGACTTTGGCGTCGAGATCATCTCTACGGGCGGCACGGCTCGTGCCATCGAGGACGCGGGCGTCCCCGTAACCCCCATCGAGGAGTTCACGGGCTATCCCGAGATGATGGACGGCCGCGTTAAGACCCTGCACCCCAAGGTTCACGGCGCGCTGCTGGCCCGCCGCGATTCCGAGCAGCACATGCAGGAGGCTGCTCAGCACGGCATTAAGCTGATCGACCTGGTCGTCGTCAACCTGTACGAGTTCGAGAAGACCGTCGCCAACCCCGAGGTCACCTTCGCGGACGCCATCGAGCACATCGACATCGGTGGCCCCTCCATGCTGCGCTCTGCCGCCAAGAACGCCGCGAGCGTTACCGTCATCTCCGACCCGGCCGACTATGATGCCGTCCTGGCCGAGATGCGCGAGACCGGTGGCTGCACCACGCTTTCCACCCGTCGTCGCCTGCAGGTGAAGGTCTACCAGACCACCGCCGCCTACGACACGGCTATCTCCCGTTGGCTTGCCGCCCAGGCAAGCGACGTGGCGGACACCTCTGCCAAGCTCGAGATCTCGCTGGAGAAGGTCGACGACCTGCGCTATGGCGAGAACCCGCAGCAAAAGGCCACGGTCTATCGCTTTGCCGAGGGCTGCGAGAATACCGCGAGCTCGCAGTTCCCGCTCGTGGGCTCCGAGCAGATCCAGGGCAAGCCGCTCAGCTACAACAACTATCTGGATGCCGACGCCGCTTGGAACCTGGTCCGCGAGTTCGACGAGCCGGCCTGCGTGATTCTCAAGCATCAGAACCCCTGCGGCTCCGCCGTGGCCGAGGACATCACGGCCGCCTACGACCGCGCCTTCGCCTGCGATCCCAAGAGCGCCTTCGGCGGCATCATCGCCTGCAACCGCGAGGTTCCCTATGAGCTGGTTGAGCACTTTGCCGATCAGAACAAGCAGTTCGTCGAGGTTATCATCGCTCCGAGCTACACTGCCGAGGCGCTCGAGCGCATGGCCAAGCGCCCCAACCTGCGCGTGCTGGCCACCGGCGGCGTGGACCACGGCGCCCAGGTGGAGCTGCGCTCCGTCGACGGCGGCATGCTGGTGCAGGAGGTCGACCACGTGACCGAGGATCCTGCGACCTTTACGTTCCCCACCGACCGCAAGCCCACCGACGCCGAGATGGCCGAGCTCGAGTTTGCCTGGAAGGTCTGCAAGGGCGTCAAGTCCAACGCCATCCTGGTCTCCAAGGGTAAGGCCGGCATTGGCATGGGCCCGGGTCAGCCCAACCGCGTTGACTCTGCACTGCTTGCCTGCGAGCGCGCCGAGGACTTCTGCGAGCGCGAGGGCGTGGAGAAGGGCGGCTTTGCCTGTGCAAGCGACGCGTTCTTCCCGTTCCGCGACAACGTCGACGTGCTTGCCGCGCACGGCGTGACCTGCATCATCCAGCCTGGCGGCTCCAAGCGCGACGACGAGAGCGTCCAGGCCTGCAACGAGCATGGTATTGCGATGGTCTTCACAGGGGCCAGGCATTTTAGGCACTAAGTTTCGCCCCGGGACAAAATAATCTCCGCAAAAGACGGTCGCTCCGTTTGGAGGGCCGTCTTTTTGGTATAAGAGGACGGAATGACTAACACGAAAGGTATGACCATGCCCCAGATTGATGATGCCGAGCTGTTTGGCAATGCCGAGGATCAGCGTGCGTACGAGGACTTTTGCGCCAATCAGGAGGCGGTCGAGAAGTTTACGCTCGACAAGCCCGCGCTTGTCTGCCGTTGGCGCATGTCCAACAAAAAGGTACCCATGCTCAACCGTCACATCCGCGCGCTGTCTGAGCGCCTGGTGCAGGGCGAGCCACTCACCCATAACATGCTCAGCTGGGCCAAACAGCACGTTGAGTGGTCGCTTGCCGAGGGCGATTACACCGCACGCGACGGCGTGCTCATGCTGGTGATCGACATCAACGGCAACGCCGCCATGACGGTGGGGGAGTACGAGCCGCTCGCCGATACGTCGGCCAAGGCGCTGCGTGCCCGTTCCGCAGAGGCCCGCTCCGAGGCCGACGAAACCGGCGTGGCGCCCGAGCTGCTCGCCGCCGTCAACAACGGCGAGCTCGCCTTTGTGGTGCCAGCGGACGAGTGTCTGTGTGGCACGGCGACGCTCATCGAGCAGCTGGCCCAGACCAAGGGAATCCCGGTCACGCGCGTAGACATTCCCGCGCAGCTCAAGGGTGCGCTGTTCCTAGTGAGCGACGAGCACGGCGTGGTCCCCGCGACCGAGACGAACGCCGCCGAGGCCGACGCCGCCACGGTCGCCTTCTTCGCCGAAGGCTACGAAAAGCTCCGTGCCCGCCGCTAAATGATTTTTCTGGGACGGGGATTAAAGAATCATTTTGGTCCCCGCCGCCGCTGCGAGTGCGAGGCGGACAAAACGCCCCCGCTCGCGAACAGTTCTGTCACCTTGGTACCGCGCGCGGTGCGCACCTGCAGTTTCGCAGCCATAATGGTGGCAAGACAACCAAGAGGGGAGCGAAATCCATGGCGCTGATTTATGTCGTTGAGGACGACGAGCCCATTCGTCGTGAGCTTGTCGACATCCTTGCCCGCGCCGGGTTTGAAATCGAGGCCTGCGAATCGTTTGAGCATGTCTCGCGCGATATTCTCGCCGCCGCGCCCGACCTGGTGCTGCTCGATCTCACACTCCCTGTCAAAGACGGCCAGCACATCTGCCATGAGGTCCGTCGCGAATCCGAGGTCCCCATCATCGTTCTCACGTCGCGCACGACCGAGACCGACGAGGTCATGGCCATGACGCTCGGCGCGGACGACTTTGTTCCCAAGCCCTATAGCGCGCGCGTGCTTGTGGCGCGCATCAACGCACTGCTGCGTCGCACCGCGGCGGCGGGCGAGCGCAGCACGCTCGTCCACAAGGGACTGGAGCTCGACCTCGCACGCTCCATGGTCACCAACACGCAAACGGGCACCAGCACCGAGCTCACCAAAAACGAGCTGCGTATCCTCTCGCTGCTTCTGAGCCGCGCGGGCAAGATCGTTTCGCGCTCGGCTATCATGCAGGACCTGTGGGACTCCGACGCCTTCGTGGACGACAACACGCTCACCGTCAACATCAACCGCCTGCGCACCACGCTCGAAAAAATCGGCATCAAGGGGTATTTGACTACGCATCGCGGCCAAGGCTATTCGGTCTAGGGGCCGGCTATGTCGTTTGGCAAGTTCTTTAAAGATGCGCTGCTTCCCGTCGCCGTGTGGACGTGCGGCGTGCTGCTGAGCTGCTTTGTGCTGACGGTCGCCGGTGCACCCGTTTCTATTGTGGTCGTGGCGGTCGGCGTTTCCTTTATCTTTGGTATGCTCGGCATCGTGGTCGAGTACGCGCGTCGCCGCCGTTTTCTGCGTCAGCTGGAGCGCGCGGCAGAGGAGCTCGAGAGCCCCGCATGGGTGCAGGAGATGGTGCAATGCCCGACCTATGCCGAGGGCGAGCTCGAGTACGAGGTCTTGCGCCGGGTGGGCAAAGCCGCTTGCGACGAGGTTGCCGAAGGCCGGCGTCAGACCGATGACTATCGCGACTATATCGAGAGCTGGGTCCACGAGGCCAAACTGCCCCTGGCGGCGGCTCATCTGATTTTGGAAAACCTGGATGGCAGCGAAGACGACCTGTCGCGCGTGGATGACCTGGGCCGTGAGCTGGCTCGCGTGGAGCGCTATATCGACCAGGCGCTGTACTACGCGCGCTCGGAAGTCGTGGAGCGCGACTACCTGATTCGCCGTTGGGATCTCAAGACCTTGGTGACGGGCGCGATTAAGGCCAACGCGCGTGAGCTCATCGCGGCGCACGTGGCCCCGGTGTGCGAGAACCTCGACTTTGAGGTCTTTACCGACGAGAAGTGGCTCGAGTTTATTCTGGGCCAGCTTATTCAGAACAGTATTAAATATGCGCGCGAGGACGGCGCGAAGATCGTGTTTTCGGGCGCGTTGCTGGACGAGGGCCTGGCGAGCGAACGCATCGAGCTCACTGTCGCGGACAACGGCTGCGGCGTGAGCGCGGCCGACCTGCCGCGCGTGTTCGAGAAGGGCTTTACCGGCGACAACGGCCGCACCACCAAGCGCGCAACGGGCATCGGCCTCTACCTGGTGGCGCGCCTCTGCTCCAAGATGGGCATCGACGTCACCGCGGCATCCGAGCCCGGCAAAGGCTTTGTCGTCACGTTTGCCTTCTCGACCAACAAGTTTCAATACTTTGAGTAGTCGTCGCGGTGTAACGTCCCGGAGCGTCATTCACGTTAAGACAATTATCCCAAACGGGATAATTCCATCATGATGTGCTATGATTATCCCGTTTGGGATAATCATAGGGGATTAGCATGCAAGACTGGAATGAGCGAACGATTTTTGACCCAGCTGAACTCGGTGCATATTTGCGTGAGCGCCGGAAGAAGCTCGGTTATACCCAACGCGATGTGGCTGATTTCAACCAGTGCAGTTTGCGCTTTGTGAGCGAGCTTGAGCGTGGAAAGGCGGGTGCCAATCTTCGCCAAACCCTTCAAATCGCTAACAGCTTGGGGGTCGATTTGATCCTGAGGGAGAGGGGCGACGGCTCATGGCATTAAAGGTTTATCGTGAGTATCGGGGAACGTTTGAGCTGGTCGGAGAATTTGAGAGGGCCGACCCCGTAAACGAGACGTTTGCATATGATGAGGGATATCTTGAACGCGACGATGCTGCCGCACTCTCAGCTTCTCTTCCCTTGCGACATGAGCCATATGCCAGCAATGAGTTTTCGGCCTTCTTTTCGGGCATGCTTCCCGAGGGCCCGGTTCGGCATGAGCTGTCGATGCGTTTTCAAATCCCCCAGTCAGACTATTTATCGATGCTCGAGCGTTTGGGCGATGAGTGCGTTGGTGCCTTGAGGTTTCTCGGCGATGAGAAATCGAGCTACGATCCGGGCTATCGTCCTCTGCAAGACGAGGATTTTGAGGCACTTTCTAAGGCGGAAGTGTTTGAGATTGCAAATGATATGCAGGATTCGAGGCTGTCGTTGGCGGGCGCTCAGTCTAAAACCGGTTGGTTTTTACCGCGCGGTAAAGATGCAAAAAAGGCCGGGTCGGGGGATTGGATGCTGCCGCTCGGCTCTGCCCCCTCGACTCACATAGTCAAGATTGCTTCAACTAAACATCCGGATTTGCCGTTCAACGAATTAATTTGCATGACGGCAGCGTCTGCTGCTGGGCTTGAAATTGCCCGTTCAGAAGCTTCGGATACGATTCCTGGTGCGTTCTTTTCCGAGCGTTATGACAGAATCTGGAGCAATGAGCCGCCGTCGATGAGCGGATTCGATGTGCCTCTGAGGCTGCATCAGGAGGATTTTTGCCAAGCGGTTGGCTGGCCTTCGTATATGAAATACGAGACACGTCCCGATAGCTGCTATATGGCTCTTTGCGGCCGATTGATAAGAGAGCAATCGTCTAACGTAATTGCTGATACTCAAATGTTCGCTCGTCAGGTAATGGTCGATTATGCGTTGGGGAATTGCGACTCGCATCTCAAGAACCATTCGTTTCTTTATAGTCCGAGTTGGCGGGAAAAGAGGTTGGCCCCTGCATACGATATTGTTTGCACGACGATAATGGGATACGACCATAATCTTGGGATTGATATTGGGGATCACCGGGTGATCGATGGGGTGACTCCTGAAGATTTCGAATTCATGTCTCAAGATTTGCATCTGCCACTCAAGATGATCAAGAACATCGCGGCGGAAGTGGCTGAAGAGGTGTCTGCCCAGCTTGCAGAACTTGCCTCTGCAACCGGAGATTTGGGTCGGGTCGCTCTGAAAATTCAGACGGATTCCGTTGAGAGAATGAGGGTTCTGGAGCAATTCTCAGCCTAAAGCAAAGCGGGGCCACCGTAATGGTGGTCCCGCTCTTGGAAGACTTGGGCACGTGGGCTTGCGCTCCGCGATGCGTTAGGCGTACGTTTGCTACTTCACGACCAAGATGTCGCAGTCGGTGTTGCGCAGCAGGAACGTCGAAATTGAACCCAGGAGTGCATACTTGATCGAGGACAGGCCACGAGCGCCGCAGAGCACCAGGTCGGGCTTGACCACGTCGAGCATCTCGTCTTTGAGCGTCTCGCGAATGCGGCCGGCGCGAATCATGACCTCGACCTCGGGAATGTCGGGATTGGCCTTGGCCTCTTCGAGCTGCTTGGCGATGGAGTTCTTAAATGCCTCCTCTAGGCCGTTGACCAGATCGACCGGATAGGAACCGGCGCTCTCGAGTGCCGTGGAATCGATAACGTGGCCGATAATCAGCTTGGCGCCGTTGTTCGCGGCGACCTTGATGGCGCGTGCGAGCACAAAATCCTGCTGCTCAGTACCGTCGAGTGAAACAAATACCTTGGTGTAGCCCTCGTTCATGGTTTCCTCCTTGGTCTATCGCACGGGCGTGGGGCTCGTGCATCGGGCGGGCGCGGATGCGTGGCCGCCGGACACTTTATCTTGTTGCAGTTATACCCAAGGATTTGGGTTTGACCGCTCGCAATTCTGTGAACGGGCGAGTTTTTTGGTAAGGGTGGGCGCGGTCGCGGCCGAACGGTTGATAATGGGACATCGCCCGCAACCGTCCGCAGAACAATATCGGCGGGTGTCTAACGAGGGGGTCCCTTTGGATATCATTGAGCTTCTAAAATCTGCCTTCATGGGCCTGGTCGAGGGCATCACCGAATGGCTGCCTGTTTCGTCGACCGGTCACATGATCTTGGTGGACGAGTTCGTCAAGATGAACGTGAGCGAGACGTTCTGGAATATGTTCCTGGTCGTGATTCAGCTTGGCGCCATTTTGGCCGTCTGCGTCCTGTTCTTTTACGACCTCAACCCGTTTTCTCCCAGCAAAGGCAAGGAGGGTCGTCGCGACACCTGGGTGCTGTGGGGCAAGATCGTGCTCGGCTGCATTCCCGCCGCGGCGATCGGTCTGCCGCTTAACGACTGGATGGAGGAGCATTTCTACAATGCTCCCGTCGTGGCGCTGGCGCTCATTGTGTACGGCGTGCTGTTTATCGTGATCGAGAACTGGCGCGCGAACAAGCGCGACCAGGCCGCTCTTGCCGGTTCGTTTGGTTCGCGTGCCGTGGTGGCGGGCGGACGCCCCGCTGGTGCGCATTTTGCCACTCCCGCTGCGGCTGCCGCTTCAGACGATGACGATAACCTGGACTTTGGCTCCATCACTACGCTCGAGGATCTGAGCTGGAAGACCGCGCTGGGTATCGGTTGCTTCCAGGTGCTTTCGCTGATTCCGGGCACATCGCGCTCCGGCTCCACGATCATCGGCGGCCTGCTGCTGGGCTGCACGCGCTCGGTGGCGTCTAAGTTCACGTTCTTCCTGGCTATTCCCGTTATGTTTGGCGCGAGCGCGCTCAAGCTGGTCAAGTACTTTATTAAGGGCGGCACGTTCGGCACCAACGAAATCGCCATCCTGGGCGTGGGCTGCGTCGTCGCCTTTGTGGTGTCGCTCATTGCCATCAAGTGGCTTATGGGCTTCGTGCGCCGTCACGACTTTAAGTGCTTCGGCGTCTACCGCATCATCCTGGGCATCGTGGTGCTCGCGTACTTCTTTGTCCTGGAGCCTATGCTCGGCCTGTAACTTGGTCGACGCTGCGCGGCGGCCGGGGCGACAACTTGTCATTCAAAGGGGGCGGCATGACCAGAAGGTCTATGCCGCCCCTTTTCATGCCAATTTGTTCGCCCTGGCCACCGCTCGCTGCTGCTGCCATGACATCGGCGGTTTCGTGATTGTCAATTGATTGGTGCAGACCAACCTGACCCCATTGCGCCAAATTCGCTGGGGCGGCCTGACGGTGACGCACGGAGTCGTGGTGTGATTTGCGTCGGTGTCCGCGCGGCTCGGTATACTGGTACGGCTCAAACTATGGCGCCGCCCGCAGGCGCGCCGTCCGTCAGATGAGGAGTCGCCCATGACCCAGCCCTTGCCCTGGGAAAAGAACGCCGCGGTATCCGTGCCGCCCGCGCCGGAACCCGTGCCGCTCGATGCATACACCGCTCCTGCTGCGCCGGAGCCCGAGCTCGTCCCGCTCGACATTTACGACGCTCCCGCGCCGGCGCCCAAGCCCGCCAAGCCGCTCGTCGACATTGACAGCCTTAATCCCGCCCAGCGCGAGGCTGTCCTGTCCACCGAGGGCCCGTTGCTGGTGCTCGCCGGCGCCGGCTCGGGCAAGACCCGCGTCTTGACCTTCCGCATCGCACATATGCTCGGCGACCTGGGTGTTAAACCTTGGCAGGTTCTTGCCATCACGTTTACCAACAAGGCCGCGGCAGAGATGCGCGAGCGTCTGGCGGCACTCATTCCCAGCGGCACCCGTGGCATGTGGGTGTGCACCTTCCATGCCATGTGCGTGCGCATGCTGCGCGAGGACGCCGACCTGTTGGGCTACACCGGTCAGTTCACCATCTACGATGACGATGACTCAAAGCGCATGGTGCGCGACATTATGCAGGCGCTCGGCATCGAGCAAAAGCAGTTCCCCATCAACATGATCCGCAGCAAGATTAGCTCGGCCAAAAACGCCATGATCGGCCCCGAGGACATGCTCAAATCCGCCGACAGCCCCAATGACAAAAAGGCCGCGCAAGTCTACCTGGAGCTGGAGCGCCGCCTGCGCGCCGCCAACGCGATGGACTTCGACGACCTGCTCGTGCGCACGCTCGAGCTGCTGCGCACCCGCCCCGAGGTGCTCGACAAGTATCAGGAGCGCTTCCGCTACATTAGCGTCGACGAGTATCAGGACACCAACCACGTCCAGTACGAGATCGCCAACCTGCTGGCCGCCAAGTACCAAAACCTCATGGTCGTGGGCGACGACGATCAGTCCATTTATAGCTGGCGTGGCGCCGACATCACCAATATCCTGGACTTTGAGAAGGACTTTAAAGACTGCAAGACCGTCAAGCTGGAGCAGAACTACCGCTCTACGGGTCATATCCTGAACGCAGCCAACGCCGTGGTACGTCACAACTCGCAGCGCAAGGACAAGCGCCTGTTTACGGCCGAGGGCGACGGCGAGAAGATCCAGGCCTTCCAGGCAAGCGATGAGCGCGACGAGGGTCGCTGGATTGCCGGCGAGATCGAAAAGCTGCATGCCAAGGGCACGAGTTACGACGACATCGCCGTGTTCTACCGCACCAACGCCCAGTCGCGTATTCTCGAAGATATGTTTCTGCGCGCGGGCGTGCCCTACAAGATCGTGGGCGGCACGCGATTCTTCGACCGTGCCGAGATCCGCGACGTCATGGCCTACCTTAAGATGATCGTGAACCCGGCCGACGAGATGAGCGTCAAGCGCGTCATCAACACGCCGCGCCGCGGCATCGGCTCCACCTCGATCCAAAAGATCGAGCAGCTGGCGCGCGACAACCGTTGCTCGTTCTTCCAGGCTTGCGAGATCGCGTGCGCCGAGACGGGCATGTTTAGTGCCAAGGTGCGCAACGGCCTGTCGAGCTTTGTGTCGCTGGTGCGCGAGGGCCGCCGCATGGACGGCGAGCTCAAGGACGTTGTCGAGATGATCGTCGATAAGACGGGCTTGCTGCAGGCGTTTCGCGCCGAGGGCACCATGGAGTCCGAGAGCCGCGCCGAGAACATTCAGGAATTCCTGGGCGTCGCCGCCGAATTTGAGGAGACGCACGAGGATATCGAGGGTACGCTCGAGAGCTTGGAAGAGCTGCGCGCAGCCGGCGTTGCCGACGTGCCTGCCGGCGCCGAGCCCGTCGTGGTGAGCGCGCCCGCGCCCGAACCGGGGCCATTTGCCCCGGCATCCTCGTTTGAGGCACTCGTCGGCGCGCGCGATGCCGCAGGTTCCAATCCGCTCGATAGCCTAGCCGTCCCGGCGCTCTCGCCGCAGGATGCCCTGGCCGCCGCCATCGCGGGCAACACGTATGCCGCGCCGACGGGGATGCCGGCGGGTGCCGTGCATGCCGACGAGATTGAGCGCACCTATGGTCCGCTCACCTGTAAGGCGCTACCGGCACTCATGGAGTGGCTGGCCCTGCGCTCCGACTTGGATTCCCTGGCCGGCGAGACGCATGCCATTACCATGATGACCATCCACTCCGCCAAGGGCCTGGAGTTCCCGGCGGTGTTCGTGGCCGGCATGGAGGAGGGTATCTTCCCGCACGTGCACGACTTTGGCGGCAGCGATGACCCGGGCAAGCTCGAGGAAGAGCGTCGCCTGGCCTACGTCGCCATCACGCGTGCCCGTAAGCGCCTGTTCCTGACCTATGCGGCCACGCGTCGCACCTACGGCTCGACCTCTGCCAACCCGCGCTCGCGCTTCCTCAATGAGATTCCGTTTGAGGATATCGAGTTTAGCGGTATCGGTTCTGCCGGTTTTGAGGGCACGGGCTGGGAGAAGCGCGGCGACCGTCACGGCACCTTTGGCTCGGGCATGGGTTCGGATATGTATGGCGGCAGGGTGTTCGGTTCGCATACGCGCTCGACCGGCGGTTCCGGTTCGCGCGGCGGATCGAGCTTTGACGATTTCTTTGGCGGCAGCAGCTACGGGACCGAGCGCCATCGTGGGGTCTCGCCCGACGCCGGCCGTGTTGCCTCGACCTTTGGTTCGGGTGCGCCGCGAGCCAAAAAGCCGTCATCTAAGGTGTCGCCGACGGTGGAGCGCAAGGTCGATCGCGCCAGCGCATCGCAGGACTTTGCCGTGGGCGATACCGTGAGCCACAAGACCTTTGGCACGGGTACCGTGATCTCGGTCGCCGGAGACATGATCGAGGTCCAGTTCGAAAAGACCGGCCAGACCAAAAAGCTCATGAAGGGATTCGCTCCGATCGTCAAGCTGTCATAATCCCGGCGGACCTGGGCGGGCGTATGGGGCAACATCGCCTGCTCGGGCAGTCCTGCTCGCACGGAGAGCACATTAAGTGCTCTCCGGCTCGTGCGGAACTCGCGATCGATGTTGCCCCATACGCCCGCCCAGGTCCTTAGATAACGTTGCTTGCGAACGTCGCTTTGCCCGTTCGCTTTTTGGTCTGGAGGGCCGGGTGGGCTGAATACTTAGACATGGCAAGGGGCTCCCCCGTTAAAGAACGGGGGAGCCCCTTGTTGCGTTTTGAATGGTGCGCTTGGCTTTGATGATTGATGATTTTATACGATTCAGTATAATTTCAGATAGACGCTAAAATGTAACCGAAATGAAAACGGTGATTGTACATGCTGATAAACTGCCTCCCAAAAAGACTCTTCTCTTTAGAGCTCGCTATCGACCCGGAGCCAGTTGAGATGCAGATTCCTCGCATGTATCTTGAGCGGTATTCGCTTCGCTTGGCACGGCTCGGCATGTCTGAGCAGGGCCGTTTTATTGTTGCGGAACCTAAAGAACCGCCCAGTGTCATTTCGGCGCGAAATCTCGTCAATGCAGTGCGTACGTTAGATGCTCGTCCGGTGGCAATTTGCTGGGATGCTATGGATTTAGGTTTTATGCGCGCGCTTTCTTCGGAGGGAATCGCATATATCCGAGATGAGCGAAATGCGTTCCTGCCGTTTATCGGAGCCGTTATTTCCGATGAAGTGCTGGGTGCTGCTCCCGCTGCTCCGCTTTCGTCCCAATCTCAACGAATCGTCCTAAATCTCATTGCGGGACGATGGGTTGACCGCTCCGCCGGCGACCTAGCGCGTCTGTGTGGCAAAAGCGCGGCTAGCGTCAGCGGCTATCTTTCGGAAATCGCCGCTATAGCTCCTGGGTTGATTATGCGGGACGGCAAAAAGCGTATATTGTGTGACGCCGGGCTGTCGACCGAGACGTTGCTAGATGGGTTTGAGGACTATCTTCGCACGCCAGTTTTAGAGCGAATCCGGCTCAAGAAGGTTATCGAGAGAACAGAGCTACGTGCCGTTGATGCGCTGCTTTCCGGTGTGTCTGCCCTTAGCTATATGTCCGACCTTGCCCATGAAGACTCTGCTCCAACCATTGCTCTCGAAAAATATCAGCTAGAGGCCTTGAAAGAGCATATGGGCGACAGATGGCTGGAGGCTCAGTGGTACGAACCGGCGGCAGTTGTGATTGAGGTCTGGTCGTATCCCGTGGACGCGCCGTCCGATATTAGTTTTGACGCGACGGGTTTGCAGTGTGTCGACCCGTTTTCCTTATACGTTGCTTGCGCAAAAGCAGATTACAAAGAAGATCGTCTGCTCGACGCGGTCGAACAGCTCAGGAGGACGATATGTCAAAAGTGAGGGGAATAGAGCGATTTGCCGATGCCATGAGCGGCTGTAAAGGCGGTTACGTCCTTATTGGTGGAGGGGCCTGCAGCGTTCTATTTGACAATGAGGGCGATTCGTTTAGAGCTACTGAAGACTTGGATATCGTCGTAATTGTTGATGGGGAAGGCGTTGAATTCGCCACTGCATTGTGGGCATTTATCAAAGCTGCCGGATATGAGACTGGAAAGGTCGGCGATGGAAGGTGCACTTACTATCGGTTCTGTTTGCCCGAAGGATCAAGGCAAGTCCTAGACTATCCCGGCCAAATTGAGCTATTTGCCCGACATCCTGATTTTGTGCTCGAAGATGAAACGAGCGAAGTGGCACCTCTTTCCTTTGACGAGGCCGTATCAAGTCTTTCGGCAATTATTCTCGACGATGGCTACTACGAATTTATTCGCGAAAACGCAACGAACGTAGAGGGCATTACGTTGCTCGATGCGCTCCATATCATTCCCCTCAAGATGCGTGCACACATTGATATCAATAGGAGCTATGAAGAAGGGCGCCATTGCAACGATAAAGATCGACGAAAGCATCGCTCGGATATTGTTCGACTTGCGGGTTTGTTGCCGCCTTCGGCTCGCTTGGAGCTAATAGAGCAAATGAGGGCTGATGCCGGAGACTTCTTTGCGGACTTTTCTTCTTATGTAAATCGGCAGACCGATCGTAAAGAGAGAGCGCGTCTTCAGGACACATTATCGTTTCTCGAAAAGGTCTACCTATAGGCACCTTGATTCGTTATGTATGGTGAGGGGCTCTCCCGTTTGATGAGCGGGGGAGCCCCTTGTTGCGTTTTGATTGTCGTTACTAGCCAGAGGCTCGCCGGGATGGGACGCGGGGTTTGGTCGATCGCGAGTTCCGCACGAGCCGGAGAGCACTTAATGTGCTCTCCGTGCGAGCAGGACTGTCCGAGTAGGCGACCAAACCCCGCGCCCCATCCCGGGGAGCGCTCGGGGACCGGTAGCTTACAGGTGCGAGATGATCAGTTCCATCTTGCCTTCGAGGTCGATGGAGCTGACGGTGCTCGGGGCCAGCAGGTGGCTTCCCTTGCGGACGGGGTCGCCGCAGACGGTGCCTTCGCCGTCGATGACCGACAGGCACATGAAGGGCCAGCGCTGGTCGAGGGTCTTGCTGCCGTCGACGCGCACGCGATCGACGGTGTAGCAGGGGTTGGACTCGAGCTCGGTCACGCCGTCCACCTCGGGCGCGGTCACCGTGCCGTCGGTCGGAGCCTGAGCATCAAAGTCGATGCAGTCGAGGCTCTGCTCAATGTGCAGCGGGCGCAGGTTGCCGTCGGTGCCGGGACGGTCGTAGTCGTACAGACGATACGTCACGTCGCTCGACTGCTGCGTCTCCAAAATGAGCGTGCCGGTCTTGATGGCGTGCACGGTACCGGAATCAATCTGGAAAAAGTCGCCCTTGTGAATCGGCAACACGTTGAGCATGTCGTCCCAACGTCCTTCCTCGATCATTTGTGCGGCCTCGGCGCGGTCCTTGGCACGCTGGCCGACGATGATCGTGGCGTCGGGCTCGCAGTCCAGCACATACCAACACTCGGTTTTGCCCAGGCTACCGTTCTCGTGCTCGGCAGCGTACTCGTCGTTGGGATGAATCTGGATCGAAAGGTCGTCCTTGGCGTCCAGAATCTTAATGAGCAGCGGGAACTCCTTGCCCTCGCAGTTGCCAAAGAGCTCGCGATGCTCGGCCCACAGCCACGACAGCGTGTGGCCGGCATACGGGCCCTCCGCAATCTGGCAGTCGCCGTTGGGGTGGGCCGAGATGGCCCAGCACTCACCGATGGGGCCATCGGGAATGTCGTAGCCAAATACGGTTTCGAGCTGGCGTCCGCCCCAGATCTTCTCGTGGAAGATCGGCGTCAGCTTAATCAAATCGGACATGTTCATACCCCCATTGTGTTGCGCGGGCGCTGCGTAAAACTGTTCAAAGCGAGCGCCCGGATGACTACAAAAACCTATGCCAACGTTACGTTGTGCAACTCAAAGCGGTCGCCAACGTTGCGCGAGACCGAATACTCAAAGGCCGCGCCGCTGTCCAAAAAGCCAATCTGGGTGAGCTCGAGCAGGGGAGAGCCAGGTTTGGTGTCCAGGCGATCGGCTTCTTCCTCGGTTGCTGCCACGGCGCGAATGGTGCGGTGGAAGCTCGAAATCTTCAGCCCGCATTGCTCGCGGATAAAGCGGTAGACCGATCCGTACAGGTCCTTCTTTTTAAGGCCTGGAATCAGCTCGAGCGGCATGTAGGTGTACTCGATAACGATGGGCTTCTCATCGGCCTGACGCACGCGCACGATGTGATAGGCAAAGTCATCCTCGGCAATTCCCAGCTGGGCTGCGATGTCCGCTGGTGGATTAACAATCGAGAAATCGTAGACCACCGAGGTCACCTTCTCCCCGCGGTGCTCATACGAAAAACCTTGGGCACGGTCGTTTTTGCCCTGGAAAAACGCCTGGCCGGGAAGTCCCGCCGTGTCCTTAACGTAGGTACCCGATCCACGACGGCTGGTAATAAGACCTTCCTCGGTGATTTGCTCGATAGCTCGTTTGACGGTGATTTTGGAAACGCTATAGAGCTCGCAGAATTCAACGACGGTGGGAAGCTTGTCGCCCGGTTTAAGAGCGCCATCCTCGATACTTCGACGAATATCTGCAGCGATCGTTTCGTATTTGGGAATCATGGAACCCCCTTTCCGGCTTGATTGAATATAAAAGAAAGTATAGTCAACGCCTAGGTATCCCTATTGCGTTTTGAAAAGTTCGAGAAGGATTATGCTAAAAGCCGCTCCGCATATAAAACTAGAGCGCTCTAAACGGATATACATGCGAATAATGTCGCGTTGAACAAATTGATTGGTCCGCGGACCGGGGCGAGTCGTTTTACCACCCAGCAAACCGAATCCCATGCCCTGCGTTTCCCCAGATAAAACCTGCCAAAATAAACCTGTCCCTTTTTGGTAGGTTTTTGCCTTGGGAGCGGTACCATACAGGCAATGTTTAAACGAGAAAGGTGGGCTCCCATGGAACCTAAGCAGTACTACATCGGCATCGACGTCGGCGGCACTTCGGTTAAGGAGGGCCTGTTCGACGAGGACGGCAACCTGCTTGCCAAGGCCAGCGTGCCCACGCCTCCTATCGTTGACGCCGCGGGCTTTGCCGCGGTGACCGAGGCTATCGACCAGGTGGTCGCCAAGGCGCAGATTCCGCGTGCCTTTGTGGCGGGCATTGGCTTGGCCGTTCCGTGCCCCATCCCGGCATCGGGCGATGCCAAGGTCAAGGCCAACATTGCCATTAACCTGCCCGAGCTCAAGATCGCCATCCAGGAGCACTGCCCTGATGCGGTCGTTAAGTATGAGAACGATGCCAACGCCGCCGCCATGGGCGAGGCCTGGCTCGGTTCTGCCAAGGGCGTGCAGAACGTGGTGATGGTCACCATCGGTACCGGCGTGGGCGGCGGCGTTATCGTTAACGGCGACGTGGTATCGGGCGTTGTGGGTGCCGGCGGCGAGATTGGCCACATGTGCCTGAACCCGGCCGAGGAGCGCACCTGCGGCTGTGGCGGCCATGGCCACCTGGAGCAGTATTCCAGCGCCACCGGCGTGGTGAGCAATTACCTGGCCGAGTGCAAGAAGGCGGGCGTCGAGCCCATCGAGCTCACCGGCCCCTCCGATTCCAAGGACGTGTTCCAGGCCTGCCGCGAGGGCGACAAGCTCGCGCTGGCAGCTGCCGATACCATGGCTGACTATCTCGGTCGTGCTCTGGCACTTATCGCCAACGTGGTCGACCCCGAGATGTTCCTGATCGGTGGCGGCGCGTCCGCTTCGGCCGATGTCTACCTCGATAAGGTTCGCGAGCACTTCCAGCGCTACGCGCTTTCCGCCTCGCGCGAGACGCCCATTAAGGTCGCTTCGCTCGGAAACGACGCCGGCATCATCGGTGCCGCCTACGTAGCCCTGCGCGCCGCCGGTAAATAGCTGGTGCAAGGGGGTCAGGTTACTTTGCACCAACATGGTGCAAAAGGGACAGCCTTGGCCCCCATACCTGCCACAAAATATGCCGTGGCCCTTCCGTCTGCGAAGGCTCGGCATCGGCGTGCTACCATAGCTACGTCCAAGTACACATATCAAGTGGAGGATATCCATGGCAAACGTTCTTGTCTTTGGTCACCAGAACCCCGATAACGACGCCATCATGAGCGCCGTCGTCCTGTCCCAGCTGCTTAACCAGGTTGAGTATGCCGGCAACACCTACGAGGCTTGCGCTCTGGGCCAGCTTCCGGCCGAGTCCGCCAAGCTGCTCGCCGATGCCGGCATTGCCGAGCCCCGCGTGATCGAGTCCGTCGAGGCCGGTCAGCTCGTCGTCCTCACCGACCACAACGAGTCCGCCCAGTCCGTCGCCGGCCTTAAGGACGCCACGGTCTTTGGTGTTGTCGACCATCACCGCATCGGCGACTTCGAGACCGCCGGCCCGCTGCACTACATCTGCCTGCCCTGGGGCTCCAGCTGCACCATCGTCACCAAGCTCGCCGGCGTGCTCGGCGTTGAGCTTTCCGACGTCCAGGCCAAGCTGCTGCTTTCGGCCATGATGACCGACACGCTCATGCTCAAGAGCCCCACCACCACCGATGTCGACCGCGCCGTCGCCGCCAAGCTCGGCGAGCAGGTGGGCGTCGACCCGGTCAAGTTTGGCATGGAGGTCTTCCTTACCCGCCCGTCCGGCTCCTTCACCGCTGCCGAGATGGTCGGCAACGACATCAAGATGTTCGAGCCCGCCGGCAAGAAGCTGCTCATCGGCCAGTACGAGACCGTCGACAAGAGCCGTGCGCTTGGCATGATTGACGAGATCCGCGAGGCCATGCGCGCCTACGCCGCCGAGAAGGGTGCCGACGGCATTGTCCTGTGCATCACCGACATCATGGAGGAGGGCTCGCAGGTCCTGCTCGAGGGCGAGACCGAGGCTGCTCAGAAGGGCCTGGGCATTGCCGACGAGCACGACGGCGTCTGGATGCCGGGCGTCCTCTCCCGTAAGAAGCAGGTCGCTGCCCCCATCATGGCCGCCTGCTAGGTTTAGTTGACCAAACGCCACGACCGGATCGCGGACGCCCCGCGCTCCGGTCGTTTTTTGTGCATGCGCCGCGTCGTCTCTTGGACAGGCGCGCCCGTGCCGTTGAGCAAATAATGTTCAACCTGTGGTTCCGCTTTTCGGCCACGCCTGCGTGCTTGTCGTGCAGGGTAGGCTAGATGCAAGCGTAATACGTTAGAGCGCGGCGCCGCCACTTGGGCGGGCCGTGCTTTTTTAAGACGGGAGCTTTCCCGTGAAAGGAGCCGCCCATGGCAGCAACCGAGCAGCTGTTCAACGTTCGTGAGCGCAAGCGCTTTGAACGTCACGACATTTGGGAACGCATCACCGAGAACGGCACGATTTCCGCCGCCGTCATGGTCTTCGCCGCCATCGCCGCCGTCATTTGCGCCAATACCGATGCCTACGAGGCCGTCCATCACTTTTTGGAGACCCCGCTGTATGTGGGTCTGGGAAACCTTACGGCCGGTCTCACCGTTGAGCTTTTCGTCAACGACTTCCTCATGGCGATTTTCTTTTTGTTGGTGGGCATTGAGCTTAAGTACGAGATGACGGTCGGCGAGCTCAAGAATCCGCGTCAGGCCATGCTTCCCATGCTGGCGGCCGTGGGCGGCGTCGTCGTTCCCGCCTGTATCTACCTGATCTTCAACCATGCCGGCGCCCGCAATGGTTGGGCCATCCCCATGGCAACCGATATTGCCTTTGCGCTGGGCGTGCTATCGCTTTTGGGCAATCGCGTTCCCAACGGCGTGCGCGTGTTCTTCTCGACGCTCGCCATCGCCGACGACCTCATCTCCATCGCCGCCATCGCCATCTTCTACGGTCAGAGCCCCAATCCGTTTTGGTTGGGCGCCGCCGCGCTTGTGACCTGCGCGCTCGTGTGGCTCAACAAGACGCAGCATTACCGCCTTGCCCCGTATTCGGTACTGGGTCTGCTGTTGTGGTTCTGTATGTTCAAGAGCGGCGTGCACGCCACGCTTGCTGGCGTTATCTTGGCCTTTACCATCCCGGCTAAGTGCGGCGTCAAGCTCGATAGCCTCACCGATTGGTTGGGCGAGTGCCTGCCGCTGCTCGATGACCGCTACGACGACGAGGCACACATCCTGGGCCAGCATGACTTTACCGTCTCGACCACCAAGGTCGAGCGCGTCATGCACCGCGTAACCCCGCCGCTTATCCGCATGGAGCGTCTGATCTCCACGCCGGTCAACTTTGTGATTCTGCCGATCTTTGCGTTCGTGAACGCACAGGTTCGCCTGGTGGGCGTGGACATGAGCACACTGCTCACCGACCCGGTGACGCTCGGCGTGTACTTTGGCATGCTGCTGGGCAAGCCGATTGGTATTTTTGGCATGACATTTACCCTGGTCAAGCTCAAGGCTTGCCAGTTGCCGCGCAACGTCAACTGGCACATGATTGCCGGTGTGGGCATTCTGGGCGGCATCGGCTTTACGATGTCGATCCTCATCAGCGGCCTCGCTTTCCCGACGGCCCAGTTCGAGGTCCTGGCTGCCAAGGCCGCTATTCTCGCCGGCTCTGTCACCGCGGCCGTGCTTGGCATGATCTATATGAGCGTGGTCTGCAAACACCCCGCGCCCAAGGACGAGTAAGAGCACATACAAGTTTGAAAACGCCGCCTGTGAACACCATCACAAGCGGCGTTTTAGTCATTGGGGACGTTCTTAAACGACTAGGTTTATTCCACCGTTCCGTAGACGGCGCCCCAGCCGTGGGCGGCAAGGGCGGAGTTGAGCTGGTCGCAAAGCGATTGGCGGTCGTAGTAGCCGGGCGGCAATAGGTTCACGATTTCCATGAGATCGGGCGCCAGGTCCAAGATCTCGGCCTGTACGATGAGATCCAGGCGGTCGATGGCGCGGCGGTCGTAAAACAGCCCGTCGACCAGGCGCTGCAGGTCGCCGAATTCCTCGGCCTGGAACGATCCGTATTCCATAGTGCCTCCTTGGGCGCCCCACGCCGGCATGCGCGGCGATTCATAATTCATTGCGATGAACTTAATCTATCACGGCTTCATGCCGTTGCGGCGGTGGCGGTCTATACTTAGACGAACTGCAACGTCCCGCTTCGCGAAAGGTCGCACCCATGCAGACGATCTACCAGAAGATGGAAACCACCGAACTCGATGCCGTCATCGAGGCGCTCAAAGCCGAGGTCGCCGAGGTCAAGGCCAAGGGCCTGGCGCTCGACATGGCCCGCGGCAAGCCGTCGCCCTCCCAGGTGGACATCTCTCGACCCATGCTCGATATCCTCAATGCCGATGCCGATCTGCACGACGGCAACGTCGACTGCTCAAACTACGGTTGCTTTGAGGGCATTCCCTCGGCACGCAAGCTGGCGGGGGAGTTCCTGGGTTGCCCTGCCGAGCAGACGCTCGTACTGGGTTCGTCGAGCCTTCTGATCGAGCACGATATCGCCGGCATGTTTTGGCGCTGCGGTTCGTGCGGCAGCGAGCCTTGGGAGGCTTACGAGGCCGCGCACGACGGCAAGAAAGTCAAGTTCCTGTGCCCTGTTCCCGGCTACGACCGTCACTTTGGCATCACCGCCGACCTGGGTATCGAGAATGTCCCCGTCGCGATGACCGACAACGGCCCCGACATGGACGAGGTCGAGCGTCTGGTTGCCGCCGACGACTCCATCAAGGGCATCTGGTGCGTGCCCAAGTATTCCAACCCCACGGGCATCACCTTTAGCGAGGACACCGTGCGTCGCCTGGTCGAGATGCCCACGGCCGCGCCCGATTTCCGCATCTTCTGGGACAACGCCTACTGCGTGCACGACCTGTACGACGAGACCGACGAGCTCGCAAACATCTTTGACCTCGCTCGCGCGGCGGGCACCGAGGACCGCGTGGTGGCCTTTGCCTCGACGTCCAAGATCACCTTCCCGGGCGCCGGCATCGGCTTTATCGGTGCGAGCCCCGCGGTTATCGCGGAGTTCTCCAAGCGCCTGAAGGCCGGCCTCATCAGCGCCGACAAGCTCAACCAGCTGCGTCACGTGCGTTTCCTTCCCACCATCGAGGCGGTCAAGGAGCACATGAAAAAGCATGCCGAGTTCTTGCGCCCGCGCTTTGAGGCCGTTGAGCGTAAGCTCACCGAGGGCCTGGGCGATACGGGTTGCGCCACTTGGACGCATCCCCGCGGCGGCTACTTTGTGAGCTTTGATGGCCCCGAGGGCTCGGCCCAAAAGGTCGCAGCGCTTTGTGCCGACCTGGGCGTCAAGCTTACGCCGGCTGGTGCCACCTGGCCTTATGGCAAGGATCCGCGCGACACCAACATCCGCATCGCGCCGAGCTATCCCACGGTCGATGACCTGGAGGCCGCGCTCGACGTGCTGGTGCTGGCCGTTAAGCTTGTCGCTGCCGAGCTTGCTCGTGCCGAGCGCGCCTAACGCCTAGGGCCCCGCAAGTCCGCGCCCAGTACTATCCGCACTTTCGATACGTAAAGGAGCGTATACATGGATTTGGGTATTTCCACCAACCCCACGCCGGAGATCTACACCATTAAGGTAACCGGCGAGATCGATATCTCTAACGCCGATAGCCTGCGCAATGCCATCGACTTGGCGCTCGAGCAGCCCACTGAGGCCGTTGAGCTCGATTTTGCCCAGGTGAGCTACATCGATTCGACGGGCATTGGCGTGCTCGTGGGCGCCGCGCACCACGCGGTCGACCACGGTAAGCGCTTTAGCTGCACTAATGTGCAGCCCCAGGTGATGCGCGTGGTTCAGCTGCTGGGCGTCGACCAGGAGATTTCGATCACGGCGGCATAATCTTTGCCCCCAAAAGGGGCGTGCCGTTTGGCATATGTTTGTGATGCGCTCGGACGTTTTGGCGTCCGGGCGCTATACTTGACCGAATGAATAGACGAGTTCCGGCCGAATGGCGCGGTGCGGGCTCGACTCACATCGAGCCTTGGAGGTATGTGTGTTTGGTATTGGAGAGGGTGAGCTGGCAATCATCGTGGTCTTCGGCTTTTTGCTGTTTGGCCCGGATAAGCTCCCGCAGATGGGCCGCACGATCGGCCGTGCCATCCGTCAGTTCCGCGAGACGCAGGAAAAGATGACGGCCGTTGTTCAGTCCGAGATCATCGATCCGGTAAGCGAGGCCGCCTCGGCTCCGGTTAAGCCCAAGAAGGCTGCCGTCGATGACGATTCCGATGCGGACGAGGATGCCGTCGAGACGGCTGCGCCCGCAAAGAAGGAGACCTTTGCCGAGCGCCGTGCCCGCCTTGCCGCCGAGAAGGCCGCGAGCGAGGGTGCCACTGAGGGCGAAGGTGCTGCTGAGGCGGCCGAGGGTGCAGAGCCTGCCGCTGCCGCCGATGCCGCCGTCGAGCCCGAGCCTGCTGCAGAGCCGGAGCCCGAGCCCGAGCCGGCAGAGCCCACGACGGCTGACCTCTACGCCCGTCGTCCCCGCAAGCGCAAGGCCGTCGTCGACCAGCTCGCCCGCGAGCTCGAGGCCGAGGACGACGCCGCTGCCGCTGACGCCCCGAAGGGAGGCGATGAGTAATGCCTATCGGACCTGCGCGAATGCCGCTCTTCGATCACCTGGGAGAGCTCCGTCGCCGCCTGACCATCGTGGTCGTGTCGGTCTTTGCCGCCGCTATCGTGCTGTATTTCGCCACGCCCGTGGTGCTCGATATCCTGGAAGACCCCATCCGCTCCTTTGTGCCGGACGGTAAGTTCTACATCACCACCACGCTCGGCGGCTTTGGCCTGCGCTTCTCGCTGGCCATCAAGATGGCCGTGGTCATGTGCACGCCCATGATCATCTGGCAGATTCTGGCATTTTTCCTACCGGCGCTTCGCCCTAACGAGCGCAAGTGGGTCGTGCCCACGGTGCTCGCCTCGACGGTGTTGTTCTTCCTGGGCGCCATCTTTTGCTACTTCATCATCATCCCTGCGGGCTTTGAGTGGCTCATCGGCGAGACCTCGGCCGTCGCCACGGCGCTGCCCGATCTGGAGAACTACGTCAATATGGAGCTGCTCTTTATGATTGGCTTTGGCGTGGCGTTTGAGCTGCCGCTCATCATCTTCTACCTGTCCGTCTTCCACATCGTGTCCTACGCGGCCTTCCGCAGTGCCTGGCGTTATGTATACGTTGGCCTGCTTGTGGGCTCGGCTGTGATTACGCCCGACGGCTCGCCCGTTACGCTGGGCCTCATGTATGGCGCCCTGCTCTCGCTCTACGAGATTTCGCTCGCCATCGCTCGCGTGGTCATTACCGCGCGCGAGGGCAAGGAAGGCTTGTTCGTGAGTCGTCTGGACCTGTTCTCGGACGACGAGGACGACGAGGAGTAAATCGGTATGCACGAGGTTGGCATTGTCAACGGCATACTCGATACAGTGATTCGCGCGGCGCGTGGGGCGGGGGCCTCGCGCGCCGTTTTGGTAACACTGCGTATCGGGGATATGACCGAGGTCGTGCGCGAGGCGCTCGACTTTGCGTGGGAGACGTTTCGTGACGAGGACCCGCTCACGCGAGGTTGCGAGCTTGCCGTGGAGGAAGTCCATCCACAAAGCGAGTGCCTGGACTGCGGCGAGGTTTTCGACCACGATCGCTTCCACTGTCGCTGTCCCCAGTGCGGCGGCGCCAACGTGCGCCTGCTGCACGGCCGCGAGCTCGACATCGCCAGTATCGAAATCGAAACCCCCGACGATTAGCCCGCTAGCCATCTGGTGATGGGGTATAAAGGGGCCAAATTAAGGAGCGCTAAGTATGGCTGAGAAAACGATTGATATCGCGTCGCCGATCCTGTCGCGCAACGAGCGCCTGGCAGATCAGCTACGTCAGCGATTTGATGAGACAGGCACCTATGTGATCAATGTGTTGTCGAGCCCTGGCTCGGGCAAGACCACTACGATTCTGGGCACCAACGAGCGCCTGCGCGACAAGGCCGGCTTGCGCTGCGCCGTCATCGAGGGCGACATCGCCTCGGATGTCGATGCCATTACCATGAAGGAAGCCGGCATGCCCGCCATCCAGATCAACACGGGCGGCCTGTGCCACCTTGAGGGCAATATGATCATGGAGGCTGTTGACGCGTTCGACCAGGCCGTTGGGCTCGATAACATCGATGTCATCTTTATCGAAAACGTGGGTAACCTGGTCTGCCCAGTTGACTTTGACCTGGGCGAGAACCTGTCCATCATGATCCTCTCGGTGCCCGAGGGCGACGACAAGCCCATCAAGTACCCGGGCATCTTCCAGCACGCCGGCGCACAGCTGCTCAACAAGGTCGATGTGGCCCCGGCTTTCGATTTTGACATGGATAGGTATACTAAGACACTCGATGACCTCAATCCGCAGGCGCCGCGGTTTTCCGTCAGCGCGCGCAAGGGCGAGGGCATGGATGCCTGGTGCGATTGGCTCATCGGGCAGATTGAGCAAGCAAGGGCGTAAGTCGGCCGCCATACGGGCGGGCGTAGCCGCAGAGATACGAGATAGGAGCCTCTTTTGAAGCTCATCATCGCCGAGAAAAACGACGCCGCGCGTCAGATTGCCGAGCGTCTGTCCACGGGCAAGCCCAAAAAGGACAAGGTGTACAACACCGCCATCTACCGTTTTGAGTGGAAGGGCGAGGAGTGCGTGACCATCGGCCTTGCCGGTCACATCCTAGCGCCCGATTTTTGCGACAGCGTGCTGTTCGATAAAAAGCTGGGCTGGTATTCGGTCACCGAGGACGGCGAGATGCTGCCGGCCGACATACCCGATGGCCTGGCGCGTCCGCCCTACGACACCAAGCGCAAGCCGTTTCTTGCCGATGGCATCTCAATCAAGGGCTGGAAACTCGAGAGCCTGCCTTACCTCACCTGGGCGCCCGTCATTAAGCTACCGGCCGAGAAGGAACTCATTCGTTCGCTCAAGAACCTCGCTAAAAAGTCTGACAGCGTCATTATCGCCACGGACTTCGATCGCGAGGGCGAGCTGATCGGTTCGGACGCCCTTAACAAGGTGCGCGAGGTGGCGCCGGACTTGCCGGTTGCCCGCGCCCAGTACTCTTCGTTTACCAAGGCCGAGATCACGCAGGCCTTCGATAATCTCGTCTCGCTCGACCAGAATCTGGCCGACGCCGGCGAGAGCCGCCAGCACATCGACCTCATTTGGGGTGCGGTGCTCACGCGCTACCTGACGCTCGCCAAGTTTGGCGGCTTTGGTAACGTGCGCTCTGCCGGCCGTGTGCAGACGCCGACGCTTGCCCTGGTGGTCGAGCGCGAGCGCGAGCGCATGGCGTTTGTGCCCGAGGACTATTGGCAGATCCGCGGCATGGGCGCCGCACAGGGTGCTGCCGAGGACGACCGCTTTAAGATTGCTCACAAGACGGCGCGCTTTACCGACAAGGACGCTGCCGAGACGGCGTATGATCACGTCGACGGCGCCAAGACGGCGACCGTTGCCGCGGTGACCAAGCGCTCGCGTAAGCAGCAGCCGCCCACGCCGTTTGCGACAACCTCGCTGCAGGCTGCCGCCGCGGCCGAGGGCATCTCGCCTGCGCGTACGATGCGCATCGCCGAGTCCCTCTACATGGCCGGCCTCATCAGCTACCCGCGTGTCGACAACACCGTGTACCCCGCGACGCTCGATCTGGGCGCCGTGGTGAGCGACCTGGCAAAGATCAACCCGGCGCTGGCGCCCGTGTGCAAAAAGGTGCTCGCCGGTCCCATGAAGCCCACGCGCGGCAAGGTCGAGACCACCGACCACCCGCCGATCTATCCTACGGGCGAGGGCGACCCGTCCGCGCTCGATGGCGGCCAGCGCAAGCTCTACGACCTCATCGCCCGCCGCTTCCTGGCGACGCTCATGGGGCCTGCGACCATCGAGAACACCAAGCTCGAGCTCGATGTGAACGGCGAGCCGTTCGTGGCTTCGGGCGATGTGCTCGTGACCCCCGGTTTCCGCGAGGCATACCCGTACGGTCTCAAGCGCGACGAGCAGATGCCGCCGCTGGAGCAGGGCGATACGGTCGACGTGTTCGACATTAAGCTCGAGGCCAAGCAGACCGAGCCGCCCGCGCGCTACAGCCAGGGCAAGCTCGTGCAGGAGATGGAAAAGCGCGGCCTGGGCACCAAGTCCACGCGCGCGAGCATCATCGAGCGCCTGTACGCCGTGCGCTATCTCAAAAACGATCCCGTGGAGCCGAGCCAGCTGGGTATCGCCATCATCGATGCGCTGTCGCGGTTTGCCCCGCGCATCACGAGCCCCGATATGACCAGCGAGCTCGACGGCGACATGACCCGCGTGGAGCGCGGCGAGGACACCGAAGAGCATGTCGTGACGCACTCGCGCGCGCTGCTGGCCGGCGTGCTCGACGAGCTGCTCAAGCATACGCAGGAGCTGGGCGACGCCATCAGCGACGCCGTCACGGCCGATGCGCGCGTGGGCGCCTGCCCCAAGTGCGGCAAGGATTTGGTTATGAAGACGAGTGCCAAGACCCGTGGCAGCTTTATCGGCTGCATGGGATGGCCCGACTGCGACGTGACCTATCCGGTGCCGAGTGGCGTCAAGGTAAGCCCGCTCGAGGGCGAGGCGGCCGTGTGCCCCGAGTGCGGCGCACCGCGCATTAAGTGCCAGCCGTTCCGCCAGAAGGCCTTCGAGATTTGCGTGAACCCCACATGCCCCACCAACTACGAGCCCGACCTTAAGGTGGGCGAGTGCAAGGTATGCGCCGAGGCAGGACGCCATGGCGACCTGATCGCGCACAAGAGCGAAAAGAGCGGCAAGCGCTTTATCCGCTGCACCAACTACGACGACTGCGGCGTGAGCTATCCACTGCCGGCACGCGGCAAGCTCGAGGCGACGGGCGAGACCTGCCCCGAGTGCGGCGCCCCCATCGTGGTGGTCAACACCGCGCGCGGCCCGTGGCGCATCTGCGTGAACATGGACTGCCCGACCAAGGAGAAGAAGCCCGCCCGCGGCCGCAAGACTGCGACCAAGGCGAGCACGGCGAAGAAGACCACGGCAGCCAAGAAGACTTCGACCGCCAAGAAGTCGACCGCCAAGAAGACTGCCGCCAAGAAGACGACTACCAAAAAGACCGCTGCCGGCAAGTAACCGAGCACATATCCGAGCACATATAGACACGGCGGGGCCGGGCGCGCAAATGCAAATGCGCGCCTGGCCCCACTTCTAAGTTGTGGTGAAATAGGGACTGTTTTTGCTGACAAAAGGCCTAATCAATCCCTATTTCACCGCAAGTTTTGATCAGTTGTTGGGATTACTTCACCTCGACGGGCTTGGCGCCGGGATAGCGGTCCTCAAAGTCCTGACGGTACTTGTTGCTGTTGGTCCCCGGCTCGTTGTCGCGTGCCAGCGACGTCACGATTTCGTTCTTATGGTCCGCGGGCTTTGCGTACTTCAAGCTGATCTCCCAGGCATCGCAGATCGCATCGATGCGGTGATCCAGGTCGTCGTACAGAGCAATGATGTCCTTCCACGAGCTGTAGTTCTTAGAGCTTGTGGGGACGTCCAGGTCCTCGACAATGTCGTAATACTGCTCGATGGTGTCCTCCGTGCGCTCGGCGACGTCAGCGAGATTTTGACGGGTGGTACGATCCTCTTCCAGATAGCTGCCATTAAACGTCTCTGCGCAGGCACGGACCTGGCTATCGAGATCTTCCAGCAGGTCGTAGTATTCACTCAGGCGACGGTAGAGGTTCTGTTCGGAGAGGCTTGCTTCGCCGCCATCCTCGTCGTCATCGTCATCATCGTCGTACAGGCTGTTGGGATTGCCGAGAGGCTTTAGATCATCGTCGTCGACGTCATGGTGCAGCTTAGCTACCTCGGCAGTCGTCTGCGTAGCGGAGTTATCGAACGGCTTGATCACAAAAAAGATGACCAAGGCGATGATGATTGCCAACAGCACAACGATAACGGCGACAAGCGCCCTGGTAGCGCTCTTTTTTGCGGCGGGGGCCTGCGGTGAACCAGACGCGTATGTAGACGCCGGTTGCTGTTGGGGCGGGGTGTCCGCGACGGGTATGCGCTGCGTCGTTTCGACCGCTGCAGGGCCGGCGGCGGGGCCGGGGCGATAGGCGAGGGGGTCGTCCGGCTTAGCTTGCGGCGTATCGAGGGAGCCGGTCTTCTCAAACGCGGGTTGGCCATTGCTTGCGGTTGTCTGCTCAACGGGTGCACCGCACGAGGTGCAGAACTTGGCATCATCTGCAAGAAGCTTGCCGCACGAGGCGCAATACCGAGACATTGCCACTCCTTTCGCCACATTTCAAATCAATACGACGATTATACCCAGCGTCCAAAAGTCCCCATCATAAGTTGCGGTGAAATAGGGACTGTTTGGCGGTCTCAGAGCTTCAATCAGTCCCTATTTCACCGCAACTTTGGAAAGACACCTTTAGCCATTGGGGGCGCGCCTGCCCCTGGGGTATCATGGCTTGGTTGATATATCTGCATTTACGCGCCTTGTAGGAAGGGGCTGCGCTCATGGCTTTTGAGCCCGCTCGACATAGCTTTATCACGCTCGAGGGCGTCGACGGTGCCGGCAAGTCCACGCAGGCGCGTCTGCTTGCCCGCGCGCTCGAACTCGCTGGCTACCAGGTTGTGAGCCTGCGCGAGCCGGGCGGCACCGCCATCAGCGAAAAGATCCGTGCTCTGCTGCTCGACCCCGCCAATACGGCGATGGGCGACACCTGCGAGTTGCTGCTCTACGAGGCAGCGCGTGCCCAGCTGGTGCACGAGGTTATCGCGCCCGCCCTCGCGGCCGGCAAGGTGGTCCTGTGCGATCGCTTCTACGATTCCACGACCTGCTACCAGGCGTTTGCCGATGGCCTCGACCGTCAGATGGTACGCGATGCCAACAACCTGGCTGTCGCCGGTACGCATCCGGCGCTCACGCTCGTCTACCACATCACACCCGAGCAGGCGGCGCTACGCATGGCAGCCCGTGGCGCGGCAGATCGCATGGAGGCAAAAGGCATGGCATTCCAGGAGCGTGTTTACGAGGGGTTTAGCGCCATTGCCGCCGAGGAACCAAATCGCGTAAAGCTCATCGACGCCACCGCGACCATAGAGGAAGTCTTTGCGAAGACGGTCGAGCAGGTTCGCGCGTACGGTCTCGACATTCCGCAAGACGCCGTCGTCGCTGCGCTTGCCCAGGAGGCTGAGTAACATGGCCCCCGCCCAGGCAAGCCTGCTGGCCAAGCTCGACACCCAGCAGCGCGTGCGCGATTTTTTGACCAACGCCGTCGCCAACGGCCGTGCATCGCACGCCTATCTGTTTTTGGGTGCGCCCGGCGCCGGCAAGCTCGACGCCGCATGGGCGCTCGCGCAGGCCTTCCTGTGCGAGCAGGACGGCTGTGGCGTATGCGACAGCTGCGTGCGCGTTGCGCGGCATACGCATCCCGACGTGCACTATTACACGCCCGAGAGCGCCACGGGCTACCTCATTGCCCAGACCCGCGAGCTGCTCGACGATGTGCCCCTGGCCCCTATTCGCGCCAAGGCCAAGGTCTACATCATCGACCGCGCCGAGCAGCTGCGCGCCAACACCGCCAACGCGCTGCTCAAGACGCTCGAGGAGCCGCCCGAGGGCGTTATGTTTATTCTGCTGGGCACCTCTGCAGACGTGATGCTCCCCACCATCGTGAGCCGTTGTCAGTGTGTGCCGTTCAGGCTGGTGTCGCCCGCCGTGGCCGCACAGGCCGTGAGTCGCGCGACGGGCCAGGATCTCGCACGCTGTCGCATGGCGGTCGCCGTGGCGGGGAGCCCCACGCGCGGCATCGAGTTCCTTAAGAGCGCCGAGCGTCAGGACGCACGCCGTCAGATGGTCCGTGCCATCGACTCACTCATTGCCGCCGACGAGGCCGACGTGCTCAGTCGCGCCAAGTCGCTCATCGTCGCCGTTAAGGCTCCACTCGCCGAGGTCAAGTCCACGCAGGAAAAGGTGCTCGAGCAAAATGCCGACTACCTGTCGCGTGGAGCATTGAAGCAGCTTGAGGACCGCAACAAGCGCGAGCTCAACGCGCGCGAGCGTTCGGGTATCATGGAAGCGCTGGCGAGCGCGCGGACACTCATGCGCGACGTGCTGCTGACACTTCAGGACGAGGCGGCCGACGTGGTGAACGAAGACGTGCGCGACACGATCGGGCGGCTTGCCGCCGCGACGAATGTTGCGGGTGCCACGCGGGCCCTCGAGGCAGTCGTCGCCACCGAGCGCAACATCGCCAGAAACGTTACTCCCCAGCTGGCCATCGAGGTCATGCTGTTCGATATCAGGAAGGCACTGAAATGCCGTTAGTCGTACCCGTTAAGTTTACCTACGCCTCGCGCGACCTGTGGTTCGACCCGCAGGGCCTGGACATCCTCGAGGCCGATTATGCTATTTGTTCCACCGAGCGCGGAACCGAGATTGGCCTGGTCACGTCCGATCCCTTCGAGGTGCCGCTGGACGAGATCGGCCAGCCGCTCAAGCCCGTGCTGCGCGTGGCGACCGACATCGACCTGCAGCTTGCCGACGACCTGGCCATCCAGGGCGACGAGGCGATGGTCGATTTTCGTCGTCTGGTCAAAGAGCTCGACCTCGAGATGAAGCCGGTCGGCGTCGAGTACCTGTTTGGTGGCGAGAAGGCCGTGTTCTACTTTGCGGCCGAGGAGCGCGTCGATTTTCGTCAACTCGTCAAGGATCTGTCCTCGACGCTGCATATTCGCGTCGACATGCGTCAGATCGGCGTGCGCGACGAGACCCGCCTGGTGGGCGGCTATGCCCAGTGCGGTCAGGAGCTCTGCTGCACGCGCTTTGGCGGACAGTTTGAGCCTGTCTCGATTCGTATGGCAAAAGAACAGGATCTGCCACTCAACTCGTCCAAGATCAGCGGCGTGTGCGGCCGCCTGATGTGCTGTCTGCGCTATGAGTTCGAGGCGTACAAGGACTTTAAGAGCCGTGCGCCCAAAAAGAAGACGCTCGTCGATACGCCGCTGGGCAAGGCGCGCATTCAGGAGTACGATACGCCGCGTGAGCAGCTGGTGCTGCGCCTAGAGAACGGCAAGGTCTTTAAGGTTAATCTGGCCGACATGACCTGCACGGAGGGTTGCAAAAAGAAGGCCGCCGAGCAGGGTTGCAGCTGCCGCCCCGACTGCGTGACGCGTGACGTGCTCGAGCGCATCGATTCGCCCGAGATGCGTCTGGCGCTCATGGAGCTCGACCGCGAGAACGGTGTCGACGTGGGTGACGGCCTGTCGAGTGCCGACCGTCTCGCCGGCACGTCGATGCCCAAGCGTCACCGGCGCGATGCCGATTCCGATGCTCGCGCCGGCCAGGGCGAAGGCCGCGGTCGTGGCAAGGGGCGCGGCAAGGTCGAGGCACCCGAGGCCGAGGAGGCCGCCGGTGGCCGTCGCCGCCGCAAACGCGCTGGCTCGGGCGATGCAGGTGAGGCCGCGGCTCCGGGTAAGAATGCCTCTCGCGAGCGCGAGGTTCAGCAGCCCCAGCAGCAAAGCCGCGGCGGTGGCATGAACCCCACGCGCCGTCGTCGCCGTCATCTGTCGAGCGAGGAGCGCGAGGACGCCTTCCGCGCCGCAGCCGCTCGCGAGGCCGGTGCCGCTCCCAAGGGCTCCTCAGCCTCCGACGCGCCTGCCGACAAGGGCGGTAGATTCCGTGGCGATGAGGAGCGCGCGCCGCGCTCGCGTCGCCGCCATTCCTCGGGCACGCAACAGAAGCCCTCGGTTCCCTCTGTGGCCGACCAGGTCTCGGACGGCGAGGTCAAGGTCACGCGCCGTCGTCCCGGTGACGGCGGAGGAGCCGCAGCCAAGGCTTCGCGCGGTGTCTCTCGCGACGAGCGCGACCCGCGTGAGGGTCGCGGTGGTGAGAGTTCTGCCGAGCAGGGCCAGAAGCGCCGCCGTCGTCGTCGTTCCCGCAAGCCGCGTCAGGACGGTGGCGAAGGCTCGACCCACACCTCGTCCGCACCGCAACCGCCTACCGGCGAATAACGTCCGTAAGCAGATGTAACCCGCCTGGCCCTAGCACCTCTGGGTATCATGGCTCTACACCGACAACCCTCCCTCCGCCTTCGCGTAGGGAGGGTTGTGTCATGAAGAGACATTTGAATGTATTGACTCGCTTGCAGGGTGCCGACGCCCTACCGTTTGCGGACGAATTGCTACCGTTTGCCGAGCGGGTGGCACGCGAGGCGCTCGAGGCATTGTCGCCAACACGATGTGCCGGCTGCGAGCGCTCCGGTGCGCTGATCTGCCAGGATTGTCTGGCCTCGTTTGCGCTCATCGACCCGTGCCATAGCTGCATCCGATGTGGTGCCCCGTTTGGGGATTTGCTGTGTACCGAGTGCTCGGTCGAGGGCGCGTCTTCGGCAATGGCCGAGGCGCTCGATCGCTGTCTGGCGTGTGCCGTCTATGCACATCCGCTGCCGCGCATCATTAAAGCGTACAAGGATGCGGGCGAGCGACGTCTGGCACCGTATCTGGCGGAGCTACTCTACGACACTGCCTTGCATGCCCAGGTGGCAGCCCCCGATCGCTACGGCAGTGTGCTGTCCGGCGCCGACGCAGTGGTATTTGTGCCCGCGACTGCGGCAGCGTTTCGGCGGCGTGGATTCGACCATATGGAAGCAATTGCGCGCCCGTTTTGCGATCTTTCGGGTGTCCCGTTGCTGGACGCCCTGGTTAAATACGGTCATGGTGACCAGCGAGAGCTCGGTCGCGATGAGCGCCGGGAGCATGCCCGGGGCATGTACGAGACGGTCGAGGATGTGCGCGGCCGCCGTCTGCTGCTCATCGATGATGTCATTACCACGGGCGCGACCATGGCAGCAGCCTCGGCGGAGCTCAAGCGTGCCGGCGCCGCAGCAGTCGATGGCCTCGCTATCGCACGCGTTTGGTAGGGGGTGGTTTTGTGGCAGTGAAGCTAGCGCGGCGCATCGAGCTGACAAGCGAGCAACTGGCGGCCTCCGTAGTCCTGACCGGTGCCTCAGCGCTGCGCATGATGCGCGCCGAGCGCCGACAAATGGGTTACATCAGCTGGAGAGACCTCGATCCCGATGAAGAGCGCCGTGTGCTGCATACATCGTCTCCCTCGGCCGAGGACATCTATCTTCCCGATTTGGTGCGGATCGGGGCCGTGAGTGGCGATGTCCAAGAAGACTTGTGCCTGCTGGTGGGGTCGGCGAAGCAGCGTCGCCGCATGCCTGGTGCAAGCTGGTCCGTTTGTTCTACAGGCCTGCCGGACGCCTCGATTTTGGAGGTGGAGCCGGGGGTGTACAGCTTGTCTCCCGAGGCCCTCTGTGCCGCCGTTGCGCGCGAAGTCGGCTGTATCCAGGCATTTGCCCTGGCCCAGGAGCTGTGCTCCAAGATTTCGCTGAGCGATCGCGGGCTGTATCTGCCTCCCTACAGCTCGCCTACCGTGAACAGGCTTGCAAAGGATAAGGACCAGCCGTCAGATGTGGGCTACTTTGAGGTAGAGCCAGTGCTGACGCCCGATCGCCTGGCAGATTACCTTGCGGCATGCAAGGGGAGCGCGGCCAAGCAGCTGCGGCGGCTGTGCCCCTTTCTGTCGGAAAACCTGCGCTCACCCATGGAATGCATCATGCTTGCCATGTTTTCGCTTCCGTTTTCCTATGGCGGATTTGCCTGCGGTCCCTTTAAGACCGACCACAAGATCGAGTTCAACGACCGAGCGCAGGCGATCTCGGGGATGCCGTATGCGGTTTGCGATGCCCATCAGGAAGCAGCCCGGTTTGACCTGGAATACAACGGTGAGCTGGGCCATTCCTCCCGGAGGGGACGTATCCATGATGAAAAACGCAACACGGGCTTGATTACTATGGGAATCGAGGTCGCGACGGTCAACAACGAAATGCTCTGCGACATGGAAGCGATGGAAGCGCTCGCATGGCGCATCCACCAGCGCATGGGTAAACGATATCAGAATCGTGTAGAGGCTCGTCGAAAGAGGCAAGATGCTCTGCTGAATACGCTCCGAGCGTGCTTTGGGCTCAAGCCGGCGTAAAACTATGGCTTTATAGGGGGTCTGTTTATATGCCATGTGCAAAAAACGGCAAATATGAGTACTGTTACTAGATTAGTGACAGCAAAAATAAAGAAACTTGGGCGGAAAACTGGATTCAGCGAAGAGATAATAAACGAATGTGGAATATCTTGGCGCCAAGCGGGCTGTGCGGAACTCAAAAAGGGCTCGTGGGGCGGAAATACGCTGCTACTAAATTGGTAGCAGTACTCATATTTGCCGTTTTTTGCACACGGCACCCTGAGACGGGTGCCCCGGGGCTCCCCGTGGGGGAGCTCCGGGCTTCATGGGGGCACGAATGGTCCGCCCCGACCTGCGAAATCTGTGCTCGCGATGCGAATAACGTCCCTAACCTTAAACTATAGCTTGAACTTAGCTATAATGCGCTACGTTCCTGCCAGGCTGTGGTTGCGGACGGACGAAATGCCCATCCTAGTCCAAGACAGACGCGGTCAAAGGGATCCACGTAAGCGACCGCGTGCGCGCGGCGCGATCATGGCGCGTCCTAGATGTAAGCCGCACCGTCCGTTCTATTTTCTTTGGGGCAATACCGCCTCGCGGGCGAGCGGGCCAGTCGTGAAGGTGGCTGCGGCCTCCCGAGCAAACGCCCCGGTGCGCAAGTGTGGGGTCAAATACCAGGTCAGCTGGTGGGAACAACCCGATATTCCGTGCAGGGCACGGATCGTATACGACACAGAAGGCAGGGTAGCGGACATGGTGAGGGGCAGCTTGATGCATGCGGCTCGGTTAGGTGCTGGGACCGCGGTGGTCATTGCCGTTTTGGGCCTGAGTGGATGTGCGTTCAATCCACTGTCCACGTTCACGACGCCCACGATCGACCAGATCGAGCGCGAGACCGTTACCCCCACGGTATCGGACGATGCCCTGGTCACGCCGGGAACCCTGACGGTCGCCCTCGATACGTCCGACGCCCCACAGGCCATGCAGGATGCCGACGGAAACCTCACGGGCTATGCGGTCGATGCCGCTCGTGCCCTCGCATGCCGCATGGGTCTCAAGGTCGCTTTTGTCGATGCGCCCTCGGCCGATTCCGCGCTCAGCGATAAAAAGGCCGACATCTTTATTGGCGACATCAAGTCTGCGGGCGGCGACATCAGCTCGCTTGGCACCTGTCTGTACGATGCTGCCGCCGTGTTCGGCAAGACCAGCGACGGAGAGTCCCCGAGTGTCTCAACCGACACACTCAACACCGCTACCTTGGGCGTTCAGACTTCCTCGGCCTCGCAGGAAGCGCTTGCCAAGCAAAGCATCACGGCCAACCAAAAGACCTTCTCCAACATCAACGAGTGCTTCGAGGCACTCGAGTCGGGCGAGGTCGATTACGTGATCTGTGATTCCACGGCCGGTGGTTACCTCGCGCGCCTGATGAGCCAGATCTCCTATGTCGGCACGCTCGAGGCACCCTCCACGCTTGGCGTCGCAGGCCTTAGCTCTAACGATGAGCTGTGCCGTGCCGTGAGTGATGCCCTCGACGGCATCACGGTCGACGGCACGCTCGAGGCGGTCCACTGCGTCTGGTATGGCCAAATGCCCTATGACCTTACCGCCAAGACTGTTTCGGGGGCCAATGTGCAGGCATCCGACTCCACGTCCAACGAGACCGAGTCCTCCGATGGCGACGCCTCTGATAACAACGGCGACAGTCCGTCGTCTAGCCAGGAGGGCGCCATCACCGACGATGACATCAACAAGCTCAATAGCTAGTTATTGGTAGGGGTGGCGTCTGCCATACACCGAACAAGGCGCTTCTTCACGGTTTCAACACGCATGGCCGGGTCTCCCAAATAGGGGAGCCCGGCTTTTCTATTTTGGTAAAACTAGCAGGTCAAAGCTAATTTCCAGGAGAAAAATTAACTCCGTCGACGCCTTCCTATAGCGCACTTTGCCACGGAAAAGTGCGAGACTTCGGTATGCGGTATCAAGCAGTCGTTATTCGGGTCTTTGGGAATTCGCGTGATTAAATGCACGGCAATGGGTACATAGCCAGTACGGTAAGTCCCCGAGGCAGATTGGAGCCACGTATGGATATCAAGGTTTCTGGACGCAAGACGACGGTAACCGATGCTCTGCGTGCGCATGTGGATGAGAAAATCGGCGAGGCGCTCAAGGTTTTCGACATCGAGCCCATGACAGTCGACGTCGTGCTTCGTTATGAGAAGAACCCCTCGAACCCCAACCCGGCAATCGTCGAGGTCACGGTTCGTGTCCGCGGTTCTGTGATTCGCGTTGCCGAGCACGGCGCAGATATGTATGCCGCCATCGATCTCTCCGCCGATAAGGTCACCCGCCAGCTGCGCAAGTTCAAGACCAAGGTCGTGGACAACCGCCAGGGTGGTGCCAGTGCCGCGGATGTCGCGCCGGTCGAGCGCGTCGAGGATCTGGCCGACCTGCTGCTGCCCGAGGAAGAGGACGATCTGCTCGTCCGCGAGAAGGTTATCGACGTCACCCCGATGACCGAGGAGCAGGCGCTGGTGCAGACCGATCTGCTGGGCCACGACTTCTACGTGTTCGAGAACGCGACGACCGGTCTCATCAATGTGGTGTATCACCGTAAGAATGGTGGATATGGCATCATCAAGCCCCGCATCGAAACACTTGACGAGTAAAATACGTTAACTTGCATGAGTTAACGGTTGGCGGCCATCCCATGCGGGTGGCCGCCTTTTTACGTAAGGAGTCGCTTTGATGGACAAGGCCGCATCCGCCGGTCATTCGAACCGTTGCCGCATCGTCGTCGATACCTGCTGCGACTTTAGCCCCGAGGTCGCCGCGAACCTTGATGTCGATATCCTGGGTTTCCCCTTCATTATCGATGGCGAGGAGCGCACAGACGACATCTGGTCGAGCATGAGCCCTAAGGAGTTCTACGACCGCATGCGCGCCGGTGCCCGCGTGTCCACCTCGGCTGTGTCGCTCGGTCGCTATATCGAGTTCTTTACCGAGTGCGCCAAAGAGGGCACGCCCACGGTCTACCTGTGCTTTACCTCGGCGCTGTCGTCGAGCTACAACTCCGCGTGCCAGGCGGCAGATGCCGTGCGCGCCGAGTATCCCAACTTTGAGCTCTACGTGGTCGACAACGCTCTGCCCTGCGCGACCGGTGCGCTCTTGGCGCTCGAGGCCGTGCGCCAGCGTTCGGCAGGACTGACTGCCAAGCAGCTGGTCGATTGGGCAAACGAGGCCAAGACCTACGTACACGGCTACTTTACGCTCGAGAGCTTCGATGCGCTGGCTGCCGGCGGTCGCATTCCGCCCGCGGCGGCGCAGCTCACGGCAAAGCTCGATGTCAAGCCCGAGCTCTCCTACGACCTGGCCGGCTCGCTGTCGCTGATCGGCGTCAACCGCGGCCGCAAGAAGGCGCTCAAGTCCATCCTCAAGTCGTTCCGCGAGAACTACGTGCCCGACCGCACCATGCCCATCGCCATCATGACTGCCGATGCCGAGAAGGATGGTGACTGGCTCGAGGCCGCCGTTCGCAAGGAGGAGGGCTGCGCCGACGTCACGATTATCCGTAGTTCCGTCGGTCCTACCATCGGCTCGCACGTGGGGCCCGGCATGGTGGCACTTGCGTTTTGGGGCAAGAACCGCGCCGAGAAAGCCTCGCTTTCCGACCGCATCGCTCGCCGCGTGCGCGGGCAGTAGGCAAGCGATGCGTCCGTAATCGCCCTCGACTCACAGCCCAAACGCTGGCACCGAGTATTCAACCTGGTAATAACACCCAACCCAAAAGGAAAGGTTTCATGGCAAACAAGCTCTCTGTCGCATTTATCGGCACCGGAATTATGGGTGCCCCCATTGCCGGCCACATTCTGGACGCTGGCTATCCCGTCACGGTCAACAACCGCACCAAGTCCAAGGCCGCAGCGCTCGTTGAGCGCGGTGCCGTCTGGGCCGATACGCCGGCAGATGCCGCGGCGAACGCCGACGTCGTCTTTACCATGGTGGGTTATCCCTCCGAGGTCGAGGAGCTCTACCTGGCGGGTGACGGTCTGCTCGCGTGCACTAAGCCCGGCGCGGTCCTGATCGACCTCACCACGAGCTCGCCTGAGCTGGCGCGCGACATTGCCGAGGCCGCCCAGGTTTCTGGCCGCATGGCGTTTGACTGCCCCGTCACCGGCGGCGAGTCGGGTGCCATCGCCGGCACGCTCACGGCTATCGTGGGCGCTACCGAGAACGACATCGCGCCGGTCCGCGACATCCTTTCCACCTTTGCGGCAACCATCTGCTGCTTCGACGGCGCCGGCAAGGGCCAGGCTGCCAAGCTCGCCAACCAGGTGTCGTTGGGTGCTTGCATGGTCGGCATGGCAGACGCCATGGCATTTGCCGAGCTGAGCGGCCTCGATCTGGAAAAGACCCGTCAGATGATCCTGGGCGGCACCGGCAAGTCCGGCGCTATGGAGAGCCTGGCGCCCAAGGCGCTCGACGGCGATTACAAGCCCGGCTTTATGGTCGAGCACTTCATCAAGGACCTGCGCTTGGCGCTCGCCTATGCCGACGACCGCGAGCTTGCGCTGCCCGGTGCCGACGTGGCCTTTACGCTCTACGACATGCTCGACGCCATCGGTGGTGCCAAGCTGGGTACTCAGGCCGTCACGGTCCTCTATAAAGAGGAGGCCGACGCCATCGCCGCCGGTTTGGACTGGTCGCAGTATCGTCCCGAGGAGCATGGTGCTCACGAGGAAGGCTGCGGTTGCGGCGAGCATGGCGACGATCACGAGTGCGGTTGTGGCCACCACCACGGTGAGGACCACGAGTGCTGCGGCGGCCACGGCCATGATGACGGCCACGAGTGCTGCTGCGGCCACCATCACGGGGAGTAGCGCCCATGAGCTGGACGTTCGTGGTGCTTGCGCTGGTGCTCTTTCTCTTTGCGATCTACATTGGCTTTTTGTGCGGCCAGTGGGCGTGCGAAAAGCGTGTCATCACCAAGCGCGACTACTGGATTGCCAACTTTGCGGGAGCGGCGGCAGTCGTCCTACTGACCTGGGTGTTCTCGCTGTTCCCGCTGGTGCAGTTTGCGCCGATCGGCTGGCTCGGCGGCTTTATCGCCGGCCTTAAGATGAGCTTTGGCGAGTCCGTCGGTCCGTGGCGCAAGCACGACGAGGTCTTTAACGTCAACAAGGCTCATCGCGCCGCCGCCGACGCAGGCGACGCTGAGGAACGCCGCCGTGCGCGTCGCAATGGCGCGGCCGACCGACAGCTCATCTCGGTCACCGATGACAGCAAGGGTGCTGGCAAGCACGCTAAGAAATAGTAAGAAGAGGTAACTATGGCAGAAAACAAAGACGAACAGCTCACCGACGAGGAGCTGGCACAGCTTCAGCTGGCAGAGGAGAACGAGAACGCCGTCGACCGTCTGGTCAAGGAGCTCGGCTGCCCCACGCGCCGCATCCGCCAGTTTGCCGCCCGCGTGCTGCACCTGCTTGCCGAGCGCGATCCGCAGCGCGTCGTGCCCTGCGTGCCCGCGCTGATCGAGGCGCTCGACCGCCCCGAGGCTCAGACCCGCTGGGAGGCCCTCGATGCCCTGACGGCGCTCGCCACCACCTGCCCCGAGCAGCTGGGCGATGCCTTTGAGGGTGCCGAGACCGCACTGTTCGACGAGATTTCCTCCACGCTGCGCTATGCTGCCTTCCGCCTGCTGTGCGTGTGGGGCGCCACGAGCGTCGAGCGTTCGCGCGAGGCTTGGCCCATCCTGGACGAGGCCATCCAGTGCTACCACGGCGACCTCGAGTATCGCGACATGCTCGGTTGCCTGTACGAGTTTGGCCAGGGCGAGATTGACGCCGAGGTCGCCGAGAAGCTCGCGCTGCGCCTTAAGTTCGATGCCGAGAACGGCAAGGGCAGCTATCTCAAGGCCCGTTCGAGCGAGATTTGCGAAATGCTTGTTAAACGTTTTGGTCTGGATCTCTCCAAAAAGAAGAAGCGTGCTAGCGTTAAAAAATCTGACGACGCCGAAAACGAGGAGTAACAGATTATGGCGCACGATGTAGTCCTGATTCCCGGTGACGGTATCGGTCCCGAGATTACGCAGGCCATGCGCCGCGTGGTCGAGGCCACCGGTGTCCAGATCAACTGGAACGTCCAGGAGGCCGGTGCCGGCGTCATGGACGAGTTTGGCACGCCGCTGCCCCAGCACGTGCTCGATGCGGTCGCCGAGACCAAGGTCGCCATCAAGGGTCCCATCACCACGCCGGTCGGCACGGGTTTCCGCAGCGTTAACGTCGCCCTGCGCAAGCACTTCGACCTGTACGCCTGCGTGCGCCCCTGCCTGTCGCAGCCGGGCGACGGATCGCGCTTCCGCGACGTCGACCTGGTCATCGTGCGCGAGAACACCGAGGATCTCTACGCCGGCATCGAGTTCGATGAGGGGGCTGCCGAGGTCGAGGAGCTCTCGCAGCTTGTCGAGCGCTCGGGCCAGAAGACCTTCGCCGCGGATTCCGCCATCTCAATCAAGCCCATCTCCATCGCCAAGAGCCGCCGTATTGTGGAGTACGCCTTTGAGTACGCCTACCGCTGCGGTCGCAAAAAGGTGACGGCCGTGCATAAGGCCAACATCATGAAGGCGACCGATGGTCTGTTCCTGCGCGTTGCGCGCGAGGTGGCCGCCAACTATCCCGATATCGAGTTCAACGACAAGATTGTCGACGCCACCTGCATGGGCCTGGTCCAGAACCCCAACGACTTCGATGTCCTGGTGCTGCCCAACCTGTACGGCGACATCGTGAGCGACCTGTGCGCCGGCCTGGTGGGTGGCCTGGGTATGGCTCCGGGTTCCAACATCGGTGCCGACTGCGCCATCTTCGAGGCAACGCACGGCTCCGCGCCCGATATCGCTGGCCAGGATATCGCCAACCCCACGGCCGAGATCCTCTCTGCTGCGATGATGCTCGATCACCTGGGCGAGAACGACGCTGCCAATCGCATTCGCGCCGCCGTCTCTGCCACGCTCGACGAGGGCGAGCAGGTTACCGGTGACGTGCGTCGTGCCCAGACCGGCTCCGTCGAGGGCGCCGTGGGCACGCAGGCCTTTGCCGATGCCGTTATCGCGCACCTGGCCTAAGGTATGCACGCTGCAAACGCCTAAATAGTACTTAAGTGTTTGCGTATAACCTAAGAATCAATACGCCCGGCACTCTGTCGGGCGTATTCTATTGAAGACTATGTTTCCTAACAAGGAGTAACCGATATGGGTCTGATTCAAAAGAAGGACGAGAAGGACGAGATCGACGGCATTCAGATCATCGAGCGCGGCGAAGGCCCCGACGGTGACGAGGACGAGAAGATCGACCTGGTCACCGGTACGTCTGCCGAGCACATTGCTGCCGGTACGACGGCCGAGGAGGAGGACGCCCGTCTGGAGGCTCAGATTGCCGCGGATGCCGCTGACGAGAATCTGATGCCCGAGGAGCAGGACGAGGACGACGACTCCGACGTGGATGACCACACTTGCAAGCACAAGAAGACGATGATTGCCGCCTTTGTGGTTGCAGTCGTGATCGCTGCGGTGGTCGGCTTCTTTATCGGCAATGGCGGCTTTGGCGGCAAGGGTGTCGGCTCGGCGACCCTGACCGAGGACCAGCTCGATTCGACCGTGGCAAGCTATAGCTACAACGGCAAGAAGAGTGATATCACCGCGCGCGAGGCCATCGAGAGCCAGTACAGCCTCGACACCGTCAAGGATAGCGATGGCAACTACACCGCTCCTTCTGCCGACGTCATCCTGTCCTACGTGCGCAACAAGATCCTGCTCGACGCTGCCGAGGACGAGGGCATTACCGTCTCCTCTAAGGAGATGAAGCAGTACGCCGAGGATTCCATCGGCACTTCTGACTACAAGACCATGGCCACGCAGTATGGCGTGTCCAAGGACCAGGCCAAGCAGATCGTCCGCCAGTCCGCGACGCTGCAGAAGCTCTACAAGAAGAAGGTGGGCGATAGCTTCGCAAGCATGCCGACCGCTCCGACCGAGCCTTCTGACGGCAATGAGGACACCGCGAGCAAGGATTACGCCGACTACATCATCAACCTTGCCGGCGACGAGTGGGATAGCTCGAAGGGTACCTGGAAGGACGAGAACGGCACCTACGCTAAGGCCTTTGCCGACGATGCCTTTACGGCCGATAACGCCACCTATAAGCAGGCCATGACCGCCTACTACACTGCTTACCAGCAGTACTCTTCGCAGGCTTCGAGCGCCAGCTCCAAGTGGACCGAGTATGCTAACGGCCTCTACGCCAAGGCCAACATCAGCATCTACGGCCTGTTTGCGTAAAGAGCCGCACGGTTCATCGAGCATCTAGCCGATAGACAGCAGAAAGTCCGCCAGTACGGAAGTCGTTCTGGCGGACTTTTTGCGTTGAGGGCGTGATTGGCGGCTTAATTATGGCTATTCATCTTTAAGTCCAAAAAGGCTATCGGCTTCATCGTCGGATATATATTCCAGTACATCGCCCGGTTGGCAGTCGAGTGCCCGACATATCGCGTCAAGAGTTGAAAAACGTATGGCAGAAACCTTGCCCGTCTTAATGCGTGACATATTGACCTGGGAGATGCCCACGCGTTCCGCAAGCTCTTTGGATGAGATCTTGCGTTCGGCGAGCATGCGGTCAAGCCGCAGAATAATCATGGATTCCCCCTAGAGCAACTCGTCATCTTGTTTTTGCAGGATATACCCGTAGCGGAAGATACTGGCAATCAGGCAAATAATCAGGCCTGCAAAGAGCATGGAGGGCTCGAATAATTGGCCGACGAACGCATCGGTAAAGCTGCCGCCAAATCCTGAGAGTATCAATCCCGTGATTGCGGCGCCAAGAAGCCTCACGGCAACGCCGCCGATAAGGAATAAATGTCCTACTCGACGAAGTGTCTGGTTACATTCAAGGTCAAAGGGCCTGCCTTCCTTTTCAATGTTGAAGAAAAGCCTGCGCACGCTTATCGCGATGGTAAGCGCGAGGCATGTCATCAAGAGGCTCCCTATGGCAGTGTGACCATCGTGTGCGACGAGCATAAGTGGGGCCTGCGCATCGGTACCGACGATAGCAAGGCACGGCCCTTCGCCGGCTTGAAGTTCTACGGATTGGAGACACGAGCCTTGGGAGAGGCCAGGCAATATGAGTAGAAGGTCAATCGCAATGACTGCGAGGAGCCCCAGAGCGAGCGCGGTGGTAATGCAGATCGTGGCCCATTTGCAGATGCGAGCGAGCTTCCTCAGTTTGGCTACCGTCTGTTCGCGGCTGATGGTTTCATTCGATAAAGACGCGTTTCGATGGACCATAACCCCTCCAATCGGCGTTTTGGATGATACTTGTATCTTATCAGAATTAACGATAAACGATAAATAATTACGGATACTGAGCAAGTAATGATTGAAAACGATTAGCGTGAGCTATTAGCTCGTTTTGGATGCCGGAGTTTGGCGCGCGGGGGATGAGGATAAATGCCAAAACTTCCTGTGATCGCACAAGTGCTTCATCGGGTTCCCTAATTCATCTGGGAAAACAACTGAAAACGATTGCAAGTAACCGGTGAACGGTCGAAAACTACCGTTCACCGATAATCTCAAAACTGGTTCTAACTGGTATTAAGTCAAAAAGACCAATTCACATATCTTCACAATGACCTGCAATTTTTCTACACGCTATTTTTAGCCGCCCTGCGTTGTTTAGACACAGGAAAAGATCCGATCTTTTGCCAAAACATTTCGAAACGGTTTCAAAACCGCAGGTAGAAGTGTTAACGACCGGTAAACGGTCGATTTATCACCGTGAGCGGTGCAAAAACGTTTTACCGTATGAATCAACGAAAGCGACCTCTTTTGGGGTGATATAGTGACAACAACACGTCACGTGGTTACTACCAGTTTAGAAACCACTGGTCTTCAAAGAAGGCTTTCTAAGAAGCTTTAAGGGCGAGCGCCCGCTGGCTTCCGAAAATCATCGGACTCAGATTGTACACACCTTCGGAAGGGAAATTTGAATGGTTGGCTTTATTCTTACCGGTCATGGACAGTTCGCACCCGGCCTTGCAAGCGCTATCGCTATGGTTGCCGGCGACCAGCCTGCTTTTACCGTCGTTCCTTTTGAGGGCGACCAGGCCGCATCCTACGGTGAGGATCTCCGCGCCGCTATTACCGCCATGCGCGAGGAGTGCGATGGCGTGCTCGTCTTTACCGACCTGCTTGGCGGCACCCCGTTCAACCAGTCGATGATGATTGCCCAGGATGTCGACAACGTCGAGGTTCTGACTGGCACCAACCTTCCCATGGTTATTGAGCTTCTGTTCCTCCGCGGCAATGCCACGCTCGCCGAGCTTGGCGAGCAGGCCGTGACCGTTGGCCAGACGGGCGTCACCGCCCAGACGGTCGCATCCGTTGCCGGCTCCGAGGAAGAGGATATCTTCGGCGACGAGGACGGCATCTAATGGCCGATTTCGGAGCCAACGTCCTGAGCTCCTCGGTCGCCCTTTTAGGCCTGCTTGTCATCATGGGCTTGATTTACACCATCTGGTCGCAAATCAACATGAAGAAGAAGCAGAAGTACTTCAAGGAGCTGCACACCGAGCTCAAGCCGGGTCAAGAGGTTCTTTTCGCCGGCGGTATCTACGGAACCGTCAAAGGCATCGAAGGCGAGAAGGTCCAGATCAAAGTCCGATCCGGAGCCGTCGTAGATGTTTCGCGTTACGCGATTCAGGAGATCAAGTAACTGTCGTCAGCAAATAACGAAAGGAAGCTGATCAACATGGCAGAACCCAACATTCTTCTTACCCGCATCGATAACCGACTGGTTCATGGTCAGGTTGCCACCCAGTGGAACTCCACCCTGGGCTCCAACCTCATCCTCGTTGCCAACGACGACGTGGCGTCCAACACCATGCGCCAGAACCTCATGAAGATGGCCGCTCCCGCCGGCGTCGCTACGCGTTTCTTCTCTCTGCAGAAGACCATCGACGTCATTGGCAAGGCGAGCCCGCGCCAGAAGATCTTCATCGTGGCCGAAACACCGGAAGACGTGCTTACGCTCGTCAAGGGCGGTGTGCCTATAAAGAAGGTAAACATCGGCAACATGCACATGTCGGAAGGAAAGCGCCAAGTCGCCACCTCCGTCGCAGTTAACGACGAGGATGTCGCTGCGTTTAAAGAGCTGCAGGAATTGGGGGTGGAGTTGGAGATCAGGCGCGTTCCGAGCACGCCTGTTGAGGACACGAGCAAGCTCTTCTCGTAATCCTCGTGATCCACGTTGTCAGGAGTGAAACCCTGACGTTCTGTACGTGATATCCAAAGTGCGTACATTCATTTTGAAAGGAGGAGCAAGATGGAATACTCGATCATCCAGATCGCTCTGGTCTTCGTCGTCACGTTCATCGCGGCAATCGACCAGTTTGACTTCCTCGAGTCTCTCTATCAGCCCATCGTCACCGGCGCCGTCATCGGTCTTATCCTTGGCGACCTCAACACCGGTCTTCTCGTGGGTGGTACTTATCAGCTCATGACGATCGGCAACATGCCGATCGGAGGCGCTCAGCCGCCTAACGCCGTCATTGGCGGCATCATGGCAGCCATTCTCGCTATCGCTACGGGTCTCGAGCCCAACGCGGCAGTCGGCCTTGCCATTCCGTTCGCTCTGCTTGGTCAGCTCGGCGTTACCCTGGTCTTCACGCTTATGTCCCCGCTTATGTCCACGGCCGATAACATGGCTCATAACGCGGACACCAAGGGCATCGAGCGCCTGAACTACTTCGCCATGGCTCTGCTCGGCCTGATCTTCGCTGTCGTCGTCACCCTGTTCTTCATCGCTGGCGCTACCATTGGTCAGACCATCGCTTCCGCCATCCCGACTTGGCTGCAGACCGGTCTGTCCGCTGCAGGCGGCATGATGCGCTTCGTCGGCTTCGCCGTCCTGCTCAAGGTTATGATGAACCGCGATATGTGGGGCTTCTTCCTCATGGGCTTTGGCCTCGCGCTCATCACCGTTGCCAACGATTCTCTGGCAACCCCTGCTCTGCTCATCCTCGCTCTCATCGGCTTCGGCATCGCTTTCTGGGACTTCCAGCAGCAGACCGAGCTGAAGGGTGCAGCTGTTTCTGACGGAGGTGACTTCGAAGATGGCATCTAATGAGTATGTGATCCCGGAGCACTACGAGGATCTCACTCCTGCTCCGCAGCTCGACCAGAAGACCCTCAACAAGATGGCTTGGCGCTCCTGCTTCCTGCAGGCCTCGTTCAACTACGAGCGTATGCAGGCCGCTGGCTGGCTCTACTCCATCATCCCCGGTCTGGAGAAGATCCACACCAACAAGAACGACCTCGCGGCTTCCATGAGCCACAACCTGGAGTTCTTCAACACCCACCCGTTCCTTGTCACCTTTGTTATGGGCATCGTGCTTTCGCTCGAGCAGAACAAGGTTGACATCCCCACGATCCGCGCCGTCCGCGTCGCCGCAATGGGCCCGCTCGGTGGTATCGGTGACGCTCTGTTCTGGCTGACGCTCGTGCCTATCACGGCCGGCATCACCTCCAACATGGCCATCAACGGCAACGCCGCTGCACCGATCATCTTCCTGGTGATCTTCAACGTCGTCCAGTTCGCTCTGCGTTTCTGGCTCATGAACTGGTCCTACAAGCTTGGCACCAGCGCTATTGACGCTCTGACCGCCAACATGCAGGCCTTCACGCGTGCCGCTTCCATCATGGGCGTCTTCGTCGTCGGTTGCCTGGTCGTCACCATGGGTGGCACCCAGATCAACCTCCAGATCCCCAACGGTACCACCCGTGGCCTCTCCGCTACTACCGTGATCGTCTCCGAGAAGGAGGCCGAGAACTTCACCGGTATGGAGGGCATCGATACCGAGACCGCTGAGGCCGGTACCATCGCCATGACCGATGAGGACGGCAACGCCCTCACCGCTTCCGATGCCGACGGCAACGCTGTCGAGTGCGGCGTCACCGATCTGGGCAACGGCATGGAGTCCGTGACTTACGGCACTGTTACCGAGGATCCGGTCAACTTCTCTGTTGCCGACACCCTCAACACCATCGTCCCGAAGCTCGTCCCGCTTATGCTTACGCTGCTGCTTTACTACATGTTCGCTAAGCACAGCTGGACCCCGACCAAGGGCATTCTGCTGCTCTTCGTCCTGGGCATCCTGGGCGCTGGCCCGCTTGGTCTCTGGCCGAGCATCTGGTAAGGCTCTAGCTTGAGGGGTGTGTCCCTACGCGGCTCACACCCCGACCCCTTAAGCCATGTGTATGTTAAAAGCCGCGTGCTCGAAAGAGCGCGCGGCTTTTGTTTTCTTAATGATTCGGGTGTGGCAGACAGATAATGCATAACACCCTAGGTAGTTAGCCGAAATCGAGCAAAAGGGAGGATAGGATGGCGATCGGAGCGCGTAAGCAACCGCTGTACGATCAGCTGGTCGATATTCTGACCGAAAAGATTGACCATGAATATCGCGCCGGTGACATGATTCCTTCCGAGCGCGAACTTTCGGAGCGCTATGGTCTCTCGCGCACTACGGTACGCCTGGCTCTGCAGGAACTGGAGCGTTTAGGACTGGTGGTTCGGCAGCACGGTCGCGGTACCTTTGTTACCGACCGTTCGGCAAAGGCAACCAATCTTATGCAGTCCTACAGCTTTACCGAGCAGATGCGCGCGATGGGTCGCGACCCCGAGACCACGATTCTCGATTTTTGCGAGATGGAGGCCGATAAGAATCTGGCTGAGCATATGGGATTGCGTATCGGTGATCGCATTTTTAAGCTCAAGCGTCTTCGTTCTGCCGACAACATGCCCATGATGGTCGAACGCAGCTATCTACCGGTTCGTCAATTTCTATCCCTAAAGCGACCACTGCTAGAGCGTAAGCCGCTTTACGATGTGATTGAGCAAGACTTTCAGCAAAAGATACGCGTGGCCGAAGAGGAGTTCTATGCGAGCATAGCCCGTCCCACCGATGCTCACCTTTTGGGAATTGTCGAGGGCTCGCCTGTGCTCGATTTGGTCAGGACTACGTATAACGAGTCAAACGAGGTAGTGGAGTACACACTCTCGGTTGCTCGTGCCGATCAGTTTAAATACAAGGTCTACCACCAGCGTAGCAACTAGTGCTCGCATCGTTTCCATATGGTGATTCTTTGCATTTAACTGGTTACTACCAGATAACCAACCGAAGTGTATAATTGCACGTCAGAGGATTACTTCTAGAGAGAGGTATTAGAAATGTTCGAGAAGAGTGTCGAGGAGCTCACCGAGCTCGGCGCCCAGATCACCACGGCCGAGATTGCTCAGCAGCCCGAGCTTTGGCGCGATACGCTCAACATCTATCGCGAGAACAAGGAGACCATCGAGGCCTTCCTGGCCGAGGCTCGCGCTATGGGCGAGGGTCGTCTGTCCGTTGTCTTCACCGGTGCCGGTACGTCCGACTACGTTGGCGATACCTGCGCCCCGTACCTGCGTCACGCTGGCAACACTGATCTCTACGACTTTAAGCCCATCGCCACGACCGACATCGTGAGCGCCCCGCGCGACTTCCTGCGCGCCGAGGATCCCACGCTCGTGGTTTCCTTTGCCCGCTCTGGCAACAGCCCCGAGAGCCTTGCCGCCGTTGCCGTTGCCAAGGAGCTCGTCCACAACGTCAAGTTCCTCAACATCACCTGCGCTCCCGAGGGCAAGCTTGCCGTCGAGTCTGCCGATGATCCCAATGCGCTGACGCTGCTCATTCCGCGCGCCAACGACAAGGGCTTCGCCATGACCGGTTCTTATTCCTGCATGACCCTGCTCTCCACCCTTATTTTCGACACTGCCTCTGACGAGCAGAAGGCCGAGTGGGTCGAGACGATTGCCAAGATGGGCGAGGAGGTCATCTCCCGTGAGCCTGAGATCGCCGATTACCTGGCTGGCGATTTCAACCGCGTGACCTACTTGGGTTCTGGCTCCTTCGGTGGCCTTGCTCAGGAGAGCCAGCTCAAGATCCTCGAGCTCGCTCACGGTCTGGTCGCTACTTCCTACGACACCTCCATGGGCTATCGTCACGGACCTAAGTCCTTCGTCGACGATAAGACGCTCGTCTTCGTGTTCGTCAACAACGACGCCTACACCCGTCAGTACGACATCGACATCCTCAACGAGATCGGTGGCGACGAGATCGCTCAGCACACCATCGCCGTTCAGCAGGAAGGTGCCACCGTCTATGAGGGTGAGTCCTTCACCTTTAAGGGCTACGAGGCACTTCCCGAGGGTTACCTTGCCCTGCCGTTCGTGATGTTTGCCCAGGCTATCAGCCTGCTCAACTCCGTGCGCGTGGGCAACACGCCCGATACGCCGAGCCCCACCGGCACGGTCAACCGCGTGGTTAAGGGCGTGACGATTCACCCCTTCACCGCTTAATCGCGTCCCCCTGTAAGGGCGCCCGTCCGCTCATAACGGCGGGCGGGCGCTTTTTGTTTTACGTGAGCTGGGTATAAGCATCACCACAGTCAACTGCTTTAGAAGCGAGGAGTGCATATGAGCACGTACGCAATTAAGGCTGACAAGTTCTTCTTGCCGGCAGGCCCGCAACTGGGCGGCTATCTTATGGTCGAGGATGGCGTTTTTGGCGCCTGGCAGGCCGACGAGCCCTCTTGCGAGATTAAGGACTACACGGGATCGTGGATCGCACCGGGTATGGTCGATACTCACATCCATGGCTTCTACAACCACTCAACTACCGATAACGATCCCGAGGGCATCGATATCAGCTCAACCGAGCTCGCCCGTCGCGGTACCACCAGCTGGCTGCCCACGACGTTCACCGATGGCGTCGAACAGATCAAGGATGCCTGCGCCGCCATCGCCCAGGCTGACGAGGGCCGCGGCCCCGACTTCTGCGGTGCTCGCATTCAGGGCATCTACCTGGAGGGCCCCTTCTTTACCATGAAGCACGTGGGCGCGCAGAACCCCGCTTATCTTATCGATCCCTCCGAGGAGGTCTTCGATCAGTGGCAGGAGGCTGCGGGCGGTCGCATCGTTAAGAGCGCCATGGCGGCCGAGCGCGACGGTGCCGCTGCTTATGCGGCTGCTCTGAACGCCAAGGGTGTGGTGACCAGCATCGGTCACTCCGACGCCACCTACGATGAGTGCATCGCCGCCATCAACGCCGGTGCCAGCTGCTTTACGCATACCTATAACGGCCAGCGCGGGCTGCATCACCGTGAGCCCGGTGTCGTGGGCGCTGCCATGTCCACGCCCGAGACCTACGCCGAGATCATCTGTGACGGCAAGCACGTAAACCCTGCCGCCATCAAGGCGCTGCTGCAGGCAAAGGGCTGGCAGCACACGGTGCTCATCACCGACTGTCTGGGTTGCGGCGGCATGCCCGAGGGCAGCTACACCAGTGGTGGCATGGATGTCATCATGAAGGACAACCTGTGCTGGCTCGCCGACGGCAAGAGCATTGCCGGCTCGGTGCTCACGCTTGCCCAGGGCGTCAAGAACATCGTCGACTGGGGCATCGCCAGCGCCGATATCGCCATTCGCATGGCAACTGAGGTGCCGGCACGCTCCGCGCACATCGAGGATAAGTGCGGCAGCATCATGCCGGGTCGCGACGCCGACTTTGTCGTGTTCGACCATGAGCTCACCCTCGTCGAGACGTATGTTGGCGGCCAGAGCGTCGGCAACGCCTTTACCGAGTAACGATAGATAAAGACGGCGGGCCCGAAATTGCTCGGACCCGCCGTATGAGTTAAACGCTCAAAAGCACCTTAACAGTTACAGCTTGTTAGCAATCTTCTTTGCCGTGCGCTTAACGCCGGCCACAAGACCTCCTGCAGGATGCTCCTTCTCGTATGCTAGGCGCTTCTCACGCTTGGCGTACTCTTCGACGATGATGTCGCCATATTCGTCTTCGATCTTGTCGAAGAAATCGACAGCTCCCTTAATCTCTTCGGCAGTTGGGTGCCCCTTCTGGACACCGCCGGTGAGTTTGAACGGCCCCCACGTATCAAAGCCGGGGCAGCCGTAGACGCCCATAAAGATGGCCTGCCTCATGCGGCAGATGCCATCGATATCCTTGCCGTACCACTTGTTTTTGCCACCGTAGGTCATAAGGCCAAACACCTTGTCCTGCGGCTGCAGCACGTTAGTGAGCACGCGTGCCATGTCCTTGTCGATCTCGGAGTAATAGATGCCCGTGGCGACACCGATCAGATGATATTCGTGCAGGTTGGGATACTCGTTTTTACCGAGGGACTTCACGTCGAGGGTATCGATTTCGGGGTGCGCCTCGACGATGGCGTCCACGAGCTTTTTCGTATTGCCGTGGTGGCGTGAGGCATAAAGGATGATGGTTCGCATAGGAAGGCCTTTCAGCTGTAATTGCATCAATGTCTGTATGGTACCCCGTTGCATGCCTGGGAAACCGGACGCATCGATGAACGTGCGGGTTTGTCCTTTGGTCAGGGCCGAGACGGGTTCTTGCGAGCAAAAAGCAGTTGTTCGAAAGGATGGGCAATGGAATACGCTCTCTCCAACGATTCGATTTCTATTAAGGTGTCCACGGCCGGCGGCTCGTTTACCTCGATTGAGGCCGATGGTCGCGAGTATCTGTGGCAGGGCGATCCCGCCGTGTGGTCCGGCCAGGCACCGATTTGCTTCCCGATTTGCGGAGGTTTGCGCGATAACAGCGCCATGACGTTTGCCGGACATCATGTGAAGCTCGCCCGCCACGGCTTTGCGCGCAAGCAGGAGTGGAAGCTGTTGAGCCAAAGCACAAACGAGCTGGCTATGTGCCTGGCATCCGAGGATAACGCCGCGCTGCTGAGCGATTATCCGTATCCGTTTAAGCTTGTCGCTCGCTATACGCTCGAGGACGCCGCCGTGCGCGTCTCCTATGAGGTGACCAACGAGGGAACCGAGGACATGCCGTTCTTTATCGGCGGTCATCCCGGCTTCAGGTGTCCGCTCGATGAGGGCGAGGCCTATACGGACTACGAGCTGCGCTTTGAGAAAGACGAGGCTGCGGAGCTTTGCACCGCCGTGCCCTCGACCGGATTGATTGACGTGGCAAACCGCTCCAAGAACCCCATGGTGGGAAAGACGTTGCCTTTGTCGCATGAGCTCTTCGATTTTGCGGAGACCATCTTTGACGTGCTCGAGAGCCGTCAGGTCACGCTTTCCAAAAAGGGCGAGGACAAGGGCGTTCGCCTGAGCTTTGAGGGCTTCCCGTACCTCATTGTGTGGAGCAAGCCCGAGGGTGATTTTGTGGCAGTTGAACCCTGGGGCGGCCTCTCGACCTGTTCCGATGAGGATGACGTGCTTGAGCACAAGCGCGGCTGCCTTATCGCCAAGCCCAAAGAAACCATCGTGCGCTCGTTCACAATCGAGATTCTGTAGTCGCATGTAGCCAATTCGTTTTGCAAGGCATAAGGAGCCTGCGAGATAAGGAGCTAGAAATGATCCTCACCGTTACGATGAACCCGTCCGTCGATACGCGCTATCAGCTCGATGAGCTCATTATCGACGACGTCAACCGCGTGACGCCCGAAAAGACCGCCGGCGGTAAGGGCCTCAACGTGGCCCGCGTCCTGGGCCAGCTGGGCGACGATGTCGTGGCAACCGGCCTGCTTGGCGGTCATATGGGCGCCTATATGGCCGAGCTCATGGATGCCAACGGCATTAAGAATGATTTTGTGCCCATCAAGGGCGAGACCCGCATCTGCCTCAATATCCTTCATGCTGGCAACCAGACCGAGTTGCTCGAGAGCGGCCCGACGATTGCCCCCGAGGAGCTCGATGCCTTTACCGCCAAGTTCGCCGAGCTTGCGAGCAAGGCCGATGTCGTTACCATCTCGGGTTCGCTGCCCCGCGGTGTCGAGGCGGACTACTATGCCAAGATCACGGGCATTGCCGAGAACGCCGGCGCCAAGGTGCTGCTCGATACCTCGGGTGCCTCGCTCGAGGCTGCGCTCAAGTCCGAGGTCAAGCCTGAGCTGGTTAAGCCTAACCTGACCGAAATTAACGGCCTTCTGGGCACGAGCTTTACCACCGACGATGTGGACGAGCTCCGTTCCGCGCTCGCCTCTGACGCCCGCTTCTCCGATATCCCCTGGGTCGTCGTATCCATGGGCGCTGCCGGCTCAGTTGGCTTCCACAATGGCCGTGCGTTCCGCGCCAAGACCCCCGATATCCCCGCCGTTAACGCTACGGGCTCTGGCGATTCGACCATTGCCGGCTTCGCACATGCGATTGCTGCCGGCGCCGACGACGAGACGGTGCTGCGTACCGCCAACACCTGCGGCAAGCTCAATGCCATGGATCCCATGACTGGCCACTTGGTTATGGATCGTTGGGACGAGGTTTACAACGGCGTTGTCGTGACCGAGCTGTAGGAGCTTGTGCTGCGCCCCCGGCATCGGTTGCTAGCTCATGTCGACGACAAGTGCAGTAGCATTATGCCGGGGCGCGACGCCGACACTGTCGTGTTCAATCCCGACCTTACCCTGGTCGAGACGCATGTGGGTGGCAACAGCGTCGGTAATGCGTTTGCCGAGTAGCCGCCAAAGAAACGATCCGAGAGGGGATTTAGATGATTTACGGTGCATTGGGCGATATCGAGGAGTACCGTGGAATGCTCAAGGGCCTCGACGTGCTGATCGATTGGCTCGAGGAGAACGATCCGGCGAAGCTCGAGGTCGGCAGCCATCCGATTCTGGGCGACAAGGTCTTTGCGAACGTCATGGCTCCCACGACGCGTCCCGAAGCCGAGGCTCACTATGAGACGCATCAGCGCTATCACGACCTGCAGATCGACGTCGAGGGTCGCGAGGCCTTTAAGGTTGCCACGGGCAGCCTGACGCTGGTCCAGGAGTTCGACGAGAAGGACGACTACGATCTGGTCGATTCCGACGCCTCGATCGCCGGCGATCTTGCTGACGACAAGTTTGCGCTGTTTGTTGCCGGCGAGCCTCACATGCCCACGCTCGAGTTCCCGGGCGATGGCGCGCAGCCGGTCAAGAAGATTTGCTTTAAGCTGCTTGCAGATGCTTACTGGGAGGAGTAGCGCGCTGCTCGGCTGAGCTGTTCGTGTTGCGAGCGTTATCCCTTGGGGGAGCTCGCTTGGGCCCCGCTGATCGCGGTTCCTTTGGGGATTGCGGTTGGCGGGGCTTTTGTTGAGTAGGGGAGTTTCCGGCGGCGTTGTGCTTGGATTGGCGGATGCGCGCCCGAAATCGGCAACAAAAAAGCCGCCCGAAGGCGGCTATCTTGTGTAATGGAGCCAGCGACCGGGCTCGAACCGGTGACCCCCGCTTTACGAGAGCGGTGCTCTACCAACTGAGCTACGCTGGCGACCATGTGGTGACGCAACTGAGGCGTCAACGGCTGTCTATGATACGGGACATCGCACATCCGCGCAAGTGTTCTGACGGCTTTTCTCACTTTAAATGCACTAATATTGGAGGCGTGATGTCTGCGGCGTCCATCTGGCGCTTGACCAGCTGTTGAGTTGGTGGTCGACGTCCCGCTCGTATGGGTCTCAAACAGAATGGGGCAGCCATGGCTCAACCCAAGATCCTTCTCACACGTATCGACGACCGTTTCATTTACGGACAAGACGTTGAGCTGTGGAACGAAGCCGTGGGTTCCAACCTTGTCCTAATCGTCAACGATGAGATCGCGGCAGATTCGCGCCAATGGGCACCCATGAGGGTGGCGGCGCCAGAAGGCGTTTGGACGCGGTTTTTCTCGGTACAAAAGGCCATCGACATCATTCATACCGCAACGCCTCGCCAATTGATTCTGATCATGGTGGCCTCACCCTCCGATGCGCTCGCGCTGGTTAAGGGCGGTGTGCCAATAACCAAGATTAGTATCGGCCATATGCGGGCGGGGGAGGGCAAGCGCTCTGCAACGCCTGCCGTTGCCGTAGGCGATACAGACATCGCCGCCTTCAAAGAGTTGCAAAAGCTCGGTATAGAGCTAGAAATCCGCCATCTCCCCAGTTCCGCCCCCGATCCCATCGGCAATCTGTTCAACTGATCCCTTGGGGACGGAGGAAAACGGATCATTTTGCCCTTGCGAGGGACGCGTGCGATGCCGCCTGTTAAAAACTATGCCCATTTACTACGTTTGATCGGCTATCGCCGAGCATGTCGAATTTGAGAAAAACAAAACTGCAGGTAGACGGCTCGCGAATTTAACAAAAACCGGTGCATGCTCGAGCATCCCGGGCTAAACGTAGTAAATGGGCATAGTTTTGATATGCCACTCATATAGTCACAGCGAAAATGCGCCCAAAAGATGAAAAAACGCCCGTCGGCGGTGGTGCCGGCGGGCGTTGCTGTGCAATATGTTGCATTGTGGGCTTAGTGCCTCATAAAGTGGTACTCGATCACATTGCTGTAGGGGTGACCCGGGCCCACAATGCCCTGCGGGAACAACGGCTGGTGCGGCGTGTCGGGGTACATCTCGGCCTCGAGAGCAAAGCCGGCGCCCCAGCCATAGTTAGCATCGTCCTTGGCGTGCTCGTCGCCCAGCCAGTTGCCGGTGTAGAGCTGCACGCCCGGGGCAGTGGTGTAGTAGTCCAGCTCGCGGCCGGTCCACATCTCCTCGACGTGCATCGCGCGGCGGAGATTGCGGCCGTACTGATAGCCATCGATGCACAGACAGTGATCGTAGCCACGGGCCTGCTTAATCTGCGGGTCGTCGGCCTCCATGCCGGGAGCGACGGGGCGCAGCTCGCGAAAGTCAAACGGTGTTCCCTCGACCGGAGCGATCTCGCCGGTGGGGATATTCTGCTCGTTGATGGGCAGGTAGTGGGCAGCGTTGGCAACAAAGAAGTGCTCGCAGTCCATGCCGGCGTTATGGCCGGCAAGGTTAAAGTATGTGTGGTTGGTCATGGACACGTAGGTGGCGCGGTCGCTCTTGCAGCCATACTCGATGCGAAAGACGCCGGTGCGTGTAACGGTAAACACGGCCGTAAAGGTGCGTTTGCCGGGAAGGCCCAGTTCGCCATCCTCAAGCGAGGTGGTCATGCGCACGGCGTTGTGAGTCTCGTCGAGCTCAACGTCCCACACGCGTTTATGCAGACCGTGCTCAAGATCGCTGTGCAGGTTGTTGGCGCCCTCGTTGGCGGGCATATGCCAGTCCGTACCGTCGATGGTGATCGTGGCGCCCGCGGTGCGGTTTGCCACGGGGCCGATGGTCGCGCCAAAGCAGGCGGGGTTGTCAAAGTAATCCTCGAGCTTATCGAAGCCCAGCACCACATCGCGCACGTTGCCGGGAATGTCGGGCACGTCGATACCAAGCACGGTGGCGCCATAGTCCATAATGCGAACGCAGATCTCGGGCCCGTTGAGGGTGTAACGATGAACGGGGGTACCGCACGGCGCGGTGCCGAAAAGCTCGGAAGTGATCATTTGGTTCCTAACATCGAGGTATTTCCGACAAACTGTAGCGCGAACAGGCGAGATTATCACTACACCCCACTAAAGCAGGGGGTATTTTTCTCAAAAAAGTGATGATTGGAGCTGTGCGGGCGTTCATTTTTGACGCGCACGGGTCTGATACAATTTGTTCGTTACTGTTTGAATGATATGCACGCATAGAACGGCGAGGATTCATCGTGATTAAGGCAGAGCGACAGGATAGGGTTCGCCAGCTGCTCGATGAGCAGGGCACGGTTTCGGTTAAGGAGATTTCGGATGCGTTAGGTGTCTCGGACATGACGATCCGTCGCGACCTTGAGGAGCTTGCGAGCCTAGGCGAGATCGAGCGCGTGCACGGCGGCGCCCGTAGTGCGCAGAGTCGCCCGCACGCTATGTTGCGCCATGAGTATTCGCACAGTGAAAAGCGCACTAAGCATGCCGAGGAAAAGCTGCAGATCGCGCGCCGCGCCGTTGGGCTCATCGAGGAGGGCTCGACCATCTTTTTGGGGACGGGCACTACAGTTGAGCAGATGGCCTCGATGCTGCCGGCGTGCCGCCTACGCATCGTGACTAATTCGCTTTCGGTGTTTAATCTGCTCGAGGCGCGCGAAGACTGCGACCTGTGTCTCGTGGGCGGTATGTACCGTCGCCGCACTGCCGCCTTTGTGGGCCCCACGGCCGAGGACACCTTGCGCGCACTGGGGATCGACGCAGCCTTTATCGGCGCAAACGGCATTCTGGACGGCGACGTGTCTACGTCTAACATGGAAGAGGGCCGCATCCAGCAGCTCGCCTTTAGCAAGGCCGATTCACGCTACCTCATCGCCGACTCCAGCAAGATCGGCAAGCGCGACTTCTACACCTTCTGCCGCCTGGACAGTTTGGACGCCGTGGTGTGCGAGCCGGGTATCGCCGCCGAGGATCGTGTCGCCATCGAGGAGCACACGCAGGTCATTTGCTAGCTAGCGCTACGGGATTGCCAACAGGCGATGCGGGAGGACTTTTACCTCCTGTCATTGTGGAAACCAGCGCGTCAGCGCTACGCGATATGACGCGCAAATGAGGATTCCACTATCAAATCGTCTCAGCCTGTAACAGGTAGGGGTGAAACCACCAACCAGATGTTGCAGATTGAGATTTTTGACCCGGCCTATTCCGTTTGTCTCGATCTGTAACGGTTAGGACTTAAAAACTCGGCTACGTGTTACAGATCGAGACAAAAGAAAAAGAACATTAGGACTTGAAAATAAAGTTTTGATAAGGGATTCGCCCAGTTAAGACGGTGCGGCAGACAATTGAGATTAGTTTGCCTCCGGAGTCGTAAGCATAATGAGTCAGTTCGATGACCGGAAGTTTTGCAACACCATAATTACTGGCTTCGGAATCGCTAAGCTGACGTGCTCTATAGCTTTCCCTAACAGATTGGATAGACTTGGACAAGTCGTCCATGATTCTGCTAAATGCCTGAAAATCTAACTGGTTATTCGGAACGCGCGACTTTGAAATGAAGAACGTATCAGCGCCTATGAAGCTGCCTTCAAGTTCGTAGGTCAATTCAAGACGCTGAATTTCATCGCGACTTTGACATCCAAATTGTTGGAGCATCATTACGGAAATTGGACGACCTGATGTGAGGCCGCCGAAATGTTTGGTGATGGCATCCGGATCAACGCCATCGCAATGGCTTGCAAAGTCAAAGTCTAAAAGTGAATTGAGCTCGCTAACGCGTTTCGGTGCAACAAACGACCCCTTACCTTGGATTCGATAGATACTTCCACGACGCTCCAGCTCACTCATGGCAAGTCGGACGGTTGTTCTGCTTACGGCGTATTCGTCGCAGAGTTCCATTTCTGTTGGAAGTTTATCGTCTGCTTGATATTCATCGACGATCTGCTTGAGCAGCGCGTCGGTGAGCTGTAAATAGAGTGGCCGTTTTTCGTGTGTATCGAGCATTAGAGCCTCAGTTTGCATGTTGGTTATACCTGATGGTTGCCTCAGTCGGGATGTAACGTGGGCAAAGTAACCTTAACGTATCACAGAGCGGCTCAGCATGACGATCTGATGCCTGTATCCACGAAGGGCTTGTCCGAGCGTGAAGATATTCTGGGGCAGGCAAATACCGTTCATGGAGTCCCCGATATGTTGGAGGTCAGCACCGGCTGCTTTTGCTGCAAGGCCTATTTTCTTAATGGTCTCGCTGTCGCAGGAGTCTTGACTCGTCCCGTTCGCCGCCATGACGAGAACCTTCTCTTCAATTGACTTGCCTACGTTGTGGGATCGTACAAAGTCTACGATGGCGCGCAGGTCTGCTTCTTGGAAGCAAGGGACGGTGTAGGGGGCTGGCACGAGAAGGATATCGACGCCGAGGTCAACAAACTTGCGCGCAATTTCGAGCGTCATGACAGGTTCCGCAACGCCCGCTCCATGCATTTTTCCGGCTATGACCAGGCCATTGAAATGCTCTTTGGAGAGTTTAATCGAATGGGCGATTGCATCGTTGGAGACGCCGGTTCCAGGGTTGCCCGTCAGGCAGATAAAATCAAATCCGAGTTCGTTAGCCTTTTCCAAGGTCTTGGGAGAGACGCGACGACCCATGGGGATTTCCGTTCGGGATTCAGACATCTCTGCCTCGTTATCAACTGGCTCCAGATTGACGCCAATGGGCCTTCCGCATGCTCGCTTCACCCAAGTGACCGGGTTTTCATTGAGATCATCTGGAATACCGGCAATAACTGGATCGAACACATCGAGCGCGTTAAACAGAAGCAGGTCGGCACCTGCGGCACGTTCGATTTCTGCATTAGTAACGCCGCCGAGAAATTGGGAAGAGGGTACGTTTTCCGCCATGATGGTACGTCCCTCGGAAGCCAGAATTGCCTGTTTTAGATCCATGGGTGACGTGGCGGCAAAATCGGATGCGGACATGTTCAGTAATCGTTTGGGCATTGTTACTTCCTTTGACTAGAACGACAGGCTTGTGACATTGTCTCTAATATTGTTACAACAACATATTCAATATGTTATATCCAATCGGTGAACGGTTGCAAACTTATTGTACTGCTCGGAAAAAATAGCCTTTAGCTGGGAAAACATTATATTAATCAACTACCGTTCACCGAATAAGTATTTGAATTCTTGACATATCGACAAAGCGGAAAAAGAATTGGTTATGACAAATCGCGCAAATGATATTACATTTCGCACAAGAACGTATTCACTTACATAAGTGGATACAAACGGGGACGACGACGGTTGAGTCCGGATAAATCGTTGTGTGCCCGGGAATCATGAAAGGATGTGTTATGGACGCTATCGTCAAATTCCTTGAAAAACACCAGCCCCTCTTCGACAAAATCTCGAGGAACATTTATCTGGTGGCGATTAAGGATGGCTTTCTCTCGAATATGCCAATTGTGCTGTTCTCGAGCCTGTTCCTTCTTCTTTCGACGCTCCCTGCCTATGTAGGCATCACGCTTCCGTCTGAGGTGCTGGATTTCTTCAATAAAATCTATGCATATACCATGGGACTTCTTGGCATTATGGTGGCCGGCACCACGGCGAGCTCACTTGCCATGTCGATGAACCGTCGCATGCCTTCGGGTAAATCTCTCAACCCCACCTCGTGCATGGTTTGTGCCATGTGCGGCATGCTCTTGCTATCGGTGACGAACGATGTTGTCTCGATTGGCGGAGCAGATACATCTGTTTTTGAAACCGGCTATATGGGAACCAAGGGTTTTCTCGCTGCGTTCGTAGCCGCATTCTTGACCGTTAATATCTATAAGGTGTGCATTAGCCATAATGTGACGATCAAGCTCCCCAAAGAGGTCCCTGGCTCTATTGCGCAGAGTTTTCGCGATATCTTTGCATTTGGGTTTTCGATCCTTGCGTGCGCTTTTATCGATCTTGCGAGCCGCAAGCTGCTTGCTGTGCCGTTCGCCAATTTGGTATCCGCTCTCATCTCGCCGCTGTTCTCCGCGGTTGACACCTATCCTGGCATGGCGCTTATCGAAGGCGCGGTCGCACTTTTCCAATTTATGGGTATCCACGGTGCTTCGGTTGTCATGAGTCCGATCAATGCTGCGCTCTACGGCAATACCGTTACCAATCTTGAGGTTTTCCAAGCAGGTGGACACCCGTCAATTGCTCTCACGCAGGACTTTACAAGCTTCATCGGCGGTCTGGGCGGTTCTGGCTGCACGTTCATCGTTCCTATTATCCTGATCATGTTTATGCGCTCCAAGCAGCTTAAAGCCATGGGCAAGGCATCGATTATCCCGGTGATTTTTGGAGTTAACGAGCCCGTTATCTTCGGTATGCCGATTGTTCTCAATCCCTATATGTTCGTGCCCTTCCTAGTGGCTCCTATGGTCAACGCCATTATCGGTAAATTTTTCATTGACGTCATTGGAATGAACGCCCCCATGTATACCATGCCGTGGGCGCTTCCCGGCCCAATCGGTGCATTCCTCACCACGGGTCTCGATCTGCGTTCTCTCGTATTGATGGCAGTGCTGTTGGTCGTTGACTTTGTGATTTACTATCCGTTCTGCAAGGCGTATGACCATCAGCTTTGTTTGGAAGAGTCTGCAAAGGAGACTGCAGGAACCTCGGATGCAGATGCTATTGCCGCACAGGAAAATGTCGCAAAAGCTCTCGAGGCGGTAAAGGACAAGGCGGAGCAGATCCGCGTGCTTGTGCTTTGCCAGGGTGCCGGCACCTCGACTCTCTTGGCAAATGCTCTTCGCGAAGGTGCCGCTGCTAAGGGTATCGATCTGGTTTCTCAGTCCGGTGCGTACGGAAGCCACTATGAGACGATGGATCAGTACAACGTGATTGTTCTGGCACCCCAGGCACGCATGTACTATGACGCTATGAAGGCCGATACCGATCGCCTTGGAATTAAACTGCTCACCACAAGGGGCAAGGAGTATATCGACCTTACCAACGATCCCGAAGGTGCAATTGACTGGATCGTTCAGGAGCTGGCCAAATAGTGGATGCACTCCGTCGTTGATTCGTCGGTGTATAGTACGGCCCTGCAGCTTATTGAGCTGCGGGGCCGTATTTCGTTGAGTATCTAATTGAGACAATGAGCGCAACCGTCGTGAGATCGCATTGGCGCTCTCCGAGTCACCGACAAGCTGACTTTCATCTATGTGACCAATTCGCTTTCGGCCTTTAGCCTGCTCGAGGCGCGCGAGGATTGCGAGCTGTGCCTGGTGGGCGGCATGTACCGCCGCCGCACCGCCGCCTTTGTGGGGCCCACGGCCGAGGATACCCTGCGCGCGCTGGGCATCGATGCGGCGTTTATCGGCGCCAACGGTATTCTGGACGGCGACGTGTCCACGTCCAACATGGACGAGGGCCGCATCCAGCAGCTCGCCTTTAGCAAGGTCGATACGCGCTATCTGATTGCCGACTCCAGCAGGATCGGCAGGCGATACATCTGCCCCCCTGCCGGCGCGGGGGTACCGCTTTACAATGACGCGCAAATAACTTTGAGCAACAAGGATGAGGCTATTCTGAGATATGACTAGACTCCGTATTTCGTCTTTATGTCCCTTGAGAATGAATCATAGTCTTCATAGAGCCCCTCTTTGCTTTCATCCTCGGCGTGGTTTATACGTTCAAGGAGCTTATCCTTTGGAGCCTCTTTTGTTATTGCGGCCTCGCTATCGGGTATTGTGGATTGCAAGAATAGTTCTAGAGCATGGACGTCTTTGAGTATGTAGCCTGTCGAACGACCCGCTCCTGTTTTTTCGATTGCGCTGCAACTAACAAGCTGACCGAGGGTTCGTTTAACGGTGACCTCGCTGATATCGGGGCAGTTGGATCGGATGTCGGATTTCTTAATGACGCCGGGTCTCTGTTGAAATAGAACGGCGATGCGCGCTTGCTTCGACATGGGACGAGTGCTTGATTCAATTAAGGTACGCTGCTCGAGCTGTCGGTAGGCGGCCAGGGTTGTTCCGAGCATGAAACGGATAAAGGGTACTTCGGTGTTTTGATTTTCATTCCATCCAGTGGAGCTTGCAGCGAGAGCGTTGTAGTAAAGCGCTTTGTTGTCTTCAATAAGTCGTTCGATGCTGATGTAACGCGCAACGTCGTATCCAGTCTTTTCGAGCAGCAGCGTTGTAAGGAGCCGGCTCATCCTGCCATTGCCATCGTTGAAGGGATGAATGCTAACAAAATCGAAGATAAAGCGGAGCGATATAAGGAGGGGATCGCAAACTTGGCGAGATAAAGCATCGTTGAGGGACTGGCAGGCTTCTTTAATAAGTCCCGGGGTTGCTAGGGCCGAAGGGGGCCTAAAGCGCACTAATCGATTTCCTTGATCGTCAATGGAGACGATTTCGTTATCGCTATCTTTCCAATGGCCTCCATACGAGATTGCCGTGTGCGCCATGAGGTCACGATGCAACTGCAGAATGACCGATGGCGTTACGGGAATGGAATCGTGTTGCTCGTGAATAAGCGACAGCACATCTCGGTATCCAGCAATTTCTTCCTCTGCGCGGGAGCTTGGCTTGGCGGAATACGCCATGATCGCTTTGAGTCTTTTTTGGGTGGTAACAATTCCTTCAAGTCCGTTGGAGGACCGGGTGCTTTGGATCTTAGCCTCCTCCATTAGGGACGATAGAAGCTCGGGTTTGACTTGACTCAGAGCAAGCTGACGGCCTTTATGCTCGCGTATCGAGAGGAGGAGGTTGGTGATTGGAGTTGCTTCGAGTTCCGCTGGGACTGTGGTGTAATCGAACTGGCGCATGCGGCTCCTTTCGGTATCACGAACATACTTTCGATATCATAGTATCATTAAATGATACCGAAAGTATGTTCGTGATACCGAAAACTAGAAACCATGCTTTATAACTGCTTGGAAAGTTCGGATTTGACTATCTTATTGTCTCGATCTGTAACAGTTAGACGGTTAAAAGTGGGCTACGTGTTACAGATTGAGATCTTTCAGCCCTGGTCGCCCGTTCGTCTAAATCTATAACAGTTAGGATTGAAAATCCCCGCTAGATGTTACAAATCGAGACAAACGGCCTGCACGGGCCGAGCAAAAAAATAGGCCGCATGCGAACCCGTTGAGGGATTCGCATGCGGCCGACAGGGGGTATGCGGCAAAAGTTAGGCCATGAGCAGGCCGGTCTCCGCGACGTTCTTGTACCAGTACGCGCTCGCCTTGGGATAGCGCTTCTGGGTCTCGAAGTCGATGTAGAACAGGCCGTAGCGCTTGTTGTAGCCGTTGGTCCAGGAGAACTGGTCCTGCAGCGACCACACAAAGTAACCGTCGACGTTTACGCCGCCGTCGATTGCCTTGAGGATCCATGCGAGATGCTGGCGCATGTAGTCGATGCGAGGGGCGTCGTCGATAAAGCCGTCCTCGAAGTCGTCCTTATAGCCCATGCCGTTCTCGGTGATGTAGATCTTCTTGTAGTTGGGGTAATCGTTCTTAATGCGGAGCAGCAGGTCGTAGAGGCCCTCGGGATAGATGATCCAGTCCCAATCGGTGGTGGGTACGCCTTCGCGTACGCATGACTCGCCCACGCCCTTGAGGAACCAGCGCGAGGAGCCCTTGTCGCCGGTGCCATTGTGGTTGATGTCGTTTTCGCCCTCGGCGGCACGCAGGAACTGGCACTTGTAGGTGTTGACGCCCAGGCAATCGTTGTAGGGGAGCGCGGCGGTCAGCGCGGCGATGTCCTCGTCGCGGACGTCGAGCTCGCCGCCGGCGATATGGGCCAGCTTGGTCGCGGCCTCCATGGTGTCGGCTGCATAGTGGCCGCGGAAGGTGGCGTCGAGTACCCAGCGGTTGTTGATGACGTCGGCCATACGAGCCGCCTCGCAGTCGGCGGCGTTGTTGGGGTCGAGGGGATACTTGGGCTCCAGGTTCTGGACAATGCCGATCTCGCCCTCAAAGCCGCCCTCATGGAAGGCGACGACAGCCTTGGCGTGGGCCACCATCATGTTGTGCATGAGCTGGAAGGCCTTGTCCAGGCGGTACTTCTCGCCGTGCGGCCAGTTGCCGACGATAAAGCTGCCCTCGGCGGTTGCGGGAATCTCGTTAAACGTGAACCAGTGCTTGACCTCGGTGAACTCGGCAAAGCAGAACTTGGCGTACTCGACGAAGGCGTCGATCGTCGCGCGCGTCAGGAAACCCTCGCCGCCGTTCTGGTAAAAGGCCTCGGGCGTATCGAAGTGATCGAGCGTGACATAGGGGATAACGCCAGCTTTGTTGCAGGTGGCGAAAAGCTCGTGATAGAAAGCGACACCCTCGGGGTTAATCTCGCCGGTGCCACTGGGGAAGATACGGCTCCAAGCGATGGAGACGCGAATGCCGTTAATGCCAAAGCGCTGGCACAAATCGATATCGACCGGATACTTGTTGTAGAAATCGCTTGCGGGGTCGGGGGAGAAGCGACCCTGAGCTGCCAGGAAATCGTCCCAGGGCACTTTGCCCTTGCCGTGCGTGCGGGTCTCGCCCTCAACCTGGTAAGCGGCGGTGGCGCCGCCAAACACAAAGCCGTCGGGGAACTGCATGGGGTTGTTCATGAGGCATCCTTTCTGTGGGATACGAATAGGGAGAGGTGCCCGAACTGGGGATCCGGGCACCAACAGAGGGAGGAACTAGTCGAGGTTCTCGCGGAGCCACTTGATGGCGCCGGCGGGGTCGCGGGTAAGGTCGATATATTCCTTGCCGCGCGGGGCGAGCAGCTTAATGCCCAGACGATCGGTGTCGGCCTTCATGTCGTTGTAGTAGCTACGAACCTGCGGGGCGAGCACGATGACGTCGTACTGATCCATGATGGCAGTGTGCTGGCCATAAGCACCGGCAGAGGAAGCGATGTTCTCTCCGGTCTGTGCGGCACCTTCCTTGATGGCGTTGGCAAGCATGGCAGAGGTGCCGGCGCCGGCGCACAGGACGAGGACCTTCAGGCCATCGACATCCTTCTTGGCGGATGCATCGGCAGCGGGCTCGGGCTGATCGGCGACAGGCTTGCTGTCGGCGGCGGCAACGGTCAGCTCGACGGAAGCGGTGGCCTGCTCGACAGCAGGCGCAGAGGCGTTGGCGGCGACGGCAGCGACACTATCGGACTCGAGACCCAGCTCGGCGGCGCGCTCGGCCTCCTGGTCGCAGAGCAGCTTATCGTACGCCTTCAAGAACGGCAGGTAGATGATGGCGTCCAGCAAGATAATGATCGCGACAAACACCAGAGCGATAAGCTGGAAGTTCGTGGTGATGAAAATGCCGATGGGGGCGGGGGTGGCCCAAGGCACCACGAAGGAGAAGCCGTTCATGCCCACGTTATCGATAAAGAACTTGGCAACACTTACGTTGACGCAGCCGGCGGCAACAAAGGGGACGAGCATGTAGGGGTTAAGGATCATCGGCGCGCCAAAGAGCAGCGGTTCGTTGACGGCGAAGGCAACAGGAACAATCGAGGCCTTACCGACGGCTTTGAGCTGCTTGGACTTCATAAAGAGAATCAGCAGAAGCGGCACGATGAACGTGGCGCCGGTGCCGCCGAACTCACCCACGAGCGACATGTTAAAGGTGAGGGAATGGGCGGGGTGACCACCGGCCAGCAGAACCTGCAGGTTCTCAGCCTGGTTGGCAAGACGGATGGGGTCGATGCCCGGCTGGACGATCGAGGGGCCGTGGACGCCGATGAACCAGAAGAACGCGGTGGCCGCCTGGATAAGGATAAGGCCAGGATAGGTTTCTGCAGCGGTAAAGAGCGGGGAGAGCAGTTTAATAAGCAGCTCAGAGAACGGAACGCCCATGAGGTTACGCACGACGACATCGATGATGCCGCAGATGATGACGGCGCCGCCAAAGGGGATAATGTCGCGGAAGTTCTGAGCGATGGCGCCCGGGACCTCCTTGGGCAGCTTAATGGTCAGATCGCGCGAGACGCAGAATTTGTAGACCCACACGGTGATGAACGCGGCGATATAGGCCGAGAACAGACCGCGCGTGCCCATGCTGGTGCAATCGAAGACCGAAAGTTCGGAGCCGTTGAACTTGGTGGTGAACTGCGTGACTGCGAGCAGCAGCATGCTGCACTGGGCGGCCACCATGGTGGAACCGTCGTTGAGCACTTTGCCGGCGGGCATGCGACGGTTCATGGAAGCCGTGAAGTTCTTGGCAGTGGTGCCAGCAACCATGATGCCCATAACGCCCATGGTGAAGTTGTACAGCTTGTTGCACCAGTCGATAAGCGGCTGGGGCAGCGTGATGCCGACTACGCCGGGAAGGGTGGCGATCAGCAGGAAGATCGAAGAGGTGAGGACGATGGGCATGCACCCAAGGAATCCGTCCTTAATGGCCTGGAGGTAGATGTTCCTCGAGATCTTCTCAAAGAACGGTTGATGCTTTTCGAGCATCTTTACGATGGCGTCCATAGAGCTCCTTTGCTACTTAATGCGCGACGCATGTGGATGGAACTGGTCGTCGATGGATGGTCAGGACTGCCCGGAAACCTTTCTGCTTAAGGAAGGCATTGCGAAATGACAACGTTGTCATTTCGTTAATGACAACGTAAGACATTTTTGGAAGAGCAACAAGGATTTACGGGTGAACGGTCGATATTGTCCGATAAACGGCTGATTTGTCAGTCGGGCAGGTAGTGTATGCTAGAACGCAAAAAAACAAGCGATGCAAAACCGACTGGAGAAGTAGTGGCAACGATGGACAAGAAAAATGTCTCAATGAATGATGTGGCAGTTGCCGCGGGCGTTTCTCTCAAGACGGTGTCGCGCGTGATCAACGAGCCCGATAGCGTGCGAGAGTCGACACGCGATAAGGTCCATTCGGCAATGGAGGCGCTCGGGTTTCGAGCCAACTTTGCCGCGCGTTCACTCAAGTTGGGCCGTTACGGGTGCATCGGCGTGGTGATGTTCCACTTGTCGGGCGGCGCCGTGGACATGATTGACGGTATCGCCGATGCCGCCGAAGAACGCGGCTTTGCGCTCACGATGATCAAAAAGCGGGCAGGGGAGAAGATGACCCTTGCCGACGCAGCGCGCAGGATGTCGCAGCTGCCTGTTGATGGCATGATCTTCAATCTGCGCCAGATGGTCGATGACTTTGATACCTTTGAGGCACCGAAGGACCTCAAGACGGTGATTATCACGCCGATGGAGCATCCTACCTGCTCTACCGTTAGTGACGATCAAGAGGGTGGCGCGCGCATGGCGTGCGAGTACTTCTTGGATCATGGTCACAAGAACGTGTATTTCGTTTCGGGTAAGAAAGAGTCGCTGTCGAGCCAGTGCCGTATGAAAGGTTGGCGTGCGGCACTCGAGGCGCGCGGCATTGAGCCGCCCGAACCTCTGCAAGGCGATTGGAATGCGGATAGTGGCTATGCCGCGGGCCTTGTGCTTGCCGATAAACCCGATTGCACGGCGGTCCTCGCTGCTAACGATTGCATGGCAAACGGCGTGATGGTGGCTCTACGTGACAAAGGGCTCAGTGTGCCCGACGACGTGTCCGTGATCGGCTTCGACGATGAGCTCTACAAGACGATTCCCAACTCGATTCTGACGTCGGTGAAGTTTCGCCACCGCGAGCTGGGCATCCGTGCGCTTAACGAGGTCGTCGCAGGTCTGGAAGCCCCGAGCTCCAGAAGCCGTACGCTCGTCTCGGGCGTGTTGGTCGAGCGTTCCAGCGTAAGGGATCTGCGGGCGTAGACGTGCTCGGCCTGCTCGTCTAAATCTGTAACAGGTGGGACCCGAAAACTCGGCTAGATGTTACAGATTTAGACAATTCGGCCCGGCTTATTCCGTTTGTCTCGATCTGTAACAGTTAGGAGTGAAATGACCAGCCAGGTGTTACAGATCTAGATTGATTGGATTGACCCATCTGTTTGTCTCGATCTGTAACATCTAAGCGGTCAAAAGCGGTCTACATGTTACAGATTGAGATTTTTGGCTTGGCCTGTGCGTTCACCTCGATCTGTAACAGCTGGGACCCAAAAACTCGGCTAGATGTTACAGATTAAGATGAACAGGAGGACGGGTGCGGTCTAAACAAAATGGCCCGCGCATCACGCATCGATGCACGGGCCATTTTTTTCTGCGAGCGGCAGGTGGCGTCAGCGTCTTATGCCTCGAGGTTTTCCTCGATCCAGGCGACGGCACCCTTGGGATCCTTAGTGAGGTCGATGTACTGTTTGCCCTTGGGCGACAGCAGCGTGATGCCCAGGCGGTCGGTGTCGGCCTTCATCTCGTTGTAATAGGTGCGAACCTGCGGAGCCAGGACGATGACGTTGTACTGGTCCATGATGGCGTAGTGGCTGCCGTAGGCACCGGCGTTGGCGGTAATGTCGATGCCCAGCTCGTCGGCGCCTTCCTTAAGCGCGTTGGCGAGCAGTGCAGAGGTGCCGGCGCCAGCGCACAGAACCAGAACCCTCAGATCCTTGCCCTTAAGGGCGGACGGAGCTGCGGAGGCCTCAGTGGCAGAAGCGGTCTCGACAACAGGAGCCTCAACGGCGGGGGCGGCAGCGGTCTTGACGGCCTTGGTCTCCTCGGCCTCTTCTTCGGCCAGGGTCTCGGCCTCCTGCTTGCACAGGACGTTGTCGTAGGCCTTGCAGAACGGGTAGTAGATTAAGAAGTCAACGACCAGCAGGACGACAACCAGGACCAGAGAGATCGGCTGGAAGTTGGTGTCGATGAAGGTGCCGATCGGTCCGGGGAGTGCCCACGGCATGGCATAGATAAAGCCGTTCATGCCCAAAAAGTCGATGAAGAACTTACCAATGAGGACGTTGGCCACGGGGGCAAACAGGAACGGGATCAGGAAGTACGGGTTGAGGATGATGGGCGCGGCGAACAGCAGCGGTTCGTTGACGGCGAACATCACGGGTACGACAGAGGCTTTGCCGACGGCCTTGAGCTGCTTGGAGCGCATAAAGAGCAGGAAGATGATCGGGACAATGAACGTGGCGCCGGTGCCGCCGAGTTCGCCGATGTAGTTACCGAAGTTCTCGGTCAGGGCGAGGGCGGGGTGACCGCCGGCCTGCAGCGTGGCGAGGTTGGTGGTGATGTTGCCAAACAGCGCGGCGTTGAGGGCAGGCTTAACGACCGAGGGGCCGTGGATGCCCATGAACCAGAACAGCGGGATCATGAACCAGATGAGGGCGAGGCCGGCGTAGGAATCGGCAGCGGCGAACAGCGGGCTCACCAGCGTGGAGATGACGTTGGCAAACGGGACGGCCAAGCAGGTGCGGCAGATAACGTCGATGACGGCGACAAACAGGATGGAGAAGCTGAAGGCGAAGATGTCGCGGAAGTTCTGGGCGATGGCGCCGGGGACTTCTTTGGGCAGCTTGATGGTGATGTCTCGCTTAATGCAGAAGGCATAGATGTTGACCGTGGCAAATGCGGCGACAAAGGAGCTCAGTAGGCCCTTGGTGCCCATGTTGTCGGTAAAGAACACCGAGACATCGGCGCCGTCGATCTTGGCACTCGTCTGGGTAACGGCCAAGATGAGCATAGCGCACATGGCGGCGACCATGGTGCTCGTGGCGTTGATGGCCTTGCCGGCAGGCATGCGGCGGTTCTTGGAGCCGGTCAGCGCGCTTGCGGTGGTGCCGGCGACCATGATGCCCACGACGCCCATCGTGAAGTTGTAAACCTTGTTGCAGAAGTTCACGACGTCGACGTTCCACCAGTCGGGCAGCGTAAAGCCGCCGACCGTGGCGACAACGCCCGGCAGGGTCGAAATAAGCAGGAAGACAGAAGAAGACAGGATGATGGGCATTGCTGCCAAAAAGCCGTCTTTAATGGCCTGAAGGTAGATGTTCTTAGAGACCTTGTCGAAGTACGGCTGACCTTTCTCCAAGAACTTAACGATCGATTCCATAGTTCACGCTCCTCTTTGCATGAAATCTTAATGGCATGGACGTTGAAAACCTATATGGTCTCCCGCTTGCTAAAAGCCCGGGTGCAGGCGGGGTCGGTCCCAGGGGGAGAGAGGGGAGCGGCTGGGTTTGTATCGCATAGGGCCGCTCCCCTCTCGGGGGAAAGCGAGGCGATGCGCTACTGCGCGTCCGCCATAGTGTCGGCGAGCTCCTTGTACCAGAGTGCCGACTGCTTGATGTAGCGTTTTTGCGTGTCGAAGTCGATGTAGAACAGGCCGTAGCGCTTGTTATAGCCGTTGGCCCACGAGAACTGGTCCTGCAGGCTCCAGATAAAGTAGCCCTGGACGTCGACGCCCTCGGCGCGCGCCCGGAGCACCTTCTCCATGTGCTGGTCGACAAAGTCGATGCGCTCGGGATCGGCGACGATGCCGTTTGCGTCGGGCTCGGGGTCCTTGTGGCCCAGGCCGTTTTCGGTGATATAGATGACGGGGAGGTTGGGATAGGTGGCGCTGATGTGCTTGAGCGTGTCGTAGAGGCCTTGCGGGTAGATGAGCCAATCCCAGTCGGTGGTGGGGATACCCGGCATATCGACCTGCTGCCCGACGCCCTTAAACTTAAAGCACGAGGTGCCCTTGTCTCCGGTGCCGTTAAAGCTGTTGGTGGACTCGCCATCGTAGGCGGCGATAAACGCCGACTGATAGTAGTTGAGGCCGAACATATCGTTGCGGGGCGCCGCCTTGGCGAGCTCCTCCATGTCGCTGTCCTCAACCGTAAGCGTGGCGTTGTTGGCACGCAGAATCTCGTTGATGAGTGAGAGGGTGCGCGCGGAGTAGTGACCCAGGAAGGCGCCGTCCATGATGAAGTCGGTGTAGAAGGCGTTGTACAGGTCGGCGGCGTGCTGGTCGGCGGGCGAGTCTGTGGCAGGATATGCCGGCGTCAGGACGTTGACCATGCCAATGCGTCCGCCCAGGTGCTCGGTCTCGTCAAGATCCTTATACAGGTTGACGGCGCGGGCGTGGGCAACGAGCTCGTTGTGCTGGCTCTGGATGCCGCTCGTCACATCAAAGTGATGGTTGGGCGGGAAGTTGCCTTGGATGTATTGGGAGTGCGAGAGGCTGATGAGCTCGTTGATGGTGAACCAATTCTTGACCTCGCGGAACTCGCGGAAGCAGAACTCGGCATAGCGCACATAGGCGTCGACGGTCTTGCGGTTGAGCCAGTCGCCCTGGTTGAACAGGGCGGCGGGGGAGTCAAAGTGATGCAGGGACACATAGGGCTCGACGCCATACTTTTTGCAGCAGGCGAACAGCTCGTGGTAGTGCTTAACGCCCTCGGCGAGGGGCTCGGCATCGTCGCCGTTGGGGAAGATGCGGGTCCAGGCGATGGACACACGGATGGCGTTGAGTCCATGCTCGGCAGAAAGGCGGATATCCTCCTCGTAGCGGTTGTAGAAATCACTGGCCGGGTCGGGCAAAAAGCGACCCTGGGCGACAAGGTAATCGTCCCACATGGTCTTACCCTTGCCTGCCACCTTCGTGGAACCTTCCGTTTGGTACGCGGCGGTTGCGGCGCCCCAAACAAAGCCCTTCGGCAGCTGCTGTACGCGGTTTAGCAAAGACATATGCATACACCCTCTCGTCTCGCTGTTCGATATTGTGCGTTTGCGCTCAGGAGGCTCCCTGGTTAGCGTTCAGCGGTGAAAAAGCCCGATAAACACTATCTTAAAATGATTAGAACCAAAATGAGCACGTGAACATTTGACAATGAGCACGTTAACATCCGGCTGGGATGTATAGAAACAAAACAACTTCAAACAGCCGCGAACGGTTGTATTTGTTCGGTAAGCGGTTTTGATTGACAGAAGTTTTCATGTTGTGGTATATGGCTCGGGTATCATGAGCACGTTATCGATGTATGTACGATGCGCCATGGGCGCGGGGAATAGTTGGGAAGCAGGTTAGCGTGGAAGGCATGGCTCAGCAGACAAGGAATGGTCATTCGGCGAGCGCGGCAGAGGTTGCGGCGCTCGCTGGCGTGAGCCGCCAGACTGTGTCTCGCGTGGTCAACGGTATGCCCAACGTGACGGAAAAGACGCGCAAGCGTGTGCTGGCCGCCATGGAAGAGCTGGGCTTTCGTCCCAATTTTGCTGGAGCGGCGTTGCGCGGCGGGTCGTATCGTTCTATTGGCCTGTGCATGTACAACATCACACGTGTCGGTAACCTGGCGACGCTCGAGGGTATCATGCAAGCGGCGCGCGAGCACGATTTTGCCGTCACTATGATCGAGATGGGCGGCGACAAGCCCTATACACTTGCCGATGCCTCGCGCCGCATGGTCGAGCGACCCGTCGACGGCATGATTCTCAACATGAACCGCATGGCTCCCGATTTTGAGGAGTTTGTTCCCCAGCCGGGAGTGCGAACGGTCATCCTGTCCATGTATGCGCATCCGCGCTGCACGACGATCGACTCCGACCAGTATGGTTCGTGCGAGCTGTTGACCAATTATCTGCTGGAACATGGTCACTCGAATATGCGGTTTGTGGCGGGTCCGGAAAACTCGATTTCCTCGCGTTTTCGTGAGGCCGGTTGGCGCGATACGCTGGGTCGTGCTCATGTCGATGCCGCTCCGATGCTGCGTGGCGATTGGAGTGCGGACAGTGGGTACGCCATGGGCGAGCGGATTGCGGCCGAGGTGCTTGCCGGCGGGTCGCAGGCGCCGACTGCCGTGCTTGCGGCAAATGACCAGATGGCGCTGGGCGTTATCGCCGCGCTCGAGAACGCGGGCCTGTCCGTGCCCGACGACGTGAGCGTGGTTGGTATCGACGACGCACTCGAGGGACTTGTTCCTCACAATCGACTGACGACGCTGCGATTTGATTTGCGCGGTGTCGGTAAGCTTGCGTTTGAGGCGGCGATTGGAGAGAGCTCGTCTATCGAGGCGATTCATGTGCCGAGTACGCTGGTCGAACGCTCGACTGTTAGGGACATACGGGGTTAGGTCCTACTCCGTTTGTCTCGATTTGTAACAGGTAGACGGTCAAAAGCGGGCTACGTGTTACAGATTTAGATTCTTCGGAAAGAGCAATCCTGTTCGTCTCAATCTGTAACAGCTAGGACCAAAAAACTCGGCTAGATGTTACAGATCGAGACAAACGGCTCCCGACCAGCCCAAAAACAAAAAGGCCGGGGGCGGCGCGCCGTGTGACGTGCCGCCCCCGGCTGAGAAATGGGGACAGGTTATGTGGGCAGGCGACCCCGCCAGCCGCTAGTCCAGACGACGGGTCTGCGCCACGTGCTTATACCAGTAGGCGCTTGCCTTGGGCGTGCGCTTCTGGGTTTCAAAGTCAACGTAGAAGAAGCCGTAACGCTTGTTGTAGCCATTGGTCCAGGAGAACTGATCCTGCAGGCTCCACAGGAAGTAGCCGCCCACGTTGACGCCCACCTCCATGGCCTTGAGTAACCAGCGCAGGTGCTGCTCGATATAGTCGATGCGCGGCTGGTCGTCCACAAAACCGTCCTTGTAGGGATCCTTGTAGCCCATGCCGTTCTCGGTGATGAAAATCTGCTTGTAGTTGGGGTAGCGCTGCTTAATGTAGACGAGCAGATCGAACAGGCCCTCGGGATAGATGATCCAGTCCCAGTCGGTGGTGGGGATGCCAGGCTTGTTCACATGCTCGCCAATACCCTTAACGCGCCAGCGGCCAGTGCCCTTCTCGCCCGTACCGTTGTGGTGCAGGTCGTTCTCGCCGTCGTAAGCCTTCAAGAAGCGGCACTGGTAGTTGTTAACGCCCAGGTAGTCGTTGTAGAGCGCGGCCTCGCGCATGATTTCCAGATCCTCGTCTAGGATCTCGATGGTGCCGCCCGAGACGGCAGCCAGGCGGTTGGCGCACTCGAGGGTGTCGGGCGCATAGTCGCCGCGGAAGGTGGCGTCGAGCAAGAACTGGTTTTGCAGCACGTGCTCGTTGTTGGCGGCCTTGATGTCGGCGGGGTCGTTCTCGTTGAGCGGATACTTAAACTCCAGCGACTGAATGACGCCGATCTTGCCCTTAAAACCGCCGTTGTGGAAGGCCAGCACGGCCTTGGCGTGGGCGAGCATCATGTTGTGCTCGCACTGGAAGGCCTCGGCCAGATGCGCCTTGACGCCACCGGGGAAGGTGCCCTCGATGTAGGTGTTGGAGGCGTCGGCCCAGATCTCGTTAAAGGTGAACCAGTAGGTCACCTGGTCGCCGTACTCCTTAAAGCAGAAGGTGGCAAAGTCCACAAAGGCGTCGATGGTCTCGCGGTTGAGGAAGTCGCCCTTTTCAAAGAGGGGCAGCGGCGTGTCAAAGTGATGCAGCGTGACAAACGGCTCAACATGGTGCTTATGGCACTCGGCGAAGAGATCGTGGTAGAACTGGACGCCCTCGGGGTTAATCTCACCGGTGCCGTTGGGGAAGATGCGGCTCCAAGCGATGGAGAGACGAATGCCGTTGATACCAAACTCCTCGCACAGCTCAAGGTCGACGGGGTACTGGTTGTAGAAGTCCGAGGCGGGATCGGGGGAAAAGCGCCCCTGGGCCTCCAGGAAGTCGTCCCAGGCAACCTTGCCCTTACCGTGAGTGCGGGTCTCGCCCTCTACCTGGTAGGCAGCAGTGGCGCCGCCAAAGACAAAGTCCTCGGGAAACTGCGCAGGCGGGTTAGTGACGCTAGCAGGGTTAACGGACATGATGATCCAATCGTCTAAATCGAAGGGCCAGCCGGTCTTGGATGGTCGGCTGGCCCTGAGCGTTACTTACTTCGAGAGTTGCTCGCTTACGAAGGCGAGAGACTTGTCGCCGTTCTGGGAGAGCTCGATGTACTGCTTGCCACGGCAGGCGACGCACTTGTTGCCCACGCGCTCGCAGTCCTTCTGAAGGTCGGCCAGGTAGCTTGCGGCCTGCGGGGCCAGGACGACCAGGTCAAAGTCGGGGAGCATGTCAACGTGGTTGCCATAGGCCTCGGCAGCGGTCTCGAGGTTAATACCGCGCTCCCTGGCAGCCTTGGCCAGCGCGTTGGCGAGCAGGCCCGAGGTACCGCCGCCCTGGCAGAGTACGAGCACGCGCTTGCCGTTGAGGTCGCTAGTGGCCGTAGCCTCGGTGGCGGGCGCTGCGGAAGCGGCGGGGGCGTCGGCCTTCACGGCCTCGGCAGCAGCGCCGGCGGCAACGCTCTTGGCGTCAGCCTTGCCCTGGAAGGCATCGTTGAGCTTGGCGGCCTTCTCAGCGTTCTTGGCGGCGAGCTCCTCCTGGGAGATCTCGGCCTCCTCGGTGCACTTCTGGGCGTCATAGGCACGGAAGAACGGGTAGTACAGGGCAAAGTCGACGACCAGGATAAGGGCGAGCATCACAAAGGCGAGCGGCTGGAAGCCCAGGCCCATGATGGTGCCGATGGGGCCGGGGACGGTCCAGGGCAGGGTATACATAAAGCCGTTCATTCCCAAGAAGTCGATAAAGATCTTGAGGATCCAGATGTTGGCGATCGGGGCAAAGACAAACGGGACAAAGAAGACGGGATTGAGCACGATAGGTGCGGCGAACAGCAGCGGCTCGTTAACGGCAAAGCACACGGGGACGATGGCGGCCTTACCGACGGCGCGCATCTCCTGGGACTTGGCCAGGAAGCAGAACATAAAGACCAGGACAAGCGTGGCGCCGGTGCCGCCCATGCAGACGACGAAGTACTGGGCACCCTGGGTCAGGACAGCGGAAGCGTGCTGGCCGGCCTGGAACGCAGCCAGGTTGTCGGTCATGTTGGCAACGAGGGCGGCGGCGATGGCGGGCTCGACGATCGAGGGGCCGTGGACGCCCACGAACCAGAAGAGGCTCATGGCACCGTAGATCACAGCAAGACCGATGTAGCCGTCGGCAGCGGTGAACAGGGGCTGGAACACCTGGATGACGCCCTGGGCAAAGCAGAAGCCAAAAGCAGCGCGGAAGACGATGTCAAAGACCCAAAAGACGGTGATGCAGACGGAGAAGGGGATGATGTCCTTAAAGGTCTGCGAGATGTTGGGCGGAACCTGCTCGGGCATCTTGACGGTGATGTTGCGCTTGATAAAGAACTTGTAGATGATGCCGGTCACAAACGCAGCGATGAATGCGGTCAGCAGGCCCTTGGAACCAAGGTAGGTGGTGTTGAAGCCACTGGCGGCGTCCGTGGCGATCGTGTCGCTCGAAAGGAGCAAGAAGCCGATGATGGCCGCGCACATGCACGAGATGAAGTTGATCTGGTTATTCTTGGGCAGGTCGCGGTTCTGAGCGTCGGCGAAGTGCTTGGCCGTGGTGGCGGCGCAGGCGATTGCCAGGATGCCCATGGAGTAGTTGTAGCACTTCCACAGGGCGTTGTTGATGTCGTCGGGCCAGTAGAAACCCCAGATGTTGGGGACCGAGGCTACGAGGCAGAAGATGGACGAGAAGATAATGATGGGGATGACGGAGATAAAACCGTCGCGGATCGCCTTGAGGTACTTGTTGCGGGCGATCGCGTTGAAAAAGGGCTGGCCCTTTTCGATAGTGGCGATGAGTTGCTCCATGCAAAGCTCCTAAGAGTCGGTGGGTTAGCAACGATGGTAGCTTTTGACGTTTGCTTGCCAAAATGTTGACGTTACCATTTTGCGACACAAAATAAGACGCGAACCGATGGCCCCTGTGCCTGCGGACCGTCGATTCCCTGCGCGTAAACGTTTGAGCCGCCCGGTGGCTCTGTGTTTGCACAATGGCAACGTTAACATTTGGGCGACAAAAGCCGTTCGGGGAAGCAAAAATGTCGGTGAACGGTAGGTTTTGGGTGGTAAGCGTATTGCGGGGGAGGCGTTGGATATACTTGAAGGCGTTAAAAATGACTGCGTAGGGTGCCACTAATGGCATCGTTGACATAGAAAGATCGACCTATGGCCGCTGTTAAAAAATCGGTTTCCGTTAAGGATGTGGCGCGCCTCGCGGGCGTCTCGGAACAGACGGTCTCGCGCACCGTCCACGATTCGCCCAGCGTGCGCCCCGAGACCAAGGAGCGCGTGCGTGCCGCCATGCGCGAGCTGGGGTATCGCCCCAATTTTGCCGGTCGATCGCTGCGCCGCGGCAAGTTTAAGACCGTCGGCGTCGCCATGTTCAACATTACCGGTACCGGCAACCTCGACCGTATGGAGGGCTTTGCCGCCGCCGCCGATAAGCACGGCTACGCCATTACCCTCACTAAAGTAGATGGGCATCCGTATACCCTCGAGAGCGCATCGTCGCGCATGAGCGGGCTGCCGGTAGACGGCATGGTTGTGATCATGAACCGCATGCCGGCGGACTTTGGCACCTTTGAACCGCTGCCCGGCATGCAGACGGTGCTCGTTACGATGTTGGAGCACCCGCTCTGTTCAACGGTCGATAACGACCAGTTCGATTGCTCGCGCCAGGTGGTCGAGTACTTGCTGGGGCGGGGGCACAAAACCGTGCACTTTATCTCGTGCCCCGAGCGCTCGCTTTCGGGCATGCGGCGCGAGGAAGGCTGGCGCGAGACATTGCGTGCGCATGGCATTGAGCCACCGCGACTTATCCGTGGCGATTGGACGGCGCAGAGCGGATATGCCGCAGGTCAGGCCCTGGCGGATGATCCGACCTGTACTGCCATCTATGCCTCCAACGACGCCATGGCCTACGGCTGCATTCGCGGACTCGAGTCGCGCGGAAAGCGCGTGCCCGAGGACGTGAGCGTGGCGGGTGTTGACGACAGCCTGGGCGATATCGTGCCCGACCGTCGCCTGACCACGGTGCGCTTTGACAACAAGCGCGTCGGCATGTGGGCGGTCGACAAGATTGCCGGCGCCGAGGGCGTTGAACCCGGTGTGGAGCACATGCTGTTTCCGGGCGTGCTCGTCGAGGGCGATACGGTGCGCGATTGGCGCTAGGGCGCGGGTCTGTTTGGGTTGCCGCTAATTGTGTTCGATATTGTTTAAATTGGTTTAAAAACCGTTCACGGGCAAAAATTGACCGTTCATAGCTTGAAATTACGTTTTGCGCTGTTCTTTTTTGTTTGAATGTTAATGTTTCTGCCATACAGAACGCAGCGCGTATGCCCGGACGCGATGCTCTCCATTGGTTCATATGTGAAAGGAACGCAATATGGCAACCAAAGAAGAAATCTCGATGGTTGGATTCGAGATTGTCGCATACGCAGGTGACGCCCAGACCGATCTGCTTGCAGCGCTCGATGCTGCTCGCGAGGGTGATTTTGAGAAGGCCGAACAGCTGCACAAGGATGCCAGCGATGCACTTATCGGCGCCCACGACACGCAGACCAAGCTGCTTTCGCAGGAGGCCGGCGGTGGCGAGATGGAGATGACCTTCATCATGGCCCATGCTCAGGACACTCTCATGACCACCATGATCCTGGAGAAGCAGGCCCGCTTTACCATCGATGCCTACAAGCGCATTGCCGAGCTCGAGGCCAAGCTCGCCTAACGAGCCCTCACAACCAAGTCCCCTTCCAAAAGCTCTGCCGCTACCCGCGGCAGGGCTTTTTCTGTTCTCCTCCCCGCAACTCATCCCGAGATAGTCATTGGGGACGTTCTTAAACGACTAGTCGTTGGGGACAGTCTTGGGGCTTCTGTTCGTCTTCCCGTTCGGTTTTTCGCAGGGTGGGTATACTTCCATCCGCAATACAGGCCGGAATGAGGAGGTATCCAAATGCCGGACAATGGATCGATTCAAAAAAGAGACGCGCACGAGATGGCTCATGGGCGTCCTGTCCAGATAACCGAGCACACGACGGTAACCGAGCTGCAGCCCAGCCTGTCCGATGTCGTGTGCGCAAACAAAAAGCTGCAGATCGGTATCATCGTTGCGCTCGTGGTGCTGGCGTTGCTGTCGGGCTTTGTAGCTCGTCCGCATTTCGCCGATACCAAAACTTGGGACTCCACCATCGAGGTTATCGACCAAAAGAAAGGCAACGTTTTGGCGCTCACGGCTTCATGCGTTGCTCTATCTGCGGGCATTACCGCGCTGCCTGGTGATACGGGAACGCCGGTTGCCGAGCAGCTCGCACAGCTTTCAGGCAACCTTGGTATCGTGCTTGCCGTGCTATACCTAGAGAAATATTTGCTCACGATTTTGTGGTCGGTTGGCCTGGGCATCTTAATCCCGTCTGCGTTGGTGCTCTTTGCGGTGTCGCTCGGCATTCACGGGCGCTGGAGCACGAGCACTGTCCTGCGCCGTGTGGCGACACGCGTACTGGTGGTTGCCGTGATCGGCATGGCGCTCGTGCCCGCGAGCGTATGGGTGTCGCAGAAGGTCGATGAAACGTATCGCGTAAGTATTGAGCAAGCTGAGCAAAAGGCTGCGGACGCTGCGGATGCGGCCGGCACCACGGACAAGTCAGCCGAGACCAGCTCAAAATCGAACAAGAAAAAATCCGAGACCACGGAGTCCAAAAACGTGCTCGAGCAGTTGACTGATGGGGCATCGAGCCTTGTTACGTCGGTGACCAGCGGCGCCAAGCAGATGACCGATGAGATCGTGCGGCAGGTGACCGATCTGATTGAAGGCGTCATCGTGATGATCGTGACTTCGTGCGTTATCCCGCTGCTGGTGCTCGTGGCGTTCCTGTGGCTGGGCCACGTGCTGCTGGGGATCGATATTTCCGGCCCGGCGAACTATTTGACGGGTCGTTTCTTGAGCACTCCTTCCAAGCACGCCAAAAAGGGTGGCCAGTCTGAGTAGGCGGCAAAGCGTTCTTTGGAAGATCAACTGTAAGAAGGGCGGCCGAGACACGTTCTCGGCCGCCCTTTTGTTTGTTGAATACGCGGTCGCTACGTCCGCGCCGGGTCCAGACGGTCGGCAATCATCCGTAAACGGTATTTGTTCAAAAAAGAACAAAGATAAACAAATAGTTGTTGCAGTTACTGTTCGAATGTGTTCAAATAAACATGAACAGTGAAGAACCGCACATTCAGATGCCCGGACCTGAACGCGATTCAACACTTCCAAACAGAAACTACGCACCTGCGTATCTCTCAAGGAGGATGTCATGAGGGTTGTAATCGCTTCCGATGCCGACGGTATGTCGATGAAGGAGTCCATCAAGGAGATGCTCATCGCCGACGGTCACGAGGTCGTCGACTATTCCGAGACCCCTGCCGCGGACTTTGTCGATTCCGCGACCGCCGTTGCCAAGGACCTGCTGGAGCACAAGGATTCCCAGGGCTTCGCATTCGATAAGTACGGCGTCGGCTCCTATATGGCCGCCGTCAAGATTAAGGGCATGGTCGTCGCCAACATTTCTGACGAGCGTTCCGCCTACATGACCCGCGAGCACAACGGCTCGCGCATGGTCACCATGGGCCCGGGCGTTGTGGGCACCGAGGTCGCCAAGAAGATCGCCCGCGAGTTCCTGCGCGCCCAGTACGCCGGCGGCCGTCACCAGATTCGTGTCGACATGCTCAACAAGATGGCCTAACGAGAGCCACCGAGAACTCGAACTTCTACCTCAACTTGTGAATTCAGACGAAAGGACGTTCTGATGAAGAAGACCATCGCAATCGGTTGCGACCATATCGTTACGGACGAGAAGATCTATCTGGCCGACCGCCTGGAGCAGGCTGGCTACAAGGTGCTCGACTGCGGTACCTACAGCCACACCCGTACGCACTATCCCATCTACGGTAAGGCCGTGGGCGAGGCTGTTGCCAGCGGCAAGGCCGACTTTGGCGTGGCCCTGTGCGGCACCGGCATCGGCATCACCAACGCCGTCAACAAGGTTCCCGGCGCCCGCTGCGCCCTGGTTCGCGACATGACCTCTGCCCTGTATGCCCGTCGCGAGCTCAACGCCAACATCGTGGGCTTTGGCGGCAAGATTACCGGCGAGTTCCTGATGGCCGATATCATGCTTGCCTTCCTGGAGGAGCCCTACGAGAAGACCCCCGAGCACGATGCCCTGATCGCCAAGATCGATGCCTGCAACAAGGCCGACGCCGAGGCTCAGGCTGACCCGCACTTCTTTGACGAGTTCCTCGAGAAGTGGGACCGCGGCGAATACCATGATTAGCGGGTATCCGGCGTAATTAACTAGTCCGTTGACGGCTCGCGTTTCTGTGAGGGGGCGCGGGCCGGTTTTCTATCAGCCCTATTGACTTGGCGGGCTGTCGTAAGAAAGGGAAGGCTCCTATGGAGTTTGTTCTTGATAACGGTTCTATTCGCGTAGCACTGAGCACGGCTGGCGGCTCGTTCACCTCAATTGTGGCCGACGGTCGCGAGTATCTGTGGCAGGGTGACCCGGCGGTCTGGTCGGGCCAGGCACCCATTTGTTTCCCGATCTGCGGCGGCCTTCGTGACGGTCGCGCAATGACCATGGGCGGCCGCGAGGTCAAGCTTGCCCGTCACGGCTTTGCTCGCAAACAGGAGTGGAAGCTCGAGGAGCAGGGCGACAACATGGTCGCGCTGAGCCTAAGCTCTGCCGACCATGCCGAGTTGCTCGATCAGTACCCGTATCCGTTTAAGATCGTTGCTCGTTACACGATCGATGCGGAGAAGGTGGCCGTGTCGTACGAGGTGACCAATGAGGGCACCGAAGACATGCCGTTCTTTGTGGGCGGTCACCCTGGCTTTAAGTGCCCGCTTGACGAGGGCGAGTCCTATGACGACTACGAGCTCCGTTTTGAGCAGCGCGAGGCCGCCGAGCTCTGTACTGCCGTTCCCTCGACGGGCCTGATTGATGTTGAGCATCGCAGCAAGAACCCGATGGTTGGCCATGACCTGCCGCTGACCCACGAACTCTTTGACTTCGCAGAGACCATCTTTGACGTGCTCGAGAGCCGCGTGGTTACGCTGACCAAGAAGACCGAGGACAAGGGCGTGCGCCTGACGTTCCCCGATATGCCGTACCTGATTGTGTGGAGCAAGCCCGAGGGGGACTTTGTGGCCGTGGAACCGTGGGGCGGCCTGTCCACCTGCTCCGACGAGGACGATATTCTGGAGCACAAGCGCGGCTGCCTGGTGGCCAAGCCGGGGGAGACCGTTACCCGCGGCTTTGATATCGAGATCCTTTAACGAGCTATCGTATGTTTGGGGCCGCGCGTGTCGTGCCCCGGAAACAGGAGTCCAACATGATTCTGACCGTTACCATGAACCCGTCGATTGATACGCGCTATCAGCTCGACAAGTTGATTATCGACGACGTGAACCGCGTGACGCCCGAAAAGACCGCTGGCGGTAAGGGCCTCAACGTGAGCCGCGTGTTGCTGCAGCTGGGCGACGACGTGCTCGCGACCGGTCTGCTTGGCGGCCACATGGGTGCCTATATGGCCGAGCTCATGGATGCCGATGGCGTCAAGAACGAATTTGTGCCCATCGCCGGTGAGACGCGCGTTTGCCTGAATATTCTGCACGAGGGCAATCAGACCGAGCTGCTGGAGAGCGGCCCGCAGATCGCCCCGGCCGAGCTCGAGGCCTTTACGGCCAAGTTTGCCGAGCTTGCAGCGAAAGCGGACGTTGTGACGCTTTCGGGCTCGCTGCCGCGTGGTGTCGATGCCGGCTACTATGCCGAGCTCGTCAAGATTGCCGAGGAGGCGGGCGCCAAGGTGCTGCTCGACACCTCGGGTGCATCGTTGGAAGCCGCGCTGGAGTCCGACGCTAAGCCTGAGCTCGTAAAGCCCAACCTGACCGAGATCAACGGCCTGCTGGGTACGTCCTTTACGACCGATGATGTCGATGCCCTGCGCGAGGCGCTCGCCGCCGATGACCGCTTTGCCGGTATTCCCTGGGTTGTCGTTTCGATGGGCGCTGCCGGTTCGGTGGGCTTCCATGAGGGTCGTGCGTTCCGCGCCAAGACGCCTGCGATTGCGGCTGTGAACGCGACGGGTTCCGGCGACTCGACCATCGCCGGCTTTGCGCATGCCATTGCTGCCGGCGCCGACGACGTCACGGTGCTCAAGACCGCCAATACCTGCGGCAAGCTTAACGCCATGGATCCCAAGACCGGCCACCTGGTCATGGACCGCTGGGACGAGATCTACAACAGTGTTGAAGTAACGGAGCTTTAGAGTTACGCGGTTTTACCAAACCGCGTAACGGCTCGACGCTGCGCGGGCCGCATTTGGACAATCTGACGTTCAATTTCGAGGGCGCGACCAGAAGGTCAGCGCCCTTTCGTTTCACGTCACCTTGTCTCAAATGCGGCCCGCTCGCTGTCCGTCCTCTACCTGCGGCGTTGTCTTGCTCCGGATGCGGCAGTTAGGGACGTTCCTTTTCTGCCGGCAGTCTGGGACATTCCTTGGGGTAGTCATCGGGGACGTTCTTTAATGACCAGTCGTTTAAGAACATCCCCAATGACTACACTCAAAAACGGTGCCCGTCGGCGATGTTGCCGGCGGGCACCGTTGTCGTGTGGGTGGCTATGTCGTGGGGGCTGCCGTTGAGCGTCCGGGTCTGTGCTCTACAGCGAGTCGATAAAGCGCTGTAGAGCGGCGCGGCCGGCTTCGTCCCACTTAAAGACGCCGGCGTTGTCGAGCACGTGGCCAAACACCACGCCGACCTCCTCGTGCAGGATATCGATGGCGTTGTCGGCCGTAAGCTCGTCGGCGCGGCGGGCAAAGACGTCCTCAGCCCATGCGGCGTGGCTGCGGCAAAGATCATCGCCCTCGAGCGCACCGGCAAGGTCGTAGCTGGCATCGACCTTGGCTGCCAGCAGATGCTCACGGACAGCGCCAAGCTCGGGAACCAGGCGCGGCGGCAGAATGGCCAGGCCCATGACCTCGATCAGGCCGATGTTCTCCTTCTTAATGTGGTGGTACTCGGCATGCGGATGGAAAACGCCCAGCGGATGCTCGTCGGTCGTGATATTGCAGCGAAGCGCCAGGTAGGCCTCGTAAATCTCGCCGCCGGCATTGCCGCGGGAATCGACGCGGCGGATGACGGGCGTCACGGTGTTGTGGGCCACGCCGTCGGCCGTGTGTGCGATAACGCCCACCGACTCATCGGTCCACTCGCGCCAGGCGAGGATAATCTTCTCAGCAGCGTCGAGCAGCTGGGCGCGGTCGTGCGAGCGCAGCCGCAGCACCGAAAGCGGCCACTGCAACACGGTACCGCTGACCTGGTCAAAACCGGGCACGCTAAACTGCGAGACTTCAGCGGCATGCATCATGGGGAACTCGTGCGCGCCGCCCTGGAAGTGGTCGTGCGACAGAATCGAGCCGCCCACGATGGGCAGGTCGGCGTTGGAGCCAATAAAGTAGTGCGGGAACAGGTCGACAAAGTCGAGCAGGCAGGTCAGCCCCTTGCGGTCGACGTGCATCGGACGATGCTCGGAGCTCATGGCAATGCAGTGCTCGTTAAAGTATGCGTACGGGCTGTACTGGAAGCCCCAGCGCTCGCCGTTGAGCTGGATGGGGATAACGCGCAGATTCTGGCGGGCGGGATGGGCGCCGCCGTCGGCTGCAGCGGAGCGTCCGGGATAGCCCTCGTTTTCGATGCAGAGCTGGCAGGCGGGATACTTCTCGCCCGTGTTTTTGGCGGCGCCGGCCGCGGCAATATCGCGCGGGTCCTTTTCGGGCTTTGACAGGTTGATGGTAATCTCGAGGTCGCCCCAGTTGGTGGGGGTGCTCCATTTGATGTTGCGCGCGATGGCGGCACGGCGCACGTAGCCGGCGTCGCAGCACAGGCCGTAGAACCAGTCGGTCGCGGCGCGGGGCTCGTTGACGCCCATGCGTCCGTTGAACTCCTCGTTTACAACCGAAGGCCTTGGCATGAGCGCGCCCATGATGCGCATGGCGATGCGGTCGCGGCCCGATGCCGTGTCCTCGGCGGCGCCGTTGGCAACAGCCGCCTCGGCAAGCGCGGCAAGTGTGCCTTCAAGGTCAAAGTTGGGCAGGGTGTCGGGGTGCAAGAGCGAGAGTTTCTCGACCTGGAGCGCCCAGGCCATGTCGAGCGCCGGGCCCGTAGCACCGATGCACTCGAGAATGGTGTTATACGCCCAGATGCGATCGTCCTGGCCGATCATCGATCGGTGGATAGCGTACTCGATCAGGTTCTGCGCGGCCTCGCGCACGTCAGTCATTACAGCCATGCCGCGTAAGCCCCCTTGTCAGAAATTGCGTAGTGGCGGGCAGAGCCCTCGCCCAGCCAGCCGTTCATCTTGGTGATAAAGGTGTCGACCAGGTCGAGCGGCACGAAGGCCTGGATGGTGCCACCAAAGCCGCCACCGTGGATACGGACGGCGCCACGGCCGTCGAGCACGTGCTCGGCCAGTGCCAGGGCATACATCGAGGGCTGCTCGGAGCCCAGCTTGGCAACGACATTCTGTAGGTACATGGCAGAGCTGGCGCCGGACTCGCGCGTCAGGACCAGGAACTGATCGATGTCGCCGGCGTTCAGGGCAGCCCAGCGCTTGTCGACCAGGCCGTTTTCGTACCAGTAGTGAACGGCGCGCAGGCAGGCGCGGTCGCCCAGCTTGGCGCGCAGCTCGGGGAGCTTGGCGTCAAAGTCGGCAACATCGACCTCGCACAGGCGTTCCTTGCCAAACTCGGCGGCGACGTCCTGCATCTCGCGCGGAACGGCGGCGTAGTCGTCGGTGGCTGCCACGTGGTCGGCACCGACCTTAACGAGCACGAGCGCATAACCGTGATCCTCAAAGTTGAGCTCGAGCTTCTGGGTTTTAGGCTGAGCCTGGTCCTCAAAGTCCATGTAGGCGAGGCCGCCCAGACATACGGCGGCCTGGTCCATCAGACCGCAGGGCTTGCCGTAATAGTTGTTCTCGGTGCGCTGACTCATCTGGGCGAGCGCGACGGGCTCGATGGCGGGTGCGCCCCAGAGCGTCTCCATGGCGCGACCGTACGCCGCCTCGACGGCAGCGGAGCTCGAAAGACCGCCTCCCGAGGGGACGGAGCAGGTAAAGGCAAAGTCGAAGCCGTGGGGCTCAACACCCAGGGCAGCGATTTCGTGGGCCATGCCGCGTACGAGGCTCGCGGACGTGCCCTTCTCGGACTCCTGAATATCCAGCGTGTCGAGCGTGATCTCAAACGTGGGATAGCCCTCGTCGGCAACGCGAACCTTGTTGGAGTCGGTTGCCACGGCGATGCCGTCAACGGCGACATCGAGCGAGCCGGCGATGACGTGGCCGCCCTCGTGGTCGGTGTGATTGCCACTGATCTCGGAGCGGCCGGGCGCGTGCACATAGAGCACCTGGCGGTCGCCGATGGGGCCAAACTCCTCCTCAAACAGCTTGGTGAGCGTGGCGAATGTCTTTTCGTCGGGAGTGGTCATGGGAGTCCTTTCCTTGGCGCGCACGGGTGAGTTTTGCGTCGTTATGAGTACGTTAACAACTTGAAGCGGCATGAACCGAGTGTTCACGATACCGCACGTTACGGGCTATGTTAACGTACTCATAACACAACGCTTGTCACTTTTTGAGAATCTGGTAATCGGTAGAAATACAGCCGTGAACGGTACTGCCGTATGGACTTATAAAGCAGAAGAGATGCAGATAGAAAAAGTAGAGTACGTTAACATGCGTCCGACGATAGCGGGCCTCGGCGCGGAGTGTATTTCTGCACGGGCCGGCATTCACGCTATTCAGATCTCGCAAGGGTGAAGGTGATCCTGTGGCAAGGCGCCCGTCCAACGATACAGGTACGCGTCCGGTCTCCATGGCCGACGTCGCCCGCGCTGCCGGCGTTTCGCAGCAGACGGTTTCGCGCGTCGCCAACGGCTTGCCCAACGTTAACGAGCAGACGCGCCAGCGCGTGCAGGCCGCTATGCAAGAACTCGGCTTTCGTCCGAGTTATGCCGGTCGCTCGCTGCGCGACGGCCGTTACCATTCGGTCGGCCTGTGCGTCAACGATGTCACCAAGTTTGGCAACCTCTCAATGATCGATGGCATCGCCAGCGCTGCTCGCGAGCATAATTGCGCCATCACGCTGGTCGAGATGTCCAAGACCGAGGAGTTTTCGCTTGCCGAGGCCACGCGTCGTATGGCGGCATTGCCGGTGGACGGCATCATCATCGGCATGAGCCGCATGGCGCCCGATTTTGAGACGTTTGATCCACTGCCGGGCATTGGCACGGTCATCGTTACCATGTACGCGCACCCGCGGGTGACCACGGTCGACTCCGATCATTACGGCTGCTCGCTATTGCTTATGGATCACCTGTTTGAGCTGGGACACGAGCAGATTCGCTATATTGGCGGCCCGTCGTTCTCGGTCGACGAGCAATTTCGTCGCGCCGGTTGGCAGGATGCGCTCGAGCGTAAACACGTCGAGCCGGCAGAGCCGCTCGAGGGCGACTGGTCTGCCAACAGCGGCTACGAGGCCGGCAGGCACCTGGCCGAGCACGATCACACCATGACGGCGATTTACGCGGCAAACGACCAGATGGCAAACGGCGCCATTGCAGCGCTGCGCGATAGCGGCCTGCGTGTGCCCGAGGACGTAAGCGTGGTGGGCGTCGACGATTCGCTCGATGATTTTGTGGCGCACAACGAGCTCACGACCGTGCGATTCGATCTACATCAGCGCGGACGCGAGGTATTCGAGCATGCGGTTCCCGAGGCGGGTACGGCGGGCAAAACCGTTGCCATTCGTATTCCCGGCCAGCTCATTATTCGACATAGCACGGCGATACCGCACGCATAGTTTTTGCAGGTCAACAGCGGTATATTCTGCCTCAATAACAATCGGTAAGGATGCTGACAGATAGCCGTGGCTATGAAGGCGAGTGTTATGATAGACGGGTTCTTTTGTCTATCTAGGAGGCTTTGCCTGATGGAGATCACCAAGGATATCCGCTATATCGGCGTCGACGACCACGACATCGACCTGTTCGAGGGCCAGTACGACGTGTCCGAGAACGGTATGGCATATAACAGCTACGTTATCTTGGGCGATAAAATCGCTGTCGCCGATTCGGTCGACGGTGGTTTTGTCGACGAGTGGCTCGGCAACCTCGAGGCCGCGCTCGATGGCCGTACGCCCGATTACCTGGTTGTACATCACATGGAGCCCGATCACTCCGCCGGCATCGCTGCCTTTATGGAGCGCTATCCCCAGGCGCAGATCGTGGCAAGCATGGGTGCATTCCGCATGATGGTCAACTACTTTGGCACCGACTTCCCCGAGCGTAAGATGGTCGTCAAAGATGGCGACGTGCTCGATCTGGGCGGTCACAGCCTGACGTTTGTCGGCGCCCCCAACGTGCACTGGCCCGAGGTGCTTTTCTCCTACGAGTCCACCGACAAGGTGCTCTTTAGCGCCGACGGCTTTGGCAAGTTTGGCGCCAACGACATCGAGGATCCCGAGGGCTGGGCTTGCGAAGCGCGCCGTTACTACTTTGGCATCGTGGGAAAGTTCGGCAAGTTTGTGCAGGCCGTGCTTAAGAAGGCCGCCAATCTGGACATCCAGATTATTTGCCCGCTTCACGGTCCTGTTCTTAGCGAGAACCTGGGCTATTACCTCGACACCTACAACACCTGGTCGAGCTACCAGCCCGAGGACGAGGGCATCACGATCGCCTATGCGAGTGTGTATGGGCATCTGAAGGCTGCCGTTGAGGAGCTCGCATCTGCGCTCGAGGCTCGCGGCCAGAAGGTTTCCGTCTTTGACCTGGCTCGTGACGACATGGCCGAGGCCGTTGAGGATGCGTTCCGCTACGACCGCCTGGTGCTCGCCTCCATTACCTATCAGGGCGAGATCTTCCCGTTTATGAGCACCTTCATCCACACGCTTGCCGAGCACGCCTATCAGAACCGCACGGTTGCGCTCGTCGAGGCCGGTTCCTGGGCGCCCGCCGCTGCCAAGGTTATGACCAAGGAGCTCGAGGGCATGAAGGACATCGCCCTGACGCAGAACAAAGTGACCGTCATGGGTTCGCTCAACGACGCATCGCGCGCCCAGATCGAGGCCCTCGCCGACGAGCTTTCCAAGTAGCGATATTTCGCTTTTAACGAGCAAACCACCACAAAGGGGACAGGCACCTTTGTGGTGGTTTTTGTTTAAGCACCGGCGATGAGGAGATTTGGGCGGGCGTCGTCGACGATCTCGGCGATTGAGGTGGCGACGGCCTCGTCGGGATCACGGTCCATCACGATGGTGTCAACGTCGGCAAGCTCGGCAAAGCGGTACATGCCGCGTCCGTTAACCTTGCTGGCGTCCATGAGGGCGACGCTTTGATGGGCCGCGGCAATCATAGCCGTTTTGGTCTCGGCCATCTGGGGAAAGTCGGTCGTAAAGCCGCAGCTGGGGACAAAGGCGCCGGGGCACATGACGGCCAGATCGGCATGGACCATTTGGAGCGCCTGCATGGTAAGTGGGCCGTACAGATAGCGATGGCCTTTGCGCAGTGCCCCGCCCAGCATGACGACATCGACTGAGGGCATGCTCTCGTCGATGTAATCGGCGATGGTAATGTCGGCCGTGATGACGGTGATGCCGTCGCGCTGATCGAGGAGCCGGACGAACTCGAGCGCCGTGGTGCCCGAGTCGACAAGCAGCGTGTCGCCATTGCCGACGAGCTCGATGGCGCTTTGCGCGATGGCCTGCTTGGCGGCGACATTGACGTTGATGCGCCGATCCTGGGTGGATACGGTCAGTCGCTTCTGGAGAGACACAGCGCCACCATGCGTGCGGCGCAACTTGCCGGACTCGGCGAGCGCGTCCAGGTCGGCGCGGGCGGTAACGGAGGACACGCCAAAGGTCTGGGCGATTTCTGCCACTTGCACCGAGGCGTTATGCTCGAGCATCTCCATGATGGCGGAACGACGCTCATCGGCGAAAGCTCGGGTTGTTGCGTGGGCCATGTTTGCTCCATTCTCGGCTAAATTTGTAGGAATTGTGTTGAGTCTATTTTCGTTCATTTTCTTTTTGAGTAAGAAAACGCCTTTCGATTACTTATCTTTTCTATAAAAGAAAGACGCTGAACGCCCAAAATTCAATATCGAATACGCCCACTCGGCTCCAATTCCTTCCGTTTACTTTTCAAAAACGACTGTATTGACCTGCATGGGCTCAATATCTCGCACATGCAAAGCCGCTGAATTTCATACAATGGAAGCAGCAAAACGCAAGGTAAAACGCCTTGCGGACACGTACGCCCGATGTCCAGATGCGGGCGAGGGAGAGGAGCAAACGCTCATGGCACTTGTTACCACCGAAAAGATGCTCAAGGACGCTCAGGCCGGCCACTACGCCGTCGGCGCGTTCAACGTCGAGAACCTCGAGTTTGTTATGGCCGTTCTGGCCGCTGCCGAGGAGACCAAGTCCCCCGTCATCATGCAGACCACCCCGGGCACCATCAAGACCGCTGGTCTGGACTACTTCTACGGCATGGTCAAGGCTGCCGCCGAGCGCGCTTCCGTGCCCGTCGCCCTGCACCTCGATCACGGCGATGGCTATGACCGCTGCATGCAGGCTTTCCGCACGGGTTACACCTCCGTTATGATCGACGGTTCGCACGAGTCTTTCGAGGACAACATTGCCCTGACCAAGTCCGTCGCCGATGCTGGCCGCGCCATGGGCGTGCCCGTCGAGGCTGAGCTCGGTAAGGTTGGCGGCAAGGAGGACGACGGTCCCGCGGTTGAGGGCGAGAGCCCCTACACCGATCCTGCCGAGGCCAAGGAGTTCGTTGAGCGTACCGGCTGCACCTCCCTCGCAATTGGCGTTGGCACCAGCCACGGTGTGTACACGAGCGATCCGCACATCGAGCAGTCCGTGGTCAAGGCCATCCGCGACGCCGTCGACGTGCCGCTGGTTCTGCACGGCACCTCCGGTGTGCCCGATGAGCAGGTCGCCGAGGCCGTGAAGAACGGCATCTGCAAGGTCAACTACGCCACCGAGCTGCGTCAGGCCTACACCAAGGGCTTCATGGCCTACATGGCCGAGAACCCTGCCTGCTTCGATCCTAAGAAGCCGGCCAAGGAGGGTATGCGTGAGATCACCGAGCTGGTTAAGATCCGCATGACCAACCTCAACTCTGTGGGCAAAGCAGAGTAACAGCAAGGGTACTCTGATCCCACCGGACGGTTTGGGCGGGTCCCGTACTTAGTTTCCAAAATCATTCCGCAGCGCGAAGGCCCCCGTTGTCAACGCTTCGAAGAAGCGAGACAACGGGGACCTTCATGCGCGAGGACGTTTTGGAAACTAAGTACGGGACCCGCCCAAACCGTCCTGCTCAATCGCCCTTGTGGCGTTGGGGCTGAAGGGGTGGGGCGCGAGGGGCGCTTTGTTGGTGGGGGGCTAGTATGCCCGGGCTTGGTTGGGGAATGCCTGGTCTAGTGAGGCTTGGAGTTTTTCGAAGGATGTCTGCAGGTTGAGGTGTTGGTCTGCAGAGCGTTTGGGTTTGGGAGTTGGGGAGTCGAGGAGGCCGTTTCTCTGTGTCGGGGGGAAGGAGAAAAGGTCTGCATGTGTTAGGGATGGCTGCTGTGCTGCGTCGTTGGAAGAATGCATGCTTATGCGGCCTCCTCGATGTCCACCAAAAGATTGCGCTCGGGGTATGCTGCTAGGTCCCGTGCGTTGGCAGTATTATGCCGCGGCTGTTGCAAAGAATCGCTAAAGAAACGCTTAATGAGGTTTGACGTTGCGATGAAACCGCAGGTCAAAGCTATCGGGTAACACTCTTGAAAGGTTGGGAGCTTAAGGGCTTTCTAAGGTTTGTGACGTGGATGTGGCGCAGACGTGCGGAGCGTGTGAATGCTCGCTGTTAGCGCTGCGGCTCTGCGTCTCGCACCTGCTCGATGACCTTTTCCATCGTGGCGTCGATGCGGTCCTTTTTGAGCTCACATTCCCAGATGGTTATGGGCGTCCAGCCCATTTGAATGAGTGCTGCCACGGCAGCGCGGTCGCGCTCGACGTTGCGGCGAAACTTTGCCTCCCAAAACTCAACGTTGCGCTTGGGCTGGCTAGGGTTGCATTTGGGGCAGCGGTGCCAAAAGCAGCCGTTGACGAAGATGGCGATCTTGCGGCCGGGGAAGGCGATGTCGGGTTTTCCGGGCACCTTCCATTCCAGACGGTACCCCGTAAGGCCTGCGGCGCGCAGGCGCTGTCGTACGAGCAGCTCGGGCTTGGTGTTGGCGCGTTTGTTGCCCTTCATGGACTTTTTGATGGCGGCGCGACGGCGGACCAGTTCGCGCTCGTCAGCGGAGAGGTCCGAGGTATCGATGCCGTCGAGCAGGCCGGGCTTGGGACGCTTCTTGCTGCGGCGCTTGGCTTTGCGCTTGGGTTTGGTGGCGGGCTCGTCGGCCGTGGCGGCGTCGGCATCTTTGGCAGTGCTGTTGGCCTTAAGCCGGTCTTCCCTCAACTCAATCAGAGCATCGATAAGCCCTTTGTCGGCGGGCATCCACTCAACGGTGGCAAGCGAGGTGCGCGGAATCCAGCGGATATCGAGCTGGCGGTCGTGCTTCTGGGGCTCATCAGATTCATCGGCGAGCGAGCAGTAGTAGCACTCCATCGAGAGATGAAAATCGGGGTAGTCATACTCAACGGTGTAAAAATCGCGCAGGTTGGTGACTTTTACCTGCAGCTCTTCCATGAGCTCGCGGCGTACGGCGTCCTCGGGCGACTCGCCGCGCATGAGCTTGCCGCCGGGAAACTCCCAAAGTCCCTGCATGTCGCCGTAGCCGCGCTGCACGGCAAGCAGCTCGTCAGATCCTTCCTTGCGAATGATCCCAGCGGCAACATGAACAGTCTTCAACAGGAGTCCTCTCTCAACATCAACAAGTGGCAGGGTAGTCTTTTTGGGACGGGGCTTTTTTAGCTGCCCTATGTCAAATGCAGCCTCATGCTTCGAAGGCTTCGGATGGGGTAGCTAAAAAAGCCCCGTCCCAAAAAGACTACCCGCACCTTACACAACGGTAAGGCAAGCGTAAGCCATATCGATGGTAGCCGACTCGGCTTCTTGCGACTATAGATGCCGTAGACTAATCGCAAGAAAGGACTCGGTATGCAAACCACGCACATGGCGACCCCGGTATTGGAGGTCGCGCATCTCGAAAAGGTATATGGAGCGCTGGGCAACGTGACCCGTGCGCTCAACGACGTCAGCTTTACCGTCAACCGCGGTGAATTCGTTGGCATCATGGGTGCTTCGGGCTCGGGCAAGTCGACGTTGCTCAACTGCGTTTCGACCATCGATAGCGCCACGAGCGGCACCATCCGCATCAACGGCCAGGACGTAACACGCATGAAGCAGGCTAAGCTTTCGCAGTTCCGCCGCGAGGAGCTCGGCTTTATCTTCCAGGATTCCAACCTGCTCGATACACTCACGGCACGCGAGAACATCGCCCTGCCGCTCACCATCGCCCGCACAAACTCGGCAGAGATCTCGACCCGCGTGCAGGATGTGGCAGCGCGCCTGTCCATCAGCCAGGTGCTCGACAAGTATCCCTACCAGATGTCCGGCGGCCAGCAGCAGCGCGTTGCCGCCGCTCGCGCGCTCGTCACCGACCCCACCATGATCATGGCCGACGAGCCCACCGGCGCCCTCGATTCCAAGAGCGCCCGTTTGCTGCTCGAGAGCCTGGAGGCTCTTAACCGCCGTCTACGCGCCACCGTGCTCATGGTCACGCACGACAGCTTTGCCGCCAGCTACACGAGCCGTGTGCTGTTTATTCGCGACGGCAAGATCTTCACCGAGCTGCGCCGCGGCGACACCGACCGCCGAGAGTTCTTCGACCGCATTATGGAGGTCGTTGCCATGATGGGCGGTGAGGGCTCCGATGCTCTGTAAACTCGCTTGGGGCAACGTCCGCCGCGCCGGCCGCGACTACCTCGTCTACCTTTTGACGCTCACCCTGGGTGTCACGGTCTTCTATGCCTTCAATACCGTCTCGATGCAGGTCGACATTGCCGGCATCAAGGAGCAGGGACTGTCCGAGCTCATGGGCAGCATGCTCGGCTACCTCACGTACTTTTTGGCCGGCGTCATGGCCTTTTTGATGGTGTATGCCAATAACTTCATCATGAAACGCCGCAAGAAGGAGTTTGGCCTGTACCAGGTGCTCGGCATGGGGCGCGGGCGCGTCGCCTCGATCATGGCGCTCGAGACGGTGATTGTCTCGGTCGGCGCCTTTGTCGCCGGCATTGTGCTGGGTGTGGGACTCTCCCAGCTCATGACGTTCTTTACGGCCTCGCTTTTTAAGACACAGATCGCCAATTTCCACTTCTTTTTCTCGGTGCATGCGTTCAACCTGACCCTTGCCTGCATGCTCGTAATGTTTGTGCTCACGTTACTGCTGAACCTGCGCGCCGTTCGTCGCACTAAGCTCATTGAGCTCATGGGTGCCGAGCGTCGCAACGAGAGCATCAAGACGCGCAATCCCTGGATCGCGATTGCCATCTTTGCTGTGGGCGTGGTGCTGGTGGGCGTGGCCTATTACCGTCTGCTACGTGATGGGTTCCCGCTAACCGAGACGGGCGACAAGCTGCACGGGGCCATGAGCCAGTTCGGCATTACGACCGCTATGGTTACCGTTGGTACCTTTGCGCTGTTCTGGGGACTCTCGGGCATGCTCATCAAGCTGCTGCAGAGCTTGCGCGGCGTGTATTGGCGCGGCCTCAACATGTTTACCGTGCGCCAGCTTTCGGCCAAGGTCAATACGGTGTGCTTTTCGATGGGCGTCATCGCGATGATTCTGTTCCTTGCCATCACTTCGGTGACGTGCGGTATGTCGATCGCCAACGTGATGAACGAAAACCTGGAGCGCTATAACCCTGTTGACGTGTCTCAGACGTATGTCTATTACACGCCCGATAGGCTCGACTACTACAAGGAGTATGTCAATCCGTCCGAGGCCGATCGCATGGTGCTGGCCGATGCAACGGTCGATTTGTACGCTGCATGGCACGGCGATCGTATCGATCCCGATAACGTTACAGAAAGTAGTAAGGGCAAGTCGGCGGACAACAACGACGAGACCGGAAAGAAGGTCAATATCGCCGATGTTGCCGGTGAGCATGTGCAGATCGATTCGTATCTGAGTTACCCGCTTGGCGGCTCGGGCCCCTCGGTGGTGGCGGGTGAGATGTGCAAGGCCATGGGCGAAAAGCTCCCCAAGGTGCTCGAGGGTAGCAATGCCGATGATATGGGCCTGTTTGTGACGCCGGCGAGCCAGTACAACAAGCTGCGCCAGATGATGGGCGAGGAGCCGGTGAGCATTGGCCGCGACCAGTACGTGCTTACGTGTGATATGGGCGGTGAGCTGGGCGACCTGTACACCAAATACATGGCCGGCGGCCATACGCTCACCTTGGGTGGGCATGAGCTCAAGCCAGCAACCGATAAGTCGGACAAGGACACGGCGGCCATCGCCAACTCGGCGATGGGCAGTAATCCCGGTACCGTCGTCGTTGCCGACGAGCTGTTGTCCCAACTTAATCTGCAGCCGTGTTCCAGTAGCCTGCTCGTTAACTACAAACAGCGGATGGATGTGACCAAAGCAGACGAGAGCATTAAATACACCATGCTCGACAATCTGCTCGTTGACGGCAAGGAGCCGGGGTCATGGGGTGTCTTCATCACGCGTTCCGAGATGTACACGCAGGCGGCACAGATGAACGGCATGATTAGCTATCTGGCCATCTACATTGGCTTTGTACTGGTCGTTGCATGCGCGGCGATACTGTCGATCCAGCAGCTCTCCAACGTGGCCGACGGCAGCCGCAGCTATCGTGTACTGGCACAGATCGGCTGCGACGACCGCCAGATTCGCCATTCGGTGATGGCGCAGCAAGCGGTATTCTTCCTGTTCCCGCTGGCAGTGGGCCTGGCGCACTCCTTTGTGGCACTTAAGGTGATCATCGAGATGGTGAGTACGTTCGGAGATATGAGCATCGGCGGCACCGTGGGCCTCACCTGTGCAATCTTCCTGGCAGCATACGGTGGCTACTTCCTGGTGACGTACCTCATGAGCGCTGGCATGGTGCAAGCTGCCATAGCCACCCGTTACAGCGAGTAGCAAGCTGGTAAAACCGTCGCAAAATCAGAGGCGTATGACCGCCGCGAAGGGACCAGGGGCCCTTTCGCGGCGGTTTTTTGCCTATCCGGTGCGTCTCGGATGCAAGTGAGTAGACTTTTTTGAACTTGCCGAGCACATCGCGACAAATGATCGGTAAAACCGCAGGTCAGAGCTGTGGCGTTTTAGGGCGTGCTTGGCCTCCTGCAAAAAGCCTACTCACTTGGTTTTTCTGCTAGAAGACCGCCGCAGGTAGAGGACGGACAGCGAGCGGGTCGCATTTGAGACAAGGTGACGTGAAATGAAAGGGCGCTGACCTTCTGGTCGCGCCCTTGAAGTTGAACGTCAGATTGTACAGGTGCGGCCCGCGCAACGTCGGTCGGTTACGGCGTTTGGTAAAACCGCGTAACTCTAAATACGCTCCGCGATTTCGTGGATGAGGTAGTCGGTCTTTTCCCAGCCCAGGCACGGGTCGGTGATTGACTTGCCAAAGACGCCGCCGTCGACCGGCTGGTTGCCGTCTTCTAGGTAGGACTCGATCATAAAGCCCTTGACCAGCTTGGAGATGGACTCGTTGCGGCGGCAGCTGTCGAGCACCTCCTTGCAAATGCGATACTGCTCCAGCGGACGCTTGCCCGAGTTGTCGTGGTTGCAGTCGATGACCGCTGCCGGATTGGCATAGCCGGCATGCTCGGTATAGCGTTCGGCCAGGCGTTCCAGGTGTTCGTAGTGGTAGTTGGGGTAGGTGCGCCCATCGAGACCGATGTAGCCACGCATAACGGCGTGTGCGAGCGGGTTGCCGTCGCACTCGACCTCCCAGTTGCGGAAGATGAAGCTCTGGTGCGCCTGGGCGGCGTAAATTGAGTTGAGCATAACGGTGGTAGAGCCGGCAGTGGGATTCTTCATGCCGACGGGTACCGAAATGCCGCTCGACACCAGACGATGCTCCTGGTTTTCGACCGAGCGGGCGCCTACGGCGACGTAGCTCAGCAGGTCGACGAGGTATTGGTAGTTGGACGGATAGAGCATCTCGTCGGCGGTGAAGAAGCCCGTTTCCTCAATAACGCGCAGGTGCATATGGCGGATAGCCTTGACGCCCTCGAGCAGGTCGTCGGGAGCCTCGGGGTTGGGGTTGTGCAGAAGACCCTTGTAGCCGGTGCCCTTGGTGCGCGGCTTATTGGTGTAGACGCGCGGAATGATGATGAGCTTGTCCTTGACCTCTTCGGCGGTCTTGGCCAGTCGGTTCATATACTCGAGCACCGAATCCTCGCGGTCGGCAGAGCACGGGCCGATGATGAGCACCTTACGTGCGTCCTCGCCGGTAAAGACCTTGGCGACCTCGGCGTCAAATGCCTGCTTTTTGGCGGTAAGCTCAGCAGAAAGTGGCATTTCCTCGCGGATCTCCATGGGGATCGGCAGCCTGCGTTTGAATTCCATGGCCATGCGGGGCCTCCTCAATCTATAGAAAGAGCAAAAAGCGTATTGTCGAATGCACGGCATTATCCGCTGTCGCACGCTAAAGTGCAAGCCCTCGTCACCCCAAAACCTGCCAAAAAGGGACAGGTTTATTTTGGTAGGTTTTATCTGGGTAAACGTTGGCGAATGCCGGGAGGGAGCGGCGCCGCGCGGGACCCTAAGGCTGTTGTCAGTTCCCCAGGAAATACCATGTGGGCAAAAAATGCCAAATATGAGTACGGTTGCTATCTTAGTATCATATTGCCTTCGCAAAATAATAGACATAACAGCAAAATATGTTTATTAACGCAAACACATATAAGTCCGCTATAGGGCTGTTTGATCAATTTAGGGACGCGTGTAAGCCGTGAAAACGGCATTTGGGGCTGTTTTAGCTGTTACTAAAAAGGTAACAGTACTCATATTTGCCCTTTTTTGCCCACGGGGCCTCGAAGGGGCTGCCAATCAGGTTCCAGGGGAGGTGGTTCGAGGGCCGCAGAGCAAAAAAACGGGGGCGCAGGCTGTCCTGCGCCCCCGTTTTCTGGGCATTGCGGTTGTTTGCCGCCGGTTGTTACGCCGCCTCGTCGAACTGCGAGTTGTACAGGTCGGCGTAGAAGCCGCCTTGGGCGAGTAACTCGTCGTGCGTGCCCTTCTCGACGATGTCGCCGTCGCGAATTACCAAGATCACGTCGGCGTTGCGGATCGTGGACAGGCGGTGCGCGATGACAAAGCTTGTACGGCCCTGCATCAGCGCATCCATGGCGCGCTGAATGAGTTCCTCGGTGCGGGTATCGACGTTGGAGGTCGCCTCGTCCAGAATCAGCGCCGGGCGGTCGGCCAAAATGGCACGGGCGATGGTCACGAGCTGGCGCTGGCCCTGCGACAGGTTGGTGCCCTCCTCGTTGATCATAAAGTCGTAGCCGCCGGCGAGCGTATGGATAAAGTGATCGCAGCGTGCGGCGCGTGCAGCGGCCTCGACCTCGGCATCGCTCGCATCGGGGCGTCCGTAGCGGATGTTCTCGCGGATGGTGCCGTTAAACAGCCAGGTATCCTGCAGCACCATGGCAAACTCGCCGCGCAGTGCCGCGCGGTCCCAGTCGCGCACGTCGACGCCCTCGACACGCAGCGAACCGTCGTCCACGTCATAGAAGCGCTGCAGCAGCTTGATGAGCGTGGTCTTGCCGGCGCCGGTGGGGCCGACGATGGCGATGGTCTGGCCGGGTTGCGCCTCGCAGCTAAAGTCGTGGATGATGGTCTTGTCGGGTGTGTAGCCAAACTTGACGTGATCAAACTCCACATGGCCGGGGCGCTTCTCGGGAATCTGCGCGTCGGCTTTCTGCTCCTCCTCGGGCGCGGCCAGGAACTCAAAGACGCGCTCGGTGGCGGCGGCCATCGACTGCATCGTGTTGCTCACGTTGCCCAGTTGCTGTACGGGTTGCGTAAAGTTGCGAACGTACTGGATAAAGCTCTGGATGTCGCCGGGCGTGGCATTGCCGGTCAGCGCGAGCTGCGCACCCACCACGACGACGCCCACGTAGCCCATGTTGCCCACCAGGCTCATAAGCGGCATCATCAGGCCCGACAGGAACTGCGAGCGCCAGCCACTAATAAAGAGGCGGTCGTTTTGACGGTCGAACTCCTCGATTGAGGCTTCGGCGCGGTCGAACACCTGAATAACGTTCTGGCCGGCAAAATCCTCCTCGATAATGCCGTTGACGGTGCCCAGGACCTGCTGTTGCTCGCGGAAGTACGGCTGCGAGAAGTGAATCATTACGGTCAGGATAATCGCGGCTGCCGGTAGCGTGAGCACGGTGACGCCGGTAAGCGGCAGACTGATCGAAAGCATCATGACGAGCACGCCGATAATCTGCGTGACGGACGTAATGAGCTGCGTCACGCTCTGGTTGAGCGACTGACCCAGCGTGTCGACGTCGTTGGTGATGCGACTGAGCACGTCGCCCTTGCTGTGGCCGTTAAAGTAGCTCATCGGCACGACGGCAATCTTGGCGGCGATCTCCTTGCGCATGCGGTAGCAAATCTTTTGCGTGACGCCGGTCATGAGCCAGCCCTGGATCAGGCTGCAGGCAGAGCTCGCCAGGTACAGGCAGAGCAAAAAGCCGAGCGTCTTGGCGATCCAGGCAAAGTCGACATCGCCGGTGCCGTTGACCTTGGCAACCAGGCCCTCGAACAGTTTGGTGGTAACCTGGCCGAGCACCTTGGGCCCCACAATGTTAAAGATGACCGAGCACACGGCAAAGGCGACGGCGGTAAACACGGCAATCTTATGCTGACCGATATAGCCGAGCAGCTGCCTCATGGTGCCCTTAAAGTCCTTGGCCTTTTCGCCGCGACGCATGCCGCCCATGCGGCCCATGGGACCGCGCTGGCGGGTGGGCTTGGGAATCTGAGTCTTGGTCTCGTCTGCCATTAGCGCTCGCCTCCTTCCATAACGGCTGCAATTTCTTCTTGGGTGAGCCCCAGCTCCTCGGCGGAAAGCTGCGACTGTGCGATCTCCAGGTATGCCGGGCAGTTGTGCAGCAGCTCCTCGTGCGTACCGGTGCCCACCACATGGCCGTCATCGAGCACGATGATCTGGTCGGCGTGCATGATGGTCGCGATGCGCTGGGCCACGACCACGAGTGCGGCGTCGGTAACGTTTTTGGCCAGCTCTTCGCGCAGGCGAGCGTCGGTCTTGTAGTCGAGGGCACTAAACGAGTCATCGAACACCACGACCTCGGGCTTTTTGGCCAACGCGCGGGCGATGGCCAGGCGCTGGCGCTGGCCGCCCGAGACATTGGATCCGCCCTGGCTGATGGGGGAGTCGTAGCCGCCCTCGCGCTCGGCGATAAAGTCCTCCGCCTGGGCGACGCGTGCCGCCTGGCGCATATCCTCGTCACTCACCATATCGCCGGCAAACTTGAGGTTGCTTTCGATGGTGCCCGAGAACAGGCGACCCTGCTGCGGGATATAACCAATACGGCGGCGCAGCTCGGAAAGAGTCATGTCGCGCACGTCGATGCCGTCGAGCGAAATGCTGCCGCCCGTGACGTCGTACAGGCGCGGAATTAGCTGCACGAGCGTGGACTTGCCCGAGCCCGTGGAGCCAATGATGCCGAGCATCTGACCGGCATGCGTGGTGAAGTTCACGCCGCTGATGACATCGGCGCGGGCATCGGGATACTGGAAGCTCACGTCGCGGAAGGTGAGCTCACCGCGTGGCGCGTTGGCCGTGGGCAGTTTGGGCGAGGAGGGGTCGTTGATGCTCGTGGGGCAAGTGATGACCTCTTCTACGCGCTCGGCGGCGACCTCGGCGCGCGGCAGGATGACCGAAACCATGGTGAGGATCATAAACGCCATGACGATCTGCATGGTATAGGAGATGAACGCCATCATGTTGCCGACCTGCATCACGCCGTCGGACACGCCCTGCGCACCAAACCAGACGATGAGCACGGTGATGCAGTTCATGACGAGCATCATGAGCGGCATCATAAAGCTCATAGCGCGGTTGGTGTAGAGCTGCGTGGTCATCAGGTCGAGTGATGCCTTGTCGAAACGCTCGAGCTCATGCTCCTCGCGGTTGAACGAGCGGATGGGCATAAGGCCGTCGAGCAGCTCGCGGGCGGTAAGGTTCACGCGGTCAACAAAGCTTTGCATCTTTTTGAACTTGGGCATGGTGAGGCCCATAAGCACGCCGACGACGGCCGAGACCGCGATGATGGCAACGGCGATGGTCCACTCCAAGCCGGTATGGTTGGCCAGGACGCGCATGACGGCGACGATGCCCATGACGGGGGCCATCAGACACATGCGGATAAACAGGGTTGCGGCCATCTGGATCTGCTGAATGTCGTTGGTGCAGCGGGTGATGAGCGAGGCCTGGCTAAACTTGCCCACCTCGGCCGGCGAGAAGTGCATAACCTTGTTGAAGGTCTCGCGGCGCAGGTCGCGGGCGATGGAGCAGGCGGTGCGCGAAGCCACGGCGCCGGTCAGGATGGTGGCGACGAGCGACACCAGACACAGACCAAACATCGTGGTCGCCATGCGGCCCAGGTAGGCGTTCTGCACGTCGGCGGGGTCGATGCCCTGCGCCTTGTACTCGTCCTGTACATAGCTCACGGCGCGCTGAGTGACGATGGAGCCCGACATGGAGCCCATTTTATCCGCCATTTCGTTGGCGCCCTCGACGAGCTTGCTTTGGTCTACCAGACCGCCCTCGACACCCAGGCGCAGGCTCTTCATGGTGATCTTACCGCCGTCGGCATCAATCTGCTTTTGCATGTTCTGCGCCGCTGCGGCCTTCTGCTGCATCTCGGCGAGCTGCTCGGGCGTCATCGCTGCCATTTGCTCGGGGGTGGGCATGGCCTGGGCAGCGTTGTCGTCTTTCTCACTGGACGAGCCCATCATGTCGCCCATGGAGTCGGCGTCGATGCCCTGGTCGAGCGAAAGAACGACGGTCTCGGGCAGGCTCATAATGTCGGCAATCTTGCCTCCATCGGCACGCTCTTCCTCGGTGCCCATGTACGTTCGAATGCCGTTTTTGTCAGCCTTGCTAAACACGGCCTCCACAGCCTTGGCGTCCTTGGCGCTCATAAAGAGTTCGAGGTCGTCGAGCGATTCGGCGCGAATGGTGTCGGGCACGGGCGAGGCGATGCCGCCTTGCTGCACGCCCACGTCGACGATATCGCTCATGTAGGTAGGCAGTGCCAGATCGGCGTTGCAACTGATTACGATAAGTACGATAGCTGCGAACAGTGCCAGGATATGCTTTTTAAAGAGCTTGAGAATCCTCACTCGGCATCTCTCCTTTCTTGATTGCGGTCGATAATTTCGTTGGCACGCCTTAGAAGACGCACCATCTCTTGGGTATCTGTTTCGCCGAGCTGCTCGAGGAAAGCCGCAGTGCGGTCCTCGAATTCCCGACGTTTGATTTCGAGATCCTGGAATCCTTTGTCGGTCACCGTGACGTGTACGCGACGACGGTCGGTCTTTGAGTGCTCGCGCTCGACCCAGCCCTTGGCTTCGAGAGCGCGTAGGATATTGGCGATGCGGGCACTCGAGACCCAGGCGCGATCAGCGAGTTCGCTCGGCGTGAGCGAACCGCCGGCGAGTATGAGGGCGCGCATGACGGCCATCTCGCCGCCGAGGGCTTTGTCCGCAAAGCGCGAAATGCGCTGATGCATGCTGCCGAACTCGGTAAGGAGCTGACGCCCAAGCTCACGGAAATCGGTATCTTCCACCGAAAACCCCTAACACTAGAAACTATTTCCGGTGAAAGATGATACCCCAGCTCAACCATCCCATTCGGTAGATTTCTAGGCATGTCCCAAAAATCTACTTGGCCGCTAGGAAATATAAAGAGTGCATAAAAATTTAAAATCATTCAATTACTGAAGCGTTTCAAAGAACTATTATGCACGCGGTTAGGCGAGGGGTTGTCACCACCATGACGACTGGGACTCATATAATCGCCACGTGCGATGCTCCAACTTCCCGCAAGGAGACACCTTACATAAAGGGGGATGGAGTCATGGCATTTGACTTCACGGGCAAGACCGCGATTGTCACGGGCGGCACTCAGGGCATTGGCCTCGAGATCGCCAAGGGCATCGTCGCGGGCGGCGGACATGTCGCGCTCATCGCAAGGAACGCTGCTAAGGGCGAGGCCGCTGTGGCCGAGCTTGGCGAGGGCAACAAGTTTTATCAGCTCGATGTCGCCGATGCGCCCAAGGCGCGCGAGACCGTCGAGCAGATTTTTACGGACCTGCCGCAAACCAATATCCTGATTAACTGCGCTGGCGTCATCAGCACCAAGAAGTTCGACGAGATAGATGACACCGAGTGGCGTCGCACCATCGACATCAACCTCAACGGTACCTTTACCATGATGAACGCTGTGTATCCGCACTTTAAGGCGGCCCATGCCGGCACTATCGTCAACGTGAGTTCCGTTGCGGGCAAGATCGGCGGCGGCCTGCTCGGCACCGCTGCCTACGCCAGCTCCAAAGCAGGTGTTAACGGTCTAACCAAGGCAGTCGCCAAGGAAGGCGGCAAGTTTGGCGTCCGCTGCAACGCCGTGTGCCCGTCGCTCACCCTTACTGATATGACCTCGATCCTTTCTGACGAGAACTCTCAGCGCATCATTAACGGTATTCCTCTGGGCCGCGCCGCCCAGGCCAGCGAGCCTGCGCAGATGGTGCTGTTCTTCGCTTCCGACCTTGCCAGCTTCGTGAACGGCGAGATCGGTGACTGCGACGGCGGCATCGTCCTGGATGGGTAATACCCCGCGGTGATCGTTTGGCGGCGACCCTGGCGACTCGGGGTTGTCGCCTTCTTTCTGACATAGGCGCGTGCGGCTTCGATTCGCATGCATCCAAAGGAGATATATATGAGTGAATCGACTGCGGTGGAGGCGCCGGCGGCAAAGGAGCCGTTCTTTAAGATGTCCTCCATCCCGGGTGCCAATATTTTGGTGCCGCTTTTGTTGGGCTGCCTGCTCAACACGCTGTTCCCCGACCTGTTCAAAACGCTCGGCAGCTTTACGCTTGGCATGACCCAGCAGGGTGCAGGCCCGCTCGTGGGCGCATTTTTGCTCATCGTCGGTACGACGATTTCGTTTAAGAGTGCTCCTGCCGCCGCTGCCCGCGGCGCCATCATCATCGCCGTCAAGCAGATCGTGGTCGTTGCCGTGTCGCTGCTTATCCTTTATGTGTTCAACGACAACCTGTTTGGCATCTCGGCCATGGTGATGCTGGCCGCTTGCACGGGTGCCAACAACGCTATGTACGCTGGACTGATGGGCACCATGGGCAACGAGGCCGAGCGTGGCGCCGTCGCCATCACCACGCTCGTTGTCGGCCCTCCGGTCACGATGATCGTGCTCGGCGCCGCCGGTCAGGCTCCGATTGGCTGGTCGCTCGTGGGCGCCATCCTGCCGATTGTCGTCGGCATTATCCTGGGCAACCTGTTCCCCAGCTTTAAGAAGATGATGGCACCGGCACTTTCCGCCATCATCGTGCTCGTCTTCTTTGCCATGGGCTCGACCATGACCTTTGGCCAGCTCATTAATGGCGGTCTTCCCGGTATTCTGCTCGGCGTGATCTGCTCGGTGGTCTTTGCAATTCCCGTCATCGCGGTCGATAAGCTCACGGGCGGTACGGGTGTCGCAGGTGCGGCCATTTCGAGCTGCGCCGGAGCCAATGTGGCCACGCCTGCTGCCATGGCAAGCGTCAACGGGGCCATGTACGGCGGCGCCGTGCTCGCGACGGCTACGGCACAGGTTGCTGCCTGCGCAATCGTGACGGCTATTTTGACCCCGCTGGTCACCAGCTGGTGCTACAAGCATTTTGAGGGCCAGGGTCACGGCGACAGCAAGGCAACGACCGACAAGGCCACCGCAGCCGCCTAATGTCAGACGGCAATCAAAGCTAAAAAAACTAGCCACGTCACAGGGCGGCCCCGGGGTAAATCCCGTGGCCGCCTTGCAGTTTCTATATGGTCTCTGGGGCACTTTACCCTGCTAAAGCTGGCATAACAGCTAGAGTGATGGACGTATAAAGGCAAGGGGAAATATCAAACAAATCGGTGAACGGTAGTTGTTCGCGCTCGCATTTCCTGCGGATTTGTTAAAAACGCCCTAATGGTATAAAAAAAGAAACATATAACAGCCCTGATGAAGGGGGTGGCTATGCTATCCTTCTCAAACGGGTGAAATCTTGGGTTTTGGGTTGCAGCTCCAAGGTGGACAAACGTTTTCCTCGTGCTAACGCGCGACGGAAGGCGAATGAAGCCGGTAGTGCAAGCCGAAAATTCAAGAATTCAATAAGCAGCGGTGCGAGAGAGCGCCGCATTACACGTAACTAGGAGCGTGGTTACACAATGCAGGAGGCATGGGAAGGCTTCAGGGAAGGCATCTGGACGGGAGAGGTTGACGTCCGAGACTTCATCCAGAAGAACTACACCCCCTACGAGGGCGACGAGTCGTTCCTCGCCGGCCCGACCGAGCGTACCAAGGAGCTGTGGGGCGAGGTTCTCGACCTGCTGCTTAAGGAGCGCGAGCAGGGCGGTGTCCTCGATATGGACACCAAGATCGTCACGGGTATCGTGAGCCACCCCGCTGGCTACATCGATAACGCCCACCGCGAGAAGGAGACCATCGTCGGCCTCCAGACCGACAAGCCGCTCAAGCGCGCTCTGCACGTCAACGGCGGTATCCGCATCGCTTGCCAGGCCGCCAGCCAGCACGGCTACAAGGTCGACGAGAACGTTGTCGAGCGCTACACCTTCGAGCGCAAGACCCACAACGCTGGCGTCTTCGATGTCTACACCCCCGAGATGCGTGCTTGCCGCTCGGCTCACATCATCACCGGTCTGCCCGATGGCTATGGCCGCGGCCGCATCATCGGCGACTACCGTCGTGTCGCCCTGTACGGCGTCGACTACCTGATCAAGGACAAGGAGGCCCAGAAGGCTTCCACCCCGACGGTCATGACCGCCGACAACATCCGCGATCGTGAGGAGCTGCAGGAGCAGATCCGCGCCCTCGGCGAGCTCAAGATGATGGCCGAGACCTATGGTTTCGATATTTCCAACCCTGCTACCAACACGCAGGAGGCCATCCAGTGGATGTACTTCGCCTACCTCGCTGCCGTCAAGGAGCAGAACGGCGCTGCTATGTCCATCGGCCGTACCTCTACGTTCATCGACATCTACGCCGAGCGCGACCTTGCCAACGGTACCTTCACCGAGGAGCAGATCCAGGAGTTCGTGGATCACTTCATCATGAAGCTTCGCATGGTCAAGTTTGCCCGTACCCCCGAGTATCAGGCCCTGTTTACCGGCGATCCGCAGTGGGTCACCGAGTCCATCGGCGGCATGGGTGTTGACGGCCGCACGCTCGTTACCAAGATGAGCTACCGCTACCTGCACACGCTCGAGAACATGGGCACCAGCCCCGAGCCCAACATGACCGTTCTGTGGTCGACCCGTCTGCCCGAGAACTTCAAGAAGTTCTGCGCCAAGACTTCCGTCGCCAGCTCCTCGATCCAGTACGAGAACGACGACCTCATGCGCGTCTATCACGGCGACGACTACGGCATTGCCTGCTGTGTGTCCTCCATGCGCATCGGCAAGGAGATGCAGTTCTTCGGTGCCCGCGCCAACCTGGCCAAGTGCCTGCTGTATGCACTCAATGGCGGTGTTGACGAGGTCTCCAAGAAGCAGGTCGGCCCCAAGTATCGCGCCGTCGAGGGCGATACGCTCGATTACGACGACGTTGTGGCCAAGTACAACGACATGATGAAGTGGCTCGCTGGCGTGTACGTCAACTCGCTGAACATCATTCACTACATGCACGACAAGTACTGCTACGAGCGCATTCAGATGGCTCTGCACGACAAGCACGTGCACCGCTGGTTCGCTACGGGCATCGCCGGCCTTTCCGTTGTGGCTGACTCCCTGTCCGCCATCAAGTACGCCAAGGTCCACCCCGTCCGTGACGAGAACGGCATCATCGTCGACTTCGAGACCGAGGGCGAGTTCCCCAAGTACGGTAACGACGACGACCGCGTCGACCAGATCGCTCACGACGTTGTGCACCAGTTCATGGAGTACATCCGCATGAACGACACCTACCGCAACTCCGTGCCCACGACCTCGGTTCTGACCATTACCTCCAACGTCGTGTACGGTAAGAAGACCGGCTCCACGCCCGACGGCCGCAAGGCTGGCCAGCCGTTCGCCCCGGGTGCTAACCCCATGCACAAGCGCGATAGCCACGGCGCCATCGCTTCGCTGTCTTCGGTTTCCAAGCTCCCGTTCCGCGATGCTCAGGACGGCATCTCCAACACCTTCTCCATCATCCCGAGTGCGCTCGGCAAGGAGGACCAGGTGTTCTTTGGCGATATCGACCTTGATCAGCTGGGCGAGTAACTATTGTTAGTGCTATACTAACAATAACGATTACTGATTAGCGCGCCGGTTTCGGCCGGCGCCTATTAATCGAAGGAGACACATTATGAAGGTTTCTGAAGTTTCCGAGACTCAGGCCGATAACCTGGTCCACATGCTCGACGCTTACGCTGAGAAGGGTGGCCACCACCTGAACATCAACGTCTTCAACCGTGAGACGCTGCTCGACGCTCAGGCTCACCCCGAGAAGTACCCGCAGCTGACCATCCGCGTTTCCGGCTATGCCGTGAACTTCCACACGCTCACCAAGGAGCAGCAGGACGAGGTCATTGCGCGTACCTTCCACGACAAGTTCTAAAGGGATTTAACTCCCGCAGGATTGCCGGGGCTGTTTGGGCTACCTCCCAAAACGTCCTCGGACATGAAAGAGACCGCCGTGCGCTTCGCGCGGCGGTCTCTTTCGTCCTGCGGAATGTTTTGGGAGGTAGCCCAAACAGCCCCGGCTGGGGTCCTGTGTAGTCACCCTTTAGGCGGAACTCTCCTAATTATTTGGATGAGTCGTTTACTTACTTGTACTGTTACCGTCTTCCCGCTCTTGTTGGGGTATGCTTTGTTCGTATGTAAACGTATGACATGTTGATGGGGGAGGGTGCTATGGCTCGCGAGGGCGCTCGTTCTAAGGATTCGGCTAAGCCTGGCATCAAGGAAGTTGCAGCGGTGGCGGGGGTTTCGCCTACTACGGTATCTCGCGTGCTTAATAATCGCGGCTATATTAGCCAAGAGACCCGCGATAAGGTCCATGCCGCGATGAAGCGCATCAACTATACGCCCAACGATATCGCCCGTGCCATGCTCAACGGTCGCCTGAATCTAATAGGTATGATCGTCCCCTATGTCAGCAGCCCGTTTCATGCCCAAGCGGTCCAAGCCGTTGAGCGTACCCTGGCCGAAAACGGTTTTAAGATGTTGCTGTGCAATAGCGCCAATCGACCTGATCTTGAGCGTTCTTATATCGATATGCTTCGGCGCAATATGGTTGATGGCGTCATCGTCAACTCGCTTAATATCGGTGCCGAGGCGTATGCCGAGATGGGCTTGAGTCTGGTTGGTATCGACTGCGACCTTGGCGAGGCCTCTGTTCAGATTGCGAGCGACAGCTATAGCATCGGCGAACTTGCCACGCGTCGCCTGATCGATGACGGGTGTTCACGCATCCTGTGCCTGCGCAGCAATAGCCGCATGCGCATGCCTGCCAATAAGCGTACCGATGCCTACCTCGATGTTGTTGAGCAGGCCGGTTTGCCCGCGCTTGTCCGTGAGGTCGAGTTCGTTAAGCCCGACGACGAAAAGAGCGCGGTCGTTGCGAAGATCCTCGATGAGAACCCCGATATTGACGGCATCTTTGCGGGAGACGACACGATGGCGGCCATCTGTCTCAACATTATGAAGCAGCGCGGCTTGAGCGCTCCGGACGATATTAAGGTCGTGGGCGCGGATGGTGCCCGCCGCACTATGACGTTTATGCCTGACTTAACAACCGTACGCCAAGATATCGATCGCATCGGAGAGCTCGCGGCGCAATCCATCATCGCTCTTGTTAACGGCGATAATCCTGAATCGAATATCAAGCTCCCCGTTGAACTCATTGAGGGCAAAACCGCGTAGTTCATCCCGTGCCAAAAGAATTCCTCAAACGCCTCTGATGACCGTTCGCCGGCATATGTCAACCGTTTGCCGACGACTGGAACTGCGAAAAGACGTATTGATGTGAAAACGTTTGACATATGAAAACGATTGACATATCTTGCAGTTGTACCGAGTTAGTATCTTGTGGGAAAGGAAGTCTCGGATGCACAAGGTGTATTACCAGCCTGAGGGAATTTGGGTAGGCGACATCATGCCGTACGGCGAGGACGGCACGTTCTATCTCTATCATCAGCGTGACACGCGTAACCCCGGACCTTTCGGAGAGCCGTTTGGCTGGGCACTCGCGACGACCAAGGATTTCGTCAACTACAAGGACTTTGGCGAGAGCCTTGAGCGTGGCGGCGACGAGGAAGTCGACCAGTATGTTTATGCCGGCACAGTGTTTAAGGTGGGCGACAAGTACCATGCGCTCTACACTGGTTGCAATCGCGATAAGGTCCGCGCGCGCTTGATGAAGCAGGTTCTTCTTCACGCAACGAGTGACGACGCCGTCAAGTGGGAGAAGAACATCGCCGAGACGCTGCTTCCGCCCCAGGAGGGTTACGATGACCGCAACTGGCGCGATCCCTTTGTTCTTTGGGATGAGGAGAACGAAGAGTACATGCTCATCCTCGGCACGCGTGTGGGCGAGGACAAGCGTCTGATGACCGGTCGTCTGGTCAAGTTCACCTCCAAGGACCTGGATACCTGGGAGTTCCAGGGCGACTGGTGGAATCCGGGCCTGTACACCATGTTCGAGATGCCTGATCTCTTTAAGATGGGCGACTGGTGGTATCTGGTGTTCTCTGAGTACAGTGATGGCAACAAGACCCGTTACCGCATGTCTCGCTCTATCAACGGTCCTTGGATCACTCCTGCGGACGATTCCTTCGATGGCCGCGCGTACTATGCTGCACGTACCGCATTTGACGGCGAGCGCCGCGTTCTCTTTGGTTGGGTTCCTACGCGCGACGAGGGCGGCGACCCCAGCTCTTACCTGTGGGGTGGCACTTTTATGCCTCTCGAGATCGTTCAGCGTGCCGACGGAACGCTCGGCACCAAGCTTCCCGACAGCATGCTTGGCGCCTTTGGCGAGGCTAAGGCAGTCGAGGCCTTTGAGCTTTCGTGCGAGTCGGGCAAGGTCGAGCAGGTGCTCGCCGCGGATGCCGGTTCTACCTATATGCTCGACGCCGACATCGAGCTCGCCGGTGACGCTGCCGGCTTCTCGGTGAAGCTTGCCGAGGACGCCGAGTCCGGTCTTGCCTATGAGTTCCGCGCCAACCTGCGTGAGGGCAAACTCGAGTTTACGGCGGCCCCCCAGTATCCGTGGTTCCAGGTCAACAACATGGGCCTCGAGCGTCCGTTGTTCTTTAAGGGCGAGGGCACTCACCATGTGCGTCTGGTCGTCGACGACGACATCGCGACCATCTTTGTCGATGATGTTGCGCTCAACGCTCGCTTCTGCAACAAGCAGGGCCAGGGTGTGGCGCTTACCGTCACCGACGGTGCGCTCAAGTGCGCAAACGCAACGATCGCGTCTCTGTAGCGGCAACGAACCGTTTTATGATTTAGAAAAGGAATGGAGAGGAACATGGACTACAAGGCAGTGTCCCAGCAAGTCGTCGACAACGTCGGCGGACTGGAGAACATCGAGGGCGCCACGCATTGCGTGACCCGTCTGCGTCTGGTGCTCAAGGATACGAGCAAATACAACAAGGCCGAGCTCGAGAACATCGATGGCGTCAAGGGCGTGCTGTACAACAGCGGCCAGCTCATGATCATCTTCGGTACCGGTACCGTCAACAAGGTTTACGATGAGTTTATGGCTCTGACGGGCGTTAAGGAGATCAGTGCTTCCGAGGTCAAGGGCGCCGAGGCGGACAAGAAGGGCAAGTTCTTCTCGGTCCTCAAGGTATTCTCGGATATCTTTATCCCCATCATTCCTGCCTTCGTCGGCGCTGCAATCATCATCGGCCTTAAGTCGCTGATCGTTGCCAACGGCCTCTTTGGCATGGAAGGCAGCCTCGCCGATCACAGCGAGTTCCTCAAGAACCTCGCAAGCTTCTTTGCCATTATCGCCACCACGTTCGACTACCTGCCTGTCCTGGTTATGTACAGCGCGGTCAAGCGTTTTGGCGGTAACCCGATCCTGGGCATCCTCGTCGGTATCGTCATGGTTCACCCGAGCCTTATGAACCGCAACACGTTCGTTATGGACCCGACGGGTGCTGAGTACTGGAACTTTGGTCCGCTATCCATTCCCATGGTTGCTTTCCAGGGCGGCGTGTTCCCTGCAATCCTGACTGCCTGGTTTATGGCCAAGGTCGAAAAGATTGCCCAGAAGTACATCCCCGAGGTCGTCTCGTTCGTCTTTGTCCCGACCGTTACCCTGATTCTTGCTAACGTCGCCCTGTTCACCGTGTTCGGCCCGCTCGGCAACCTGATCGGCGACGTCCTCGGCGGCGTAATCGATATCCTGTACAACAGGATGGGCGTCTTTGGTGCCTTTGTCTTCGCCGCGTTCCTGCAGCCGCTTGTCGTTACCGGTACGCATCAGTTCATCCAGGGTATCGAGGCAAACCTCGTCGCCACGACTGGCTTCAACTACATCCAGGCCATCTGGTCGGTTTCCATTATCGCCCAGGGCGGCGGCGCCATCGGCATGTACCTCATTCATAAGAAGCATTCCAAAGAGCGCAACATCTGCATGTCGTCCTTTATCCCGACGCTGGTCGGAATCTCCGAGCCCGCTATCTTCGCTGCAAACATGCGCTACTCGATCATCCCGTTCATCTGCGCTTGCATCGGTGCAGGCTGCGGCGGTGCCTTCGTGAAGCTCTTTGAGGTGCGCGCCATCGGTCAGGGTCTGACCGGCGTGCTTGGCCTGCTCATCGTCACGCCCGAGACGCTCATGTGGTATGTGGCTGGCAATCTCATCGCCTTTATCGTGCCGATCGTCTTGATCTTTGCCTACAACAAGGCAAAGGGCGTGCCGACCACTGATGAAGAGGGCGCTGGCGCTGGCTTCGATGTCAGCTTCTAGTTGAGCCGTTCAGCGTAATCTGAGGATAAGTCCATTTGAGGAAGGGCGTTCGGCTCGTGTGAGTCGAGCGTCCTTTCCCATAGACGAGAAGGTCAATGGCGATGTTTAATCAAAAAAACAAGGTGATGCGTGCGGACTATGAGCAGTGGCGAGCTGGACAGGATGAGACGGCGGCTCGCATCGCGTCCGACCCCGATAGGCTTTTGTTCCATGTGGAGCCTGAGCTTGGCTGGCTCAACGACCCCAACGGTTTGGTTCAGATTGGTGATACGTATCACATCTATCATCAATACGATCCGTTCGATGCTGCGCATGGCGGTCCAGTGCTTTGGAACCATCTGACGACAAAGGATTTTGTGACGTACGAGAATCGCGGCCCCGTGTTGTTCCCCGATTCCGATTTGGATTCGAGTGGAGCGTATTCTGGTTCTGCCTTTGTACGTGATGGCAAGATTCACTACTTCTATACCGGCAACGTTAAGCATTTTGACCGCGATGATTACGACTACGTGTTGACGGGCCGTGAGCAAAACCAGATTCATATGGTTGCCGAGAATCCCGACGAATTGGGCGAGAAGCGCATAGCTGTTGGGCCGGTCGATTACCCCGACGATATCGGTACGCACGTGCGCGACCCCAAGATCCTTGAACACGACGGTATCTACTACATGGTTCTCGGCGCTCGTACGAAAGACGATCGCGGGTGCGTGCTTGTCTATACCTCGCGCAATCTTGAGGACTGGAGCTATGCGACGCGCATTGAGTTGGACGAGAAGTTTGGCTTTATGTGGGAGTGCCCCGATCTGTTTGAGCTCGATGGCGAGCTTATTCTCGTTTGCTGTCCGCAGGGTGTGCCTGCCGATGGTTGGCATTACCGCAATCCGCATCAGTGCGTGTGGTTCTCCATCGAGGCCGATTGGGAGGCGCCGAGCTTTAAAATCGTCGGGCAGGGCATGCCCCCGATGGTCGATGCCGGTTTTGATTTCTATGCTCCGCAGTCCTTTGAGGATACTGCAGGCCGGCGTTTGATGATCGGATGGTCGGGTTGCCCCGACGCGACGGCAGAAAACCCGACGGTGGCGCGCGGGTGGCAGTGCGCGTTGACGGTGCCGCGAGAGCTGAGCATACGCGATGGTAAGCTCTGCCAGCGGCCGGCGCACGAGATTGAGAGGATGCGCGGTGACTGCGTTCGCGCGATAGGCGGTGAAACCGTTGAGGAGCCGGGCCGCCTGTTTGATCTTGTGGTTTCCTGCGAGGGCGCCAAGATGGTCGAGCTCGAGATCCGCAAGGGTGTCTTTGTGCGCTATGCAGACGGGATGCTTACCCTCGACATGGGTGACGAAGGCTATGGGCGCGACCAGAGGTCGATTGAGCTCAGCGAGCTTCGCGACCTGCGCGTGCTTTCGGACACTACGATGGTCGAGATTTTTGCAAATGGCGGCGAGGCGGCACTTACGAGCCGTACCTATTCGCCGGCGGTTCCGGCGATGGAGCTGCACGCCGAGGGCGCGGCATCGATGAATTTCTACCGCCTCGCGCATTAACCGTATGTGGAGCACGATTGGACTTGCTGGGCGGAATGTGTCGCAGTTGCCGCAGCGAACTACCGTTTATCGCGTATAGCGACCGTTTGCGGAGTAAGTAACACTTAGTAATAAACCGTGTAGAATCTCAGATTAGCACGGAGTTTTTCCAGGGAGACGCTGTCCTTTGTTGTGTGCAAGGGGCGGCGTCTCTTTGGCGCTCTGCCGCCGTTGTGCAACAGTGCGGCGGCGCGTGCCATGTGTTGAAAAGCCAATGTTGAGATGGGTCGTGATGATAATGGGCAAGTACGTAATCGTGGTTGAGTCTGGTTCGGATGTGACGCCGGAGCTCTGCGAACGCTACGGTATCGTGCGCGTACCTATGCATGTCACGATTGGTGACGAGACCGTCGAGGACGGCTCGATCGATCCGCTCGAGATTTATTCGCGCTGCAACGAGTTTGGCGTGATGCCCAAGACCAGCGGCTGCGCGCCGGCAGATTTTGCGCACGTGTACGATCGCATCCATGCCGAGCAGCCCGATGCGACTATTCTGCACCTTGCGTATTCCGAGGCCACGACCTGCTCACACCAGTCTTCTAAGATTGCCGCCAAGGGTCGCGACTACGTCTACTCCATGGACACGCGTTTTGTCTCGGTGGGCCAGTCGCTTGTTGCCGTCGAGACCGCCAAATACATCGAGGCTCACCCCGATGCCACCGTCGACGAAATCTTTGCATTTACGAATTCCGTCATGGACCGTGTGCTGCTGGGCTTTGTTCCTACCGACCTAGCCTTCCTTAAGGCGGGCGGTCGTCTATCCAACGTGGCATTCCTCGGTGCCCATCTGCTCAAGATTAAGCCCTGCATTGAGGTAACGGGCGGCAAGTTCGTGGCAACCAAGAAGTTCCGCGGCTCTATGCTCAAGTGCGCCCGCGCCTTTATTGACCACATGGTTGCGAAGGGCGAGATTGACTACTCGCATATTGGCCTGGCGTATTCGGTAGGCCTTTCCCAGGAGCTGCGCGACGACATGGAAGTCTATGCGCACGACCTGGGCTTTAAGGACGTTACCTGGACTCAGGTCGGCGGTGTCATCTCGAGCCATTGCGGCCCGACCGCCTTCGGTGCGGTGCTCACGCTTAAGGCGTAAGGTCTGGCGTCTATCGATTTCTATTGCCTCAGCGGCGGGCGGGTTGCGATAACCTTCCCGCCGCTCTTGCGTAGGGCCAAATAGGACAACCCAATTGACCGCTAAACCGTTTCGCCATCATGCGTATGGGCTAGAATGATTCTGGCATTTATGTAGCTAAAACCAATGAGAGGCAAGGTAGCGGGAATGGCTGAGATGACGCTCGAGGGTGTGGACGCTCGTCCCGAGGACTCTGCGTTTGCCCTGGGCCGCGTGCATTCGATTGAGACGTTGGGAACGGTCGATGGACCCGGCATCCGCTTTGTGGTGTTTGTTCAGGGCTGTCCCATGCGCTGTGCGTATTGCCACAACCCCGACACCTGGTCGGTTAACGGCGGCACCATGGTGACCGTCGAGCACCTGATGGACGAGTTCCAGAGCAACCATGAGTTTTATCGCAGCGGTGGTATTACGGTGTCCGGCGGCGAGCCGCTCCTGCAGCCCGCGTTTTTAGCCGACCTGTTCCGCGCCATGCACAATAACCCCGATGGTCGCGTGCATACCTGCTTGGATAGCTGCGGCTATGCGTTCGATCCCGCGCATCCCGAGAAGTTCGATGCCGTACTAAACGAGACCGATATGGTGCTGCTCGACATTAAACACGCCGATCCCGTCGAGCATAAAAAGCTGACCGGTTGCGATCCCGCACGCATTCTGGCGTTTGGTGATGAGCTTGCGCGCCGCAAGATTAAGGTCGTTATCCGCCATGTGGTGGTGCCGGGCATTACCGATACGGTTGAGGAGTGCGAGAAGCTCGGTCGTCTGATCGCTCCATGGCACAACGTGGTGGGCCTGGAAATGCTGCCGTATCACACGATGGGCGTCGTCAAGTATGAGCAGCTGGGGATTCCCTATAAGCTCGAGGGCGTTCCGCAGATGGATACCGCGCGCATGCCCGAGCTGCGCAACGCCGTCATGACGGGTATGAAAAAGCGCCGCGCGGAACTCAAAAACGCCATCGGCTAGCGATTCATTTTCGCCCCCAAGGGCACTCATTGGGGACAGACTTAAATGAGTGCCCCCGGGCACCTAGTTGATTGCTAAAGAGCCCCGTCAAGTTGCGGTGGAATAGTTCTTGTTTTTCGGCTTATGCCGCCCAAACAGGAACTATTTCACCGCAACTGCGTTTTGGACAGAGATGCGCAACAGAATCGTGCCATTTGGATAAATACGCTTGTGGTTTCTTTAAAGACACCTTAAACGCCGCTGAATATCTTTGGAAAGAAATGCCTGCTCGGTATTATGCTGCTCGTATATAAACGGTAGCAGTCAGGAGACCACGTGCGAAGCAACGCATCGCGGGACGAGTATGTGCCGCAGCATGGCAGCAGATATGAGACGAAGGACACGCCTTCGCGTGGCCTCGCTGACGTTCGCATCCGCGTGACGAAGATTGCCGCCGTTGGGATGCTAACGTTGGCGGTTATTATCCTCGGAATTACCGCCAAAACCTACGCGTCGGAGCGAATGGCACACTCAGATGCGTCAACGGTACAGACGCAAAACAAAAAGGTCTCTGAATCTAAAGCCACCGCAAGTCAAACCCTGTCGACAGCGAGCCTTAAGACGAGGCTTTCGAAGGCGGACTTTAACGATATTCCCTCAGGCGATACCGTGCAGACCTTCTCACTGGTTGATGACCAGATCCCCGCCCTGGAGGATGAGAGCCTCGCCGCACTCCAAGATGCCCTTGATCAGGCCCAGGAATTGGGCGAAGTGGGCGTGGTGTTTTACGATTTGTCGAGTGGCAAGGGCGTGACGTATAACGCCGATATCGAGGTTTACGGCGCGAGTAGCTACAAGGCACTCTATGCGTTGTACATCTGCGAATCCCTGGTCGAGACGGGTCAGGTCTCACTCGATGATTCCCTTGGCACCTATGGTGGCTATAACATGGGCTGGCAGACGGTGCGCGACCTAATCGAGGCCGCGGTCGTTAATTCGGATAACGATTCGTTTATTGCGTTACGCGCGGCGTTTGACCATGCCGGTTACGAGGATTGGATTGTCAGTCTTGGCATCGATTACGATACCGCGCTCGATCCGATGAGTGATTTTCCCACCTATTGCCCGCGCACTTCTGCTAGGTTATGGCGTGAGATGAGCGAGTATCTGAGCACGGATACCGAGACTTCACAGTGGTTGTCGGGCCTTCTGGCATCAACATCGCGCTCGTTTATTCGCGATGGCATTGCGGACGATCAGGTCTCGGTGCGCAACAAGGCAGGCTGGATTAGCGAGGATGGTTGCTATTCGACATGTGATGCCGGACTGGTCGACGTCGACGGCCATAGCTATGTTATGAGCATCATGACGTCGATGCCGTGGAGCGACCAATCGAGTGAGGCCGCGGCCGCGATTGCAAAGGCGCTCTATGATGTGCGGTCCTCGTTGGCCTAGCGACTTCGTAAAAAGTGAAAGAGCCAAAATGCTGGTACCATACCGTGGATAAGCAATTTGCACGGATTTGGGGGATGGCATGGCAACCATCGCGATCATAGGCGCACTCGAAAAAGAGGTTGCGCAGATTAAAGAAGAGCTGAGTGGCGCACATGAGGCGCAGGAGGCGGGCTTGACCGTTGTGAGCGGCGAGCTTGACGGTCTGACGGTGGTCGCCACGACCGCTGGCATGGGTACCGTGAACGCCGCTGCCGCAACGCAGCATCTCATCAGCAAATACGCCCCGCAGGCCGTTGTGTTTTCAGGTATCGCGGGAGGCCTAAACCCTAAACTGCATATTAACGACGTGGTTATAGGCAAGTGCCTGCGCTATCTGGATACCGATACGGCACTCATCGCCGAGTCCGCGCCGGGGCTCGAGGAGTTTGTCTCGACGCCGGCGTTGGCTGATGTTGCCGCCGCCGTGCTTGCCGAGCATGGATTTGTGGATGCCTCGGCGGATGAGACTTCTGCGAAGAAGGACCCCAAGCAGTTCCTGTGTGGCACTATCGCCACGGGTGACCGCTTTGTTACGGGTGACGCCATGCGTAACGCTGCGATTGAGGCCACGCATGCCGATTGCGTCGAGATGGAGGGCGCGGCAATTGCGCACATCGCGGCCAAGAATGGTGTCGATTGCCTGGTGCTGCGCGCTATCAGCGATAATTGTGACGAGGCATATGACGCGTTTTGTGAGCGCGAGTTCGATCTGGATGAGTACGCTCGTACCGCGAGCGGCATCACGCTTGACATCGTTCGTCGTATCGCCGCCGCGTAATAGCGCGCCCGTTTTGTAAAAACCTACGACCAAGGAGTGTCCATGGCCGATTCCATTAACTACCAGCTTGCCAAGTTCGTCGCCAGCTACGGCAAGGTTTCGCAGATCCCCGAGTCCACCTGTCCCGAGGTGAGCTTCGTTGGCCGCTCAAATGTGGGCAAGTCGTCCATTATGAACAAGCTCTTTGGCCGCAAGAACCTGGTGAAGGTTTCGAGCACGCCGGGCAAGACGAGCAACATCAATTTCTTCGAGGCCGACGACGTGCACTTTGTGGACCTGCCGGGCTATGGTTTCGCCCGTCGTTCCAAGGCCGAGCGTGACCGCTGGGCAGAACTTATCGGCGACTTCTTCGACTCCGAGCGCAGCTTTAACCTGGTTGTATCGCTGGTGGACATTCGCCACGATCCCAGTAAGCTCGACCATGACATGATCGACTACCTGCAGGGCAACGAGTTCAACTTTATCGTCTGCCTCACCAAGGCCGACAAGCTCAGCCGCACCCAACAGGCCCGCCAGGCAGCAGCCATCAAAAAGCAGCTCAACGTCCCTGCCGAGAACGTGATCATCACAAGCTCCCAGACCGGTACCGGCATCGACGAGCTCAAGCGCCGCATCGCCGAGGCCTGCCTCTAATAAGGGCTCTTGGCAGGCAATAGTTTGCATCTATCTATATCACCCCAGTGATAGTTATTGCTACACTATCACTGGGGTGATATTTTTGTTTGGAGGTCGATATGGAGCTTTGGCACGGGTCGGAGGTTGTTGTCGAACGTCCGTCGTTGGATAAATGCAGACAATTCAATGACTATGGGCGCGGGTTTTATTGCACGCCACATGAGGAAATGGCGATGGAATGGGCATGCCGGACCGAGTCTGATGGCGTTGCCAATCGATATGAGCTTGATTTAGATGGCCTTTCGGTCTTGGATTTGGAGTCTGGGGAGTTTTCAATCCTCAATTGGCTTGCAATTCTGGCGAACAATAGGGAGTTCAATGTTTCGACACCGCTAGCGCGCGAAGGACTTCGTTATCTGCTGGATAACTGCCTGATTGATATTTCTCCCTATGACGTTATTCGAGGCTATCGCGCCGACGATTCCTATTTCTCGTTTGCAAGACAGTTTGTCAACGGCATGATTTCGCTCAGGCAATTGCAGCGCATTATGTTTTTGGGGGATTTGGGCATTCAATATGCGCTTATGAGTGAGCGCGCGTTCTCGGCGATCAGGTTCCGCGACTGGAAGCAGGCCTCGGGAGCCGAGTTTTATCCCAAACGATTTGAGCGAGAACAGAACGCTCGACGTAAGTATCTGGATACGGTAAACGGATTTGACTCTGATGGTGTCGACATTAGGGATTTGATGGCAGGGAGGGTTGATTTAGATGATCCAAGAGTTAACGGATTGTGGGCCGAGTAGGACATACCCCGTCTACTACCTCGAGGATGCAATGAACAACCTCGGTGACTGCTTTGACTATGCCGTTAACGATTATGGGGCAGAAGGATCGGAAGTTGCTGAACTCTTTTGCCTGAGCGGCGTAGCCCGCGAGTTTGAACGCGGCAACGCATGGGTAGTGTCGGGAAAATCGGGCGTTGAGCTGTTCGCGCTCATTGCCGAAAGGTCCGGCTATCAATCAAGGCCGATGCCAAATCGAACCTGCCGATTCGAAAAGACACCGGAATATTGGACAGGCTGGATATTGGCATACCTTCAGTGGCGCCTAGGAGAGTCTTTCGAAGATTTGCTGCATGTCGTTCCATTCGATGTGCTACGCAGTCTGTACTACCCCTGGCACGAAGCCTCGGAGGAACGCGTGGCTCGCCTCGTCTGCGATATGGCGAAAAAAGCGTCCAGGCAAACCAAACTTGCGTTAGCAAGAAAGAGGCTCAAGAAAACCCAACAAGACTTGGCATACGAATCGGGTGTGTCACTCCGCTCAATCCAAATGTACGAGCAACGCCAGAGAAACATCAACGAAGCCTCGGTAACAACCGTAAGGGATATAGCAAAAGCCCTCCACTGCAACATCGAAGACCTCCTAGAACCAGTCTTCGAATACAAAGAAACCAGCGCCGCCTAAACCAATATATTGCCAAGGTTTGTATCTAGTAAGCGCTCCTTACCAGCAAGAGTCCCTACCAATAGATAGCGGCTTAAAGGGCCGAAATCGTATGAATGGCATTGCGACTTCCAAATGGGTGACTGCTGCTTGAAAAGCTATAGAAATAGGGGCCGATTTAACGGCCCCAAGCATCGCATAAATGGCATATACGTTTTATCAACTATTTCTTGTTTTTAACCCATTTGCAGATACGCCAAATAAGCACTCCGACGAGAATCCAAACGAGAGCGATCATAATGTCTGAGCGTGCAGGAATTGGGATCATTGAACTTCCTCAATTGATGTGAGTCTAGTTTGCATAGGTGTGGAGCGTGCTGCCTTCCATGGTCGCTTGCAACACGGCGATACCGGACGTCATCCCCATCGATTCATAGTTGAGTCGATATGTCGCCTGTTTCGAGTTCCATATAAAGGACTCGTTAGTTACCGTACAGCCGATAGTCGTATAGTTTTGTCCCCAAGCGCTGGTAATGAGCGAGTTCGCTATCTTGATCTTGAATTCGCGATAAATAAAAGGACTGTTGTAATAGATAGTCCAAGTTCCAGATGCGTTGTTGTAGTAACTGTCCCATATCAGGCTGGGTTCATTGGTTTTTTTAATTCCTATTACTGCAACGGTCCCATCCTTAAGCTTGATTTGATGAGACTGCTCGGGACCTTTCGTTAAATCAAAATCTTGGGTTGCGCCAGAAATTGCGACAGCATCGCTTTCTGCAGCATAAGCAGTCGAAGGGCTAAACGAGAAACATATCGGTAATATCAAAAGTATCGAGAGGAAAAACGAAGCTTTGAGTGTGCGTAACACTTTGACCACCTCCATACTGCGATGCCTAGTTAAATAGTAGCATAGATAAACAGTTTATTATGTAACCTAAAAAGCCCCTATCTGCCCGGCGCCCCTTCAAAGCGTGGGTCCCTGTAGACATCCTCAGCAAGGTAAACGCAGGGATGGTCGGGGTGTTCCCCTCAAAATTATTCCGCAGCGCGAAGGCCTCTCGTCTGTGGCTCCGTTGGAGCACAAGATTAAATCAGCGAATGCGATTATCCTGTCGAGGCTGCGCAGGTCCCCTTGGGGCTTCCCCTGAAAACAATCCGCAGATCGAATTGCCCCGTCGCGCGAAGCGCACGACGGGGCAATTCATGATCGAGGACGTTTTCAGGGGAAGCCCCAAAGGGACCGGTGAGAGCAATGAGGCAGGGCGCTACAGGTACTCGATTTGAGCGCCCTCGGTGTCGCACGTCAGAATGTGCGTGTCGCACTTGGGGAACTGCTCGCGCAGCTTGACCTGCAGGAACTTTGCCACGATGGTGTCGTCAGTCACGGCCATGAGGGTCGAGCCGGAGCCGCTAATCCAGATGGTCTTAGCGCCGCCGTTAAGGCAGGTGTCGCGCACTGCGTTGTAGTCGGGGATGAGGCGGCGGCGATAGGGCTCCTGGATGCGGTCGTCGTTGGCGGCGGCAATCAGGTCAAGGTCGCCGGTCTCCAGGCCGCGCGTCATGCCGGCGATGCGGCCCATTTGCCATACGGCGGTGGAGAGTGGAATCTCCTGCGGCACAACCTTGCGGGCCTCGCTCGTATGCACCTCGTAGGGCGGAATCACGGTAATAAAACGAAGCTTGTCGCTTACCTCGTAGCGCAGGCACTGGGGGAGCGAATCAGTCGGCGTAAAGGAGCAGACGGCGCCGCCCAGGATAGCGGGGGCGACGTTATCGGGATGGCCCTCGACCTCGGTGGCAATGCGGACGAGCTCGGCACGGTCGACGGTGTGGCCCGTCAGCGCGGCGGCTGCCATGATGCCGGCGACGACGCAGGTGGAGCTGGAACCCAGGCCGCGAGCGACGGGCACGTCGGTTTGAATGTCGATGGCAACGGGGAAAGCCGGCTCGCCCCACGCGGCCAGAGCATCGACAAAGCTCACATAGACCAGGTTATTCTCGTTTTGGAACTCTTCGGGGCAGCCCGTGATGGTGAGCTTGTCGGCGCGCTCGAAGGTGAAGTGCGAGTAGAGGCTGACGGCCATGCCGAGGGTATCGTAGCCGATGCCCAAGTTGGCGCTCGTTGCTGGGACGGTGATTTTGATCATGTGGGTCCTCCTGGGCGGGTCTGGCCGTTTAGTTCGCTGCTCGGGCAGTCCTGGCTCGCTCGGAAAGCACATTAAGTGCTTTCCGGCTCGTGCGGAACTCGCGACGAACTAAACGGCCAGACCCGCATGTCAGCTCGTCATCATCCCGGGGGTTATCTGATGAAAGAAGGTGCGCCGGCTTTCGCCGGCGCTTAATAAGGGATCTAGTTGGTGCTCATTCGTTTTGCTGCGGACTCGACGTAGCTTGCCATCTCATCGACGTCGCAGACGTCTTCGAAGCGGACGGGCTTGGATTCGAGTTCGGCGAGCTGGGTCGGGGCGACCGTGTTGGTGGCCTGCTCGAGCACACGCATAGCCTCAAAATCATCCTCGGGAACGTCGAGGCCCAGGGCGTCGCAGCAGGCGCGCGGGAACTTGTAGGGGCTTGCGGTCGAAAGCAGCACGCGGGCCTTGGCGCCCTCGGCGGGAGCGACCTGCTCAAAGACGTGATAGCCGCAGGCGGTGTGCGGGTCGATCACGTAGTCGTTCGCATCCCAGCAACTCTTAATGGCAGCGCGGACCTCGTCCTCGCTGGCCCAACCGCAGCCAAAGACGCTCTGAATCTTTGCCAGCAGGTCAGTGGGAACCTCGTAGCGACCAGTCTGTGCCAGCCGCTCCATAAGGCCGGCAGCGAGTTCGCAGTCGCCGTCGGACAGGAAGTAGAGCATGCGCTCCAGGTTGGAGCTAATAAGGATGTCCATCGACGGCGAGATGGTCGTGAAGAACGGGCGGTTACGGTCGTAAACGCCGGTGGTCAGGAAGTCGGCAAGCACGTTGTTCTTGTCGCTCGCGACGATGAGCTTGGCGACGGGCAGACCCATGCGCTTGGCGTAGTAGCCGGCCAGGATATCGCCAAAGTTGCCGGTCGGTACGCAGAACTCCACGGCGTCGCCGGCCTCGATGGCGCCGGCGCGCAGCAGCTGCGCATAGGCGGCAAAGTAGTAGACGACCTGCGGTACCAGGCGGCCGACGTTGATGGAGTTGGCGCTCGAAAGCACCGTGCCGGCGGCCTCCAGGCGCTCGGCAAGCTCCTTATCGGCAAAGATACGCTTGACGGCGCTCTGGGCGTCGTCAAAGTTGCCGCGGATGCCGCAGACAGCGACGTTGCCGCCCTCCTGCGTGGACATCTGCAGGTTCTGGACGCGGCTGACTTTGCCTTCGGGATAAAAGACGGTAATACCCGTGCCCGGAGCGTCGGCAAAACCGGCGAGCGCGGCCTTGCCCGTGTCGCCCGACGTGGCGGTGACGATCATGATGCGCTCAGCGCCGCCGTCCTTGGCAGAGGTGCGGGCCATGAGGCGGGGGAGCATCTGCAGGGCGACGTCCTTGAAGGCGCTTGTGGGACCGCCAAAGAGCTCCATCACATAGGTCTGAGGGGCGTCGGCGCCCAGTGCAGCGTCGAGTTTGACGAGCGGCGTAACCTCTTCACTCGCGAACGTGCCGCGGTATGCCTCGTCGACACACGCCGAAATTTCTTCGGCCGTGTAATCATTCAGTAACATTCCCAACACATCTTGAGCGATTTCAAAGTACGATTTATCTGCAAGCGAGCTGATATCGACCTGCTGGGTGCCGAGCTCGTCCGAGACAAACAAACCCCCGTCGGGAGCGATGCCGGTACGGATTGCCACCTTACTTGAGCACGATAAAGTGCGTCCTCGTGTACTATGATAAGTTCCCATATAACACTGCTCCTCGGATGCCTTGGTCCCAATCGGTGAAACCATGGTATCAGAGCGCGCAAAATAGGTTCGCAGAGGCTTTTTAGAAAGGTAACCTCCAGCCCATGATTAAGATTGCCAAGTTTGGCGGCTCGTCGGTCGCCGATGCCGAACACTTCAAAAAGATCAAGGCCATCGTCGACGCTGACCCTGCCCGCCGTTTTGTGGTGGTTTCCGCCTGCGGCCGCCGCTTTAAGGGCGACACCAAGGTGACCGACCTACTCTACCTGGTTAACGCGCACGTTAAGTATCACGTGTCGTGTGAGGAGCTGCTCGAGGACATCGGCCAACGCTATTTTGATATCGCTGACGAGCTGGAGCTCACCTATCCCATCCGCGAGGAGTTCGCGGCCTTTGCCGAGCGCGCCCGCTCGGGCGGCTACTCTACCGAGGAGCTCGTGAGCCGCGGCGAGTACTTTACCGCTCGCCTGATGGCCGAGTACCTGGGCCTGCCGTTCCTGGACGCTGCGACGGTTGTGGCGTTCCATCACGACGGTACGCTCAGCATGAATCGCACCTCCGAGCTGGTGCAGGAGTACGGTCAGCAGGGCGGCTTTGTTATGCCCGGTTTCTACGGCGCGACGCGCGAGGGCCAGATCAAGCTGCTCGACCGTGGCGGCGGCGATATTTCCGGCTCGATTCTGGCCAAGTGCCTGGGCGCCGATCTGTACGAGAACTGGACCGACGTCTCGGGCTTCTACTCTGCCGACCCGCGCATCGTGCCCGAGGCTCAGCCCATCGCCCGCGTTACCTACGAGGAACTGCGCGAGCTTTCGTACATGGGCGCGAGCGTCCTGCACGAGGAGGCTGTGTTCCCCGTGCGCGAGGCCGGTATTCCGCTGGTCATCAAGAACACCAATGCGCCGCAGGACCCTGGCACTATCATTAGCGAGACGGCCGATGAGGGCGAGGCGGAGCCCATTATTACCGGCGTGACCGGCAAGCGCGGTTTTGTCGCCATCAACGTGGCCCGCGACCGCACCAAGCCCCGCGTCGGCTTTATGCGCCGTGCGCTTTCGGTCTTCGAGCGCTATGACGTTTCCGTCGAGCATATGCCCACCGGCGTCGACCGCTTTGGCGCCGTGGTGCAGGAGCAGGACGTGCACGACTCGCTGTACTCGCTCGTGGGCGACATTCAGCAGGAGGTCGAGCCGCTCGAGATCGAGGTCGTCGAGGGCCTGGCGCTTATCGCTACCGTCGGCCGCAACCTGCGTGGTCGTGCCGGCATCTCGGGCCACCTGTTTGGCATGCTTGGTCAAGCTGGCGTGAGCGTGCGCATGATTTCGCAGAGCTGCGACGAGATCAACATCATTATCGGTGTGGAGGAGAAAGACTTCGACCTGGCGATTCAGACCATCTACCGTGCCTTCTCCGACGAGAACGGCATTGTGAAGGTCTCCGACCTGGAGGCCCCCGCGCCGGTCGATCCCGCCCTGGCCACGCTTCGCAAGTAACTGCCGTCCCGGTGCATTTTTGGGACAAGTGTCAAAAATCTACCGCCGGGCGTTTCGTTTCGGTTTCGTTTCGACGGGGCGGGTTTCGTGCCCGCCCCGTTCTTGTATACACTGGCAACAATAATCGGCCTGCTCGGCGTGCGGGCAAAAGCCACAACCTTCAAAGGGGGAAGCATGAAACAGTACACGGTTGCTATTTTGGGCGCGACGGGAGCCGTGGGCACCCAGATGCTCGAGTGCCTCAACGAGCAGGAGTTTCCAGTTGGCAAGCTCAAGCTGCTGGCAAGTGCACGCTCCGCGGGCAAGACCGTCGAGTTCCGCGGCGAGCAGATCGTGATCGAAGAGGCTTGCCCCGAGGCCTTTGAGGGCTGTGACATTGTGCTTGGAGCCGCCGGCGACGATATCGCGAAGGAGCTGCTGCCCGAGGCCGTCAAGCGCGGCGCCGTCGTGGTCGACAACAGCCACGCCTTCCGCATGGATCCCGAGGTGCCGCTGGTCGTGCCCGAGATCAATGCCGACGATATTAAGTGGCATCACGGCCTTATCGCCAACCCCAACTGTGCGACCATCATCGGCCTGGTTCCCACGTGGCCGTTGCATCAGCTCGCCGGCGTGAAGCGTATGATCGTCTCGACGTATCAGGCGGCTTCGGGTGCCGGCGCTCCCGGTATGGCCGAGCTCGAAGCGCAGCTTGCCGCCCTGGGTCGTGGCGAGGAGATTCCCGAGCCGCGCGCATTTGCCGCCCAGCTGGCGAGCAACTTGATTCCGCAGATCGGTGGCGTCAAGGAGGAGGGCTTTACCTCCGAGGAGATGAAGCTGCAAAACGAGGGCCGCAAGATCATGCACCTGCCCGAGCTGCGCGTGAACTGCACCTGCGTGCGCGTGCCCGTGCTGCGTTCGCACTCCGAGAGCATTACGCTTGAGTTTGAGCGCGACATTACGGTTGACGAGGCCCGTGCTGCGCTGGCTGCCGCTCCCGGCGTCAAGCTGGTTGACGATATGGCTGCCGAGGATGCGCACGAGCGCTTCCCCATGCCGATGGACACCTCCGACCAGGACTTGATTTGGGTCGGCCGCGTGCGTCGCGACATCTCGAACTCCGAGGCCGCGCGTGGCATCACCTTCTGGTGCTGCGGCGACCAAATCCGTAAGGGCGCGGCAACCAACGCCGTCCAGATCGCTAAGCTGCTCTGCGAGTAGTGTGACCTGTCCGGCGGGGGCCGGGCTAGTTTTCAGAACGTCCTCGACCATGTGTGGCGCCTTGTCCTGCTCCTTCGGAGCCGCGGACAAGGCGCCACACTGGTCTGCGGAGTGTTCTGAAAACTAAGCCCGGCCCCCGCCTTCGGTGACGCTGCTGCAAGCGACCTGCGATGGGGCCGTTGTTGGTTGGGGCCGCTGGGCTGATGTGGGGGGCACGTGGCTGTTGCGGGCCCTAGTCCCGGCGGCGGCCCCGGCGCTTCGCGCCTGCCGCCTTTGGGGACTGTGGGGCGCGGCCGGCAGCTGCGGCGCTGTCGCGCCTGCTGCCTGCGGGGACTTTGGGGTTGAGGCGGTAACTTTGGCGCGCCTGCGTTTATTGCTTGTGAGGGCTTAGGGGTTGGTGCGAATCGAAAGTGAATGGTTTTTCGGGAAGTGAACGACCTATTTTGGACCCTTGAAGCATCGGCATATTTTGGCCGCCATTTCCTGCGGTTTTATCGCATGAATCCTGCTGTTTTGCAATCAAAAAATGCGGATGCTTCGGGGCCCTAGTTTTACTCGTTCACTTCTCGGAAAACCATTCACCTTCGTTTTTACCGGACATCGTTTTGGGCGTTGCGACTCAGTATCGGCCGATATTGAGAGGGAAAACGCCCTCTCTTGGACAATCGGGTCTGTCCGGACGCATCTGCGGGGTTGTCTGCACAATTCGCGGTATTATGGAGCGGAGTTTTGAAAGGAGCCGCTGGTGGTCACGACGACGTTTGCTTCGCCTTTGGGCGAAATCTTGCTTGCCGCTGATGGCCGCGGTCTGACGGGGCTTTGGTTTGAGGGGCAGGAGCACTTTGGCTCCACGCTTCTCAAAGAAGATGCGGAGTACGTTGAAGGTGCCGATGCGGTTTCTGGTACTGGTGGCATGTCGTCGTTGAGTCCCGCAAATGGTGCGGCCTCTTCGGTGCTTGAGCGTTCCTGGGCTTGGCTGAATGCTTATTTTGCAGGGCAGGAACCTCGGTTTACGCCGCCGTTGCATATGATCGGTACGGCGTTTCAGCGTGAAGTTTGGTACGAGCTGCTTTCCATTCCGCGTGGCGAGGTTGCCACGTATGGCGAGATCGCCCAGCGTGTTGCGGCTCGACATCGTGTACCGGGAAACGAGGCGCCCGTTGTGTCTCCTCGTGCGGTGGGGGCTGCGGTCGCTCGCAATCCTGTTTCGATTATCGTGCCGTGCCATCGCGTGCTGGCGGCCGACGGGTCGCTCAACGGATATGCCGGCGGGCTTGACCGCAAGGAATGGCTGCTCCGGCTTGAGGGCGCGTACGAGGAGTAACGCTCGAACACTTTGCATAGCCAAGACGCCGTGAAAGAACGAGTCGCCGTCTTTTCGCGACCGGCATGCGTCCAAGCGCTCGGCATCTGAGCCTTAAGTTTGGTTAAGCCATATCCTGCGTATTTGAAAACGCGCAGGTTGAGCAGCTAAGGCTGCGCTAAGACGGCTGGCGGTGCGCTATCATCGGCGGTATCGAAACCTGTATAGCCGTGCGCCAAAGGAACAACCATGAAGCTGATGCTTGCCGAAGACGAACCCGGCCTCTCCCGCGCTCTTACCGCGATTCTTCAACATAGCGACTACGAGGTTGACACCGCGCTTGACGGTCTGACGGCGCTCGAATATCTGCTCGCCAACGACTATGACGCCGCAATCCTGGACATCATGATGCCCGGCATGGATGGAATTGAGGTGCTCAAGCGCACACGTGCCGCCGGTAAGCGACTGCCCATCATCATGCTCACGGCCAAAAGCGAGGTGTCCGATAAGGTCGAGGGCCTGGACGCCGGCGCCAACGATTGCCTGACCAAGCCGTTTGCCGCCAAGGAACTGCTCGCGCGCATTCGCGCCATGACGTGCGCTGCCACGGCGATTGACGCTACGACGCTCAGCGTGGGCAACGTGCGCCTTGACACGGCGGCTTGCACGCTTATAGGTCCCTTGGGCGAGGAACACCTAGCCAATCGTGAGTTTCAGCTTATGGAACTCTTTATGCGCAACGCCTGCACGCGCATGCCCACCGAACGTCTGATGCTCGAGGTTTGGGGTGAGGACGCGCCCGAAGGCGCCAACGTGGTGTGGGTCTACATCTCGTACCTGCGCAAAAAGCTGACGGCGCTGGGTGCCAATGTGGCCATCCGCGCGTCGCGCAACCAGGGATATTCGCTTGAGGTTGTCGAGGAAGGCGAACAGGCGTGAGCGTGCGCACGTGATGTAAACGCATGACGGAGCGGTTTCACGCCGCCTCGAGTAGTACGGGGCGGGCAAATGCTGTTGACGCATTGGGCCGCCGCCTGCGTCGCAAGTTCATCCTGGTTGCCATGGGCGCCGTGACCGTGGTGCTCACGCTCATCATCGCCGGCATCAACATCGTCAATTATTCGCATGTCTGCAAGATGGCCGACGCTCGCCTGGACTATATCCTGGCGGGCAAGGACGGAATTGATTGGAATGCCGAGCCTAAGATCGGTCCCGGTCAGGATGCGGTTGCCGGCAAGGTTGCTACCGGTAACCGGGCGGCCGTTCGCGATGGGCGTTTTGAAGGCATGACGGCGGAGTCTCCCTTTGACACGCGCTACTTTACGGTGACGATTGCCGCCGGACAGGTTGCCGATGTCAACACGGCCCGCATTGCCGCGGTGGGTGCCAAGCGCGCCGCCAGTATTGCCGCAAAGTTGCATTCCAAGGGTTGGGTTTCGGGTTTTTCTGGCAATTATCGCTATACGACTGACGTTCAAGACGGTGAGACCACCTATGTGTTCGTGGACTGTTCGCGTGAGCTTGCAAGCTTTCATTCGTTTTTGAGCGCGAGCGTGGCAATCAGTTGCATTGGCTGGCTGGCAGTATTGGCGATTGTGACGGTGGCCTCGGGTGCGGTGATTCGGCCGATGGTCGAGAGCTACAGCAAGCAAAAGCGCTTTATTACCGATGCAAGCCACGAGATCAAGACGCCGCTAGCTGTGATCGATGCCGCTAACGAGGTGCAGGAGATTGAAAGCGGCGAGAGCGAGTGGACGCAGAGCATTCACGAGCAGGTCGCGCGGCTGACGGCGCTGACGGAGCGTCTGGTGTTCCTGGCGCGTATGGACGAGGGTTCGGCCGGCTTTACCATGACATCGATCGATCTTTCGGAGGCCGTGGACAAGGCGGCGGCGCCGTTTGAGTCGGTGGCGGTTTCGCGCGGCAAGCGTCTGTCGACGTCGATTGCGAGTGGCGTGCGGGCCCATGCCGATGCTGCGGCGGTGGCGCAGGTGGTTGAGTTGCTGCTGGACAACGCCACACGCTACGCAAGCGAGGGCAGCGTGATTGAGCTAAGCCTGCGCGCAGCCTCGCGCGGTGCGGGCAAAGGCTCGGCCGAGCTTGTCGTATCGAATGCTGTTGATGAGCTGCCCGAGGGTGACCTGGACCGATTGTTCGACCGCTTCTATCGTTCGGACGTGTCGCGCAGCTCCAAGACGGGTGGATCGGGCGTGGGCCTATCCGTGGTGCGAGCCATCGCCGAGGCCCATGGCGGGAGCGCTTCTGTCTGCGGCCACAGCAACCAGATTACCTTCATCGTCCGCTTCTAAAACCTGCCAAAATAAACCTGTCCCTTTTTGGTCGGTGCGAAATGGGTAATACTAAAGAGTTATCCGACCAGATGGGAACCGATCGATGGCCTATATCGAATTCAAAGACGTCATCAAAGCATACGGCGAGGGCGACGCCCGCATTCATGCGCTCGACGGCGCGAGCTTTACGGTCGAGCGCGGCGAGCTCGCCATCATTCTGGGTGCTTCGGGTGCCGGCAAGACCACGGCGCTCAACATTCTGGGCGGCATGGATACGGCGACCTCCGGCACCGTGACGGTGGACGGGCGCGACGTGAGCTCTGCCAACGAGGCGCAGCTCGTGGAATACCGCCGCGCCGACGTCGGCTTTGTCTTCCAGTTCTACAATTTGGTCCCCAACTTGACGGCGCTCGAAAACGTCGAGCTCGCGGCGCAAATCTGCCCCGATTCGCTCGATGCCGAGCAAACGCTTTGCCAGGTTGGCCTGGGCGAGCGCCTCGCCAACTTCCCCGCGCAGCTTTCGGGCGGCGAGCAGCAGCGCGTGTCCATCGCCCGCGCGCTGGCCAAGAACCCCAAGCTGCTTTTGTGCGACGAGCCCACGGGTGCACTCGACTACAAAACCGGCAAGCAGATCTTGCAGTTGCTACAGGACACCTGCCGCAAGCAGGACATCACGGTCATTATCATCACCCACAACTCCGCGCTGGCGCCCATGGCCGATCGCCTGATCCGCTTTAAGAGCGGCCGCGTGGAGAGCGAGACGGTCCAGCAAAATCCCGTGCCTATCGAGACGATCGAGTGGTAGCGCCCATGGACCAAGATTGCCAAAACAGCCAAAACCACGATACGGAGCACGCGGGCCGCGACCGGGAGTTCGCGACCTACCGTACCGCCCAAAGCTCAAACGATATGGTGCCGACGGTTTTTCGCCGGGGCATCTACCGCACGATTCGGGGCAGTCTTAAGCGCTTCTTGTCCATCGTGGTCATCACCGCGCTCGGCGTGAGCGTGATGTGCGGCCTTAAGGCGGGCTGCGAGGATTTGTGCGATTCGGTCGACGCCTATTTTGACCAGCAGAATATCTATGACATTAACGTGCAGTCGACCTATGGTCTTACGCGTGACGATCTTGCGGCTATCCAAGAGGTCGACGGCGTCGAGACGGCCGAGGGTATCTACACCGAGACCGCTTACACCGCCGTGGGCACAACGCGCGAGCGCGTGGTCGTGCAAAGTCTCTCCAAGGAGAATATCGATCAACCGGTGCTGGTGAGCGGCGATTTGCCCGAGAGCGCCGATGAAGTCGCGGTGACTTCGAAGTTCCTGAAGGCTTCGGGCAAAAAGCTCGGCGATACGGTGAGTTTTGCCGCCAATGACGCGAGCTCGTCCAACCAAAGTGCCAAGGATCAGTTTGCCGCGGGCGATTACACCATTACGGCCGAGGTCCTCGATCCTACCGACGTGAGCTCCGACTCGACAGTCAACGCCTTTCGCGCTGCTTCTGCTGCGGACTATAAGTTCTATGTGAGCGAGGATGCCGCGACATCTTCTTCCTACTCCGCAGTCCACGTGATCGTCGAGGGAGCCAAGAGTCTTAACTCCTATTCAGATGCCTACACGACAAAGATCAACGAGGTCAAAGGCAACATCGAGAAGATCCGCGAGGAGCGTGAGAAGGCGCGCGTCCAGGAGTTGACGGTTGACACGCCGACAAGCTTGGATACGGCCGAGCGTCAGGCCGCCATGCTCTTTGGGATCGAGCAGGATAACATCAACCGTATGGCCGAGGGCAGCGAGGAGCGCGTCCAGGCTCAGGCCGAGTTGGACCAGCGCCGCGCCGCCGCCGACCAGCATTTTGCCGATGCCCGCGCCGAGCTTTCCGATCTGGGCGAATGCACCTGGTACATTCAGGACCGCGGTAACATCGCAAGCTACTCGAGCGTCGAGAGCGACAGTTCTTCGATCGAGGCCATCGCCACGGTTTTCCCATTTATCTTCTTTGTCGTCGCTGTGCTCATCAGTCTTACCACTGCCACGCGCATGGTCGAGGAGGAGCGCACGCTTATTGGCCTGTACAAGGCGCTTGGCTATTCACGCGAGCGCATCCTGTCCAAATACGTGGACTATGCGCTGTGGGCATGTCTGATCGGCGGCGTGCTCGGCAACATCATCGGATTTGTGGGCCTGCCGCTGTTCCTGTTTACGGTGTTCGACGACATGTACTCGCTGCCCCAGATGTTGCTTTCGTACGACATCGTGTCCTCAATCGTCTCGGTGGCGCTGTTTGCCGTGGGCGTGGTGGGCGCTACGATTATCGCCTGCCGCCACGAGATGGCCGAGACCCCGGCCTCGCTCATGCGTCCCAAGGCCCCGCGCGCCGGCTCTCGCATCTTGCTTGAGCGCATCGGCTTTATCTGGCATCGCATGGGCTTCTTAAACAAGGTGGCGGCGCGTAACCTGTTCCGCTACAAAAAGCGCGCCTTTATGACCATCTTCGGTATCGCCGGCTGCACAGCGCTCGTGATCTGCGGAATGGGCATCCGCGATACGTCGGTGGCGCTTTCGCCCAAACAGTACGGGCATATCACGCGCTACGACCTGCTGGCGGTCGCCAATCCCGACGATTTTTCGCAGACGTGCGCGGCATTGGATGAGCGCAGCGCGGCCAATGATTCCAACGTGACCGTGACTTCGACGCTGCCGATTATGACCGACAACGTCACCTTTACGTTTGGCGGCAAGAGCGAGACCGTGCAGCTGATCGTGGTGCCCGATGACCGCACGGGTGACTTGGGCGATTACGTGTGCCTGGAGGATGAGTCCAAAGAACCGCTGTCTTTGCGTGACGGAGACGTGTATCTGAGCAAAAGTTCACAGCTGGTGCTGGGGATTCAGCCGGGCGATACGGCTCACGTCCAGGATTCGTCGCTCAATGTTGCCAAGGTCAAAGTCAGCGACATTTCGCTTAACTATCTGGGCAACACGCTTTACATGACGCAGGGCACCTATGAGCGCGCGTTTGGTCGAAGCGCACGCCTTAACGGCGTTTTTGTGCTGCTTAAGGGTTCGTCGGCCGACCAGATTGCGTTTAGCAAGAATCTTAAGAGTGACGGTTGGCTTACGATTTCGAGTACGGCCGAGCATTGGGAAAACTATGAGGCGAACTTTACGATTATCAATTCGGTCGTGGTGCTCGTGACCTTTATGGCGGCGTGCCTATCGTTTGTGGTGGTGTTTACGCTGTCCAACACGAATATCTCCGAGCGCGAACGCGAGCTGGCGACCATCAAGGTGCTGGGCTTCCGCCGTGGCGAGGTGCACCATTACGTCAACAAGGAGACGTTGATCCTCACGGCGATTGGTGCTGCGCTGGGCGTGCCACTGGGCGGCTTGCTGGCCGAGAGTTTTACGTACATTTTGCAGATGCCATCGCTGTACTTTGATGTCGAGGTCGAGCCGCTAAGCTACGTGCTCGCCGTGGTGCTTTCCTTTGGCTTTACGTTTATCGTCAACCTCGCTACCAATCGTACCCTCAACAAGATCGACATGGTCGGCGCCCTCAAAAGCGCCGAGTAGCCTGCCAAAAAGGGACAGGTTTATTTTGGCTGGTTTTATCTGGGCAAACGCCGGACAACCATTAGGTGGCCCGGCGTTTGTTGCTTTGCTATCTTCTGCTCGCAGGCGTGGATGAGAGGCTCTCTTTAGCCTTCGAGATTGGGCTTGAATGGGTCGTATGCCACAAAATGGGCCTATTTACTACGTTTAATTGGATACCCTCAATCATGCCGGGAAAACGAAAAATAAAACCGCAGGTAGAAGGCCTGTCGATTTTCGAAAAAGGCGGGTATGGTCGGCCCTCTCGAGTTAAACGTAGTAAATAGGCCCCTTTCTTGGCGCGTGGTCAGCTCAATGCTAATCTCCGTGCCGGAACTGGCCCAGTTGTTTGTAAGTTGCGGTGATATAGGGACTGTTTGGCGCTTTGGAGCCTCAAAACAGTCCCTATATCACCGCAACTTGGAAGGGGCGGGCGGTGTCGGATGAGTGGCGCTGGCTGCTTGGGGCGGTTTAGGCCTGTTTGCGGCACTTCCATTGTTTGCGACACCAGCGCATGAGCGCCTTTACGATGGGAATCGTGATGAGGATGATCCATGCAGGATGGGGCTGTCCCAAACAGAGCCACATGTAGAGGAACCAAGCGATGGCGGCTGCTGGATAGACGCATTCAGTGAGCTTTGACAAATGGTGTCGATCGATAAAGTCACCAATCGCGTAGTAGACGGGAACCAAAAAGACGAGGAAAAGTCCCATGCCCCATGTGCCGTAGACAATGCCGAGCACCAGATAGGCGAGAGTGACAAGTGCGGGGAAGGGGAATTTGTTCCATGCACGTCCGACCTTGGTGTGGAAATGCTTGCCATGATGGTCGAGCTTGTCGTGTGCCTCCTTCCAGCTGGAAAACGTCTCGCCGTCGATGGTGACGGTGCCGTCGTCATTGGTACGCACGCTATGTCCATCGTCCTCAAGCGTATCGATATGCACGCCGCCCGGCCCCACATGCACCTCTTCGCCCTTGCGCTCGTTGGTCACATGGATGCCGCTCCAACCAACATGGACTTCCTCGCCTTTATTGGGATCAATGACGTGGATACCGCGCGCGAGGGAAATATCGACAAGTGGTTTGTCACCGCAATCGGCGTGCTCGGCAGAATCCTCAGTCTCGTCAGCCACATCCGCCGTCTCGGTGTCGGCGCTACCGTCCTCCGGGCCGTCGGCATCGTTGGTCGCCTCCCCATATAGCAGCTTGTCCAACGACACGCCATACAGCGCGGCGAGCGCAATGAGGTTATCGGTATCGGGTGAGGACTCGCTGCGCTCCCATTTACTAACAGCCTGGCGGCTTACGCCCAGCTGGGCAGCAAGCGCCTCCTGAGAAAGCCCGGCAGCTTTACGGCGATCGACGAGGCGCTGTGCCATCGCAAGATCCATGGTGGTTCCTTTCGTTTGATGGTCGAATCGAATGAGCCGAGTATGCCGAGAACAACCGGTAGCGACCACCATTTCTAGTTAGAATCTGCTCAAACCCTACCGCAACTACCGGTAGCAACCCCTAACGACCAGCCATTTTAGGACAAATGTCAATGCAAGTAGCAGCCAAGAGCCCCACTCAGTAAGTTGCGGTGGAATAGTTCCTAAATTCAGCCATTTGCGGGCTAAGCAGGAACTATTTCACCGCAACTGAATTTCAGGTCAGGCACCCGCAGCAAGAAGGCGAATAGCCTCGGCCTCCCTAGTTACCGCAGGAGGCCCCAGGGCTTACCTCCCAAATCTTTCCGCAGGACGGAAGGACCCCGCCGCGCGAAGCGCACGGCGGGGTCCTGACATGTCCGAGGACGATTTGGGAGGTAAGCCCTGGGGCCTCCGATGGGGGCGGTTCCAGCCGAGGCTATTCGTCGCCGAAGCTGATGCCCAACGCCTTGGCCTCGCGCACCAGATCGCTCTGGGGATCGACAAACTTGAGCTTGCCGGCGACCTCCTCGAGCGGCATGTGGCACATTTTGCCGTCGCGCAGGGCAATCATGTAGCCAAACTCGCCGCGCAGGCAGCCGAGCGCTGCCTCGACGCCGCACTGAGTCGCAAAGATGCGGTCCTGGGCGTCGGGCTGACCGCCGCGCTGCGTGTGGCCGGGGATGGCGACGCGGGTCTCGCGACCAGTCTTGGCCTCGATCTCCTTGGCGATGTCGTACACGATTGACGGGCTCGTGCGCTCGGCGAGCTTCTTCTTGTACTCCTTCTTGGACAGCGCCGCGTCCTCCTTGGAGATAGCGCCCTCGGCGACGGCCACGATGGTAAAGCGGCTGCCGGTCTCCATGCGATGCTCGATGGTCTTGATGACGTTATCCATGTCGTAGGGGATCTCGGGAATCAAGATGACATCTGCGCCGCCCGCGACGCCGGCATACAGCGGAATCCAGCCAACCTTGTGACCCATGATCTCGATAACGAACACGCGGCCGTGACTTGAGGCGGTGGTGTGAATGTCGTCGATGCACTTGGTAGCGACGTCGATGGCGCTCGTAAAGCCAAACGTCAACTCGGTGCCCCAGGTGTCGTTATCGATGGTCTTGGGCAGGGCGATAACGTTGAGGCCCTCTTCGCGCAGGCGGTTGGCGGTCTTGGTGGAGCCGTTGCCGCCCAGCATAAACAGGCAGTCGAGTTGCAGCTTATGATAGGTGTGGACCATCGCCGGCACCTTCTCGACGCCGTCGGCCTCGGGAGTGTCCAGGCGCTTGAACGGCGTACGGCTCGTGCCCAGGATGGTGCCGCCGCGGGTGAGGATGCCGCTAAAATCGGCGGGAGTCATGACACGGAATCTGCTGTAGATAAGGCCCTGGTAGCCGTCCTCAAAACCATAGATCTCGATAGGCTCTTCGCTGTTGGTCATAAGCGTTTTGACAATGCCGCGCATGGTGGCGTTGAGTGCCTGGCAGTCGCCGCCACTGGTAAGAAGACCGATCCTAAGCATGATGAATCCTTCCGGGCAAGTTATAACATGCGCATAAGTTTACCCCCGCACACTGTTGATACGGGGTAAAACGTGTTAGCTCAAGCGTATGGAAATGTAAACAACGTCAGGCGAGCGTAAGGCCGACGGGCCTGGCTCCTTACAGTGCGAAGGCGTCGACGTCGCCCCAGTGGCGGCGCAGCGTAATAGCGGCGGCGGGTTCGGTATTGTCAAAGACGACCGACCATTGCGTATTGCTGGTGATGTCTTCCGGATTGGGCTCTTGCGCTGCGGCGCGCAGGGCCTTCCAAGCGACTGCCTCGTCTTGGGCACCGACATGGGCGTCAAGGACATCGGCGATTGCGACGGCGCGCTCTTTGCCATGGCCCAGCTCGCCATTCTTTTGGTTGGGCAGCACTTCGTCGCCATAGCAGGCGTAGAAATTCGTAACCTGGCGTACGGGAGTCGCTTTGAAAGCGCGGTCCGGATCGCGCGGATCCCACTCTACTACGTGCGCGTCACCGGCGGCGTCGTTGATAAAGAAGTGGTAATCGCGTCCTGCCATGGCGTGCATGTCGTAGGCGGAAAGCAGGTCGACAGCTTCTTGCGTGGTGGCGGCACGGTCGAGCACCAGACGGATGGCGAGCGAGGTATTGATGACGGGACGTTGCGTGTCCTGGTCACAGGGCTTGGAATCCAGAGTGAGTACGGCAATGGACACGCCGCATTCGTTAACACCGTCGAGCTGGGCAAACGGGCCCATCAACGCCGCGGCGCGTCCGGCGACGGAGTCAAGCGGAGTGTTATCGCCCAGGTTGTTAAGGGCGGCAAGCCCGATGGAAGCATAGCCGCCGCGTGGGTGATTGCGCACCAGCAGCGCCGAGGTGTCGTCCTTAAAGTCGTAATTGCGACCGGTGCGCACGCGGCCTTCGGCATCTACGGCGACAAAAGCGCTGCAGGCAAACTGGGGCGCCTGGACATGTGCCGGCACACCGGGCAGCACCTGCGCCACCACGGCATCGATGTAGGCCTGGTCGTCGCGCACGCCAGCGGCGATGATGCGATCGAGATCGTAGTCGTAGGCGATGTCGATTGCGTACAGGTCATAGCCATCCGCGTAGCCGGTCAAGCGTTTGAGCGACGCGGCGGACTTGATTTGCTTGTGATAAACGATACCGGTGGCAGCGGCAAGGCCGACGGCGACTCCCGCGACACCGCAGGTGATGGCAATGTTACGTGGCTTCATGACGGCTCCTCTCGTCCTGTTAGCGCAATTGTCGCAAAAGGAGCGTGGGCATGATGGCTCAACTTGGTGAGTGGCGCGGAATTAAGCACGGAATGAAGAGTGCGGCGCTGGCGTGGCGGGGTATGCTGGAGGGGACCATCAACCCAGCGAAAGGGGAGAGCATGACGGATCAGGAAACGCCCGAGCGCGCGCATGTGACGGCCGATGATATCGAGGCCGCCAACGACCTTATCGACTTTATCGAGGCATGCCCCAGCATGTTCCATACGGCGGCGACCATTATGGCCGAGCTCGACGAGGCGGGCTTTACCTACCTGCCCGAGAATGCGGCGTGGGACATCGAACCGGGTGGGCGTTATTACACGCAGCGCAACACCTCGAGCGTTGTTGCCTTTAAGGTGGGCGAGGACCTGGCCGCGACGTGGGGCGAGGACGGCGTCGCCGGTGACTATCATTTTCAGCTCACGGCGTCGCACAGCGATTCGCCGACGTTTAAGGTCAAGGCCGTGCCCGAGCTCGATGGCGCAGGCGAGACGCTGCGCCTGAACACCGAGGCCTACGGCGGCATGATCGACTATACCTGGTTCGATCGCCCGCTGGCGCTTGCGGGCCGCGTGCTGGTACGCGAAGACGACCGTATCGAGAGCCGCCTGCTTGCTACCGAGCGCGAGGTCGCTATCATTCCGAGCCTTGCCATCCATATGAACCGCGGCGTTAACGAGGGCTTTGCGCCCAACCGCGCCGTCGACCTGTGCCCGCTCATCAGCGCCGGCGAGCTTAAACAGGGCGACTTTGATGCTCTGATTGCCGACGAGCTGGACGTTGAGCCCGAGCAGATTCTGGGTCGCGACCTGTTCCTGGTCAATCGTCAGGATGCGCGCATTTGGGGCTGGGCCGACGAGTTTATCTCGACGCCCAAGCTCGACGACCTGGCCTGCGCCTACACCTCGCTGCAGGCATTTTTGGGTGCCGAGAATGCGCATGACATCTCGGTCTTCTGCTGCTTTGATAACGAGGAGGTTGGCTCCGAGACCAAGCAGGGCGCCATGTCGACGTTCTTGGCCGACGCGCTGCGCCGCATCAACGGATCGCTGGGCTTTGACGACGAGTCGTACCATCGCGCACTTGCCGCCTCGATGCTTGTGAGCTGCGACAACGCGCATGCCGTGCACCCCAACCACGCCGAGAAGTGCGATGCGCGCAACCAGGTGGTGCTCAACGGCGGCATCGTTATCAAGGAAGCTGCCAACCAGCACTACTGCACCGATGCCTTTAGCCGCGCGGTGTTCCAGGCTATTTGCGATGACGCCGACGTGCCAACGCAGGCCTTCGCCAACAAGAGCGATATGGCCGGCGGCTCCACCCTCGGCAATCTGTCCAATATGCAGGCGAGCATGCACGCCGTGGACGTGGGCCTGCCGCAGCTGGCCATGCACTCGAGCTACGAGACCGGCGGCGTGCGCGACGTGATGTACGCCATCCGCGCCCTCACCGCCTTCTACGAGCACGACCTAACCATCAACGGCGCCGAAAGCGTGGAGCTCTAAAACCTACCAAAAAGGGACAGGTTTACTTTGGCATGTTTTATCTGGGCGAATGCAAAGGGTGAAACCGAACTAGATTTGTGATACGTGGCCGCCGAGGTGCAGTGTGCCTCGGCGGCTTTTTGTGTACAGAGCACGGCTAATACTTATAAATGCTATACATGCTTTACGTATCTACCATAGAGTTTTATGATAGTTTTGAAGTATTAAGGAGGGGTCATGACCACAACAGCCGCTCAGATCAACGTGCGTCTCGATGCCGATCTTAAAAGGAGTGGGGACGCCGCTCTCTCCAGGGCCGGTATGACGCCGAGCCAAGCGGTGCGAGCGCTCTGGCAGCTTGCAGCGTCGCTGGCCGATCGCCCCGGTGCGCTCGAGGATATCCTGCTGCCCAGTCGTGCCCGGGCGGAACAGCGCGAGCGCGAAAAGGCCGCCAAACGTAAGCTCGAGCTCATGGATCAGGGGTCGAAGCTGTTCGCTGCCGCTTGCCGTGAGTCGGGAATCGATATGGTCAAGGCTCAGCCATTGGACGACGAAGAGCTCAAACGGAATGCCTATGCGGATCGCTATGGCGAGGAGATGAGCTGGCTCTATGAGTGAGACTCCAAAGCGCATCTTGGTTGACACCAACGTGTGGCTCGATTACTTCATTCCCTCACGACGTGGTCGTTCGGTGGCGATTGAGTTTTTACGCGATGCATGCACGGCACAGGTGGATTTGCTGTATGCGGCGACATCGTCCAAAGACCTGTTCTATTTGATTTCAAGCGAACATAAGGCATGGTATCGGCGAGAGCACGGTTCGCTTTCCCAGTATGCCGCTACGGCAGCGACTTCGCTTGCATGGGATTGTCTTAGCGTGCTGTCGCAGCTTGCCACGCCAGTGCCCTGTGACCTGAGCGATATATGGATGGCGAGCAGGCAGCGTGAGCTCCATAGCGATTACGAAGACGATTTAATCATTGCGGCAGCGATGCGCGCCCAAGCAGATTTACTGGTCACCAACGATGTCAAGCTCTGTTCGCATGCGCCCGTCGCAGCAATGAACGTAGAAGATGCAAGAAGCTATCTAACAACGCTTAAATAGCGCTAGACCCCTTTGGTCGAATAATGGTCAGCGAGAGCCCACAGGTAGGGCCGCGCCAGCAAAGCGCCGCAGGTTGGCCAAACGGCGGGCTCGCAGCGTCGGCTCATTACGCCGTTTGTAAAACGGCGTAATTCTTAGTGTTCGATCCAACGGCGGAGCGTCTCACCCGCTTGCAGATGACGCAAGTTCTCCGCGGCAATGTCGACCACATTGTTGAGCGTGGCCTCCAAGTGGAACCAGCCCGAGATATGCGGTGTGATGAGCATGTTGGGCGCATCCCACAGCGGGCTTGTCGCGGGCAGGGGCTCGGGGTCGGTGACGTCGACCGCGGCGCCGGCGAGATGTCCCGACTCCAAGGCGGCAACCAAGTCGTCGGCGACCACAAGGTCGCCGCGGCCGCCGTTGGCAAAGAAGGCGCCCGGCTTCATCGCGGCGAAGAACTCGGCGTTCGCCAGGCCGCGGGTCTCGGGTGTGCTCGGCATAAAGGATGCGACGATGTCTGCCTCTGCCAGGCACTCAGGTAGGGCGTCCATGCCGTCCATGTCCTCAAACACAATGGGGTAGACGAGTGGATGGCGCTTGATGCCGCGGACGTGCGCGCCCATGTTGCGGCAGAGCGTGGCAAAGTGGCCGCCAATGTCGCCCGCGCCCAGCACCAGCACGTTGGCATTTTTGAGCGAGGTAACCGGCCCCAAATCCTCCCAGCGATGCTCGCGCTGCAAGTCGTGATAGCCGGGCAGGCGCTTCATCATGGAAAGGACCATGGCAAACATGTGCTCGCTCACGGCCTGGCCGTAGGCGCCGATCGAGCAAGACAGCTTGGCTTCAGCCGGCACGGTGCCGGCGGCCAAGTAATCGTCATAGCCGGCGGTCTGCAATTGCAACAGCTGGAGATGCTCGCATGCGGTAAGCAAGGCAGGGTCTATGTTGCCCAAGATTACGTCGGCGTTGGCGACCTGCTCACGCGTGGTGGCGTCGGAGCTCGTGTAGATAAAGTCCTCGCCCGGAGCACTCGACTCAAGAATTGCGCGATGGCGGTCGTTGACGGGCAGCAAAACCAGGATGTTCACAAGCAGTCATCTCCGCTCAGCCTGCCAAAAAAGGACAGGTTTATTTTGGCAGGTTTTATCAGGCAAAACGTTCAAATAAAACGCCGGATGCAAAGCGGGTTTGCCCGTCAGCATCCGGCGCATCTGCGGCTACCAGCTCAGCAGCTCGTAGCCGTCCTCGGTCACCACGAGCTGTACCTCGCACTGGGCCGAGTCGCTGCCGTCCTTGGTGCGCACACACCAGCCATCGCCCTTGCTGATCTTGATGTCGGGCGCTCCGGCGTTGACCATGGGCTCGATGGTAAAGACCATGCCCGGGGCCATAATGGTGTCCACATCGGGCGCCTCGGTGGTAAAGCCTACAAACGGGTCCTCGTGGAACTCCTTGCCAATGCCGTGTCCGCCGTACTCGCGCACCACGCTAAAACCGGCGTCCTCGACCGTCTTTTGCACGGCTTCGGCCATAACGGAGAGCGGCAACCATGGCTTGACGGCTGCCAGGCCCGCCTCCACGCTGGCGCGGGTGACCTCGACCAGGCGCTGGCGCTCGGCAGAGACCTCGCCGATGCAGAACATGCGGCTCGAGTCGCTAAAGTAGCCGTCAAGAATCGTGGAGCAGTCGACGTTGATGATGTCGCCCTCGTGCAGCACGTCCGTATCGCAGGGGATACCGTGACAGACCACGTCGTTGATCGAGGTGCACACGCTCTTGGGGTAGCCCTCGTAGTTGAGGTCGGCCGGCGTGCCACCGTGCTCGAAGGTGTAGTCGTAGATCATCTGGTCGATCTGGTTGGTGGTCATGCCCGCGGCGATGTGCTCGCCTACGTAATCGAGCACGCCCACGTTGATGGCGGCCGAGCGCTTGATGCCCTCGATATCGGCGGGCGTCTTGTAGAGCGTGCGGGGCAGAACCTCCCAGCCCTCTTCCCACAAGCGCTCGAGGCGCTCATCAAAGGCGCTGTGGCATTTCTTATATTTTTTGCCGCTGCCGCACCAGCAAGCGTCGTTGCGGCCGGGCACGGGTCCTTTGTCAAACATGGCTAACTTCCTTTCATTCGCAGCTAGTATAGCCCACTCACGTGTCCATAAAAGTTGCGGTGATATAGTTCCGATTTAAGCGGTTTAACAGCACAAATAGGAACTATATCACCGCAACTGATGGGGCGGGATGGCGGGCACTAGCTGCTGCGTGGTTTTGCTAGTAGCTCACCTGGCAGGGAATGCCGAGGGCGCGCACGCGTGCAGCGATCGTGTCGAGCGCCTCGGGCGCTGCTTTGGCAAGGCCGGCGACCGGTGTCTCGCGCGCTACCGTGTAGATGGTTGCTTCTTGTGGGCGAATGCGCTCAAGCGCTGCGAGCCAGGGGCCGACGTACTCCTCGCCGGTGTTATCGATAGACTTGCCCCGGTACACGCCGGTCAAAAAGATCGTCTGGATAATAACGTGACCGTCAAAGCTTGCGAACGTCTCGATTTGGTGCTCGACCTCGTAGGGGCCAACAGGCTGGTCGAGCAGCTGGATAAACGCCGGGTCGACGGTATCGAGCTTGAGGATGTTGTCGTCGACCATCATGAGCGCATCGTGCACCTCGGGGCGGTCGGCGCGCGTGCCGTTGGAGAGTACAGCGATCTTGGTGTTTGGGGCCAGCTGGTCGCGAAGCGCGACGACACCAGCGATGGCCTGCGGAAACTCCGATGCGGCGGTGGGTTCGCCGTTGCCGGCAAACGTGATTACATCGGGGAGCCCGCCCTCGGCTGCCATCTCGCGCAGCTTGGCCTCGAGCGCGTCGAGTACCACGGCGGCCGTGTTATACGAATCGTGGCAGGGGCGCTCGGCGTTGAGGCCGTTTTCGCAGTAAATGCAGTCGAACGTGCAGATTTTGCCGCTGGCCGGCATCATGTTGACGCCGAGCGAGAGACCAAGGCGACGGCTGCGAACGGGCCCAAAGATGGGGCTGGCATTCAAAAACGTAGACATAGGCATATGCTCCTCAAGACAATTGTGCCTAAGCATAGCATCGGCTCCAAAGCAAGGTGCGGGCTCTTGCTTTACAAGTTTCGTTTTTTAACGTCGCTCATTATGCCGTGCCATGAAAAGGCTCGGGTCGGGTACAGTTAATCTGTTAACAAGGCGTAAGGCAATGCGGGTCCATCCAACCGTACTGACGTGCAACTGGATGGGCATTGATGGCGGGGGCACAACATGGATTTTACAGTCGAGAATGCGGGCACCACGATTGCCTGTCGCGAATATGCCGGCCCGGATGTGTCGCCTGATACTCCTGCCGTGGTGTGCGTGCACGGCGCTTGTGTCGACGGCACATTTTTCGATGGCATCGCTTGTGAGCTCAGCCGCAACTACCGCGTCATTGCCTACGACCGCCGCGGCTGTGGTGGCAGCAGCGAAGCGGTAGACGGCAGCTATGATCTTGCCGCTCAGGCCGCCGACCTGCAAGCCGTGATCGAACACGTTGGCGCTCCGACAAATGTGCTTGCGCATAGCGCCGGTACGTTGGTGGCGCTGGAGCTTCTTCGCGCCGAACCCGATCTCGTCGCCCGTGCGATTCTGCATGAGCCGGCTGTGTCGGCCGAAGGCGCCGGCATGGGCGCAGCTCCGGTTTTGCTCGATATGATTGCGGCTGGAAAGGTTTCAAGGGCGCTCCGGCTTTTCTTGGGAGCCCTCGGCGACTTGGACCCCGAGGCTCCTGGGACGACCGAGGCAGAAGCCAGGCATGCCCTGCGCAACGGCCGTAGTTTCATGGCAAACGAATACGGGATTACTATGACCTGCGTTCCCGATTGGGATAGCGTTCGCGCGTCGAAAACGGTGGCCGCCGTGCTCCTGGGCGAGCTCTCGATTGGCACGCCCCGCGAGGCGGGCACGAGGATGGCGGCTGAGCTTTTGGACTGTCCGCTCGTAACGATTCCCGGGGCGCACAACGGCCTGCGCGATCGCCCGGTAGCGGCTGCCCGGGCTGTCCGTGGCATCTTGGGGTTCTAGCACCCGCAATAGCCAAAGCAGGCTCCATCCGCAAACGTTTCGGCCGTGTTAACAAATGTGCTCAAAACCTCACGTCTGCGGCTTCGATCGCGCCGTCTGCCAACTCATAAAAATGTAGCAGCATTCACGTGCTTACCTGCATCGGCAAGGTGTTACCCTTGTAACATTTGGAACCCATCGCTACCATGCGAAACTATCGAAAGGGCCCCATATGCTCAATAATCACGAGGCCAATCTAACCGACGAGGAGGCTGCCGCCGAGGTCGCCCGTGTCGCGAAGACCTACCCCGTGGTACGTTTGCTGTCGGCCGATCAGATTAAGAACGAGCCTAACTGCCTACTCGCCGGCGATCGCTGTCCTTGCCTGCGTCAGTCAAGTCTTGAGGCCTTGGCAGGTTCCGATGAGGTATCGGAGCAACTGCTCAACGATGGTGTTGAGTACCGCGCCCGTCTGCGCCCTCTAAAGGTCGAGGGCGAGCCTCACGTCTTGCTGATGGTGCGTCCGATTGATGAGCAAGAGGCTGCAGAAGAGGACCTTGTCTACACCGACGTGCTGACGAATGTGCGCAATCGCCGATATTACGAGGAAAAGCTCCGTAGCGCCCGCGTGAATGCCGGCGTTGCGGTGATTGACCTTGATGATTTTAAGGTCTTCAACGATACGTGTGGCCGTCATGCCGGCGACCTTGCGCTCGGTGCTGTGGCGACAGCCATGCGCAGCGGAATCCGTTCGACTGACGAGCTTGTGCGCTATGGCTGCGACAAGTTTGTGGTCGTCATGCCCAATATTCCCTCCGATGACTTCACCCGTCGCCTGCATCAGGTGTCCGATGCCGTTCATTCCACGATTATTCCGGGCCATGAGTACGTGAGCTTGACGGCATGTGTTGGTGGCGTCCGCATTCATGGCGAGACGGTCGATGAGGGCGTTGGCCGCGCTGTCCAGTTATTGAGCCGCGCTAAGGCAAAAGCCGGTACGGTCGTGACCGATGCCGATTCCATCGAGGCCTTCCAAAGCGAAAAGCCTTTGGTGCTTATTGTCGATGACTCCGAGATGAACCGAGTCATTCTCAGCGAGATGCTCAAGGACGAATATTGCATCCTCGAGGCCGATAACGGTCGTACGGCGCTCGACATGGTCGACCGCTATGGCGATGAGTTGTCGCTCGTGCTGCTGGATATTGTCATGCCGGGCATAAGCGGCTTTGAGGTGCTGGCCGGTCTGTCGCGCCGATCGGTTAGTGACAATCTGCCTGTCATCATGATTTCGAGCGAAGATTCCGATGATATGGTTCTGCGCGCGTACGAGCTAGGCGCCTCGGACTATATCAACCGCCCGTTTGACTCCCGTGTCGTGCGCCGCCGTGTAAGCAACACCATCCGCCTATACGCCAAACAGCGCCGCCTGACGAGCCTGCTGTCCCAGCAGTACAACGAGCGTGTCAAGAACAGTCGCATGCTCATCGACATCATGGCTGGCGTCATGGAGCTTCGCAACGGCGAGAGCGGCAGGCACGTTACGAACATCGAAAAGCTGACCGAGCTGCTGCTTGGCTGTCTGGTCCAGCGTGGCGACACCATTTCCCTTGACAATGAGGAGCGCTCCACGATTGCCCTGGCTTCGGCGCTGCACGATATCGGCAAGATGTCGATTGACGATGCGATTCTCAACAAACCCGGGCGCCTTACGCCCGAGGAGTTCGAGATTATGAAGACGCATACCACGATCGGCGCCGACATGCTGCGTGAGCTGGGTAGCCATCACGCCGGCAATGCGCTTATGGAATATGCGTACCAGATTGCGCGTTGGCACCACGAGCGCTGGGACGGCAAGGGTTATCCCGATGGCCTTAAGGGCGACGATATCCCCATCGCCGCGCAGGTGGTTTCGGTGGCTGACGTGTACGATGCCCTGACGAGCGTGCGCGTGTACAAGGACGCTATCCCGCACGAGGAGGCGATCCAGATGATTCTGGACGGTAAGTGCGGTACCTTTAACCCGCTGTTGCTCGACTGCCTGCTCGAGGTGCAAGACCGTATTGCCGAGACGTTGGCGCGTCCCGCCGACGTTGTTGCGTTTCCCACGATTTAGTTTGACCAAAGGAGTTTTAATCCATGATTTCCATGCGTGAGGCGTATGAGAAGATCGGCGCCAATTATGATGACGCGTGCGCTCGGCTGATGGGCGAGGAAATGCTCGCCCGCTTTGCCCTCAAGTTTTTGGATGACGAGAGCATGGACAAGTTGGAGGCTGCCATGGCGGCAGGAGACGCCGAGGAAGCGTTTATGGCAGCGCACACGCTCAAGGGCGTGAGCCAGAACCTGGGATTCGATAATCTGTACGAGCCGGCGGTCGTGGTGACCGAAGCGCTGCGCGGCGCCGATGCCGTTGACGGCGCTCGCGAGGGAATGCATGCGTTGCAGCAGCAATATGCGGCTACGATGTCGGCCCTGCGCGAGGCGGCCGAATAAGAGCTTGCGAGCCTTGATGACTATGAGAGTGGATAATCTCCCGTTTTAGGCCCGGTGGTGGCCTCGAAGTGGGAGATTATCCACTCTCGTTCGATACGTGTCCAAAAATCCACTCTCACCCCTTCTGATTAGTGAATGGGCTATGCGCACTGGCGGGGCTTTCCGCATGCAATCAATATCGTTGTTCGATAAACTGTTCGAATAACGATAGAGTCGATGAGGGTGAGTGTATGTCTAACAGCGTTCAGCGTATGGCCAAGGCGGGCGAAAAAATCAGGAAGCTTGGTTTTTGCATGGCAGCCGTTTTTGCAGGGATGCTCGTCGCTTTTGCCGCGCTGGTTGTTTACGTGATCTGGTATGCAGTTGCAAACGTTGCTTCTGTCGATTCTTTGGGTGTCGTGACGCTTCTCAATGGCGGGTGCATCGTTATCCCAAGCGGACTGTGCCTGGCACTCGTCGTGGGTATTTCGCTTGTCGTTTTGTGCGGGATCAGCCGTAACATCTCGCGAGGCGTCTCGCCCTTTACCAAGACGCATGTGCGGCTTATCCGTGTTCTTGCGCTTGCCTTTGCTGTTAACGCCGCGGTTTCGCTTGTTGGTGCCTATGGATCGGTCAATCTCACCATCGGCGCCCTGGAGCTTTACATCGTGCCTCATTCCTTCGTTATTGAGATTTGCCAAGGCGCTACCTTTGATGCGGGGTCGTTTTTCGGCGCAGTTGTCTGCTTGTTTATCTCGGCGATCTGGAGTTATGCCTCGCTGCTCCAAGAGCAGTCTGACGAGCTTGTGTAGGAGGAAACATGAGCTATCTCATCATCGAGCTTGAGACGCAGCTGCTTAAGACCGGAAAGACCAGTGCTGATCTGATTCGTGCCACGGGGCATACTCCGGCTAATATTTCAAAGCTTAGAAACGGAAAGATAAAAGCTATTCGCCTAAAGACGCTTCTCGATATCTGTGATGAGCTTGATTGTCAACCGGGAGATATTATTCGGCGGGTGAGTGAGAAAGAGCTTGAGGAGCTTATTGTCGAGCGCGCGAAAAATGTTGTGAGGCAGATGCGAGATGGCGGAGGCAATGAGGCTTCGCTTCCGACATCAGTCTTTGCTGTCGATTTGAGTGACGAGTAGCTTAAGGCAAACAACTAAAACGAAGTATCAGCGTGAAGGGACCCGTGTCTAACACGGGTCCCTTCTTTTAGATTATCTTGACAAATATGAGTTATCGAAAAACAATAACAACTATGGAAAACGATAAAGGAAAGAAGGAACGATATGAGCGGTTTTCCTATCAAGCAGAACAGGAGGACAATGAACGCATCAGCGATAAAGCTATCAAAGGTGTCAAAGCGCTATGGAAAACGGCGTGTGTTGCATGACGTTTCCTTCGAGGTGCATCAGTCTGAACTTTGCGCTCTTGTTGGTGCAAACGGGGCGGGCAAAAGCACGCTTATTAAAATAGTGCTGGGCCTCTGTGAGCCATCGTCGGGGAGCGTGGAGCTCTTTGGAGGCAAGTCGAAAAAAGAGCTGAGCCTGATGCGGACGCGTGTCGGCTATGTGCCAGATTCCAGCGGAGCATACCAATCCCTCAGTGCGGTGGAGAATCTTCGGATCCGATGTGCGGAATGGGGGCTCGATGAGAAACGTGAGGTTCCTCGCGTCTTGGGCCTAGTCGGGCTGGACGTCGATGAGAAAAAGAGCGTGAGCAGTTTTTCTCTGGGAATGAAACGGCGACTGGATATAGCTACGGCTTTGTTGGGCGACACCGACGTACTAATTTTCGATGAGCCGGCAAATGGGTTGGACCCGCTGGGCATCGAGAGTATATGGGCCCTTATCGGCCGATTGAATCGAGAACAGGGTAAGACCATGCTCATCTCTAGCCATGATTTGGATGAGTTGGCATCGGTTGCAACAAGTTGCGTGTTTATTCATGACGGTGAACTGCTGAAAAAGGAATCGATGGATGTCATAAGGGATGAGGCGTCATCCCTAAAAGAATATTACAGGCGCTTGATGAACGCGGTCTCGCTATGAAGCGGGCGATCCATCCCATAAAGGCAGATATGATGCGTCTACACAGGATGTTTCCGGCGCAGTTTGGTCTTACGCTTATGTTGGCGTGCGGTCTTCTCTTCGGTGTTTTTCTAAATAACGGAGCAACGTTGCTAGGCTTTGGCTATGGCGTTTGTGGGGAGGATATTGGTTTCTTCTGGAATGCAATCGATCCTTCTGCGCCTGATGAGTCCCTTGCGCGCAGCGCTTTTGCCGGTACATCCCTGTTCGTTCCACTCATCGTTTGTTTGGTGCTTTTACAGGAGCATGGCTATAAAGAGGGATACCGAATTTCTTCAGCAAGAGGTCTCGCCCGCTTTAATGGGGCTTTGGCACATGTGCTTTCGTCTGCTTTAATAGTCGGCGCAGCATATAGCGCACTTTGCCTTCTTTTGTTTGCAATAGCCATACTGCGTGGGGGGCAAAACTACACGCACGGCATGCTGACTGCATTTTTGCCTGCGATGATAATCAACGCCGTATTGGTGATATCGGTTGCGTTGGAGACGATGACCATCTATCGGATTACAGGCAGCGCTGTATTGAGCGGGGCTGCAATCATAATTGGATTTGTCATGAGCCTGACGCTCTACGGAAGCTTCCTTCAGGTGCCTATACCATCCTTGCGATGGGTCTTACTCCTTCCGGGGCCGTACCTTGGAGTCGGATGTGCCCTTGGGTATAGCGATATGGGTCAGCTGATACTTCTGGAATATGGCGTGGCAGCCAGCTGTCTATCGGTATTGATTTACGCTCTCGTGAGCTTTCGCGCTGGGGGTGTGCTCAATGGCTCGTCAGATTAAAAGACTTCTCCAGTCAGAATTGAAGCATGTGAGCAAATGGGTGTACGCCTTAATCTTGGTAATTTATGCGTGCATGGTGGCATTGCAGCTTAATTCTTTCCCGATGTGGTTCTGTAGCCTCCGTGAGAACAGTTTCTTGGGCTTTTTCCCAGACCCGACGCTTCGGCTATCGGCAGAGGATGTCCTTCTATTTGGTAATGCAGAGGTCTTTCGCGGTCTGCTGTTCAACGTAGCCCCGTTGGCTCATGCATTGTTCTTTCCGTTCATCGCGGCTTGCATTGTGCCGCGCTTTGTCAGTTCGGGCTTTATTGAGGAACCGTGGGGGTTGTCGGCGGCTCGGGGAGGGAAGCGGGTGTGCGCTACTGTTGCGCGGGCGATACTGTCATCCCTCGCCCTTTTGGTCGCGTTTATCCTGTCGAGTGTCGTTTTGTACTGTCTTAACTGCGCAATCGTTCTGGATGCTCAGCAGTATTTCAACCTGCATGTATTTTGCTATCGACTTGTTCTTGCTGCCGCTACCTGCCTTGCATACGTGGTCTCTTGCGTGATCGCTGTTTCCTATTTTGGGTCCGGCTTCGGTCCGATTGGCATGCTGTTGCTTGTCAACGTTGTAGCGATCTACATACAGATCGGGGCCAATTCCATGCTTCCGCTTCCAGCCTCGATGCTCATGTGGATTTGTGGCGTGACCCCGTTGGGGAATGGTCAATGCATCTCGATTTTAATTGACTGTCTAATCAACGTAGCAAGCGTTTTTACCATTTGCTTTACCGTAGACCGATTGCGGTCGAGATTTCTTTGATTGTTTGTGAGGGATAATCATACCGAGCATACCAAATACAGGGGGGCGGGCACCGTGGCTGGTGTCCGCCCCCCCGCTGGCTTAGGAGGCTTTAACTTGTGTGGCTTGCGAGCTAGCGTGCCTGCTTAACCTTTGCTGCTGCCTCGACAAACGACTTCCACAGGTTAAAGTCGGTCTCGAGCGTCTTCCACGTGTACTCGGGGTGCCACTGCACGCCCAGGCAGAAAGGCTGGCCCTCGACCTCGATGCACTCGGGCACGCCATCGGTTGCCTTGGCGACCAGGCGCGTACTCTTGCCCAGACGGTCGACGCAGCAGTGGTGCGCCGAGTTGGTCTGGATGAGCCTGCGTCCGCCAAGCGCGCGCTCAAGCAGCGAGCCCGGAACGACTTCGACAGGGTGCACGGGGTCGTTGAGCACGTGGGTATGGCGCCACTGCGTGCGGCCCTCGCGCGCACCCAAGCTCGGCACGTCCATGCATAGGGTGCCACCGGTGGCAACGTTGAGCAGTTGTGTGCCGCGGCAGGTGGTAAAGAGCGGCTTCTTGGCACGAAGCACCTCGTTGACGAGCTTGAACTCAAAACGGTCGCGGATCTCACAGCACGGCGTGGGGTCGTACGGACGCTCATCGCCCCAACGTTTGGGATTGACATCGGGGCCGCCGGGAATGGCGATGCCATCGGCGATATCGACGTAATGACGGATGACCTCAATGTCCTCGGTGATGGACATCTGCAGCGGCAGGCCGCCGGCGGCAAGGATGGCATCGACAAAGACACTTGCAATCTCCTCGTTGGGGGAGAGCGTCTCGCTCAAAAACGGCTTCGCCTCTTCCCAACGCGGCGCGACGAGGATGAGTGGGCGGTCGGCGGGATCGACGTCGACGTGCGGGGTGTATGACGATGAAGTGCGTGTTCCGATCATAGGCGTGGCTTTCGAATCCGGGTGGACATGGCGCAGGGGCGGCGCGGGGCAAGCGTTGTTGACGAATTTGTCCCGCGTGGCAATTGGGTTAGTGGCCCTTGATGGAGTTGAGGAAGTCCTGGGCGCGCTTGGTCTGGGGATGGTCGAAGAACTCCTCGGGCGTGCCGGTCTCCACGATCTGGCCATCGGCCATAAACACGACGCGATCGGCCACGCGGCGGGCAAAGTTCATCTCGTGGGTGATGACGATCATCGTCATGCCCTGCTGGGCCAGGCGAACCATGACCTCGAGCACCTCGTTGATCATCTCGGGGTCGAGCGCGCTCGTGGGCTCGTCAAAGAGCATGGCCTTGGGCTGCATGGCAAGCGAACGTGCGATGGCTACGCGCTGTTGCTGGCCGCCCGAGAGCTGTGCGGGCACCTTGTCGGCCTGCTCTGCCACGCCCACGCGGCTCAGCAGGTCCATGGCGCGTTCACGGGCCTCATCCTTGGAGACGCCCAACACGTCAACCGGCCCCAGCATGACGTTCTGCAGTACGGTCATATGTGCGAACAGGTTGAACTGCTGAAACACCATGCCCAGTTCGGCACGCATGCGGGCAAGATCCTTGCCTTCCTGAGGCAGGGGCTCGCCCTCGATGAGGATCTCGCCCGAGTCGATGGTCTCCAGGCGGTTGATGGTGCGGCACATGGTCGATTTGCCCGAACCCGAGGGGCCAATCACCACGACGACTTCGCCGCGGTCGACCGAGAGATTGATGTCATTGAGGACGTGCAGGTCGCCATAGTGCTTATCGACGTGCCTGAGCTCGATCAGCGGCTGATTGCCGGTAGAAGAAGTGCTCTGTGCCATGGTGCTCGGCTCCTTATGACTCGAAATGGTAAAGCGTTAGCGGATGATGGTCGCGCCGGTCTTGTGCGAAACGTAGACGGCGGCCTTGTTAATCGCGACGTTGATGAGGATGTAGATGACCGCGATCACCAGGTAGACCGACACGAGGGCGTCGTAGTTGGTAATGAGCACGCGGGCGTTTTGCATGAGGTCGGGGTAGCTCACCACGTAGGCGACGGTGGTGTCCTTGACCACGACTACGAGCTGCGAAATCAACGACGGAATGATAAAGCGAATCGCCTGTGGCAGCACGATTTTAAAGGTGATTTTAGCCTTGGAGAGACCGAGCGCCTGGGCTGCCTCGACCTGACCGCGCGGCACGGCATTGACGCCGGCGCGGAAGATCTCGGCCAGCACGCCGGCTGCAGCGAGCGCGACGGGAAGCGTGAGCATCCAAAACGACGGCAGCGCGATCTTGTACTGAGGCAGCACCAAAAAGAAGAAGTAGATGAACAGCAGGCTCGGCACGCCGCGGAAGAAATCGGTGAGTACGCGGCAGACCAGTTGCAGCGGCCTAATGTCGCTCGTGCGGCCGAGCATAAGGGCTAGGCCCAGCACCAGCGCGATGGCACCGGCGGTGAGCGCGACCTTTACCGTGCCCTCAAAGCCGGCAAGTAAGAACTTCCAGGTAGTGAGGTGCGTAAAGAAATACCAATAGTGGACCGAAAGCTGACCGGTCACATAAAAGCGCTGCAACACCAAGGTGATGAGCACCGCCACGGCAATCAATGAGATAGCGGTGCCGATGCGAATCTTGGTGCGCATCTTGGGGCCGGGAGCCTCGTAGAGCGCATCGCGCATGGTGAGCGCGGGAGAGGAGTGCTTGCTCATCGGAGGATCCTCACCTTCTTATCGATGTAGTTGCCAATGTGGCTCACCACAAAGGCCGTGCCCAGGTAGCCGAGCGCCGAGATAAAGAACGCGGCGACGCCTCCGAGTGAGCGCGTGTTGATGTAGCTCACCACACCGGTGAGCTCCTGCGGTTTAAGCGGCACCTGGCTGCCGAGCGCGGTGGTGAGCATGACGGCGATAAAGAGGTTGGTCATGGGCAGCACGCTCGAGCGCAGCGCCTGCGGAATCACAATTTTGGCGAGGATGCGGCTGAAGCTCATGCCCAGCGAGCGGGCGGCTTCCACCTGGCCGACGCCGACGGTGTTGATGCCGCTCATAAAGTTCTCGGAACCAAAGGCCGAGCCCAAAAGGACCGTGGCGACGATAGCGCAGGTGCGGTAGGGCAGGACAACCTTGAGCGGCGGCAATGCGTAGACGACGATAATGAGCAGCGCGATGCCGGGGATGTTACGGAAGACTTGGACATACAGATCGCCAAAGACGCGCAGCGGCTTGAGCGGCGACACGCGCATCACGGTGACGGCGACTGCCAGTACCATGGCGATGGCAAACGACTCAAGCGTCATGCCCCAGGTTGCTAGCAGCGCGTCAATGTAGTTCTGGCCATAAAGCGACCAGAGCTCGGAGAGACTCATGCGGACCTCCCGCCGATAAGGAGAGGGGCTCCCGCGTGTACGGAAGCCCCGACAACTCAGTGAGGAAACAGTTTAGCGCAATAAAGCGCATTGCGCGTTTCCGTATGGTTTCGTTGCGGCCGTTACTAGGCGTATTGCCTAGGCGCCAATCTCGGGCAGCTCGGGAACGTTGGTGTCGCCCGTGCGGTCGCCAATGCAGATCTGCCACAGCTCGGTCCAGGTGCCATCGTCCTCGATCTTCTTAAGGAAGTCGTTAACGAAGGCGACGCCGTCGGAATCGAGCGGCAGGCCGATGCCGTAGGGCTCCTTGCTGCCGAAGGGCTTGCCGGCGATCTTATACTTACCGGGCTCGCGGACCAGGGCACTCTGCTGCATGTTGTTGTCGATGACGTAGGCGTCAACGCGGCCCTGCTGGAGTGCCTGGCGGGCCTCCTCGTCGGTCTTGAACTCCTGTTGGCTGGCCTTGGGAGCGAACTCCTCCAGGATGGCGGGGCCGTTGGAGCCGGACTGGACGGCGACGTTCTTGTCGGCCAGGTCGTCGACGCTCTTGATGTCGTCGTTGTCGGCGAGCACCAGGATGGCCTGCTGCGTGTAGTAGTAGGGGCCGGCGAAGGAGACGAGCTTCTTGCGTTCGTCAGTGATGGTGTAGGTGGCAAAGACAGCGTCGACCTGGCCGTTCTGCAGGACAGACTCGCGCGTGTCCGAGGTCACCTGGGTGATCTCGACCTTGTTCTCGCCCAGAATGTAGTTGGACAGGAGCTGTGCGATACCGGCATCGAAGCCGCGGGTCTGACCGTCTTTCTCGTTGAGGAGGGAGAAGAGCGTGGAGGTCTGAACGCCACCGATCTTAAAGACGCCGGCGTCCTTGACGGCCGTCGCCCAGGTGCTGGCGGCGATGGCGTCGTCATTGGCCTTGGGGCCGTTGTCGACGAGCTTGTCGAACGCCTTGGCGTCGAGCGTGGTGGAAGCCTCGGTATCTTCGGAGCTCTTGGGGGAGCCGGCGGCGGAACCCTTGTCGGCCTCGGCGCTGGTGTCGGAGCAGCCGGCAAGACCAAGGCCGGCGACGGTTGCGAAGGTGGCGGCAACGAAGCCGCGGCGGTCGAGAACGACCTGCTGGGAGAGGTTCTTGCTCATGGTAGAACACCTTTCTCAATAAAATCCCTAGCGGTTGAGTAGAGTTATACCCTATCGCGCTCAAATGGGTCAACACGAAATAACTCAGAAACATACTTGCCTTATGGGTTATTCTACCTACCAAAAAGGGACAGGCACCTTCGTGGTGGTTCTTGCAGATGTGGTGGCCTGTCTCGCTGCTTTGTCTCAATCTGTAACATCTGCAGCCGTTTTTGCCGAGTGACTGTTACAGATCGAGATTTTCTCTTCAGGGGGATTCGAATGTCTCAATCTGTAACATCTGGACGGCCAAAAGGTCTCTATCTGTTACAGATTGAGACAAAGGTCAGGGACTAAGGCGTCTTGTCTCGATCTGTAACAGTTAGACGGGAATTCGGGCCCTAGATGTTACAGATTGAGATAATCGCGTCGCGAAAATAAAAACCTCCGCAGGGATGCTTCCCTTGCGGAGGTTTTCTTACTCGTTGAGTAGCCTTACGGCTTCGGCGGCCATGTTCTCGACCGTCATGCCATTCTGCGCGAGCAGTTCGTTGGGGTCGTAGCGGTCGGGGAAGCCCTTGGCGATGCCGAAGGTGCGCGTGCGCACGGGCGTGCATGCCAGATAACATGCCACGCGCTCGCCCCAGCCGCCGTCCAAGATGCCGTCCTCGAGGGTGACGACAACGCGATGCTCGGCGGCAAGGCTGTCGAGGAACTCGCGGTCGAGCTCGGTTGCAAAGCGCGGGTTGACGAGCGTGGCCTCGATGCCGTACTCGGCAGTCAGACGGTTTGCCACACGCTCACCCAGCTCAAAGAAATCGCCGAGCGCGAGCACGGCAACGTCGCGGCCCTGACGCACCACGTTATAGCGAACGGCGCTGTAGTCGGTGTCTTCGGCGGGCGCAAGGTCGGGGCGGCTTACCAGGCCGATGCCCGGTACGCGGATTGCCACGGGATGCTCGCGGTGGTCGAGTGACCAGCTCAGCATGGACAGATATTCCTCCATGCAGGCCGGCGCCAAGTAGTGCATGTTGGGAAGACCGCCCAGCATGGAAATATCAAAGAACGAGAGGTGCGTCTCGGACGTGGTGCCAAAGATTGACGCACCAAACACCAAAATGGTTGCGGGGGCGTCGTTGAGGCACAGGTCGTGCCACAGCTCGTCGTAGGCGCGCTGCAAAAACGTACCGTACACACCAAAGACTGGCTTGGCGCCCGAGCGCGCAAGCGCGGTGGCAAAGGTCACGGCGTGCTCCTCGGCAATGCCCACATCGACGAACTGTTTGCCGGCGGCAGCGCGAAGCTCGGGTGTAAAGCCCATAATGTAGGGCGTGGCGGCCGTGATGCCAACGACCTGTGGATCGCGCTCGATGGCGGCGCTGAGCGCCTCGCCCGTAATGTCAGCATAGGTGCGCGGCGCGGGCTCGCTCGGATGGCCCGGGCAAAGCTTGCGCCCAGTCGCCATGTCAAACGGACCCACGTGGTGCCAGCGTTCGGGGTCGCTCTGGGCCGGCTCAAAGCCCTTGCCCTTGGCGGTGGAGACGTGCAGCACGATGGGATGATCGATATTGCGCAGTTCCTGCAGCGCGTCGACCAGGGCCAACACGTCGTTGCCGGCGTCCAAATAACGGTAGTCGAGTCCCATCGCGCGGAAAACGTTGCGCTCACAGGTGCCGTTGCTGGTGCGCAGCTCGGCCAGATTGCGATAGAGGCCACCGTGGTTCTCGGCGATGGACTGGTCGTTATCGTTGACGATGATGATCAGGTTGCTGTCGAGTTCGGCGGCATTGTTGAAGCCCTCAAACGCCAAGCCGCCCGAAAGCGAGCCGTCGCCAATGATGGTGATGACGTTGTAGCTGTCGCCCGCCAGATCGCGGGCGTGTGCCAAGCCGCAGCCCAGGCTCACCGATGTGGAGGTGTGGCCCATGGCGAACAGGTCGTGCTCGGACTCGTCGGGATTGGCAAAGCCAGAAGCCTCGCCAAAACGTTCCGGATCGATATAGGTATACGCGCGCCCGGTCAGCGCCTTGTGGGCGTAGGTCTGGTGCGAAACGTCAAAGACAATCTTGTCGATAGGGGAGTTAAACACGCGATGAAGCGCAACCGTAAGCTCAACGACGCCCAGGTTGGGGGCAACGTGTCCGCCGACAGCGGCGGAGCTTTCGAGGATGGCGTGGCGAATCTCGCCGCAGAGCAGCGGAAGCTCGGCGCGGTCGAGAGCCTTGACGTCCTCGGGCGTTGTCGTTTGCGTAAGCAGCATCGTTGTGGGTTACTCCATGCGAATCGAGCGCCGGCGCTCCCTCGGCCGACACAATTGCACAAGACAGTCTCGCACATTTTGGCGTTTGATATGTGACGGCGGCGCGGTAATTCGACAACTGGTGGGGCAAAACGTTTTGTCCGATGCCATACTGATAGATTCGATGATGATTTTTTCAATACGTGCAGGCCGTGGCTTGCCGCCGTGAGCCGCTGGAAGGAGGCAGCATGTCCGATGCCGTTCGTGCCGAGAAAATCGCGCACGAGGTCGACGATGCCGCCCGCCAGCTCGCCCAGGCAGGCCGCTTGGACCTGACGCGCGAGTTTATCCAGCATGGCGACGTGACGGTCTATGCACATGTGACCTCGGTGGCACGGGCAAGTCTGTCCTTTGCCGAGCACTTGGGCCGTGCTGGCATTTCGATCGACCGTGCCTCGCTGCTGCGCGGAGCCTTGTTACACGATTACTTTCTCTATGACTGGCACGATCCCGATCCGAGCCATCGCCTGCACGGATTTCGGCATCCGTTTTTTGCCCTGGCGCGAGCCGAAGAGGATTTTGAGCTGACGCCGCGCGAGCGGAATATCATCGTGCGGCATATGTTTCCGCTGGTGCCCGTGCCGCCGACGTGTCGCGAGGCGTGGATTGTTTGCCTGGCGGATAAATGGTGTGCTCTGCGTGAGACGGTCGCCGGCCGCCTGCCGCGCAAGGACGAGACGGACGATAGCGTGAGTAAAGAATCGAGCGAGAAGAGGAGAGGGTAGACGGTGGGGACCGCGATCGACATGGCATTTGACGGCGCGACGCTTGCCGCCTGCCCACTCTCGGCACTGGTGCTCTCGTTTGCCTTTTACGGGTTTTGCGGTTGGGCATGGGAGTCGACAGTATGCGCCATGCTCAATCACGGACGATTTGCCAACAGTGGCTTTTTGCTGGGGCCGTGTTGTCCTATCTATGGTGTGGGCGGCATTGCCTGCTGGCTGCTGTTGCGCGGGATTCCGGATGCCTCGAGCCAGTTTGTCGCTGCAGCGCTCGTATGCAGCGTGATTGAGTACAGCGTAGGCGTGCTGTTGGAAAAAACAACGGGCGCTCGCTTTTGGGATTACTCGCACCTGCCGTTTAACTTGCACGGACGCATCTGTCTGTACTGGGCCTGCGCGTTTGGCTTGGGTGCGTTGTGTATTTGCCGTTTAGTGGAGCCGGCATTGCTGGGGCTGCTTGGCCGTCTGCCGGTGCTGATTGTGCGGTTGTCCGCCTTTATCGTCGCGGTCGCGATGATGGTCGACGCGTTGTGCTCGCTGGCGAGCTGGCGGCGTCTGTTCGATCAGCTGGAGCGCGTGCGCGCCGATCTTGCCGACCGCATCAACGAGTCGCTTGCCGATGCCTCGGACTCAATGCTCGAGCGCATTCCCGAATCGACGATTGACTCGGTGGCACAAACGCACATCCGTAGCCGTGCCGTTAACGCGTGGCTGGCCGAGCTGGGTGACGCCGCGCTCGATGCCCTGCGCGAGAAGGCTTCAATGCCGACGTTTATCGCGGATGGTGCTCGCGGCCTGGCACTTGCTGCCCGCCGTGTGGCCGATGCCGCGCCGAGCATGCCGCGTCCGTCGCTCAGTCGTCGCCTTGCCGGCAAGCGCATGAGCCGTCCGGTGCCAAGCGTGTCGCTCAGCCGCCGCGACCTACGCTTCTTTAACGCCTTCCCGCGTCTGCGCATCAATCGCTACGAAGGCGTCATTCGAGCAACTAATCTCCGCGACCGAGCCCGCGAGCTGTTCCGCCACTAGCCGAGACGGGCGCGCTCACGGCTTCCTTGCTCGCGTATTTCCCGTCCGTTTCGCGTCCGTTGCCGCGCCGTTTCCAAGATTGCGGCAGCATTTCCATTCGACAACGCTGCGTTTAACAACGCCGTATCTGGTCTACACCAGTTGCCCCTCGGCCGCATTATGGGCGCCGACAACGTTCATGCGACCAAGGGAGAGCGAATGTACGATACGGGATCGACAACGTTTATGCTCGTCTGCACCATGCTCGTGTTTTTAATGACACCGGGCTTGGCGTTTTTCTATGGCGGCCTGTCCAGGCGCAAAAATGTCATCAACACCATGCTTATGTGCTTTGGCGCCATTGGCCTGGTTGGTGTGCTGTGGATTGTTGCCGGCTGGTCTCTGGCCTATGGCGGCGACGGTTCCAGCCCGTTTATTGGAGGCCTTGACCAGCTGCTGTGCCTGCCGGTACTCAACCAGGTGCTGCAGGCGGCCGAGGGCAATGCTGCGGACGGTGCCGTCTACCCTCAGATTATCAACATCGCCTTCCAAATGGCGTTTGCCATGATCACGGCCGCCATCGTCACGGGCAGCCTGGCCGGCCGCGTTAAGTTCGGTGCCATGACGGCCTTCCTGGGCATTTGGCTGCTTGTGGTCTATGCGCCGCTCGCCCACATGGTTTGGGGCGGCGAGGGCTCCTTTATCGGTGACATGATCGGCGCGCTCGACTTTGCCGGCGGCGACGTGGTACACATTTCGTCCGGTCTGACGGGCCTGATTCTCTGCTTAATGCTCGGCCGTCGTCGCGGCTTTGGCATGGTGAGCTACCGTCCGCATAACGTGCCGTTTGTGGCGCTGGGCGCCGGTCTGCTTTGGTTTGGTTGGTTTGGCTTTAACGGCGGCAGTGAGTTCAAGGCCGATGCCGTGGCCGCGCTTGCCATTCTCAACACCGTGACGGCCAGCGCGGCGGGTATGGTCTCGTGGCTCGCCATTGAGCGCGTGCACACCGGTCGCCCCACGCTGGTGGGCGCTAGCACCGGTCTGGTCGCGGGCCTCGTGGTGGTCACGCCGGGCGCGGGCTTTGTCGAACCGTGGGCAGCGCTGGTCATGGGCCTGATTGTCTCGCCCGTCTGCTACCTGGCTATCAGCCATCTTAAGACCAAGTTCGGCTACGACGATGCGCTCGATGCATTCGGTTGCCATGGCATCGGCGGCATCTTGGGCGGCGTGCTCACGGGCCTGTTCTGTGTGCCGGAGCTTTCGTGGACCGGTAAGGGTGGCCTGTTCTACACGGGCGACGTGTCGCTGCTCATCTCGCAGATTTTGGGCATTGTGGTGACGGTCGTTATTGTGCTGGTGCTCGACTTGGTGATCGCCGCGGCGGTCAAGGCGCTGTTCCACGGCAGTCTGCGTGTGGACGAGGCCGACGAGGCGCTGGGCCTGGATGCGAGTCAACACGGCGAGAGCGCCTACCCTTCGTTCTCCGGACTCGATTAGCAGCTTCCCCAAGCACCGCACCTCGGCCTTCAATCGTCGTTTGCGTACCTTAAGTACGCGGCACTCCTCTTTCAGGCCGATCTGCGGCACTTGGGAAACCTGCTAAGACCTGTTAGTTGCACTTATCTGATCTACAAGGTTGGTCTGTGGCACCTGGAAAACCCGTGCCATGTGAAGGACAATCAATTTCTTTTATTGAAGAGAGGAATTTACTATGAAGAAGATTACGGCGATTGTTCGTGCCGAGAAGCTTGAGGTTCTTAAGGACGCGCTGTTTGCTGCCGATGTTCGCGGTATGACTATCAACCAGGTGCAGGGCTGCGGCTCACAGCATGGCTGGAAGGAATACGTGCGCGGCAACGAGTTGCTTGTCAACACGATCCCTAAGGTGCAGTTCACCCTTATCTGCGTCGATGAGCATGTCGACGGCATTGTCGACATCATCTGTAACGCTGCACGCACCGGTGCCGTTGGAGACGGCAAGATTTGGGTCGAGCCGGTCGAGGACGTTATCCGCATTCGCACCGGCGAACACGGCCCCGCCGCGGTGTAGGACAATCTTTCGCCTGACGGGCGTGCCTCTCCTTCGTCTACAATATCGTGCAGACGAAGGAGAGGCATGCCCATGATCAAGATGTTTGCGAGTGACTTAGACGGAACGCTGCTGAACGCCCTGCACGAGGCAGACGGGACCATCCGCCGTGCCATTCGCGAGCTGACCGAGGCTGGCCTGCATGTGGTTCCCGCGACCGGACGCTCGACGCTGCCGATCGGCGAGCATGGCTTTACGGGCCTGGCGCTTGACGCCTGCTGCTCTAACGGCTCCATTGTGCGCGACAGTCATGGCGAGGTGCTCAAGACCTGGACCATCGACCCGCAGGTCACCGAGGAGCTGCTCAAGGAGTTTCCGGACATTTGCTTTGATTGCTCCACGCCCGATGGCATGTTTTCGAGCGGATCGTTCGAGATGCACCAGGCGGGCTTTAAAAAGGACAGCCCCATCAAGCGTATCGTGATGCGCGGCATGCGTGCGCGTGGCGGCTATCATGAGGAACAGTATTTCGACCAGTCGATCGGCGATATCTTGCGTCACGATGTATGCAAGATCAACTGCCGCGTGACCTCGCCCGAGCTGGAGCGCGACCTTAAGGCGTATTTGGCCGAGCGATCGGACCGTGTAGTCAACGCGCCGTTCGATCCGGTGATGTTTGAGATCACGGACGTGGCGTGCAACAAGGGCGAGAGCGTGGCATGGTTGGCGGGCTACTACGGTATTGCCGAGGATGAGGTTGCGGTCTACGGCGACGGCGGCAACGACATCGCCATGCTCAAGCGCTTCCGCCACAGCTACGCGACCAAAAACGCAAGCGATGCAGCTAAGGCCGCCGCGAGCGCAACTATCGGCAGCTGCACGGTCCACGCCGTCCCCAAACACATGCTCGCCACCATGCACAAGCAAAACTCCCGCACCGTCATCGAATAATGTGACAAAGGGACAGCCCCTTTGTCACAGGGGTCCGTGTTCTTGGAATACGAACATATATTCGCATATACAACTACGCTTTGATAGAATCGGTATCGTTGGCGGCAGTTCCATGTGCCGGGCAGCGCCCTCCATCTGATGGGAGGTGATGCCCATGACCGATTTGATTGATTTCGTGAGACTTCTGACCGCTTTGGTCTCGTTCTTCACGGCGCTTGTCGGCCTTTCCGAGGCACTCAAGCAGCGTTCGAAGCGCAACAGAAGGGGTCGCCGCCGCTAAGGCGTTGACCCCCTAATGCAAACAACGGCGTTGCCCAGCCAGCTACAACTTGGGCTGCCGTCGACACTATTCTACCCACGAATGCCATTTCGGACAATCGGTAATGCCGCTCCAAAAGCCAGGCGGGATGTGACAAAGGGACACTCCCCCTGTCACATCCAAAATATTGCCTTTACGTGTTGATGCACACGGTGTGCAATAATACTCGCACTGTGCAATAGCGCACAGGCTGAGTAACAAGGAGGACGCTTGTCCCAGCTCGAGAAATGCGACCGCCGATCCCTTCGCTCGCAGCGTGCCCTTCGCCGAGCACTTGCCAGCGAGCTTGCCGAAAGCGGCGATCTTTCGCGCATTAACGTCGCGTCGCTCACCGAGCGTGCCGGCCTTACGCGCCGCACGTTCTATTCGCACTACCGCGATATTCCCGACTTTATCAATCAAATCGAGGACGGCTTGCTAGCCGAGATCCGTGAGCGCATTGAGCTCATCACCGCAGCTCAGCTGCCCGATCTCTATCACAACATCGATGAGCTCGAGCCGGCGCCCGGTTCGGTTGATTTGCTGCGTTATCTTGCGGCCAACCGCGACTTAATCGGTGCGCTGCTGGGTCCGGGCGGCGACCAGGCTTTCATTAAAAGGATCATCGATACCGCTCGTGAGGCTGTGGTGCCGCGTGCGCAAACGGGCATTTTGGGCCTGGCGCTGGGCACGTTCTTTGACTACTACGTCACCTACGTCGTGAGTGCCGAGGTCGGCATGATTCAGCGCTGGTTTGAGCGTGGGCTCACCGAATCGCCCGAGGCCATGGCGCGCATTATGACGGTGCTCGCTTTTGTGCGCCCTGGTGACCTGTATGGCCAACCCATCGATATCAACGTGCCGGAATACGGCATGAAGCTATTGAACTTGCAGCTCGAGGACGCGGCCGACACCGCCGCAACCGTCGAGTCCAACAACTAAGAGGAGAGACAATGAGCAAACTTGTCGAGGGCATTAAGGACCGTGTGGTCGCTGCCGCACGCGAGGCCGCGCCCACCGTGATGGACGCCGCGCAGAAGGCCGCGACCGCGGCTGCCGAGAAAGTTGTCGAGGCTGTCGCCGATGCCAAGAACGCGGCGGGGGAGGCGTCCGTCACTAGCGAGCCCGCCACCGCCGCTGAGCCCGTAGCCGCCGCCCACGCCCCTGAAGGCGCGATCTTCAGCCCCGGCAACGCCCACGGCAACCTGCACCTGGGCATCGACGTGGGCTCCACCACCGTTAAACTTGCCGTGCTCAACGACGACAACCAGATCGTCTACGCCAAGTACCAGCGCCACCACACCGACGTCCGTGCCTGCGCCCGCGACCTGTTTGAGGGTGCTGCGACCGTGCTTCCGACGGCCCAGATGACCTGCGCCATCACCGGCTCGGGCGGCCTGCTGCTGTCCCAATGGCTCGACCTGGAGTTTGTCCAGGAAGTCATCGCCAGCAAGCGCGCCGTCGAAACCCTCATCCCGGCCACCGACGTCGCCATCGAGCTGGGCGGCGAGGACGCCAAGATCATCTACTTCGACAACGGCATCGAGCAGCGCATGAACGGCACCTGCGCCGGCGGTACGGGCGCGTTCATCGACCAGATGGCAACCCTGCTGCACACCGATGCGAGCGGCCTTAACGAACTCGCGGCCAACGCTACCACCATCTATCCCATTGCTAGCCGCTGCGGCGTTTTTGCCAAGACCGACGTCCAGCCGCTGCTCAACGAGGGCGCCCGCCCCGAGGACGTGGCCGCCTCCATCTTCCAGGCGGTCGTGACCCAGACCATCTCGGGTCTGGCGTGCGGCCGTCCCATTCGCGGCAACGTCGCCTTCCTGGGCGGCCCGCTGCAGTACCTCTCCGAGCTGCGCCACCGCTTCTACCTCACGCTCAACCTGGACGAGGAGCACCGTATCGTGCCCCAAAACGCTCACCTGTTTGTGGCGAGCGGCGCCGCCATGGCGCACGAGTCCAACAAGCTCAGCACGTTCCCGCAGCTCATCGAGGCCATCGATGCCCTGGGTGACACGCAGGGTGCCGAGGTCGAGCGTCTGGATCCGCTCTTTGCCACTGACGAGGACTTTGCCGAGTTCAAAACCCGCCACGACCAGGAAGTCGTCCCCAAGGGCAAGCTCGACGGCTACACCGGCCGCGTGTTCATCGGCATCGACGCCGGTTCCACCACCATGAAGGCCGCGCTCGTGGGCGAGGACGGCCAGCTGTTGCACACCTGGTACGGCAACAACAACGGTGACATCCTGGGCACGGCCAAGGTCATCATGGCCGATTTCTACAACCACATTCCCGCCGGCTGCACCATCGGCCACGTGACCACCACGGGCTACGGCGAGGCGCTGCTCATCGAGGCCCTCAAGGCCGATTCCGGCGAGATCGAGACCGTCGCGCACCTGCGCGGCGCCAAGGCATTCCTGCCCGGCGTCGAGTTTATTCTGGACATCGGCGGCCAGGACATGAAGTGCCTGCGCGTCAAGGACGGCGTTATCGAGCACATCATGCTCAACGAGGCCTGCTCGTCGGGTTGCGGTAGCTTTATCGAGAGCTTCGCCGTCTCTATGAACATGGACGTGCGCGCGTTCGCCAACGCTGCCATCCATGCCAAGGCCCCGGTGGACCTGGGCAGTCGCTGCACGGTCTTTATGAACTCGCGCGTCAAGCAGGCGCAAAAGGAAGGCGCCACGGTGGGCGACATCGCGGCCGGCCTGTCCTATTCCGTCATCAAGAATGCCCTGTTCAAGGTCATTAAGCTGCGCGACCCCAAGGAGATCGGCAGCCAGGTGATCGTCCAGGGCGGCACCTTTATGTCCGATGCCACGCTGCGCGCATTTGAGCAGCTCACGGGCGTTCATGCCGTGCGCCCCGACATCGCCGGCTGCATGGGCGCCTATGGTGCGGCCCTGCTCGCCCGCGATCGCGCCGGCGCCGACGGCACCTCGACCATCCTTTCGGCTGAGGATATCGCGCACCTCACCGTGACGCAAAAGCATGTCCGCTGCGGCCGTTGCTCCAACAACTGCCAGCTTACCGTCAACGACTTTGGCGGCGGTAGGCGCTTCATTACCGGTAACCGCTGCGAGAAGGGTGCCGGCCACAAAAAGCAAAAGACCGAGGCTCCCAACCTCTTCAAAAAGAAAAACGAGCTGCTTTTTAACCGCGAGGTGCTGAGCCCCGACGAGGCGCCGCGCGGCACCGTCGGCATCCCGCGCGCGCTCAACATGTACGAGAACTACCCCTTCTGGCACGCGTTCTTTACGCGCCTGGGCTTTAGCGTGCAGCTGTCCGACCAGTCGAGCAAGAAGACCTACCAGGCGGGCATCGAGTCCATGCCGTCCGAGAGCGTGTGCTACCCGGCCAAGATGAGCCACGGCCACGTGATGAACCTCATCGACCGCGACGTCGACTTTATCTGGATGCCGTGCGTGCGCTGGGAGCGCAAAGAGGACCCGACCGCCGGCAACTGCTACAACTGCCCCATCGTCATGAGCTACCCTACGGCGCTGGCGCTCAATATCGACGAGATTCGCGAGCAGAACATCGAGTTCCTGTACCCGTTTGTGCCCTATCACGACAAGACCGAGCTCAAGCGCCGTCTGTACCAGGTGCTCGCCGTCGACCGTGTGGCCGATGCTGAGGCCGGTCGCGGTCGTGTGCGCGGTCCCAAGATCACGCGCTCCGAGGTCGATGCCGCCGTCAACGCTGCCTTTGAGGCCGATGCGCGTTTCCACGAGGACATCCAGACCATGGGCGAGGAGGCTCTTAAGTGGGTCGAGGACCACGGCGGCCACGGCATTGTGCTCGCCGGCCGTCCTTACCACAATGACCCCGAGATCAACCACGCCCTGCCTGAGCTTATCTCGAGCTTTGGCTTTGCGGTCTTTACCGAGGATTCGCTTGCGCACCTGGTAAAGCCCGAACGCCCCATCCGCGTCGTCGACCAGTGGATGTACCACAGCCGTCTGTACGCCGTCGCCCGTTTTGTGACGATGCGCAACGACCTGGACCTGATCCAGCTCAATTCCTTCGGCTGCGGTCTCGATGCCCTGACTACCGACCAGGTGCAGGAGATCCTGGAGGCCAGCGGTAAGATCTACACTGTGCTCAAGATTGACGAGGTGTCCAACTTGGGCGCCGCGCGTATCCGTATTCGCTCGCTCATGGCAGCGCTCAAGGACCAGGAGGCCGAGCGCTTGGCCGAGGCCACGGCCGCGGGCGAGGCCTACGAGCAGGGCGATGCCGCGCCGGTGGCGCCTTCCACGGATGCCCCCGCGTTCGCGAGCCGTAAGTACACGTTCGAGGCGCAGCGCGAGAGTGCTTCGACCGCGTGGCCCAAGGTGCCCTTTACCGAGCAGATGCGCGACGAGGGCTACACCATCCTGTGCCCGCAGATGGCACCGATTCACTTTGACCTGGTCAAAGAGGTGTTCCGCGGTGCCGGCTACAACCTGGAGCTGCTGCCCTCGACCGACCACGACGCCGTCGAGGCCGGCCTGCGCTATGTGAACAACGACATCTGCTATCCGTCGATTCTGGTGACGGGCCAGATCATGGAGGCCATCGAGAGCGGTCGGTACGACCTGTCCAAGACGGCCGTGGTCATCAGCCAGACCGGCGGCGGTTGCCGTGCCACCAACTACATCGCGCTCATCCGCAAGGCCCTGCGCGAGAGCGGCCACCCCGAGATTCCGGTGATCTCGCTTTCGGCCGTGGCGCTCGGCGAGGACAACCCCGGCTTTAAGATTACGCCGGCGCTGCTTAAGCAGGCCGTGTACGCGGTGCTCTTTGGCGACGTGATGATGCAGATGCTCTACCGCTGCCGTCCGTACGAGGCCACGCCCGGTGCTGCCAACGCGCTCTACGAGGAGTATATGGCGCGCGCCCGCAAGTTGGCGCCCAAGTTCAACCGCCACAACTACACCAAGCTGTGCCGCGAGGCCATCCACGCGTTCGACACCATGCCGCTCGTGGGCGAGGGCACCAAGCCGCGCGTGGGCGTGGTCGGCGAGATCCTGGTCAAGTTCCACCCTACGGCCAACAACCACGTGGTCGATGTCATCGAGCGTGAGGGCTGCGAGGCCGTAGTACCGGGCCTGCTCGACTTCTTCCTGTACTCCATGAGCAACGCCGAGCTGCAGAAGGACGAGTTGGGAAGCTCTGCCACTACGCGCGCTGGTATGCAGGCGCTCATTAAGCTGGTGGACTGGATGCGCACGCCGGTGGAAGAGATGCTCGAAAAGTCCCGCCGCTTTGAGGCGCCCGAGCGCATCGGCACCATGGCCGACAAGGCCCGCACGGTGCTTTCGGTGTGCAACAACATGGGCGAGGGCTGGCTGCTCACGGCCGAGATGCTCGACCTAATCGACCATGGCGCGCCCAACATCATCTGCACGCAGCCCTTCGCGTGCCTGCCCAATCACGTGGTGGGCAAGGCCGTGATCAAGGAGCTGCGCCGTCAGCATCCCGAGAGCAACATCGTTGCGGTGGACTACGACCCCGGTGCATCCGAGGTCAACCAGCTCAACCGCATTAAGCTCATGATTAGCGTGGCGAAGGAGAATATGCGTGCCGGCAAGGGCTTTAAGCTCGAGAAGGTGGCGCCGCTCGCGATGGACGAGGTCACCGGCCAGATGCGTGCCCATGATGGCTGCGCGAGCTGCGGACCGGCCAGCGAGGACGCCGTGGCGTCGGTCGCCAAGCGTCTGGGACGCGGCATTAAGAAGTAGACGGTCTGCTATGAGCTGGATATGAGACAAACGGGTGGTAGCCGTACCGGCTACCACCCGTTTTTGCTGGACATATGTTGCGCAAACGCCCCGACTATCACCCTTTGCGAACTCAGATTTCAGAAGTATGCGGCAAAATCTGAATAGGCCGAGCACACCGGATATATCCAAGCCCTGTACCTGTGGTTTTATTGGCGGAAAACCGGGGTGTGCTCAAGGGTTCCGGAATTTGCCGCATACTTCCGCAAACGACGTCTCGGTGGCAAAAAAATCGCCCTCGGAACCCTGAGATAATGAACAGATGTAGCCGTTCGCGGCAAAATACCGTCCGTTTATAGAACCCACCCCCAGCGCGCGTCATCCTTACGGTTGAATAAATACACATCTATGGAATTACGTTAGAGAGGACCGTTCCATGAGCTACAAGACCGTTTGTGTTGCCGGCGGCGGCGTGTTGGGAAGCCAGATTGCCTTTCAGGCTGCCTACTGCGGCTTTGATGTGACGATCTGGCTGCGCAGCGAGGGCAGCATCGGCCGCACACAGCCCAAGATCGATCATGTGCGCGAGGAGTACATCGCGGCAATCGAGGGCATGGCGGATGGCACAGGCGAGTGGTGCGCCGGTATCGCCGATAGTGGCCAGCCCTTCGACAAGGAGGCGGCATTCGTCGCCGTCGAGCGTGCCTACTCCACACTCAAGCTGGAGCTCGATCTTGCCAAGGCAGCGGCCGACGCCGACTTGGTCATCGAGTCTATGGCCGAGGACACCCAGGCAAAGATCGACTTCTACAAAAAGCTCGCCCCGGTTCTCCCGCAAAAGACCGTCGTCGTGACGAACTCCTCTACGCTGCTGCCGAGCACCTTCGCCAAGTACACTGGTCGCCCCGAGAAGTACCTGTCGCTGCACTTTGCCAACTCCATCTGGAAGAACAACATGACCGAGGTCATGGCGCAGGATCAAACCGACAAGCGCTACTTCGACGAGCTCGTCGACTTCGCCAACGACATTCGCATGCTGGCACTTCCCGTCAACAAGGAAAAGAACGGTTACCTGCTCAACTCTATGCTGGTACCGTGGCTGCTCTCGGGCCTTGACCTGTATGTCTCGGGCGTGAGTGACCCCAAGAGTATCGACCTCGCATGGACGCGTGGCACCGGCGCCCCCAAGGGTCCGTTCCGCGTATTCGATACGGTTGGTATCCAGACGGCTTACAACATCGTTATGCAGTACCAGAAGGTGCCGGGCCTGGTGAGCCCGTTGCTCAAAAAGATGATGATGCCCTACAACTTTAAGGCCATGGCATCCGTCCTCAAGCAGATGCTCGACGAAGGCAAGCTGGGCGAAAGCTCGGGCGAGGGCTTCTTCAAGTACTAAAAAATGATCCCTCGGGGACGGAGGAAAACGGATCATCGCATTCCTGCGTCCCCTGTGCATCTTGCGACTAACAGCTCCGGCTGCCGTGAGCCTAAGCTAGCCTTAAGAGGCGTTTGTTAAGCTTCGAGTCATAATTGGACAGAGCTTGGCAAGTGCCCTGGAATATGAAGGAAGCGGCAGCGATGGAATTCTTCGATGGTGACGACATGGGATCGAGTAGCGAAGACGGCTGCGACGAAACTGCCCCGTTTGTCAAAGTCGACCCCTTTGGCGCCGATACCCTGAGCTGCTATGTGCGCTTTGCAACATCCCGCGCCGGCATCACTCCACGTCAAACTCCACGCGACCGAGTTCGGGCACATTGAGGTCGATGAGCTTGCGGGCAATGCGGCGGTCGTGCGCCCCGAGTGCCTCGCTTGTCGTCACGTGAGCGACAACCTCGCGCTCGACAAGGCCCTCTTCCTCGCCTTCGGTAGCCGAAGTCTCGACGGCGACGGTGTAATCCTTAAAGCCCGGCAGCACCGCGGCAAGTTCGCGCGTGGTTTCGGTGACGCCGTAGCCGTCCTGCACGCCGGCCTGCGCCGAGCCAATGGACCCCGCGGTCATAACGATGCAGGGGATGGCAAAGATCACCGTACCCACGATGATGCGGCGGCGCACCTTGTGCGACAGCTCATCGACCTCGGCATTTTCCTCAGCGGTCACAATGCCGTCGCCGTTGAGGTCGCGCTTGAGCGGTACACGTAAAAGAAGCAATACGGCTTCGGCCGCCAGTGCGATAAAGACGACGTTGATGCCAAACTCGTAGAGGGCCGAGAGGAACAGCGACCCGCTCGCGATGGCAATGCCGCAACCCGCCGCGCACAGGGGCGGCATGAGTGCGGTCGCCACGGCTACGCCGGCAATGAGCGTCGAAGGCTCCTGGTCGCGCGAGTTGCCCAGCCCGCCCGCAAAGCCGCCCGCGAGCGCGACGGCAAGGTCCCATACGGTGGGTGTCGAGTTATCGATGATGGCGGCCGTGGTGGTGCCAAGGGGCGAGAGCTTAAAATACAGCGTGGAAGTGATCAGGCAAAGGACCATCTGCAGCGCGAGGCCGGCAATTGCCTCGAGGGTAATCTCGCGGTCGAGCGTGGCGATGCCGTATGCCATGGCAAGGACCGAGCCCATGAGCGGGCAGATGAGCATGGCGCCCACAATGGCGATGTCCGAATCGATATCGAGGCCGATGCTCGCGATGAGCATGGCGATGATGAGGATGCACAGGTGAGAGCCGGTCAGGCGCGCCCCGTTTACAAAGCGCTTGCGAATCACGTGATAGGGGGCGCGACCCTCGCGAATGTTGAATGCGCGCCTCAGGAAGCGGCCGGCGTTCTCCATGACCTCGCTATAGGCAGGGCGGATGCCGTGGCGCCGGTGATGGCGCTCGCGCAGTCGCTTGAGCTGCTGGTTATCGAGTTTCATGTTCACCTCGCTTCGCCGCGGACTATGCATCGCGCCCGCTGCCTCTACTCTACACCGCGGCAGGCGGGGTGGTCATCTTGACGTGAAACTTAGACGAGTAGGTAAAGGGGGCACGTCAAATGAGGTTGAAGCCGAGGGTTTCGGCAGATACAGAAAAGCGCGGGGTCGGATGGTCTCCGACCCCGCGCTCTGCACGGGTACGTTGTTGTTGGGTTTAGCCCAGCAGACTCAATCCCACGGAGACAAACGCCAGGATAACGCCGACGATGGACTCGCCGCCCAGCAGGCCGCTGGCAACGACCAGGCCCTGCTCCTGGAAGGCGGCATCCTTGGCAGCCTTCTCCTCGTCCGAAAGGCCTGCCTCGGCGTCGCGGTGTGCGGCCCACTTGTCGTAGGCGAGCTTGACGCAGGAGCCCAAGAAGGCCGTGAGTGACATGTAGAACGGCAGGTACACGCCCAGACCGATCATCATGGCCGGAATGCCGAGCCAGTACATGATGATGCCGGCGATAAAGCCACCTGCGAACCACGGCACGCTCGGGATGCCCGAGACCATGGTGGCGACCACGCTTGCCTGCGCGGCCACAAAGCTCTTGTCGGGGCCGAAGGCGTCCGGACCATAGGCGGTGACTAGCGCGACCATGACGGCGGCGGCGACCAGGGCGCCCACGATGCCGCCGATGGCCTGGCCGACCCACTGTGCGCGCGGGTTGGTGCCCAGCACGGCTCCGGCCTTAAAGTCGTTCATGACGTCGCCCGCAAGGCCGCACGCCACGGCCACGATGCCGGCGATAAAGAACAGCTTGACCTGCGTGAGCTGCGCGAAAGCTGCCACGATGAGCATGACGATGAGGCCAAAGATCTCCATAGGGTCGATACCCGTCTGGCCGCAGCTCTGTGCGCTCATGATGGTGGTGACAAAGGTGAACAGCGTGACGATGACGGCCGGGACGGGACCGAGGTCGAGCGCGATGGCAACGATCACGGCGATTGCTGCGGTGCCCAGGCCGATGATGCCGGCGTCGAGCTTAAGCGAGCCCGAGATGAGCGACTGCTCGTCGGTGTCGGTGGAGCTGTCGGCGGCGAGGCCGCGGACGATACCGGCGACCTGCGGCAGGATGTCCTTAAGGACGACGGCGACGCCAAAGCCCATCATAAGGCCCATACCGAGGGACTTGACGATACCCTGCGCGGTCACAACATCGAACAGGCCGGCAGCGGTGCCGCCGACGATGATGCCAAAGTTGCCCAGCAGCGCGCCGGCAAACCAGAAGGCGACGGGGGCGAAGCCCACCAAAAAGCCGATGGACAGCAACATGGGCGAGTTGTAGATGGCAAAGGTCACGCCGGGGATGTTGAGCGTGCACAGCATGCTGGGCACCACGCCCAGAGCGTCGCGAAGCACGCTGTAGATGCCTGCGATGGCCATGGAGCCAAAGAGCTGCTTGCCGGTCTTGCCGCCGGCCTCGGTGGCGCGCAGGGTCTGAGCTGCGGCGTTGCCGGTGGGGAACTCCAGCGCGGCGTCCACGATAAAGTGACGGTGGATGAGCGCTGTCGCCAGAAGGCCCAGGATAGTGCCGGCGAGCGCCACGATAAACATGTCGAGCCAACTGATCTGGTCGGCATAGCCCAGCATCCAGGCGCCCGGGATGGTAAACGCCAGACCGCCGGCGACCATGGCGCCTGCGGACATGATGGTGTGGGTGACGTTGGCCTCGTTGAGGCTGGCGTTGCCCATGAGCTTCAGGAAGAACAGCGAAATGACGGCAGCGAAAATGATCGGCCAGGGGAGGGCGCCCATCTTGAGGGCGGTATAGGCCGAGCTTGCCGTGATAATCACGCAGCCAAGGACGCCGATGACGACGCCGCGCTGCGTGAGTTGACCGCGCATCGAGGTGCGGTTCGAGGGATTGCTCATATAGAACTCCTTTGCGTATATCCGCTTCCCCCGGGAGCGCCGCTACGGATACGGCGCGGGAAGTCGGGTTACCAAGGGCCGCCGCGTGAGCTCGCGCACGACCGCGCATCAGTATAGCCGCAAGGTAGTCAATTTGGGACGGGGCTTTTTAGCTGGTTTGGGTAGGCGATATACTGCTGGGCAGACGAAAGGAGCGCCGACGATGCTTAATGGGTGCGCATATATATTGACGGTCGACGTGGGCAACACGTTCATTCGCTTTGGCCTGTTTGCCGAGGATTCGGCCGCGGCGCAGGAATGCCCGCTTGCGACGTGCGAGATCACGACGCCGTCGAGCATCACAGCCGACGAGGCGCGCATGAGGCTCACGCAGGTCATGGGCGCTCTGTCAGCCGATGCGGGCATGCCGGGCGTGCTCGTTCCCGCAGCCGCAGTGCTGAGCTGCGTAGTGCCGGCGCTCGAGCGCCCGTGGAAGGCGGCGCTTTCCCGCACCTGCACGGGGCGCGTGCTCACCGTGGGGCCGGGCCTCAAGACCGGTATGCCCGTGCACTACGACGATCCAGCAGAGATCGGTCCCGACCGCATCGCCGACGCCGTGGCGGCCCGTGCCGTCTACGGCTCTCCGTGCATCGTGATCGATCTGGGCACTACGACCAATATCGAGGTCATCGATGCGCATGGAACCTTTGTCGGCGGCGTTATCGCGCCGGGTCTGGCGCTTGGCGCCCGCTCGCTTTCGGCCGCTGCGGCGCGCCTGCCGCAGGTCGAGCCCTCGGCACCCACGCATGTGATCGGTCGCAACACGCGCGAGGCCATGCGCTCGGGCGTGGTCTTGGGCGAGGTGGCCCGCATCGACGGCATGCTCGACATGGTGCTTGCCGAGATGCGCTCGACCAAGGCGGCGGGGGAGGGCAGCGTGCCCATCGTCATCACCGGCGACGATGCCGAGGCGCTCGCGGCGTTGGTCGGTCACAGCCTGACGGTAGACGACGCACTGACGCTACGGGGTCTCGCCGAACTGTACCGCATCAATCAAAAGCCCCGTCGCGCGTAGCGATGGGGGGCGGTGGGACAAAAACGTCTCCACCTTCCACCTGCTACAATGGGTCAAACTATTGCGATTTCGGAGGTGTCTGCCATGTCGGACGATCTTCATCAAACCACGTCGGGCAAGCGCCGCGACGTTATTAGCTGGGACGAGTTCTTTATGAGCGTGGCCATCGCCGCGCAGCGCCGCAGCAAGGACCCCAACACGCAGGTGGGCGCGTGCATCGCCAGCACCAACCACCGCATCCTTTCGGTGGGCTACAACGGTACGCCCTCGGCACTCAACGATGACTTTTTCCCGTGGGGCACGAGCGATGACCCGCTGCAGGACAAGCATAACTACGTAGTCCATGCCGAGGCCAACGCCGTGCTCAACTACCGCGGCTCGCTCAAAGACCTTGAGGGTTCCACGGTCTACGTCACGCTGTTCCCGTGCCATGACTGCGCCAAGATCCTGGCGCAGGTGGGCGTGGGCGAGGTTGTCTACCTGGACAATAAGTACGCCGACACCGACGACGGCCGCATCAGTCGCCGCATTCTCGACTCCTGCGGCATCAGCTACCGCCAGGTTATCGTCGATGTCCACATCGGCACCGGGGAACAAACTCAGCAGTAGCGGCAGCGTGTGCTAGCGCCGGGCGTCGGCAAAAGCAGCTAAAAAGCCCCGTCCCAAATTGACTGCTCGTGAAAGTCGTGTCCGCGCGCATGGACGGCTCGTGAGCGGGTACATGGCTGTAGTAACATAGCTCTGTCCGCGGGCGCGCCCGCGTTATTGTGAGAAAGGAGCCCCTGTGGCTGTTAACGAAGAGCTGCTTAAGAAGGTTCTTGAGGAGATCCGCCCCAACCTGCAGGCTGACGGCGGCGATATGGAGTATGTGGGCGTCGACGACGAGGGCGTCGTCCAGCTTGAGCTTCAGGGTGCCTGCGCCGGCTGCCCTATGAGCGCACTGACCCTGTCCATGGGTATCGAGCGTATTCTCAAGGAGCACGTACCCGGCGTTACCCGTGTCGAGCAGGTCAATGCCTCCGGCGAGACCGAGGACCTGTACGACGAGTACGCGCCGTTCTAAGATGCGAAAGCTGCGGACGGCGTACTCCGCATAGACGTTACGCCCAAATATGCGGCTGCGAGCGCAAGGCCCGCGGCCGCATTTGTATGTAGGGAGCAAGGGGACCGATATGCTCAACGACCTCTACCATATGCTTGATCCCGTCGCGATTTCGGCGGGGCCCATCACCATCTACTGGTACGGCTTGGCCTACGTGGTCGGCGCTCTGCTCACGGCGGTCGTCATGTATCGCACGCAGCGTCGCTGGGGTTTCGACATTACGGTCGACGACCTGACGAGCGTCGTGGTCGGTGTGGTCTTTGGCCTTATCATTGGCGCCCGCCTGTTCTACGTCATCTTTTACGGTGATGGCTACTACTGGGCGCATCCGCTCGAGATCTTCGCCACCAACGAAGGCGGCATGAGTTTCCACGGCGGCCTTGTGGGCGGCATCATCGGTGGCGTGCTCGTGTGCCGTATGTACAAGCTCGATGCCTGGACTATCGCCGACCTTGCCGTTATCGGTGCTCCGCTGGCCCTGTGCCTGGGGCGCTGCGCCAACTTTGTCAACGGCGAGCTGTGGGGCAAGCCGACCGATCTGCCCTGGGGCGTGATCTTTGGCGGTACCGCGGGCGATATGCCGCGCCATCCCTCCCAGCTCTACGAGGCGTTTCTCGAGGGCATTGTGCTCTTCTGCATCTTGCAGGTGCTCAGCCGCAAAAAACCACTGCTACCCCAGGGCACGTTTATGGGCGTCTTCGTGATGGGTTACGGCATCGTTCGCTTCCTCATTGAGTTTGTGCGCGTGCCCGATGCCCAGCTGGGCTATCTGCTGGGCGGCGTCATCACCATGGGTCAGCTGTTGAGCCTGCCACTCGTGATTGCAGGCCTGGCGCTCATCATCTTTGCCCTCCGCCGCAACCGTTCCCAGCGCGTCTACCTCGACGCCTAGCTGTCACATACCACCACAAAGGGGACAGGCACCTTTGTGGTGGTTTTGCCGGGCAACGATGACAGAACCGTAACGTTTTCCCAGATAAAACCTGCCAAAATAAACCTGTCCCTTTTTGGTAGGTTTCTAGAAAGGCTATTCGGACTGTGAAGGATTCCGACCTCTCCGCAACGGCTGCGCGCGACGCCGCCCGCATCGTTTGGTTTAAGCGCTATCCCGCCAAGCAGACGCTCGTCGCATTTTTGCTCGCCCTGCTGGCGACCACGGCGTTTTCCATCGATCCCGCCCCGGTGTCGAGCAACGCGGTCCTGGCGATCGACCCCAAGGCGACGGGCACGCTCTACGTGTGCTACGAGGTACTTCTCTCGTTTGCCGGCCATACCGACGCAGTGATGCTGCTCGCACTTGCCTGTTTGCTCACGCTGCCGTTTCGCTATGTGTTCTTTGGCCGCGGTGACGCTTGGCGCCCGTCAGTCGTGCTGCCATCGCTGTTCTTTGCCGTTTGCATGGTGTTTGGCCGTAGTTACGACCTCACCGATTCGGCCGAGATTGTGCTGGGCGACAAAGCGCGCGTTATCTGCGCCTGGATTGGCGGCGCGGGCTGGATGCTTCTGGCGATTGTGGCCTTCTATCTGGCTTTTGAGTTTTTGGATTGGTTGAGCTCTCGCCGTATTCCGTTTTCGGAGGCGCATTTTGGCCGCGTGTGGCGTGTTGCCCACGCCGTGCTCTCGGTCCATCCTTTTGTCGGGCCGTTTCTTGTGCTCATGATTGTCTGGGCGCCCACGCTTATCGCCTCGCTGCCCGGCTTCTTTATGGGAGACACAGGCGCGCAGATCCGCCAATGGTTCAACTACCCTAACGGCACGAGCGATTACCTACGCCTACTTAATCCCAACGTGCTGCTCAACGGCCATCATCCGGTGGTGCACACGGCCATCATCGGCTCGTGTGTGCAACTGGGGCTTTCGCTATTCAACAGCGCCAATGCAGGACTTGCCGTCTACACCTGTGCCCAATTTGTCATCACGGCCGCCTGCATGGCCTATTCCATATCGTCGCTGCGCAAGCTGGGCGTGAGCCTGCCGGTCCGCGGCGCTATCTTGCTGTTCTTTGCGTTTATGCCGATGTTCTCCAACTACGCGGCGCTGCTGACCAAAGACGTACTTTTCGCCGATGCGTTTTTGGTGCTGCTCGTTCCGACCGTCAAGCTCGTGGCATGTGGCCTGCCCCGTCGCGATGCCAATGCCGAGCGCGCGGGCGAACAGGCGCCTGTGCTCTTTGCGCGCCACGACTGGCTGTTGCTCGTGCTGGGTGCCATGGGTTCCACGTTTTTGCGCAATGGCGGCCTGGTCTTTCCGTTGGCGGCCTGCGTGATTGCGGCGGCGTTTTGCGCTTGGGACGCGCATGTGGCCCGTCGCGTGGCCAAACAGTCTGGCGTCACGCCCTCGTACGCCACGCCACGCTTCCGCTGGGTCGGCGTGCTCGCAGTGCTTGCGCTCTGCCTTGTCTCCAACATGTATTTCACCAAGGTCTTTATGCCGGCGCACGATATCACGCCGGGCTCCAAGCGCGAGATCCTCTCGATTCCGTTTCAGCAGACGGCGCGCTTCGTCCAAAAGCACGACGGCCTTAATTCGGGCGTTAACCCCAAGGTCAAAGACGATGGCACGATTGAGGAAGCTCCCTGCGACGGCTTGGTGACCGATGAGGAGCACGCTGTGATTGATCGCGTGCTTAAGTACGAGAACCTGGGTCGTCGCTACAACCCCGACAAATCGGATGCCGTCAAAAACTGCTTCAATGAGTACGCCTCGCAGGAGGACATCAAGGCCTATTTTAAGGTGTGGGCCCAGATGTTCAAAAAGGACCCCGAGTGCTATATCTCGGCGCTCATCAATAACTATTACGGGTACTTCTATCCAAGTGCTCGCGATGCGTGGGTCTACAGCACCGCGCGCAGTGCCGAGATCATGGCGAAGCCCGATAACCTCAAGTACTTTGACTTCCATCCGGTCGATAGCAAAGCCGTGCGCTGGTGCGACCACCTGATTAACCTGTACCGCGTGGCGGTGCAGCGCATTCCGTTTATCTCGCTCACCATGAGCTCGGCCACTTACGTGTGGATTATGATCGCCGTGGTGGTCTACCTGTTGCGTCGCCATTCGTGGCGCGCGCTGGCCATCTGGATACCGCTGCTGGGTGTGCTCGCCGTGTGCCTGATCGGTCCATGTAACGGATCGACCTACATGCGCTACCTGTACCCAGTCATTGCATGCATGCCCTTCGCCATCGGTGCCACGATCACCCGCAGCGACCTCCTCTGGGCCTAGCCCAAGATTGGCATATCGGGGACAGGTTGCTTTGCGCCAAGGGGCTGCATCATCACGACGCCTTCATTTTGGGGTTTATCTTGCAGGCCGGTAGGTATATCATAACGACGTTTGTTTATATTGCCCGAGCATCCACGCTGGGCTTTAGGTCGAAACCGATAGGAGACACGTATGTCCGGACACTCTAAGTGGGCCACAACCAAGCATCGTAAGGGCGCGCAGGACGCCAAGCGTTCCGCCCTCTTCTCCAAGCTCAGCCGCAACATCACCGTTGCTGCCCGTCTCGGCGGCGACCCGCTGCCCGAGAACAACGCCAGCCTTGCCGCTGCCGTCGCTAAGGCCAAGGCTCAGTCCATGCCTAAGGACAAGATCAAGTCCGCTATCGATAAGGCCTTTGGTTCGGGTGCCGATGCCGCCGTCTACGAGAACATCGTGTACGAGGGCTACGGTCCCGCCGGTGTCGCCGTCTACGTCGACTGCCTGACCGACAACCGCAACCGCACTGCTGCCGACGTCCGTTCCGCCTTCTCCCACGCTGGTGGCAACCTGGGCACCTCCGGTTCCGTCGCCTTCCAGTTTGAGCGCAAGGGCCAGATCGTCGTTGCCAAGGAGGTCCTGGACGAGAACGCCAAGAAGGAGACCATGATCGCCAACGGTGCTGCCGGTGACGAGGATGAGTTCATGATGGCCATCGCCGAGGCCGGTGGCGAGGACTACGAGGACGCCGGCGAGGAGTGGATCGTCTGGACCGCTGCCAACGACGTCATGGCTGTCTCCAAGGCGCTCGAGGAGCAGGGCATCCAGGTCAAGGGCTCCGAGACCACCATGGTCCCGACCACCCCGACCGAGGTCTCCGGTGCTGACGCCAAGAAGGTTCAGCGCCTCATCGACCGTCTTGAGGAGCTCGACGACGTCCAGGACGTCTACAGCACCATGGACATGACCGACGAGGTCATCGCTGCCCTCGAGGAGGAGTAGCGCCAGCACGGATTGAGCCGTGCATATCTGGGCATAATGAAGCGAGCATGCAAGCCTCGTGGAATAGATGAGCCGGATCCGCGTGCATGAGGCACCGGACCCGGCTCTTTTATAATGATGCGAATCGTTTTGCATTCTGAGGATCGAGATTTGAAGGGAGCGCCGCATGCGCGTGCTCAAACGAGCCCTGGCGATCGTGTATCTTGCCGCCGCCGTCGTGGCGCTGGGCACATTAGTCTGCCAGTTTTGGGGACCATATACCTATCGCTTTATGCTGCTGATGCGCGATCCGCTGCCTCGCATCGTTGTTACGGCGTGCGGCGGTGTCGTGGCGCTCGGCGTACTCGTGGGTTTCTTCCGCCTGATGTTTGCTCGTCGCGAGCCGTCCTGCGTGCATCCGGCGGGGGAGCGTAATATCGAGGTCACACTCGCGGCCCTCTCCTCGTGCGCTCGCACTGCGGCAGAGCACGACGACCGCGTGATGGTCGAGCATGTCGAGGCACGCGTGCAGGGCTCCGACGAATCGCGCGTCCGTTTTAAGGTCGACGCTATCGCGCTCGACGACCGGGATGTGGCCTCCCTTGCAGCCGCGATGCAGCAACGTATCGAGGAGGCCTGCGACACCATGCTCGGCACGCCGGGCACGACCGCACGCGTTCGTTTTTTGCCGTCCAAGACTACCGTCCAGACCGTGGAGGTTTCCGGTGAGTGATACCAATCAAGACAAGACCGTTCGCACCCCGCGCCTGACCATCGATCAGAGTGCTGCGCCGGCAGGCGAGGTCGTCGATTCCAAGGTAGAGGGTGCCGAGTCGCATGACGCGGTCGCCGACGATTTTGATGAGGCCATGGGTCTCATCAAGGGTACGGGGGCGGCTATCTGGAGCTATGCCGTCCGTCATCCCAATACCACGCTCGGAGCCGTCGCTGGTTTTGTGCTCGCTGTGCTGGTTCTCACGCTCGGCCTGTGGGATACGCTCGTCATCGCATTCTTTGTGCTGATCGGCGCCGTGATTGGCCAGATTCGAGACGGCGAGAACGGGATCGTCAACTTCTTCGGTCGTCTGTTTAGCGGCCGCTAGCATGTATTCGACCGCCGCGTGTGCGGTGGGCATAAGGAGGAACCATGGCTTTTAACACGAAGGTCGATGTGGCCGATACCGAGCTCGAGGCGGACGAGACCGTCGCTGCCGAGGCCGAGGACGTAACGCTCGAGGACGAGGCGCTCGTCGAGGCCGAACCCGCCGACGATGCGGACGAGGACGATGAGGAAACAGACGAGTCTGAGGATTCGCTGACCTATTCCAACGGTGTGATCGAGAAGATCGTCGCCATGGCCACCCGCGAGGTGCCGCACGTCCTGGGCATGAAGGGCAACCTCATGCACTTTGTGCAGGAGCAGTTCGGTGCCGAGAATCTGACCAAGGGCGTGACGGTCGAGGTCACCGATGACAACCGCGTGGTCGTCAACATTTCCGTCATTATCGAGTACGGCGCCTACGCGCCCGCGATTTTCGACGACGTTAAGGCGCGCGTGACCGAGCGTCTGGCTGCGATGACCGGCCTTGAGGTGGCAGGCGTCAACCTGCGTATCGAGGATGTCATCACCCCCGAGGAGTACGAGCACCGCACCAACCAGCACGAGTAACCTACCAAAAAGGGATGTTTATTTTGGCAGGTTTTATCTGCGAAAACGTCAAACGGCCGGCCGCACGGATGTATGTGCGGCCGGCCGTTATTTGTATGTCCCCGATGTAGGCATACCGCTCGTCTAACTAGGGGTTGCAATCGTCGTGTTCCGCGTTACCCTAATGGGCGCATTGTTTCCAAATTGTTAACGAGGGGTTGCCGTAATGGCTGACGAGCACGAAACAGAAAGCCAGGCATGGGCGATTGAGGCTGCCGCGGCAGAGGCGGCATCGCGAGCTGCCGAGGAGGTACATCGTCCTCCCGTGGTGCCGATGGAGCGCGTGGTTGATCGCACCGATATCGAGCGCGGCGAGCGTGCCGGCCAAAAGCGTAGCCAGGAGCCAGGCTTCCCGCGCTTTTTCGCCGAGCTCAATCTGGGCCTGATTCTTACGGCTTTTGCCATCGTTGCGTTTAAAACCCCTAATCACTTTGCTTTTGGCGGCACCTCGGGCGTGTCGGTTATTCTGTCCACGCTGTTCCCGACCCTGCCCGTCGGCGTCTTTATGTGGATTATCAACGCGGTTCTCGTCGTTTTGGGCTTTATCTTTTTGGAGCGCAAGGCAATCCTGTGGAGCGTCTTCGCCTCGTTTGCGCTGTCTGCCTATGTTTCGCTGTTCGAGCTCTTTATCCCGACCGATGTCTCGATGACAGGCGATATGTGGCTCGACCTGTGCTTTGCTGTCATCTTGCCGGCGCTCGGCAGCGCCATCGTCTTTGATATCGGCGCCTCGACGGGCGGCACGGATATCCTCGCCATGATCCTCAAGCGACGCACCACGCTCGAGATTGGCCGCGCGCTGTTGCTGGTCGATATCGGCATCGTGACCATCGCGGCCTTCTTGTACGGTCCGCGCGTCGGTCTGTACTGCGTGCTCGGCCTGTTTGCCAAGACGCTTGTGGTCGACAAGGCCATCGAGAGCATTCACCTGCGCAAAGTCTGCACGATCATTTGCTCCGAGCCGCGCAAAGTTGAGGAGTTTATCGTCAAACATCTCAACCGTACGGCGACTATCAGCCGCGGCTACGGTGCCTTTTCGGGCAAGTGCGTGACGGTGATCATGAGCGTGCTGAGCCGTCGCGAGGCCGTGCAACTGCGCCGCTATGCGCGCGAGGTCGATCCGGGTGCCTTTATCACGATTGTCGACAGCTCCGAGATCGTCGGCAAGGGTTTCCGCGGCACGAACTAGCGCGGACACACTCATCAAACAATCGAAAAGCGCCTCGCGCGTTGCAAATACGTCATCTAAGAGTATTTGTCCTCACATTGGGTGATAATGATGCCAAAGACATCGTTTGCGATCCAGGTGATTCGCTCTAGATACGAAGGGATGATTTCGATGTTCTGTTCGCAGTGTGGCGCCCCCATGGGCGATAACGACAAGTTCTGCGGCGTGTGTGGTGCCCCCAATGTCGGTGCTGCAGCTTCCACCCCTCAGGGTCAGCCTCAGCCTCAGCAGTTTGTTCCTCAACCTGTCGCGAACGCGTCCAAGGGCTGCACGGCTCAGGCGTTTGAGGATATGACCAAGACTCCGGGCGTGCTGCAGCGCGTGTGCCAGATTGCCTTTTTGCCGGCGCTTATCTGTGTCGTGTCGGTACTCGTGCTGTTCATCCCCGTTATCGGCGGTATTGCGGCTGCCATCGGCTTTTTGGCTGCCTACGTGGCGAGCGTGTGCGGTTCGGGCTTTGGTATCGAGTGGGGTCGCGACCTGTCGCTTAAGATCGATGACGGCATGGGTCGTCCGTTGATGCGTTCCACGTCGTTTGGTCTCGGAATCTTTTCGAGCGTTATTTCGGTCGTACTCGAGTTTATCGCTGCCATTCCCATTATCGGTGTAGTGCTTTCGCTGGTGGAGGGCGTGGTAATTGGCGCCGCGGGCTCGTATTCTTATTACGGCTCTTATGCGCTCGAGGCTGCGCTGTTTGGCTCGCTTGGCCTGCTTGTCCTGGCTATGATTGCCACGGCGGTCCTGGGGGTCTTCTTTAAGATGTTCGCCGACATTGCCGTGATGCACTTTGCGGTGACCGGTCGCGTCGAGAGCGCGTTTTCGCTCGATAAGGTTTGGGCAGCCTTTAAGAACAATAAGACCAAGCTGTTCTGCGCTTCGTTCCTTCCCGAGTTTTTGACGGGCCTGGTCGCCAACGTTGTCACATGGATCTTGACGGTCGTCTTTGGCGCCGTTGCCTCTGTCGGTATGTATAGCTACTACTATCGTCCTACGGGTATTGAGGCGATTGTTGCCGGCGGTGGCATCACACTCGTGCTGTTCCTGGTGCTGGTCGCTTTTGTCACCGTATTTCTTACGGTCTTTGGCAAGATGCTCAAGCACCGTGCCGTTGGCTATTGGGTCGCGCGTTATGCAAGCGAGTGGGCCGACGAGGACAAGGATGACGTCCTGACCTTTGTATTGCCCTTCGAGAAGAAGTCCACTCCCTCGGGTTACAGTGCTCCGGATATCGCGCCTGAGCCCAAGCCCGCGCCCGAGCCGGCGCCCGTGCCTGAGCCTGCGCCTGCGCCTGCGCCTGAGCCCGAGCCGGCGCCCGAGTCGGCACCTGCACCTGAGCCGGCGCCTGCACCTGAGCCGGCGCCCGAGTCAAGTTCCGACGAGGACCCTCAGGACGAGTAGCATGCCGCCTGCCATTTGGGGACGGGGTAGAAATGGTAGAAATAACGCTTGACAGATGAGCGGGGGCGGACGTTTCGACGCGTCCGCCCCTGCTTTGCTTTAGCCAGGCTGTTATGGATGGGTGTGACGACTACTCGTCGTGTTTCTCCTCGCGGCGAGCGGCGGCGCGGGCTTCGTGGATGCCCTTGATTGCGGCATGGCGAGCCGTGCGGGCGTCGTGGATGGCGTCACGAGCCTCGGCGGTCGTCGCCTTGGCAGAGCGCAACTTGGCGGCCAGATCGGGGTTGGTTTCGGCGACCGCGGTGATCGCGGGGCCGTCGAGCTCCTCTTGCGTGGGCTCGGACAAAAAGTCGATAGCATACTGGGCGGCCACCATGGAGCCCTTTGCCAGCACGGTCTCGTCGATCTTGTAGAAGCAGGAATGTTGGGCGTACGTGGCGCCAATTTTGGGGTTACGCGTACCTACAAAGGCGAGCACGCCCGGCACACGGCGCAGGTACTCCGAAAAATCCTCGCCCGAAAGTGTGCCGCGATAATGGCCTTGGCCGGCGGGACCCAGACACTTAATTACGGCCTGACGGCAGCGCTCGCTCGAGGCCGCGTCGTTTTCGACCTTGTAGTTGGCGATGGTGTAGTCGGTGAGCTCTGCCTCGGCGCCCAAGGCCGCCGCGGTATGCTCCACGATGCGGCGCATAAGCTCCGGCATTTCCTCGTGGGTTGAATCGCCGTAGGTGCGCACCGTGCCGGCGAGGTAGGCCGTGCCGGCGATAACGTTGCGCGCGGTGCCGCCGTGCAGCTCGCCGACGGTGATGACGGCCGGCTCGTAGGGGCTGATCTCGCGCGAGACGATGGTCTGCAGGGCGTTGACAATCTCGGCGGCAACCATAACGGCGTCGTGGCCGCGCTGGGGCATGGCGCCGTGGCACGAGGTACCGCGGACATCGATGCGGAACCAGTCGGTATTGGCCATGCGCGGGCCGGGCTCGCAGCTTACGGTGCCGGCGTCGACCTCGCTCCAGATGTGCGCGGCGTAGGCACCATCGACGCCGTCGAGCACGCCCGTGCCGATCATGAGTTTGGCGCCTTGGCCGTTTTCCTCACTGGGCTGGAAGACGATGCGGACCTCGCCGTGGATGTCGTCGGTCATGTGGCGCAGGATCTGCAGCGTGCCGAGCATCATGGCGATGTGGCAGTCGTGGCCGCAGGCGTGCATGCAGCCCTCGTTGACGCTGGAGAAATCCTCGCCGGTCTGCTCGGTGACGGGCAGGGCGTCGATATCCGCACGCAGCAGGATGCGGCGGCGCGGCGTGCCGTCCTCGCGATAGGCGTCGGGCGCGGTGCCGCGAAGGGTCGCCACCAGGCCCGTCTTAAGGGGACGCTCGTAGGGGATATTCATGGCGTCGAGCTGGTTGGCGATGTCGGAAGTCGTGCGCTCTTCGGCGAGGCTCAGCTCCGGGTGCTTATGGAAGTGCCGGCGCTGCTTAATGATGTAGGGTTCAAACTCGGCGGCGATATCTCGGATGGCCGCGGTGACATCGTCTGCCGCGCGAGCCTCGGTCGCCGCCATAATCTGCTGTGCCTTGGTCTTCGTCATGGTCGATTTGCTCCTTGCTGGGTTGATCGCAAAATCGTACAGGCTCTCTCCAGTATGCCACCTGCCGCTAGGGCTGGTAAAGTTGCCGTTTGCCGCTTGGGGTTTTGTTGCAAGGGCGGGGGAGTACACTCGGGGGTGTTGAATTTCCTGCCAGAGATGGGGATGCCCATGCAACATATCGATCGGATTATCCGCTCCAAGAACGTCTTTACCGCGCAAGACGGCATCGATACCGCCCGCGAGCTGGCGATTGCCATCGCAGGCGACCGTATCGTCGCAGTCGGTGCGCCCGATGACGTGATCGCCGCCGCGCCTGCCGCCACGCCGGTTCTCGACTACGGCGAGCAGTTTGTCTGCCCCGGTTTCCATGACGCTCATCTGCACTTCTTCCATACCTCGGTCGGTTCCTCGCCGTACATGCTCATGGATATGGGCACGTCCGAGGCGGCACTGGTGCAGCACGCGCTCGAGTTTTCCCAGGACCTGCCCGACGACGCCTGGGTTGTGACGCAGGGCTGGCGCGACTACCGTTGGGACCCGCCCGAGCATCCTACCAAGGCGTCGCTCGATGCGGCATTCCCCGATCGTCCCTGCGTTATGTATTCGGGCGACGGGCACACGCTTTGGCTCAACGGCCGTGCACTCGAGGCACTCGGCGTCACGCGCGACAGCGAGCCGCCAGCGGGCGGTAGCTACGACAAAGACGCAAACGGCGAGCTCACGGGCATTGCGCATGAGGCGGCTGCCATGCAGCTGTTGCCGCGCTGCCTTGAGTGGCTGGGCGAAGGTCGCATCGCAAGCGCTTACGCCGATCAAATGAGGCGCATGGCCGAGCAGGGCATCACCTCGATATGCGATATGTCGCTCATGCCCATGCCGGGCTGCGATTTTATCCGCGACGATATCTACGACAAACTGCAGACGGCCGGCAAGTTGGGCATTCGTGCCCATCTGTTCCCCACGCTGCTGGATGACCAGTCGCGTCTAGAAGAGCTTCAGGTGCGTTACGCGAACAACGTGCTGCTTTCGGCACCGGGTTTTAAGCAGTTCTTCGATGGCGTGTCGAGTGAACACACGGCATATCTCACCGAGCCCTATACCAATCCGCGCTTCCCGGGCGACCAGGGCCGTCTGACGGTCCCGGCTGAGCGCATGCGCAAACTGGTTCTGGCGGCCGCGGAGCGCGGTCACACCGTGCGCATCCACGTCATTGGTGACGGTGCGATTCATGCCGCGCTGGATATCTTCGAGGAGGCGGCCGATCTGTACGGCCTGCCCCAGCACGGCCATAACACGCTCGAGCACCTGGAGAACCTCCTGCCCGAGGACATCGACCGCCTGCGCAAGCTCAACGTGGTTGCTTCGAGCCAGCCCTGCCATATCACGCTCGACCCGGGTGGTCCGGAGCGCGATCTGGGCCTGGAGCGCAGCCGCATCATGTGGCCGTTCGCAACCTATAAGCAGCGCGGCATTCGCCAAGCCTTCGGTACCGACAGCCCTATCACGCCCGTTACCAGCATGAACGTGCTCTACACGGCTATTACGCGCCAGGACCCCAAAAGCCACTGGCCCGAGGGCGGCTGGTTGCCGAGCGAGCGCATCGATGCAGCAACGGCTCTGCGCAACTACACCCTGGGCAGCGCCTATGCAGCGGGCGACGAGCAAAACCTCGGCAGCTTGGAGCCCGGCAAGTACGCCGACCTGGTAGTCCTGGACCAAAACCCGCTCACCGTTGATCCCCAAGAACTTCAAGCCACCAAAGTCCAAGCCACCTACCTGGCAGGCAACTTGATTTACGAGCGCTAACCCCACATCCCACCCCTCAGTTGCGGTGAAATAGTCCCTAAAATCGGCCTTCAAGCCCAAAAACAGGAACTATTCCACCGCAACTTAAAAGAGCGCGTCCCAACAACGTGCCCCTATCTTGTGCATTCCATCCGCATCGCCATTTTGCTGCACTGACTTTTCTGAATACCGGGCCCGAATTAGTCAACCTGGCTCCCGGGGCGGACCGGAGGGCATGAAGTTTGTCGCGAGTTCCGCACGCAAAGGAAAGCACTTAATGTGCTTTCCGTCTTGCGCAGGACTGTAGAGCAGCAAACTTCATGCCCTCCGGTCCGCCCCGGGAGCCACCGTTAAGTTATCCCCCGACATTCAGAAAATCTAAGTGCCAAAAAATAAGATTTTTTGACTCCGTGTTGTATAACCCGCCATTCGTGGGTACCATTCAACGCGTACGCAAACAAAAAGGGTTAATTCGCGTGGTATAACCGCGCGGCCCAAAAAGGAGGAGACAAGCATGTCGTCTTTGAAGCCGCTTGCAGATCGTGTTCTGGTCAAGCCCGACGAGGCCGAGCAGAAGACCGCTTCTGGTCTGTATATCGCCAGCAACGCTCAGGAGAAGCCGCAGCGCGGCACCATCGTTGCCGTTGGCGCCGGCAAGGTCAATGACAAGGGTGAGCGCATCCCCATGGACGTTCAGGTCGGCGACGTTGTCATCTACGGCAAGTTCGGTGGCAACGAGGTCAAGGTCGACGGCGAGAAGTATCTGCTCATGCGCGCCGATGACATCTACGCTGTCGTCGAGGCCTAGTCTCGTCAGAATCTCTGATTCGTCTTTGAACGCGCCCGCCGCATAGGACTCGGAAGCGGCGACGCGAGTCACATTTCTTTTGGAGGATTACCCACTATGGCAAAGAACATTACGTTCAACACCGATGCCCGCGCTAAGCTCGCCAAGGGCGTCAACACCCTGGCCGACGCCGTTACCGTCACCATGGGCCCCAAGGGCCGCTACGTTGCGCTGCAGCGCACGTTCGGTGCCCCGACCATCACCAACGACGGCGTTTCCGTCGCTAAGGAGATTGAGCTCGAGGACAACATCGAGAACATGGGCGCCCAGCTGGTGAAGGAGGTTGCCACCAAGACCAACGACACCGTGGGTGACGGCACCACCACCGCAACCCTGCTCGCCCAGGCCATCGTCAACGACGGCCTGCGCAACGTCGCCGCTGGCGCCAACCCGCTGGCCATCCGTCGCGGCATCGACAAGGCCGTCAACGCCGCCGTCGCCGAGATGAAGAAGCAGGCCAAGCCGGTCGAGACCAAGGAGCAGATTGCTTCCGTCGGTACCATCTCCGCCGGTGACCCCGAGGTCGGCGAGAAGATCGCCGAGGCCATGGAGGTCGTGGGCAAGGACGGCGTCATCACCGTCGAGGATTCCCAGACGTTCGACATCACCATCGACACCGTCGAGGGCATGCAGTTCGACAAGGGCTATGTCTCCGCTTACTTCGTCACGGATAACGACCGCATGGAGGCCGTGATGAAGGATCCGTACATCCTCATCACCGACCAGAAGATCTCCAGCGTTCAGGACATCATGCCTGTTCTCGAGGCTGTCCAGCGCGCCGGCCGTGGCCTGCTCATCATCGCTGAGGACATCGACGGCGAGGCCCTGCCCACCCTGGTCCTCAACAAGATCCGTGGCGCTCTCAACGTCTGCGCCGTCAAGGCTCCGGGCTACGGCGATCGCCGCAAGCGCATCCTCGAGGACATCGCCGTCCTTACCGGTGGCCAGGCCGCTCTGGACGAGCTGGGCGTGAAGGTCGCTGACATCACCGCCGATATGCTCGGTACCGCTAAGTCCGTCACCATCTCCAAGGACAACACCGTCGTCGTTGGCGGCGCTGGTTCCAAGGAGGCCATCGACGCCCGCATCGCTCAGATCAAGGGCGAGATGGAGAACACCACCTCTGACTTCGACCGCGAGAAGCTCCAGGAGCGCCTGGCCAAGCTCTCCGGTGGCGTTGCCGTCATCAAGGTTGGCGCTGCTACCGAGTCCGAGCTCAAGGAGATCAAGCATCGCGTCGAGGATGCCCTGCAGGCAACCCGAGCTGCTGTCGAGGAGGGCATTGTCGCCGGTGGCGGCGTCGCCTTCATGGACGCTGTTCCTGCGCTCGATGCTGTCGAGATCGACGACCCCGAGGAGAAGATCGGCGTCGACATCGTCAAGAAGGCTCTGACCGCTCCGGTCGCTACCATCGCCAAGAACGCTGGCTTTGAGGGCGCTGTCGTGGTCGACAAGGTTGCCGAGCTGCCCGCCGGCCAGGGTCTCAACTCTGCCAACGGCGAGTGGGGCGACATGATCGAGATGGGCGTCCTCGACCCCGTCAAGGTCAGCCGCGTCACCCTGCAGAACGCTGCTTCCGTCGCCAGCCTGATCCTCATCACCGAGGCTACCGTCTCCGATGTGCCCAAGAATACTCAGCTTGAGGACGCTATCGCTGCTGCCACCGCTGGTCAGCAGGGCGGCGGTATGTACTAAGGCCGACAAGGTCTAGAACTCCCACCGGGAATCCGGGGGCGTGACGGGGCTTCTCTCCGGAACGTCCTCGGACATGCAAAGAGGCTCCGCATCGCGCTTCGCGCTGCGGAGCCTCTTTGCGTCCTGCGGAATGTTCCGGAGAGAAGCCCCGTCACGCCCCCGGATCCCCTGTGTTTACGGCCTTGAGGTCGGCGTGGACGGAGATCGTGGCTGATGGGGATACATGTCCCGGTCGCTGTTTCGCGGCTTTGCCGCGAAAGGCGCGCTACTTTGGGATGGGTGGGGAACGTGGTTGTTGCGGCAACCGATCCCCACCATAAATTACCCTCGGCATACTTGCGCGAAAACCTGCCCGTGCTACACTTGCAATTGCTGTTTCAGGGCGGGGTGAAATTCCCCACTGGCGGTAAATCGGGCGGTGCCAAAGGGGTGCCGTGGCGCAGACGAGGCGTCTGCGACCGAGCCGATGAGTCCGCGACCCGTGCATGCGTTGGTTCGCATGCCGGCTGAACTGGTGAGATCCCAGTACCAACGGTTAGAGTCCGGATGAAAGAGGCAGGTGATCTTATGTCTGAACAGTCGCAGCATATCCATTTTGAGAACACGAATAGGTGGAGCACCAAACAGCTCGTTACCATGGCGTTGATGTGCGCCTTGGGCGCCCTGTTTATGTACGTGCAGCTGCCCATTCTTCCTTCGGCGCCATTTTTGACGTATGACCCGTCGCTGGTGCCGGCGATGGTGTGCGGATTTGCGTATGGCCCCGGTGCTGGTACCGCTGTTGCAGCCATGGCGATCGTTATCCATGCGCTCACTACGGGTGACTGGGTCGGCGCGCTTATGAATCTGGTTGCCACGCTGGGCTACATTCTGCCCGCGGCTATCGTCTACCAGAAGATGCATACCTATAAGGGTGCCGTGATTGGCCTGGTGCTCGGCGTTATTGCCGCTACGGCGTTGTCTATGGTCGCAAATCTTACCATTGGCGTATGGTTCTGGTATGGCTCGGTCGATGTGATCGCCCCGCTCATGATTCCTGCGGTGCTGCCGTTCAACCTCATCAAGACCGTGCTCAACTCGGTGTTGACGCTTGCGGTGTACAAGGCGGTCTCCAACCTCATCACGCCTAAAAAGGACCAGGTCAAAGGTCGCGCATGATTGAGTGTCGGGGCGTTTCCTTTAGCTATGACGGTGCCGCACCGGCACTCGACGGCGTCGATCTGAACATCGAGGATGGCGAGTTTTTCTGCATCCTCGGTGGCAATGGGTCGGGCAAGTCGACGTTTGCCAAGCATCTGAATGCACTGTTGCGGCCCGATGCGGGTACGGTATGCGTCAACGGCATGGATGCGTCCGACCCCGAGCTGGTCTACGACATCCGCTCGACTGCGGGCATGGTATTCCAAAATCCCGATGACCAGCTGGTGGCAACGCTTGTCGAAGATGACGTTGCGTTTGGTCCCGAAAACCTTGGCGTGCCGTCGGCACAAATTGCGCAGCGCGTACGCGAGGCGCTGAAGGGTGTGGGCCTGGTGGGCTTTGAGCGTCACGAGACCCATGCGCTTTCGGGCGGCCAAAAGCAGCGCGTGGCGCTTGCCGGCGTGCTCGCCATGGAGCCGCGCGTGCTCATTTTGGATGAGGCTTCCTCGATGCTCGATCCGCGTGGACGCAAGGGCCTCATGAAGGCTTGCCGCGCGTTGCACGATCGCGGCATGACCATCGTGATGATTACGCACTTTATGGAAGAGGCCGCCGAGGCCGATCGCGTTGCTGTCTTCCAAGCGGGCCGCGTTGCCATGCTCGGTACGCCCGAGGAAATCTTGACGCGGGCGGACGAACTTGCGCAGCTCAACCTGGATATGCCGGCGTCGTGCTGCCTAGGTAGGGCACTTCGTGAGAAGGGCGTTTCCGTTTGCGCGCAGGTGCGCGAGGCAGATATGGTCGCCGAGATTGCACAGGCTTATGCCGAGCGGAGCGGGACGAACATAGCAGGGCAGCCTTCCGCATCCGATTCCCATGTGCTTGACAATGGATCCTCTGCGGCCGACGGGATAGCCGCGTCGGAGCTCGTTATCGAGATTTCGCACCTCTCGCATAGTTACTCGCTGAGCGCCCGCGAGCGCCGTCGATGGCGCAAGCGCTCGACCACTGCGGACGCATCGAGCAAACAGGCTCTTTGGGGCAACGATCCAAACAGCCCCTGGGCGCTACGTGATGTTTCGCTGACGGTGCGCCGCGGCGAGTTTCTGGGATTGGCGGGTCATACCGGCTCGGGTAAATCGACGCTGGTTCAGCATCTCAACGGGTTGATTCGTCCGCAGGAGGGAAGCGTTTGCGCGCTGGGGCTCGACCTATCAAGCAAGAAAGACGCCGCCGCGGTTAAGGCCAAGGTCGGCGTGGTGTTTCAGTATCCCGAGCGCCAGCTATTTGCCGAGACCGTGGCGCGGGACGTGGCGTTTGGCCCGCGCAACCTTGGCCTGCCAGAAGACGAGGTTGCACGCCGTGTCGCATCATCGCTTGCGCGCGTGGGCCTCGACCTTGCTGCGATGGGCGACAAGAGCCCCTTTGAGCTTTCGGGCGGCCAGCAGCGCCGCGTGGCGTTTGCCGGCGTGCTCGCCATGGAGCCCGAGGTGCTGGTGCTCGACGAGCCCATGGCGGGGCTCGATCCGGCTGCGCGCGGGGATTTCCTGGGGCTCATCGATCGACTCCATCGCGAGGGCCTGACTGTTGTCATGGTTTCGCACAGTATGGATGACCTGGCAAATTGTTGTGACCGCATCGTTGTGATGAACGAGGGCGCCGTGTTTGCCGAGGGAACGCCCGCGCAGGTTTTTGCGCACGCGGACGAGCTCAAGTCGATCGGCCTGGGCGTTCCCGCCGCCCAGCGCATGGCGCTGGCGCTCGCGAAAGCCGGTGTGCCGCTCCGCCGCGACAGGCTTTATACGGTTGAGGCGCTGGCCGACGAGCTGGCTGGCTTGCTGCTGGGCTGCGCGGACGGGCTTTTGAGGGTGCCGCGTCAGGCTGGTTCCAAGGCGCCCACGCGAGAGGAGGGCTGCTGATGGAGGCGTTCTCATTTGGCAGCTACTATCCCGGGGATAGCGCGGTGCATCGCCTGGATCCGCGCACTAAGTTGCTTCTAGGTTTCGCATTTCTGATCACCGTGCTCACCGTTGGCAGCTTCGGCGGGCTGGTTCCGGTCGCAATGTTTGTCGTGCTGGTCTATCTCGCAGCCCGGGTGCCGTTGCGCCGGGTCCTATCATCGATGGCACCATTGCTGGCGATTGTCGTGGTGGTCGCGGTGCTCAACCTGTTTTCCGACCAGAGTGGCCGCATCCTGTGGCAGCTTGGCTTTTTGCAGGTGAGCGAGGGCTCGCTGCGTTCTGCGGCGTTTGTGGCGTGCCGCCTGACGTTGATGATGGCCGGCATGAGCGCCATTACACTCACCACGCCGACGCTCGACCTCACCGCGGGCTTTGAACGTCTACTCGCACCATTTGCGCGCGTGGGGCTTCCGGCGCACGAGCTCGGCATGATTATGGGTATCGCGCTGCGGTTTATGCCGCAATTTGCCACCGAGATGAAACAGACGGCCGATGCACAGGCAAGCCGCGGCGCGCGCGTGACGGGCGGTCCGCTCGGCGGTGTGCGCATGCTCGGCAGTGTGGCGATTCCGCTGTTCACCGGTGTGTTCCGTCATGCCGAGACGCTTTCGGCCGCCATGGATGCGCGTTGTTATCACGGCGAGCAGGGACGCACGCGTCTGCATGCGCTTGCGTTTGGCCGGGGGGATGTACTGGCAGCGCTGGCGATGGCGCTGCTGGTGACATGCGTTGTCGTTATCAATCTTCAACTCTTCTAAGCTCGATTCGAGCACAAGAAAGGGGTCTCCATGACCGACATCGATCGCACGGCTCAGCTCGAGCGCGCCTGCTCGTATCTCAGGCGCATTCCGGCGTGGTATCTTGCCACGACCGATGCGAGCGACGGGCATCAGCCCCGCGTGAGGCCGTTTTCGTTTGCCATGGTCGATGACGGCAAGCTGTGGTTTTGCACGTCGCGCGACAAGGACGTATGGGCGGAGTTGAGCGCGAATCCCAAGTTTGAGGTATCGGGCTGGAAGCCGGGGGAGTGCTGGATCGTGTTAACCGGTGAGGCCGCGCTCGAGGACGATGCATTCGTGAGCGACAAGGTGCGCCAAGCGGGCTTTAAGCACATGGTGGGCATTGGCGAGCAACACGATAGTGCCAACGACGGCCGCCTTGCATTCTTCTCGGTCCGCAACATCGCCGCACGGTTCTGCGATATCGACGGCAGCGAAGAGCGCCTCGAGCTCTAATTTCCCAAATTGGCTACCCATTCCAAAAAGACTGGTCAGGCGTCAGGAGGACACATGGACGGATTGAATACGGTGTTGGAGTATCTGACGTCGGTGCCGGCGTGGTATCTGGCGACGAGCGTGGGCGGGCAGCCGCATGTGCGTCCGTTCTCGTTTGCGCAGATTCAGGACGGCAAGCTGTGGTTTGTGACAGCGCGCACCAAAGATGTGTGGCAGGAGCTGCTGCAAAACCAGCGCTTTGAGGCCACGAGTTGGTGGCCGGGCCATGGTTGGTTGATCCTGCGCGGGCGTGCAGGGCTGGAAGACCGGGCTTCGAGCGAAATGCGCGAGGCCGGATGGAAACATCTTGAGCGCTTGAGCGAGCACTATGAGGGGCCTAACGACCCCGCGCTCGTCTTCTTTAGCGTTGAGGATCCCGAGGCTTTTATCTGCAATCACGACGAATGGGTGCCGGTCGAGCTCTAGCCAGCTGGCTCATCCTAACAACTTAGTTTTCGCATGGGCGGGTCCCGTGTTGCCCGGCGCCGTAAGGAGTGCCGGTCAATACGGGGCCCGCTCTATTTGTCAATTCCTTCAAGTGAATGTGTCGGGAATGTTTCAATGCATGAACATGCAAGCTATTTACGTATAAATGCATCTTTTGGTGCTAAAGTTTCAACCCACTTCATAACAACCGCTGCGAAATGCGCATCGGTGCATAAATCGCAGACAAGGAGTCTGATATGTCTTTGAAGGTTGGAATCGTCGGCGCGGCTGGATATGCCGGAGCCGAGCTCATTCGCCTCGTACTCGGCCATCCCGAGTTTGAACTTGTTGCCATTACGTCCAACGCCGATGCCGGCCAGCCGCTGTCCGCGGTGTATCCGAGCTCTGCTGGCGTGAGCGATCTGGTTTTCACCACGCATGACGCCCCCGAGCTCAAGAGCTGCGATGCGGTTTTTCTTGCCGTGCCGCACACGGCTGCCATGGCACAGGTGCCCGCGCTGCTTGCATCGGGCGTCTCCTGCTTTGATCTTTCGGCCGACTACCGCCTGAACGACGCGTCCGTCTTTGAGACGTGGTATGCCGCCGAGCATACGAGCCCCGAGCTGCTCAAGACCCGTGCCTTTGGCCTGCCCGAGCTATTCTGCCGGGACTTGGAGACCGCCGCATCCGACCATGCCGACGGCAAACCCGTGCTGGTCGCCTGCGCCGGTTGCTATCCCACCGCAACGAGCCTTGCTGCCGCTCCTGCCGTGCGTGCGGGCTGGGTGGCAGAGAACGGCCCCGTAATCGTCGATGCCATTAGTGGCGTGACGGGCGCCGGTAAGTCCTGCAACGCTCGCACCCATTTTTGTAGCGCGGACGAGAACCTGGAGGCCTATGGCGTAGGCAAACATCGCCATACGCCCGAGATTGAGCAGATCCTGGACCTGACCGATCGCGTCGTCTTTACTCCGCACTTGGCACCGCTCAAGCGCGGCCTGCTTTCCACGGTGACGATGCCGCTCGCGCCGCAGGCTCTCGACGCGTTGGCCCTTGAGGACGTCGTCGACCATTACAAGAAGTTTTACGCCGGACGCAGCTTTGTGCGCGTGCTCGATGCCGGCCAGCAGCCCAAGACGGCTTCGGTCGTCGGCACCAACGCCGCCCAGATCGGCCTTGCGCTCAACAAGCGTGCGGGCGTGCTGGTGACGACGGGCGCTATCGACAATTTGTGCAAGGGTGCTGCGGGCCAGGCGGTCCAGTGCGCCAACATCGTTTTTGGCTTTGACGAGCGACGAGGCTTGCCCACAGTGGCGTGCCCGGTGTAGCACATTCGATTGTTAACGATTTGGTAGTCGGGTATCGAGTTGGGCGCCACTTTTAAGCTGGTCTACTAATTGCGACCGGTATGGCGTGCCAGCCGATGCCCGCTTTTTTATTTGATATAAGGAGTCGTAGGGACGATGAATACCGACCTGATTGATATCAAGATTCGCGCCGTCGAGGGCGGCGTTACGGCAGCGGCCGGCTTTAAGGCTGCAGGTATCCATGCGGGATTCCGGAAGAATCCCGAGCGCTTGGACTATGCACTCGTCGTGCCCGATAAGCCCTGTCCAGGTGCCGGCGTGTTTACGACCAACCGCTTTTGCGCGGCGCCCGTGCAGGTGAGCCGTGCCAACCTGGGCGGTGCGGACAAGGGCTATGGCATCATCGCCGGTGTTTCAATCAACTCCGGCAACGCGAACGCCGCCACGGGCGAGACCGGCCTAGCCTGTGCGCGCGAGACATGCAACATCGCGTCGCAGGTCATCGGCTGTGAACCCCAGCAGATCTTAGTTGCATCCACAGGCGTGATCGGACAGATTCTGCCGATCGACACGTTTGAGACGGCCGTTCCGTCCGCCTTCGAGGCGCTCTCCGCTCATGGTGGCGCCGATGCCGCCCGCGCTATCATGACGACTGATACACATTCCAAGGAGTATGCCGTTCGCTATCGCAGTGAGGCTGCGGGGCACGCAGGCAATGCCTATACGGTGGGCGGTATGTGCAAGGGCTCGGGCATGATCATGCCTAATATGGCCACCATGATCGCGGTCATTACTACCGATGCCCCCGTCGAGCCGGCGGCGCTCCACGCCCTGTTGCTCTCGACCGTTAAACAGACCTTCAATAAAGTGACGGTCGATTCTGATACCTCGACCAACGACACCTGCATCATGCTTGCTTCTGGCGCTGCAGTCGCAGATGCCGAGGCCATCGTCGAGGGTACTGATGCCTTTGACGAGTTGGCCTTTGCCGTGCACGAGGTGTGCGAGAGCCTGGCGCGCAACATTGCGGCCGATGGCGAGGGTGCGTCAAAGCTCGTGACGGTTAACGTCGCCGGCGCCGCCAACGACGAGGAAGCCGATATCGCCGCCCGCGCCGTCGCCAATTCGCCGCTCGTCAAGACCTGCATCGCCGGCCACGACTGCAACTGGGGCCGCGTCGCCATGGCGCTTGGCAAGTGCGGCGTGAAGTTTAATCAGGAAGACGTTTCCATCGACATGATGGGCATGCCCGTCTGTCGCGATGGTCTGACCGTTCCCTTTGACGAGGACGAGGCTCTGCGACGTTTTGAGGCGCCCGAGATCGTGATCTCGGCCGACCTGGGCGCAGGCGATGCGGCAACGACCGTGTGGACCTGCGACCTCACGCACGAGTACATCTCCATCAACGGTGACTACCGTTCCTAGATTCCAGACACGCTGCGCATCTTGCCGCGATTGCGGACGGCGGAGCACGGCACGATAGCGATACGAAAGACGAGGCAGATTATGAAATTCGCACGCGATTGTCGTTCGAGCGAATCCAACGAAGCAACCGCGCAGCTGCTGTTCGAAGCGCTGCCGTGGATTAAAAACCTGACCGGCAAGACGGTCGTTATCAAGTATGGCGGAGCCGCCATGGTCGATGAGCAGCTGCGCCGCGACGTGATGAGCGACATCGTTTTGCTCAAGATCATCGGTATGCGCCCCGTCATCGTGCATGGCGGCGGCAAGGCCATCAACGAGGCGCTGAGCCATTACGATATTCCCGTCGAGTTTAAGAACGGCCAGCGCGTGACCACGCCGGCGACTATGGATATCGTGCGCGAGGTGCTGGGCGGCAAGGTTAACCAGGAGCTGGTCGCCGCCATCAACCACCACGGCAACCTGGCCGTAGGCGTGTCGGGCAGCGATGCCGGCACACTCATCGCCGAGCCGCTCGACCCCGAGCTCGGTCGCGTGGGCAAAGTGACGCACGTCAACACCGACTATATCGAGCGCTTGCTCGATAGCGAGTACATTCCCGTTATCGCTACCGTCGCGGCGGGGGAGGACGGCGGATTCTTCAACATCAATGCCGACACCGCTGCCGGTGCCGTTGCGGCGGCGCTTCACGCGCATAAGGCGATTTTTTTGACCGATGTCGACGGCCTGTACAAGGATTTTAGCGACAAGGATTCGCTTATCTCCAACCTGACGCTCGATGAGGTCAATGAGATGCTCTATGGCGGCGAGGTCGACAAGGGCATGATCCCCAAGCTGCGCGCCGTCGTCGATGCGCTTACCGCTGGCGTTTTCCGGGCCCACATCATCAACGGCACGACGCCGCACTCGCTGCTGCTGGAGCTGCTGACCGATGCTGGCGTCGGTACCGTGATCCACTCCACCGAGACGGCCTACGAGTTCGATACGCATCCGCACCCGCTTTCGACGTTTGCGGCGCGCCTGGCCGAGAACCTCGACGAGGTCGAGAAGCTCCAGACGGTCTAGCTGACCCGCGGTCGTCGCGTCCCTGCACCCATAGCCCTGCGCCGTACGGCGCCCAACGAAAGGCATCTCATGTCACTTGCAACTCAACAATCGCTCGAATCCCATTACGTTATGCATACCTTTGGTCGCTCTCCGGTAGAGTTTGTCGAAGGCCACGGCATGAAGCTCACCGGCGATGACGGCCGTGAGTATCTTGATTTTCTTGCCGGTATCGGTGTGTGCAGCCTTGGCCACGGCAGCCCTGCAGTGCTCTCGGCGCTCGAGGCGCAGACCAAAAAGCTCATGCATGTCTCCAATTACTTCTACATCGAGCAGCGTGGACAGGTCGCGGCGCTGCTGTCCAAGCTTGCCAACGACGACGTAGATGGTGCGTGCGTGCTGGCCGATGCCATTGCCGCCGGCGATGAGACCACGGCCGCTGCGCTCGGTGCCCCGGCTGCGGACGAGCAGGTGTGGGAGACGTTCTTTGCCAATTCTGGTGCCGAAGCCAACGAGGGCTCGATGAAGCTCGCGCGTCTGTACGCCAAGCGTGCTGGTAACGGCGGCAACACCATCGTATGCATGCGCGGCGGTTTTCACGGTCGTACGCTCGAGACCATTGCCGCCACCATGCAGGATTGGCTGCAGGATAGCTTCCGCCCGCTGCCGGGTGGCTTTGTGGCCTGCACGCCCAACGATGTCGACGAACTGCGTTCGATCTTTAAGCAGCTGGGAAGCGAAGTCTGCGCCGTCATGCTCGAGCCGATCCAGGGCGAGAGCGGTGTACACCCCATGACCGAGGAGTTTATGGCGGCGGCGCGCGACTTGGCGCACGAGGTGGGCGCCGTGTTTATCGCCGACGAGGTCCAGTGTGGCATCTTCCGCTCCGGCAAGCCGTTTGCATTCCAGACCTATGGCGTGGAGCCCGACATTATGAGCCTTGCCAAGGGCATCGCCGACGGCGTTCCCATGGGCGCCGTGGTGGCAAAGAAGGAGATCGCCGACGTGTTTAAGCCCGGCGATCACGGTTCGACCTTTGGCGGTAGCTGCTTGGCCGTCGCGGCGTGCGCCGCGACGCTCTCCGCGCTCGTGCGCGGCGATTATGCCGAGCATGCTGCCAAGGTGGGTGCTTATATGGAGCAGGCGCTGGCTAAGCTTCCGCATGTGGTAGAGGTGCGTGGCCGTGGCCTGATGCTCGGCTGCGATCTGGATGACGCTGCGGGCGATGCGCATGATATTGTTGCCCGCGCGCTGGCCGCCGGCGCCGTGATTAACGCTACTGGTGCCCACACGCTGCGTTTCCTGCCGCCGCTTGTCTGCGAGGAAGCCGACGTGGACAGCCTGATCGAGATTCTGTCGGACGTTTTGGCTTAGCGCCATCAGACATAGCAATTTGGAGCGGGTTTCAGGCTGTCACGTGCCGTTTGGCGCACGATTGGGCGAACTGGAGCCCGTTTTGCTATCGATTTACCATGGCTGGGATAGGCCGTGTGCAAAAAGTGGCAAATATGAGTACGGGCACTAACTTCGTAACATATAAATTAGGCACTTTTAGATGAGTTGGGCCACATATGTCCAGTTTTGTAGTTGGCAAATTGGCTTAACTGGACTATCGATCGTCGTTCTAATGCCGGATTTGCCTTTTATGACTTCGAAAACGCTGCTACTAAAAAGGTAGCAGTACTCATATTTGGCATTTTTTGCACACGGGTATTCGCCAAGGGTCCATTTCGCCGCCCGAGCCCCGCTTCGTCGCTTCGCTCCTCGCGTGCTGCGCTGGAAAACGCTTCGCGTTTCCTCAGCTCCGCACCCTTGCGGGTTCGAATCCCATGCACCGGGCCCAAAAAAGAAAGGCCTCCATCGCTGGAGGCCTAACAATTCAGTGGTGGGCGATGAGGGATGTCCGCGTGCGGCTGGCGCCGTCCGCGCCCCGCTTCGTCGCTTCGCTCCTCGCGTGCTGCGCTGGAAAACGCTTCGCGTTTCCTCAGCTCCGCACCCTTGCGGGTTCGAATCCCATGCACCGGGCCCAAAAAAGAAAGGCCTCCATCGCTGGAGGCCTAACAATTCAATGGTGGGCGATGAGGGATTCGAACCCCCAGCCTTGTGCGTGTAAAGCACCTGCGCTAACCGTTGCGCCAATCGCCCGCAGGGACTGAGTATAGCGGAAACCCCGTGCTGTTCACCGCTAATTCATAACGAAATCTAAGCGGCGACTTCGGTGCCCTTGTTCTCGTCGATAAAGAAACGCTTGTACCAGATGAGGAACGTCAGCGTGGTATAGATCTTGCGCTGGTTGAGCGCGCGACCCTCAAAGTGATCGTCGAGCAGTTTCATGAGCGCATCGGTGTCAAAGAAATCAGCAGCCCACGGTGCGGTGAAGTATTCCTTTACGTAGTCGTAGTACTTTTGCTCGCGCAGCCAGAACTTGACCGGTACGGGGAAGCCCACCTTCTTGCGCGTTGCCCACTCGTCGGGCAGCGTGCGGTTGGCAGCGTGACGCAGAACGAGCTTGCAGCCTTCTTCGTTAACACGGTAGTTGGCGGGAATGTGCTCGGCAAACTCCATGACCTTCTTGTCCAGAAACGGGACGCGAAGCTCCAGAGAATGCGCCATGCACATCTTGTCGGCCTTGAGCAGAATGTCGCCCGGTAGCCACATGTTCATATCCAGATACTGTTTCTTGGAAAGCTCGCAGCAGTTGGGAACCTGCTTGTAGTACTCGGCGCACATCTCGGCGGCGTTCTTGCCGGTGTCATAAGCGGGCTTGAGCACCTCGTCGACTTCGGAGGGATCGAACACCTTTGCCTGACCCACATACCAGCGCTCGGGAACCTCGGCGCATTTCGTCAGGAAGTTGTGACCCTTAAAGTAGGGGAGATGCTGAACGAGTGAGCCCAGGGCGCGACGTACGCCGAGCGGAACGTGCTTCTTAAAGGAGCGCATCTCGGGGGTGTCCTCGTACCACTCATAGCCGGCAAACAGCTCGTCGGCACCCTCGCCCGAAAGAACGACGGTGACCTCCTCGGAAGCCATCTGCGCCAGATAGTACAGCGGCACGCTGGACAGGTTCGATTGCGGCTCGTCCATGTGATACTGGATATCGGGCAGTGCATCGAAGAACTCGTCGGCGGTAATCATCTTGCGCACGTTCTTGATGCCCAGCTTGTCGGAAAGCTCGGCAGCGTAGTTGGTCTCGTTGAAGTTCTTGTAATCAAAGCCGACAGAATACGTGGTGTCGGGCATGAGACAGGCGGCAATGTAGCTGGAGTCAACGCCGCCAGAAAGGAACGAGCCCACCTTAACATCGGCGATTCGGTGCGCAGCGACGCTTTCGTGCACGACCTTGTCGCACTCGTCAACGTACTCCTCGAAGGTCTTGGAGTTGTCGTCGGTGAAGTCACAGCTCCAGTAACGCTTGATGTTCATGGTGTTGGTCGTCAGGTCATACGTAAAGCAATGCGCCGGGGCAAGCTTGAACACGCCCTTAAAGAAGGTCTCCTCCGTGGCGGGGAATTGCAGCGTCAGGTAGGGGCGCAGCGCGTCGTGGTTGACGGCCTTCTCAAACTTGGGATGGTCCAGGAAGCTCTTGATTTCGGAGCCAAACAGCAGCGAGCCATCGGATGCCTGGTAGTAATAGAACGGCTTGATACCAAAGATGTCACGAGCGCCAAAGAGTTTGTTCTTGTTCTGGTCGTGAATCACGAACGCGTACATGCCGCGCAGGCGGTTGACCAGGTCCTCGCCCCACTCCTCGTAGCCGTGTACCAGGACCTCGGTATCGGCGTTGCAGTGGAAGGCGTAGCCGGCTGCCTCCAGCTCGGCGCGAAGCTCCTGGAAGTTGTAGATCTCTCCGTTGAAGACAATCGTGACCTTGCCGTCGTCGCTCGACATGGGCTGAGCTCCAGCTTCGGAAAGATCAAGAATCGAAAGACGACGGAAGCCAAGGGCAACGTTGTCGACGATATGCTGGCCGCCCATATCGGGACCACGGTGGATGATGCGATTCATCATGGCCGTGAGAACCAGCTCACTCTGTTCATCTGTACCGGTAAAACCGACAAAACCGCACATGCAAGATCCTTTCTGCTGACGGCTCAGGTGTACTGCCGCAAGGATTGCGGCAGCTGATGTCAAATAATCTTTACTATCATGCCAATCTTTTGTTTCGTGATAGGGCATAAGCGCCGAGCGAACCGAAAAAACCACGTCCCGATCTTCAGGCGAAGCGGCGGGACGTGGTTGCGAACGCTATGTTAAAGAACAGCATCCAGATTTCCCTGTTTTTACGCGGGGTGGACACTGTTGCCATTTATTGACCCACAGCACAGTCCATGCAATTTTTTAGAAGGCTGCAGTGCGCGCAAGGCCAGGTGGCATATTAGGATGGTTGATAATACAGAATGTTTCATCGTTTCTGCCGCGGGACGTCTTTTGCCCTTTAAGGCTGAATTTAGCGAGAGAGGTCTTTGTATGTCGAGTCCGACACAAGAGAAGCTAACTCTGATGCGCTATATAGAGTTGCTCGAGGAAGATGACCTTGTTGTTTCCAGACCGAGCGCTTCGTACGACCAGCGCATTGAGTTTGCAACTGATGACTCGCGCCAGGTGCGTCCGGGCACGTTGTTCGTCTGCAAGGGCCGTGCGTTTAAGTGCGAGTACCTGCTTTCGGCAATCGCTGATGGCGCCGTGGCCTACGTTTCCGAGGTCGATTACGATGTTGATCTTCCCGCGGTGATTGTGAGTGATATTCGTCGCACGCTCGCCGTGGTGGCAGATGTCTTTTATGGGCACCCGTCGGGTAAGGTGAAGGTCTGCGCCTTTACAGGCACCAAGGGCAAGTCGACCTGCAGCTTTTATCTGCGCGGCATTCTCGCCAACGAGGCCAAGCTTACGGGCTGTCATCGACCCGCTCTTAATACGGGCATTGAGTTCGACGACGGCATCGAGGCAGGCCCTTCCAAACTGACGACCCCCGAATCCTTCCTGCTGCAGTCTCGCATCGCGCATGCCGCGGAGGCGGGTGCCCCGTGGCTGGTTATGGAGGCATCGAGCCAGGGCCTCAAATACGAGCGCACGGGCAAGATCGCCTTTGAAGTCGGAGCCTTTACCAATATCGGCGAGGATCACATTTCGCCGATTGAGCATCCGACGCTCGAGGATTACTTTGCCAGCAAGCTCAAAATCTTCTCGCAGAGCCGTTTTGCCGTGGTCAATCTCGATATGGATAAGGTCGATCGCGTGCTCGAGGCGGCATCTCGTTGCGAACGTACGGTGACGTTCTCCCTGACCGACGAGCGTGCCGACGTGCTCGCGCTGGCGATTCGTAATGGCGACTGCGGCGTGGTGGCAACGGTGCGCACGCCCCGCTTTACGCGCGACATTGTGATTCCCACGCCGGTTAAGTTCAATGTGTCCAACGCGCTTGCCGCTATTGCCTGCGCCGAGGCCCTGGGCATTTCCGAAGAGGGTATCGTCCATGGCTTTGAGGGCGTCTTCGTTCCCGGCCGCATGGAGCTCTATCCGTCCGTATCGGGCAAAATCCTGGGAATCGTCGATTTTGCACATAACGGCATGAGCCTCGAGACGCTCCTGCGTGACTTGCGCGAGAACTATCCCGAGCGCGAGCTGGCGGTTGTATTTGGCGCTACGGGCGGTAAGGGTGTCGATCGGCGCACCACAATGGGTATCGCCGCTGGCAAGTATGCCGACCGAATCGTGATTACCGAGGATGACCCCGGCCCCGAGGATGTCGAGGACATCTGCGCCGAGATCGCGCGCAACGTTCAAGCGCAGGGAAATGATAACTGGCAAATCGTGACTGATCGCGTTGCCGCTATCGAGACTGCCGTGCGCGAAACTGTCCGTCCTGCCGTGGTCATCGTGACCGGTAAGGGCGAGGAAGAGTGTATGCTGCGCAAGAACGGACCCGAGCCTTGTGAGCGCGACGGTTCGATTCTCAAGCGCACCCTTGCGGCGTACGACGCCTAGACCAGCCCCTTCTATGTAAACGGAGTGACCATGTCCCACAACATCCTGCCGACCGTTGCCGAGCTTTCGGGCGAGGTGCGCGAGCGTCTTGCCAAGGTCAAGTATGTCTTTACCGATCTGGACGCCACGATGCTCGCCCCCGGCTCGTGTGTACTGCGCGATAACGACGGCAATCCCTCGACCAAGCTCGTCGAGGCGGTTGTCGCGCTCGCTCGTGCCGGCATCCAGGTGGTCCCCACCTCGGGTCGCAATCGCACCATGATCCATGAGGACGCCCGCGTGCTCGGCCTCAACTCCTACATCGGCGAGATGGGCGGCCTGGTCATGTACGACCTCAAGGCCAACGACTGGGAGTACCTGACGGGCGACATGCCCTACGACCCCGCCTGCGGTCTCACGCCGCACCAGGTGATCGAGCAGACCGGCGTGTGCGAGAAGATCCTTGCCCGCTGGCCGCACAAGATCGAATACCACAACGACATGTCGACCGGCTACAAGTACCGTGAGGTCACCGTCGGCATGCGCGGCGATGTGCCCGACGATGAGGTCCAGGCCATCCTGGACGAGGCCGGCTGCGGTCTGGTCTGGGCTTGCAACGGCCATCTGACTCACCTGTCCAAGCCGACGACGCTCGAGCTTAATCGCGTCGAGGACGGCCGCGCCTTCAACATCAATCCGGCGGGTCTCAACAAAGGCGTTGCCATTGCGCGCTTCTGCGAGCACCTGGGGATCGAGCGCGAGGAGACGCTTGCGCTCGGCGACTCCGAGTCCGACTTCTACATGGCCGACCATGTTGGCATGTTCTGCCTGGTCGAGAACGGTCTGACGAGCGCCGGTGCCCCGGAGTTCTTGGATGCCTGCGACAATGCCTATATTACGCGCGGCAAGATTGTCGACGGTTGGGTGGCAACGGCCGAGCTGCTCGTCGCGGCTCGTTCGTAGCGCGACGCATCACGAGTGGTCGCATTTTTCGAGAGAGAATCTGGTGAGGTAATGTCCGATATCGATAATCTGGCCGGGGACACGCGTCCGATCGGCGTGTTCGACTCGGGCCTGGGCGGCTTAACGGTCGCGCGCGCGATTGCAACGGCGCTTCCGCACGAGTCCGTCTACTATTTCGGTGACACTAAGCGCTGCCCTTATGGCACCCGCACCGAGGACGAGGTTCGCTCGTTTGCGCTGCAGGCGGGCCGCTGGCTATCGAGGCACGACGTTAAGATCATGGTCATCGCCTGCAACACGGCGACCGCCGCGGCCTTGCGTCTGGCTCAGCAAGTGCTCGACGTTCCCGTGATCGGCGTGATCGCCCCGGGCGCACGCGCCGCCATCAACAGCACGCGTACGCGCCGCGTGGGCGTGCTCGCCACCAACCTCACCATTCGCTCGGGCGCCTACACGCGCGCCATCCAGGATTTGGATGCTGGTGTCGATGTGTATGGCTGTCCGGCCTCGAGCTTTGTCGAGGTCGTCGAGCACGAGCTCGCCTCGGGCGCGCACCTGCAGGAGCAGTGGCTCGAGAACGAGGATATTTTTGATACGCCAGCCGTTCGCGCGCTGGTCGGCGCCACAGTCGAGCCGCTGCACGATCGCGGCATCGATACCGTGGTGCTCGGCTGTACGCACTTCCCGCTGCTGGTGGGTCCCATCCGCCATGCGCTGGGACCCGGGGTGCGCGTGGTGAGCTCCGCCGAGGAGACCACCCGCGAGCTGACCGATATCCTCACGCGCCGTGAGCAGCTGGCGGGCGATACCGCCGAGCCACAGCATCGCTTTGCCACCACGTCTGACAACATTGCCGAGTTTGCGGTGGCGGGTAGCTTTATCTTTGGCCAGCCGCTCAAAAGCATCGAGCACGTCGATATCGACGAACTCGGTTAGGCTCGCAATGTCGCCGGAGTCTTCGCCACATCTTTTGCCGAAAGGATAGTTCCATGGAATACATGCAGGTCAACCGCGCCAACGGCCGCGCCGCCAACGAGCTGCGCCCCGTTAAGCTCACCCGCGGCGTCATGAAGCACGCCCACGGCTCGTGCCTGGCCGAGTTCGGCGACACGCGCGTACTGTGCGCCGCCACCATCGAGGAGGGTGTGCCGGGTTGGCGCAAGGGCGCCAAGGCCGGCTGGGTAACGGCGGAATATGCGATGCTGCCGGCCTCGACCGGTAAACGCTGCAAGCGCGAGCATGCCAACCGCAAGGGCCGCTCCATGGAGATCGAGCGGCTTATCGGCCGCAGCCTGCGTACCGTCGTCAACATGAAGGCGCTCGGTGAGTACACCGTTACCGTCGACTGCGATGTGATCCAGGCCGATGGCGGCACGCGTACGGCGAGCATTACCGGTGCCTGGTTGGCGCTGCACGACGCCCTTGCCATGTGGGTCGAGGCGGGAAAACTCGAGCGCATCCCGCTCACGGGCCAGGTTGCCGCCATTTCCATGGGCGTCGTCGATGGCAACACCCTGCTCGACTTGGATTATTCCGAGGACAGCCACGCCGAGGTCGACATGAACCTCGTCGCCACCGATTCCGGTGAGATGATCGAACTCCAGGGTACCGGCGAGCAGGCGCCCTTCGATCGCAAGCGTCTCAACGCCCTACTCGACCTGGGTGACAAGGGTATCGCCGAGCTCATCGAGCTTCAGCGCCAAGCCCTCGCCTAACCTGCCAAAAAGGGACAGGTTTATTTTGGCAGGTTTTATCTGGGAAAACGTCGAAGTATAAGACTGCCGTTGATTGAGACGGGAGAGAGGCCGAAGTCCTCGTCGTCCTCAACTCGGCATTGCTATAGAGACAAAGGAGACCAGCTATGGCACTTGAGAAGATTGACATCGACACTCTCGACCCGGCGGCGACCATCGTCGTGGCAACCGGCAACGCCCATAAGCTCACCGAGATCGAGGCCATTTTGGGCAAGGTCATGCCCGAGGTGCGCTTTGTGGCGCTCGGTCAGCTGGGCGATTTTGAGGACCCCGAGGAAAACGGCACGACGTTTTTGGAGAACGCCATCATCAAGGCGCAGGCTGCCGTTGAGGAGACGGGCCTTATGGCCATCGCCGACGATTCTGGCTTGGTCGTCGACGCGCTGGACGGCGAGCCGGGCGTGTATAGCGCGCGCTATGCGGGCGTGCATGGCGACGATGCCGCCAACAACGCCAAGCTTCTCGTTAACCTGGAAGGCGTGGCAGACGAGGATCGTACCGCGCGCTTTATGAGCGTCGTCGCGCTTATCGATACGGACGGCCTGGTCACCTATGGCGAGGGCGCCTGCGAGGGCGTTATCGCGCACGAGGGCCGCGGCGATCACGGCTTTGGCTACGACCCGCTGTTCCTGCCGGTCGATACGCCGGGCAAGACCATGGCCGAGCTCACGACGGACGAGAAGAACGCCATCAGCCATCGTTTCCATGCGCTCGAGCATCTGTCCGCTAAGCTGACGGGCGAGGAGTAGACCGTGCGTGCGGTGGTGCAGCGCGTGCTCAACGCCGGCGTGACAGTCGACGGCGAGTGCGTGGGCCGTATTGGACGCGGCTACTTGGTGCTGCTGGGCGTGGGCCACGGCGACACACGCGCCGAAGCCGACAAGCTGTGGGGCAGGCTCCGCGGGCTGCGTATCAACGAGGACGAGAACGGCAAGACCAACTTGGCGCTGGCGGATGTCGACGGCGAGGTGCTCGTGGTGTCGCAGTTCACGCTGTTTGCCGACTGCCGCCACGGCCGCCGTCCGTCGTTTACGGACGCCGGCGCGCCCGATGTCGCTAACGAACTTTACGAGTACTTTTTGACACTCGTCGCTCAGGACGTTGAGCATGTGGCGCACGGTATCTTTGGCGCCGATATGAAGGTCGACCTGGTCAACGACGGTCCGTTCACCATCGTCCTCGACACCGATAGTCTGTAAGTAGTCAATTTGAGACCGGGCTTTTTTAGCTGCTTGCGTATGGCTGCAGCAGGGTGCTATAGTATTAGAGTTTTGTCTATCTTAGGGGTATTATCCCCTTTTTGAATTGCACCCTCTGGAGGCCCTATTCATGGAAGAGATGGAAGTCAATCACGTCGACGACATCCACGAGAAGCTGACCGATATGGTGGGCGATCGCGTCAAGGTTAAGGCCAACATGGGCCGTACCCGCGTCATCGAGCGCATGGGCACCATCAAGAGCGTCCACCCCGCCGTCTTTATCGTTGAGGTTGACGAGCGTCGCGGCCGCAAATCGCGTCAGTCCTACCAGTACATCGATGTCCTTACCGGCCAGGTCGAACTGTTCGACCCCGAGAGCGGCGAACATATCTTTACCCCGCTCGGCAACCAGCTCGAGGAGCACTAACGGTGACCGATCGGTCCCTCATCCTTACCGCGCCGGCAAAGATTAACCTCTATCTGGGAGTTCATACCGAGCGCGACGCCCGCGGCTATCACAGGGTCGATTCCCTGATGGCAGCCGTCGGTCTAGCCGATACCGTGACGGTCACGCCGGCGCAGGCGTTGACCGTCCAGACGGTTCCGGCATCCGATTTTCCCATGCAAAAAAATACGGCTTATCGGGCGGCAATCGCTATGGCCGAGCATTACGGTCGCGATGCCAACGTGTGCGTGACGATCGAAAAGCGTATCCCGCTGTGCGCCGGCCTGGGAGGCCCCTCGACGGATGCCGCCGCGGTCATCGTTGCCTTGGCCGAGCTGTGGGGTATCGACCGCGCCGACCCCGCGCTCGATGACATCGCTCGCGGTATCGGCGCCGACGTGCCGTTCTTTTTGCACACGAGTCCCGCATTCTACGTCGGCGGAGGAGATGTGCTGGCCACTGAGTATCCTGTGCTTCCGGCGACACCTGTCGTATTGGTCAAACCGCACGAGACGAGCGTTTCAACGGTTGAAGCGTATCGACGATTTGATGAGAGCCCAGTGCCCGCGGACAAACCCGGTGCGATTGCTTCTGTCTTACGCGCCGGTGATGCCGAGGCGGCATATGCGCTCGTTCATAACAATCTGGGCGTCATATCCGCGCAGATGGAGCCGCGGATCCAGGCGGTTCTCGACTGGCTGCGCGCACAGGAGGGAACCGTTGCCGCGGACGTGTGCGGTTCGGGTGCCTGCTCGTTTGCCATTTGCGATACCGTCGCTGCAGCAGCCCATCTTGCGGGAGCTGCCCAGCAAAATGGCTGGTGGGCCTGCGCGACTGAGCTTATTCCCAACACGGTTCAAATCGACGCGCCAAAGAAATAAAAATTTCTCTAGCACGCGGCGAAAATCTTTGTTACTATAGTCGAGCTAACGGGTTGTGGCTCAGTTTGGTAGAGCACTGCGTTCGGGACGCAGGGGTCGCTGGTTCAAATCCAGTCAACCCGACCAGAGCATGAGGAGGGACCGCTTCTTGCGGTCCCTTTTTTTAGCTATTGTTGTGATACCGCGGCACCCGCGGTATACTCATTCGAGCTTGTCTCGCTGTATTGTGGAGGTCTACATGTTTGGACTGAGGGCTCCTGAGCTCATCATTATTCTCGTCGTTGTCTTGATCATCTTCGGGCCTAAGAACCTGCCGAAGCTCGGCAAGTCTCTCGGCTCTACCGTCAAGAATATCCGTGAGGGTATGGAGGGCGACGATAAGGGCGAAACCAAGCAGGCCGAGGACGTTGTGGTCGAGGAGTCCAAGGAGGACAAGGAGATCGCAGAGCTCGAGGCCAAGCTCGCTGCTGCCAAGAAAAAGCAGGCAGAGGACAGCGACGCGGACGCAGAGTAGTCCCATCCCTTTGGGGTGAGCACCTGACCGGCTTGCCCGCAGGCTAGCCGGTCTTTTTCGTTTTGTTGACAGTTGATCGTTACATCATAGTTGGGGAGATATCCGTATGGACGCAAGCCAGATCGTACTGACCGCTGAGGGCCGCCAGAAGCTCGTCGAGGAGCTCGCTTGGCGTGAGGGCGATTACGCCAAGGAGATCGTCGAGGACATCAAGGAAGCCCGCGCGTTTGGCGACCTTTCGGAGAACTCCGAGTACGATGCCGCCAAGGACAAGCAGGCCCAGAATGCTGCTCGCATTGCCGAGATTCAGGCTATTCTCGCCAACGCTCAGGTTGCTGCCACCACGGGCGATCTGACCGTCTCCATCGGTTCCACCGTTTCTCTGATCGATCCCAACGGTGAGGTCATGGAAGTCACGCTCGTCGGTACCACCGAGACCAACTCGCTCGAGCACAAGATCTCCAACGAGTCTCCGGTCGGTCACGCCATCATCGGTCACGGCGAGGGCGACTCCGTTGAGGTCGTTACGCCTTCTGGCAAGACTCGCGTCTACACCATCGCCAAGATCGCACGCTAGACCACGGTCCCGCGTAAAGGTATGTTTTCGCTCCCTGGGACCGAACCCTGGGGAGCGTTTTAGTTTGAGGAGCTAACTTATGGCAGAGAACCAGAACGTCGCTGATCAGGCCTCGACGCTCAACGACGAGCGCGCCACGCGTCTGGCAAAGCGCGCCGCCCTGTTCGAGGCGGGCCAGAACCCCTATCCCGAGCACTCCGAGATCGAGGACTATGTCGTCGACATTGAGGCCAAATATGGCGATCTTGCCGATGGCGAGGATACTGAGGACGTCGTGAAGATCGGCGGCCGCGTGGTCGCCAAGCGCGGTCAGGGCAAGATCATGTTTATCGTCGTGCGCGACGCTACCGCCGAGATTCAGCTGTTCTGCCGCATCAACGACATGGACGAGGCAGCTTGGAATACGCTCAAGGCTCTCGACCTTGGTGACATCCTGGGCGTGACCGGCGTGGTTGTTCGCACCAAGCGCGGCCAGCTCTCCGTTGCCCCCAAGAGCGCGACCCTGCTCTCCAAGGCCGTTCGTCCGTTGCCCGAGAAGTTCCACGGTCTTTCCGATAAGGAGACCCGTTATCGTCAGCGCTATGTCGACCTGATTGCCAACGACGATGTTCGCGAGACCTTCCGCAAGCGCTCGCAGATTCTCTCCACCTTCCGCCGCTTCATGGAATCTGACGGCTACATGGAGGTCGAGACCCCCATCCTGCAGACCATTCAGGGCGGCGCTACGGCCAAGCCGTTCATCACGCACTTCAACGCGCTCGATCAGGAGTGCTACCTGCGCATTGCTACCGAGCTGCACCTCAAGCGCTGCATCGTCGGTGGCTTTGAGCGCGTCTTCGAGATCGGCCGCATCTTCCGCAACGAGGGTATGGACCTCACCCACAACCCCGAGTTCACCACGATGGAGGCCTATCGTGCCTTCTCCGATCTCGATGGCATGAAGGCACTCGCCCAGGGCGTCATCAAGGCTGCCAACAAGGCTGTCGGCAATCCCGAGGTCATCGAGTATCAGGGCCAGACCATCGATCTGTCCGGTGAGTGGGCAAGCCGTCCCATGACCGACATCGTCTCGGACGTGCTCGGCAAGCAGGTCACCATCGACACACCGGTCGAGGAACTTGCCGCCGCTGCGCGCGAGAAGGGCCTGGAGATCAAGCCCGAGTGGACTGCTGGCAAAATTATCGCCGAGATTTACGATGAGCTGGGCGAGGACACCATCGTCAACCCGACCTTCGTATGCGATTACCCCATCGAGGTCAGCCCGCTTGCCAAGCGTTTTGAGGACGATCCGCGCCTGACGCACCGCTTTGAGCTGGTCATCGCCGGCCACGAGTACGCCAATGCATTCTCCGAGCTCAACGACCCGGTCGACCAGGCCGAGCGCTTTGCTGCCCAGATGGCTGAGAAGGCCGGCGGCGACGACGAGGCTATGGAGTACGACGAGGACTACGTGCGCGCCCTCGAGTACGGTATGCCTCCCGCGGGCGGCATCGGCATCGGCATCGACCGCGTGGTCATGCTGCTCACCAACCAGGCTTCCATTCGCGACGTCCTGCTGTTCCCGCACATGAAGCCCGAGAAGGGTTTCCAGTCCGGTGCCGCCGCTGCCAAGGCCGCCGCGGCCGGCAACGCCGCAAGCCCGTTCGTCAAGCCGCTCAAGCCCACGCTCGACTACTCCAAGATCGCCGTTGAGCCGCTGTTCGAGGAGTTCGTCGACTTTGATACCTTCTCCAAGAGCGATTTCCGCGCTGTGAAGGTCAAGGCATGCGAGGCCGTCAAGAAGTCCAAGAAGCTGCTGAACTTTACGCTCGACGACGGCACCGGCACCGACCGCACCATCCTCTCCGGCATCCATGGCTACTATGAGCCCGAGGACCTGGTCGGCAAGACCTTGCTCGCCATCACCAATCTGCCTCCGCGCAAGATGATGGGCATCCCCAGCTGCGGTATGCTGATCAGCGCCATCCACGAGGAGGAGGGCGAGGAGCGCCTCAACCTGATCCAGCTCGACGCTTCCATCCCCGCCGGCGCAAAGATGTACTAATTGGTTCCGCCGTTCTACCGAACGGCGGACCGGCCGACGCTGCGCGCCGCCCAGGGCGACAATTTGTCATTCAAAAGGCAAGGCATGACCAGAAGGTCTATGCCTTGCCTTTTTCATGCCAACTTGTTCGCTCTGGACGTCGCTCGCTGTCCGTCCTCTACCTGCGGCGTTGCCATGGTTGGCACTTAGGGACGTTTCTCTTGTGCCGACACTTGGGGACAGTTCTTGTAAGGCACCTTGCTCGCTCTGGCGGGCTTTCGCTGTCGTTGCCAAGGCATCGGCGTTGCCTTGGCTGTCAAGCTGGATGTCGCTCGCTGTCCGTCCTCTACCTGCGGCGTTGCCTTGGTTGGCACTTAGGGACGTTCCTCTTGTGCCGGCACTTGGGGACAGTCCTTGTCAAGTCATTGGTGCAAGGGGGACGGATTGCTTTGGGTAGTCATTGCGCACATGGCTCGCATGACAGCCGTCTCTTTTATGTTTCCTTTAGCCGTTGCCGCCTAGGATGGGGGTTAGTCGGTAGGAAGGGAGTGTCTATATGGACGACGCGAGCGAGCGTGCAATCGAAGAGGACATGCTCGATCAGTTCAACTACTTTGATGATGAGGACGAGGAGCTGATCGATCGTCGCGAGCCGGCATCGCTTGACTCATTTGATCTGGTTGATGAAGAGCCCGACGAGGATGAGGACGAATCAACGGAGCCCCCACAGCCTTCGCACCTCGATTCGCTATTCTCAAGAGCCCCCCTACACCACGGTGTCCGTGCCGGCGCGCTCCATATGAAAACTGACTGGCACCAGATCGTGACGGCAGGCGATGAACTTGCCGTCGATGCGCCGCTCACCGATAAGTCATCCATTATCTGCCGCACCGGCATGCTTATGCTGGCAAGCGGAACAGGCGCCTGGCGCGTGCGCGATACCATGAATCGTGTTGCCGCTGTACTCGGCGTCACGATTCACATCGACCTGAGTCTCCTGTCGTTTGAGTGCACCTGCATCGAAGATGGCCACTGCTTTAACGAGGTCGTCAGCCTACCCACAACGGGGGTCAATACTCATCGCATTTGGATGATGGAGAGCTTCTTAAAGGAAATCGAGACATACGGCCGCCGGTTTACCGTGCACGAATACCACGAGATGCTCAAGACCGTTGAGAGCTCAAAGCCCGATTACGCTCCCTGGCAACAGGGCCTTGCGGCAGCCTGTGCTTGCGGCGCCTTCGTCTTTTTGCTCGGCGGCGGCCCTATCGAGATGGCCTGCGCATTCGTAGGCGCTGGTGTCGGCAACTTTGCTCGCTCCCATATTCTCAAGCAGGGTCTTGGCCAGTTTAGCGCGCTGACGACTGGTGTTGCGCTCGCTTGCGTTTCGTATCTGCTGGCATTGCTCGGCCTTGGCCAGGTCATTCCAGGGGCAATGTCGCACCAAGAAGGCTATATTGGCGCCATGCTCTTTGTGATTCCCGGCTTTCCCCTCATTACGGCAGGCCTCGACATCGCTAAGCTCGATATGCGAAGCGGCATTGAGCGTCTTTCGTATGCTGTGTCGATTATTGTGATGGCGACCCTCGTAGGCTGGATGGTTGCCGAATGTGTGGGGCTGGCGCCGGATGACTTCGCCCCGCTCGGTCTCTCACCGTTGGCTCTTACGCTCTTGCGTATACTGATGAGCTTTATCGGCGTATTTGGCTTCTCGGTTATGTTCAACAGTCCGGTAAAGATGGCCGCGGCGGCAGGGCTCATCGGCGCTGTGTCCAATACCTTGCGCCTTACGCTCGTCGATGCGCCGACGATGCTTCCGTTCCTGGGCTTGAGCGTAGGCATGCCTCCCGAGGCGGCTGCATTTATCGGGGCGCTCGTATCGGGCCTTCTGGCAAGTCTGGCAGAAATCAAGCTCACCTACCCACGTATCGCCCTCACGGTGCCATCGATTGTCATTATGGTGCCGGGCTTGTATCTGTATCGCTCGATGTATTACATGTGCACCTTCGACACGGTCAATATGCTCGGCTGGTTTGTGCGTGCAGTGCTCATCGTGGCGTTTCTGCCCGTTGGGCTGGGTGTGGCGCGCACGCTCACCGACCCTCGCTGGCGCCACACCAGCTAATTGGTACAAGGGGGACAGGTTACTTTGCACCAAATGAGTTGCGGTGAAATAGGGACTGAATTGCTGCTTAAAGGGTCAAAACAGTCCGTATTCCACCGCAACTTATGGGGTCGGGGGATTATCGGTGCCCTGCATCTTCATAAACTCAACGCTTACGAAGCGCATGCGTTTCGTGCTAGGCTGGTTCCACCACATAAGTAGTCGCAGACGCGCGTACCACGGGCGGGCGAGATGAAGTTCCAACAGCTCCATCTTGCCCGCCCGTTTTTGTTGCGTGGCGCCGCGGTACAACACAGAGAGGAATCTGCCCTTTATGCCTATCAACAAACGAGAGAGCCTGCTGTTCACCTTTATCATGTGCTTTTGCATGGTGCTCTGGATGAGCATCTACAACGTTGCCCTGCAGCACGGGGCCATCAACGGCGAGGTCGTTGCCGCTGCGTGGCTCGGCTTCCCCGTTGCCTACATTTTTGCCATGTGCTGCGACTGGTTCGTCGCCAGCTCGCTCGCCAAGGGTTTCGCCTTTAAGTACTTGGTCACGCCGGGCAAGAGCTCGCCACTTGCCATGACGCTCGCCGTCAGCTCCTGCATGGTCGTTCCCATGGTCATCATCATGTCGCTGTACGGTGCCTGCGAGGGTCTGACGCACATGCCCGGCGGCATCCTTGCGAACCTGTATTCCGTGCCCGCGATCTGGATGATCAACATCCCGCATAATTTTGTGATGGCGCTGCCGTGGAACCTTTTGGTAGCCGGTCCGATTTCCCACTTCGTCTTCCGTCGCGCCTTCCCTGTGGGGACGGTTTTCGAGGAGGAGCATGCCGAGCTCTTGGAGCAGGCTATGGCTCCTGAGTGCGAGTAGCTCGCTTAGGGATCTGCTGAGCGCGGGCGACTTGCTTGGTTGGAGCCCTAAGCGTGGATAGCTCTCTCGGCGACATCGCGGGCGTGAGCGGTGCGCATGACCGGAGGGCCCGTGCTGCTCCGTTGCCCGACGTGCTAGCGCGCAGAACAATCTGTTGGTGCATTCGGCGGCTGCTGAAGCGTTTCGGCAGCCGCTTTTTATACGGAGTTTAAATACAACAGTCTGTTGGATTACGTAGAGTGGTATATCTCTAGCAGGAAAAATGCGAGAGACGGAGCATTATGGCGTTGCTAGTAGGACTGGACGTAGGGTCGACGACGACCAAAGTTTACGCGATGCACGAGGATATGACCGAGGCGTGGTGGGGATATCGCCGCCACGGGGCGTGTCAGACAGCGAGCGTGCGCGCCATGCTCGGCGAGCTCGCCGAGCGCTTTCCCCATGAGTCGCTGCGCGTTGCGGTGACCGGCTCGGGTGCGCGCGATATCGCGACCGCGCTGGGCGCCTCGTACGTTCAGGAGGTGGTCGCCAACGCGCTCGCGATCAGCAGGTTCTATCCGCAGACGCGCTGCGCCATCGAGCTGGGCGGCCAAGACGCCAAGATGATCTTCTTCCGCACCAACGATAAGGGAGACATCGAGGTTGCCGACATGCGCATGAACGGCTCGTGCGCAGGCGGTACCGGTGCATTTATCGACGAGATGGCAAAGCTCATGGGGGTCGGCACCGAATCGGGCGAGTTCGAGCAGCTCGCAAGCCGGGGAACGACCGTCCACGAGGTCTCGGGCCGCTGCGGCGTGTACGCAAAGACCGATATCCAGCCGCTGCTCAACGAGGGCATTCCTACCACCGACTTGGCGCTTTCGGCGCTTCACGCGGTCGCCCGCCAAACGATCGGCGGTCTGGCACAGGGTATCGACATCGAGCCGCCGGTAATCTTCGAGGGCGGTACGCTCGCCTACAACCCCACGCTGGTCCGCGTGTTCCGGGAGCAACTGAATCTATCGGACGATCAGGTTATCGTCCCGCGCGATCCGCAGATCATGGTCGCGCGCGGTGCCGCCCTGTCGCTGACCGACATGTTCGCATCGTCCCAACCGATCGACCTTCCCGACGCTTTTGTCCGGCTGGATAAGCTCGAGACGGTCGCGCCCGCAAGCGGGGAGGGACGTCTTGCCCAGCCCTTTTTTGCCACACCTGCCGAGCAGGCGGATTTTACGGCACGCCATGGCAAAGAGACGCCGGCAAAGGGTCCGGATGCGTATGCGCCCGGAGAGACGGTGCGTGTGGCGCTCGGTATCGATTCGGGGAGCACGACGACCAAGTTCGCCCTGGTCGATGAGGCGGGTGAGCTTGTCGATTCGTTCTACGCGTCTAATAACGGCAGACCGCTCGACGTCGCCCAACAGGGTCTTGTCAGCTTGAAGAACCGCTGGGAGACAGCGGGAGTCACGCTTGCGATCGATGCCGTGGGCACCACGGGATACGGCGAGGAGCTTTTCGCGCGCGCGTTCCACGCCGACTACCATACGGTCGAGACGGTCGCGCACGCCCGCGCCGCGTGCGCATGCGTTCCCGATGCGACCTTCGTGCTCGACATCGGCGGACAGGATATGAAGGCCATCTGGCTCAACCACGGCGTGCTGACCGATATCGTCGTCAACGAGGCGTGCTCTGCGGGCTGCGGCTCGTTCCTCGAGGGTTTTGCCAAAAACCTCGGAATAGCCGTTGAGGATATCGCGACCGAGGCATTTTCGTCCAAAGCCCCCGCCGTTCTCGGCAGCCGCTGCACGGTGTTCATGAACAGCAGCGTCGTTTCCGAGCAGCGGCGCGGTAAGGGTCCGGGCGACATCATGGCCGGTCTCTGCCGTTCGATTATCGAGAACGTGTTCACCAAGGTCATTCGCGTTTCAAATCTCAACCGTCTGGGCGACAAAGTCGTCGTCCAGGGCGGCACGTTCCGAAACGACGCGGTGCTGCGCGCATTCGAGCAGTATCTGGGCAAACCCGTCACGCGTGCGCCCCACCCGGGGCTGATGGGCGCTATCGGTATCGCCCTGCTCGCGCGCGAGGAATGCCGCAAGGGCGACGCCGGCACGTCGTTTATCGGGCTCGATGCCGTGGAGCGCTTCGAGCATCGCGAGTTCGGCGGCGTTACCTGCCGTCGGTGCAACAACCGCTGCCAGCGCGCGGTCGTGGCATTTGGCGACGGCTCGCTTTACGTCACGGGCAATCGCTGCCCGCGCGGCGGCGCCATCTCATGGGATGAGCTCGTGCGCGAGGTTCCCGCGGCGGAGGAGCTGCGTCCGCAGGGTGCTTGCGAGGCACAGGCACCCGGCACGGGGCGCGACCGGACCGCGGCTGCCCCCAATCTCTTTGTCGACCGCGAGAAGCTGCTGTTCGAGTCGTACCCCACGGTTCCCGTCTGCGGGGGGCGCGATGTCACGATCGGCATTCCCCGTGTGCTCGAGTTCTGGGACACCATGCCGTTCTGGTCGACGTTCTTCAGCACGCTCGGCTTTAAGGTGCGCGTCTCGGGACGCAGCACCAAGGCGATGTACGAGCGCGGTCTGGCGCACGTCACATCCGACACCGTGTGCTTCCCGGCCAAGCTCGTCCACGGGCACATCCGCAATCTCGTCGACGCCGGCGTCGACCGCATCTTCATGCCCATCATCACGACGGTGCCCACCGAAAACACCGCCTCTACCAGCGAGTGGATGTGCGCCGTCGTAAAGGGATACCCCTACGTGATGCGCAATTCCGATAACCCGGAGGAGCGTTTCGGCGTTCCGTTCGATACGCCGCTGTTCCACTGGTACGACGAGGGAGACCGAAACCGCCAGCTCAAGGCGTGGTGCAAGGAGACCTTCGATATCGATGCCGACCTGGTTGCCAAGGCGACCGAGCAGGCGGACCGCGCGCAGCAGACGTTTGAGAGCCAGCTGCAGCTGCGCGGCAGGCAGGTGCTCGAGAACGTGCGCGAGGACGGCGGCTACGCGGTGGTGATCGCTTCGCGCCCGTACCACAACGACCCGCTGGTCAACCACGGGCTGCCCAAGCTCTTCTCTGAGCGCGGCATCCCCGTGCTGACGCCCGATGCGGTGCCGGGGGTCTGCAACGTCGATCTTTCCAACAGCCGCATCGACATCGTGAACAACTACCATGCGCGCATGCTGTCGTGCGCGGTCATCGTCGCATCGACGCCCGAGCTCGAGCTCGTGCAGATGGGCAGCTTCGGCTGCGGCCACGATGCGTATCTCACCGACGAGATCGCGCGCATGATGGGCGAGATGGGCTCCAAGGTTCCGATGATGATCAAGCTCGATGAGAGCGACGTCGCCGGTCCCATGGGCATTCGCGTGCGTTCGTTTATCGAGTCGGTCAACCGTCGTCGCGCGGAGGAGCGTGCCGAGGGCGCCCGGGTGCACGCGGTCCATCCGCTCGACGACCCGTATAAGGTCAAGTACACCAAGCGCGACCGGCACGACAAGATCGCGCTGGTCCCCAACACCTCCCATGCGTTCTGCAGGCTCATGACCGCGGCGATGCGCAATCAGGGCGTGCGCGCCGAGGCCCTTGATATCGGGCGCGAGGATGCCATCCGCCTGGGCAAACGCTATGTGCACAACGACATCTGCTTCCCCGCGCAAATCGTGATCGGCGAGGCGCTCGCGGCACTCGAGAGCGGTAAGTACGACCCGCACGACGTCGCCGTGGTGACTGGCAAGTATATCGGCGACTGCCGCCTGACGCACTACATGCCCCTGCTGCGCCGCGCGCTCGACGACGCGGGATACGACTATGTCCCGGTGCTCACCAACGACGACGTCGATGCCCACAATGCGCATCCGGGCTTCAAGCTCGGCCTTGGCCCGAGCATCCAGATCGCCTACGGTCTTCCCATGATCGATGCCCTCGAGGCCATGCTTAGGCGCATCCGTCCCTACGAGCTCGAGAAGGGCGCGGCGGACGCTGCGTTCGACCGCGCGCTCGATGAGGTTATCGAGGGCATGGAGCGCTCCGGGCTGAGAGGCCAGGCGACGGGCTTCAAACGCGCGCTTGCGATCATGGACGCCGTTCCGTACGACCGCTCGAACCCGCATCCGACCGTTCTCATCGTGGGCGAGTACCTGCTCAATTTCCATCTCGGCGCCAACCACGAGATCGAGCGCTACCTCGAGGACAACGGGCTCGAGGTCATCGAGGCGCGCATGACCGACGTGATCCGCAAGACCTATTTCTACAAGCATGCGCAGTCGCGCGAGTTCCACGTCGACCTGTCGCTGCCCGAAAAGGCCTGGTACGCCACGGCGGACAACCTGTTCGAGCTCGCGCACGACCGTTGCGACCGCCTGGGCGCGGCGAGCCCGCTCTACGAGCCGCCGACGCGCATGCCCGAGCTCGTGCGCGCGAGCGATAAGATCCTGCACCATACGTTCGATGCGGGCGAGGGCGTGCTGATTCCGGCGGAGATCCTCGAGCACGCCAAGCGCGGCTGCCGCAACTTCGTGATCCTGCAGCCGTTCGGGTGTCTGCCCAACCATGTCGTGGGGCGCGGGCTCATCCATGCGCTCAAGGAGCAGTATCCCACGGCGCAGTTCCTGCCGCTCGACTACGATCCCGACGTGAGCTTCGCCAACGTGGAGAACCGTCTTCAGATGCTCATCATGAACGCCAAGGCGCAGGGGTGCGGTGAGGCGCATGGCGAGACCGCGTAAGGACGCCGATGCGCCCGATGCGCGCACCCGTATCATCGAGGCGTTTTGGGAGCTCATCGAGAACAACAGCATCTTCGAGCTGTCGGTTGGCGAGGTGACCCGCGCCGCCCAGTGCAATCGCGGAACGTTTTACTACTATTTTCACGATTTCGATGAACTCGTCGCCATCGCCATGACCCAGCTGCTGCAGGATAACGAGCTTATCACCGATGCCCTCTGGCATTTTTCGAGCGAGGGCGACCTTTCGGCGTTCGACCGGCGCGACGTCCGCTGCCTGCTGCGGCGCATCGTCATCACCATGAGGGCGGGTGCCGCCGAGCAGGTCGTGCAGGGCATCCATACGATCATCATCGACCGCGTGAGAGAGATCGTCCACCCTGACGGAGAAGAGCTCAAGGCAGATTCGAGCTTTGCGGTGGGCTTTCTGGTCTCGGGCATCATGGGCTTTGTGATGGCGGTCGGCTTTGCCCGGGAGGGCGGCGAGGAGATAGACCTCGAGCAGCTGGGGGACAGCGCGTGCGCGTACCTGAGGGCGGTCGCCATGCAGACGGTTGAAACGGTCGCGCAAGTCGAGGGCGTCGATACATCCGAGCTGCTCGAACGCGTCTCCAAGGAGGCCGATGCCTATCGCGCATCGCGTGCGACGAGTCCCGACGTGGTGAAAGACGTCTAGGGTTTCTCTTGCGGGGCGCCCGTCGCGCATCGCGCGGTGAGTCCCGCGATGCGGTCATAACCTGCATTCATGTGAGCCGGGTTTATAGATATTCCTCCAGCTGTTAACATAGACGACCTGTGGGTAAAGAGACAAAAGCGCCGCCGACGGGCGGGCGTTTTGATTTCGATGGACTCATGTAAGGAAACGAGCATGTTAGATAGATTTACCGATCGAGCGCGCAAGGTCATGTCCATGGCCAAGCAAGAGGCGCTCGATCTTCATTCAAATAAGGTGGGTACCGAGCATCTGCTGCTCGCGCTCGCCAAGGAGGACGAGGGCATTGCCGCCGAGGCGCTGCGCTCGCTCGATATCTCCTACGATGACATTATGGACACACTCAAAGAGGTCCAGACTACCGTTCCCGAGCCCAGCGAGGAGACCGAGGCCGCTAAGCTCGCCTTTACGCCGCTCGTCATCAGCGTGATGGAGCGTTCATTCCGTGTGGCGCGTGAGAACAACCAGACCTACGTGTCGACCGAGCACTTGCTGATCGGCATCGTCGAAGAGGGCAACGGCATGGCCATGGACATCCTCATGCGCCTGGGTGTGTCGTCCGCCTCCATCAAAAAGGCTATCGAGAAACTCACCGCCAAGGACCAGGACAAGAAGCGTCCGCTCGCCGGCGCCGGTGCCGGTCGTCCCGGTGCGGGCCTGCCGTTCTTTAGCGGCTCGGATGCCTCTCAGCAAAGGGGGGGTGGCACCGATACGCTTAAGCAGTTCGCGACCAACCTCACACAGAAGGCGCGCGACGGCGAGCTCGACCCTGTAATCGGTCGCGAAAAGGAAGTCCAGCGTATGATGGAAATTCTTTCGCGCCGCACCAAGAACAACCCGCTCATTCTGGGCGACCCCGGCGTGGGCAAGACGGCCATCGTCGAGGGCTTGGCTCAGCAGATTGCAGCCGGCAACGTGCCCGAGAACCTCATGAACCAGAATATCTGGACGCTCGACCTGCCGGGTCTTGTCGCGGGCGCCAAGTATCGCGGCGAGTTTGAGGAGCGCCTCAAGAACGTGATCCAGGAGGCCACCGAGGCCGACGACGTCATCCTGTTTATCGATGAGATGCACACCATCATCGGTGCCGGTTCTGCCGAGGGCTCCATCGACGCGAGCTCCATGCTCAAGCCCGTGCTCGCGCGCGGCGCCTTCCAGATTATCGGCGCCACCACGGCCGAGGAATTCCGCAAGTACCTCACCAAGGATCCGGCCTTCGAGCGTCGCTTCCAGACCATCGATGTCGAGGAGCCGAGCGTCGAGGACACGGTCAAGATCCTGACCGCGCTCAAGCCGCGCTACGAGGAGCACCACCATGTGCGCTATACGCAGGGTGCTATCGAGGCCGCCGCGAACCTTTCCAACCGCTACATCCAGGATCGCTTCCTGCCCGATAAGGCCATCGACCTCATTGACGAGGCCGGCGCCCGCGCTCGCATCGCCGCGAATCGCGCGCCCGAGCCGGTGCGCGAGGCCGAGCATCGCATAGAGGAGCTCAAGGCCGCCGCGCAGGAGGCCACCGAGAGCGACGACATGAACAAGGCCGCCGAGATCACCGAGCAGCAGAAGGCCGCCGAGATTGAACTCGCCGAGGCCAAGGCCGCCTGGACCGCCGAGCTCGACGCCAGCCCGCTCACTATTGACGTGAGCCAGATTGCCGACATCGTGTCCGTGACCTCGGGCGTGCCGGTGTCTTCGCTCACCGAGAGCGAGAGCCGTCGCCTGCTGCAGGCCGAAAGCGTGCTCAAGACCCGCATTATCGGCCAGGACGAGGCCGTCGAGGCTGTTGCTAAGGCCGTGCGCCGCAGTCGCTCGCCGCTCAAGGATCCGCGTCGTCCCGGTGGCAGCTTTATCTTCCTGGGTCCCACCGGAACGGGCAAGACCGAGCTCGCCAAGACGCTCGCCGAATATCTCTTTGGCAGCAAGGACGCGCTCATCAGCTTCGACATGTCGGAGTTCGGCAGCGAGTTCGAGGTCTCCAAGCTTATCGGTAGCCCCCCGGGCTACGTCGGTCACGACGAGGGCGGCCAGCTCACCAAGGCCGTTCGTCGTCACCCGTACTCGGTCGTGCTGTTCGACGAGATCGAGAAGGCGCACCCCGATATCTTCAACATCTTGCTGCAGGTGCTGGAGGAGGGCCGCCTGACCGATAGCCAGGGCAAGACGGTAGACTTCCGCAACACCGTGATCATCATGACGTCCAACGTGGGCGCCCGCGAGATTGCGCAGGATGCGAGCGTGGGCTTTGGCACCACCGGCGAGCAGGGTCTCACGTCGAGTGAGATCCGTGGTCGCGCGATGGGCGAGCTCAAGCGCCTGTTCCGCCCCGAGCTGCTCAACCGTATCGATGACATCGTGGTGTTCCAGAAGCTCTCGGGCGAGAATCTCACCAAGATCGCGCACCTGCTGGTGGACGACCTGCGTCAGCGTTTGATTGCCAACGGCATGAACATCAAGCTCACCGATGCGGCCTATGACAAGATCGTGGCCGAGGGCACCGACCTCACCAACGGTGCGCGTCCGCTGCGCCGTGCCATCCAAAAGCTCATCGAGGACCCGCTGTCCGAGGAGCTTCTGGCCGGCGAGTGGGGCGAGGGCGATACCGTCCTGTGCGACGTGGCCGATGGCAAGTTTGTCTTTAGCCACGGCACGGGCGAGATCCCGGCACCGCGTCCGGCGGGCACGCTCGGTGGCGATACCGCCCCGGCGGCACCGCACACCGGCAACGCCGCGCCCGTGAGCGGCGGCGTGACCTCGGGCCCCGGCGGCATGATGCAAGCCGGTTCCGGCGCGCTGTAGGGTGTGGCGACAATTTGATCTGTGCAATCGAGGCGTTCCGGCAAGGGCGCCTCGATTTGTAGAGCTGTGAAGTTGTGACCGTTACGCTATGCGGTCCACCGTTAGCCGATGATGCGAGGGCGCTCGGCGTTTTCGAGTGGTTTATGCAAACGAAGTCTGGGAATATACAAGGCGCATGTCTTATTGTCTAACCAGTTGCGCCAAGGAGGCACCATGGACTACAAGATTACTGGCTACGAGCCCGCCCAGCTGTTCCATTTCTTTGAGGAGATCAGCGCGATCCCCCGTGGGTCTGGCAACGAGAAGGGCATCAGCGATTTCTTGGTTGCGTTTGCCAAGGAGCGCGGCCTCGACGTGTATCAGGACGAGGTCTACAACGTCATCATTCGTAAGCCCGCATCTGCCGGCGCCGAGAATGCCCCGACCGTGATGCTGCAGGGCCACATCGACATGGTGTGCGACAAGCTTGGCTCCGTTGAGCACGACTTTACGACCGATGGTATCGACCTGGTCGTCAAGGACGGCGTCCTCACCGCTAACGGCACCACCCTGGGCGCCGACAACGGCATTGCTGTCGCTCTGATGCTCACCGTGCTCAACGACGATTCGATTGCTCATCCGGCCCTCGAGTGCGTGTTCACCACCGACGAGGAGACTGGCCTGGTTGGCGCCGAGACGCTCGACAAGTCCCAGATTAGCGCCCGCACCATGATCAACCTCGATTCCGAGGAGGAGGGCGTGGCCACCGTCAGCTGCGCCGGCGGTGTCGTCGTTACCTACACCTGCCCGATCGTGCGCGAGCACAAGACCGGCAGCACCCTTACGCTCGAGATCTCCGGCCTGCTGGGTGGTCACTCCGGCAGTGATATCCACCTGGAGCGCGGCAACGGCAACCTCATCATGGCCCGCATCATCGACCGCCTGATGGTCGCCGGCGAGCCCGCCATCGTCAGCTTTAACGGCGGCACTAAGGACAACGCCATCAACCGTGAGTGCAAGGCCGAGCTGGTCTACACTGATCACGCTGCCGCCGAGGCCGCGGCCCAGATCGCAAAGGGCATCATTGCCGACGTCACTGCCGAGCTCGAGGTCTTTGACCCCGGCTTTACCTGCACCGTCGAGATTGCCGACGACGCCGAGGTCGAGGCCATGGATCAGAAGTCCGCGCTTGCCCTCATCCGCGCCCTGCGTCTTGCCCCTAACGGCGTGATTCGCCGCAACGTCGCCACCGACGGCTCCGTCGAGGTTTCCTCCAACATCGGTGTGGTTGCCACTTCTGACGACGAGGTCAAGATCATGCTGTCCCCGCGCTCCTCGATTACCTCGCTGCAGAACGAGTTCAAGGACCGCCTGCAGACGCTGGCCGATGTCCTGGGCTTCGACGCCAAGTTCGAGTTCGAGTATCCCGGCTGGAGCTATGCCGAGCATTCGCCGGTCCGCGACATCTTTGTCGAGAGCTATCGCGAGCTCTTTGGCTCCGAGCTGCGCATCGAGTCCATTCACGCCGGCCTTGAGTGCGGCCTGTTTGCCGAGGCCCTGCACGGCCTGGACGCCATCGCCGTGGGCCCGACGCTCTCCGATGTCCACACCCCGGACGAGAGCATGGAGCTCGCTTCTGCCGAGCGCTTCTACGAGCTGCTCATCGACGTCCTCAAGCGCCTCGCTGCGTAAAGGTTGCGCTAGCAGCAGTCCGAGCCACGTGCTAGCGGATTGCAAATGACATTATGAGAGGGGGGCATCTGAGCTTTTGCGACGGGTGCCCCCTCTCTTCTTTTAAGAAATGGGAAATTGATTGGCGTCTAGCCCATATCCGCCTTGATGAGGTCGATGGTGCGCTGGCAGTTTTCGCGGACGGGGCCGAGCATATGCTCGCGCAGGTCCGCCATGCCGGGCAGGTCGGCATATTCGTCCATGACCTCTTCCATGCAAATGGGTACCTCGTAGGCGAGGTCCATCATGGCCGCAAAGCAAAACTTCTCGGATAGCCCGGCATCGGTAAGCGCCGCCTCCAGCGCGGGGTCGCCCATACCGTGGTATCGGCGGATAGCGCCTGGACCGATGCGTCCCACACGGTTTTCGCCGCCAACGCTCATGGCAAGGCGCGCTCGGCGGCGCATGCGCTCATATGCCAAACCCGATGCGACATCGTACATTCGAGCCATCATGGCTGCGCCGTCGTTTCCAAGGAGCAGGGAATAGTTTTTCGCATGCGCATCCGGTGCGCCGATAATGGCGTTGAAGAACAGTATTTGCGTAAACAGATACAGGTTAAGTTGATGGTGGCTCGTATTTATGAGGAGCTCTTGAATGTCGCGGGTGGTCGGGCCGCCGTCTGCCGTGTACTTTTGGGCGGGCATCACCCCAAGTGCCTGGCAGAGGTCTTCTTGATGTAGACGCCTGATCGTTCCGTCTTCGACTTTCATGCGGTCATAGCGCTCAACAATGAGGGCAGGTTCGTCCTCAAACATACGATATTCGACGTTTGCCGTTGCGATACCGGCGCGCTGGGCGCTTTTCATGCAGACAAACTCATTGAGAGCCTCGAGTTTAAATCCGATAACGCCATTTTTGAAAATATGCGTCGTGGGCGAGGAACCTACACATTCGCACCAGCGACCGTCTATGAGTGCGAGTGCGAACTTGCCCTGGTTGCCTCCAAGTGACCAACTTTCATCTAGACCCATCCACGATGCATCGCGGTCATCTCTGATCGACTTGAGACGGAGAGCAATTTCGTGGTCGTCTATAGGGCGGTATTCGCCAGCGCGATGCAGGACGGCGTCGGCATCTTCTTCGGCACAAAACTGCACTCCGCCCGGACAGTCGAGTCCGATATGGCTGAGCAACGCAACGGGATTGTTGGGCCTAACGTCGAATTTGGCGGCAATCGCTTTTCGTTGGTCCTCGCTGTCGGGTAGAAGGCCAAACAGGTACGGATTCATGACCTGTTGTCCGTATGTGCGATTCGATACGGGTATGTTGGTCGATAGGGCTGGCCCGTCATAGTCATGATCGTAGGTAAAGCTGATAAGACCGTTCTCATCTTGCGTGAGCGTTCCCGCAGGTACACCGCAAATAAAGGTCCGAAGTGATGTTCTGGCCATTGGCTATTTCCCTTCGGGCTTGGTTTGGTTAGATGCGTTTGCGGCAATCGAGACTCCGAGATTGGACATGGCGAAATCGGCGAAGGCTTTGTCGTAGAGTTCAGACGTAAAGGGGGCGTCTGCAAGAACCGGAATGGCGGCACAGCAACGGTAGCTATGAGAGGGACGTTGAGCGCGATGGCGTCTGGGGGTGCTGCGAGTTTGCAGATCGGCATGCGGAACGTTGGCTGATTGCTCGTTATTCGTTTTGACGATATCCCCTTGAGCGGCGAGCGCCAGTCCGAGAGCATTAAAGATCACCAATAGCTTGTCGAGTCGAATGCCGGTGGCATCTCCCAGCTCGAGCGATGCGAGCAGGCGCTCCGAAACACCGGCTTTTTTAGCGAGGGCCGCACGGGTGATTCCCTGTGAGTCGCGTGCCTGGCGCACGTAGATGCCAGCTTGGCGCGGCGTGGTGATGGGAAGGGTATCCACGGCAATCTCCTAACGTGCAGACTTTTGCATATCAGTATGACATGCAAAAGTCTGCACGAATAGGCATTATGCAAAACTCTGCATGAGACTTCTACATTGACGTTGAGCTTATGAGAGGCGCTTTTTATATCGCGAGAATCCCCAGATGCTCAAGCAAGATCTTAAGCCCGATGAGGATGAGTACAACGCCGCCCACGATGGTGGCGGGTTTTTCGTAGCGTGCGCCAAAGGCGTGGCCGATCGCTACGCCGGCGACGGAGAAGATAAACGTTGTGACGCCGATAAGCGATACGGCGGGAACGATATCGACCGAGAGCGCCGCAAACGAGATGCCTACGGCCAGGGCGTCAATCGAGGTGGCAATGGCGAGGATTAGATACTCACCCAGGTCAATCTTTTCGGCATCCTTGCCGTCGCCTTCGTCCTCATCCTCGTCCTCGGTAAAGGCTTCCCACAGCATTTTGCCGCCGATAAAGGCCAAAAGGATAAAGGCGATCCAGTGGTCGATAGGGCCGATGATGCCCATGAATTGGCTGCCAAGCGCCCATCCGATCACGGGCATGCCGGCCTGGAAGCCGCCAAAGAACAGGCCGAGCACCACGGTGACTTTAAGGTTGATCTTTTTCATGCCGAGACCCTTGCAGATGGAAACGGCAAAGGCGTCCATCGAAAGGCCAACGGCGAGCAACACGAGCTCTGCGAGTCCCATAGTCTGGCTCCCTCTCTGCGGGCAGGCCCGCGTGTACCTCTTGGGGGAGTAACAAAAAAAGACCCGTGGCGTACGCGTTGCGCGCACAGCCACGAGTCTCGTTCATTAAGGCAAGCCAGGCCGCATCGACCAGTGTGTTGACTTACCGCGCCACCGGAGGCGAACCCGGCTACGCGACTACTCCCTCATATATGCGAATCCCGATGCTACCACATGACAGCTCATTTTGGGTTGGGGCTCTCAGCTGTGTTCGCTCATTCTGTAAGCATCGGATTTCGCGAGCGCCGCGGGGACAAACCGTGAGAAACTATTTAGCGTTTATGGAGCGTATACGATGGGAGCGATGCCTTGGATAAGAACGAGCTGCAAAAGCGTATGGAACAGGCCATCCGCCTGACGGCACCTGGTCAGCCGATCCGCACCGCCCTCGACATGATCATCGCCGGTCACCTGGGCGCCCTTATCTGCGTCGGCGACACCGAAAACGTGCTCGCTGCCGGTAACGACGGCTTCCCGCTCAACATTTCGTTCACCTCGAACCGCCTGTTCGAGCTTTCCAAGATGGACGGCGCTATCGTTATCGACGGCGACCTCACCCAGATCCTGCGCGCCAACTTCCACCTCAATCCCGATCCCTCGCTTGCCACGAGCGAGACGGGCATGCGTCACCGCACCGCCGCTCGCATGTCGGTGCTCACCGATGCCATCGTGATCTCGGTCTCGGCCCGTCGTGCCGTCGTCAACGTGTACGTTCACGGTAAGAGCTACGAGATCCAGCCCGTCACCACCATCATGAGCTCGGTCAACCAGCTCGTCGCCACGCTCCAGACTACCCGTCAGTCGCTCGATCGCTCCCTGCTGCGCCTGACGGCCCTCGAGCTCGACGACTACGTTACGCTCGCCGACATTACCGGTATTTTCTCGAGCTTCGAGATCATGCAGCAGGCAAAGACCGAGCTTAAGGATTGCATCGTCAAGCTGGGCAACCAGGGCAAGCTCGTGCAGATGCAGCTCGAGCAGCTCGCCGGCTCCAGCATGGATACCGAGTACGACCTGATGATTCGCGACTATGCGAGCGATTCCTCCGAGGCAAACGCCGAGAAGATCCGCGCCGAGCTTAGCCGCATGACGCCCAAGGACTTGTCCGACCCACAGCATGTGGCGGCGGTTCTGGGCTACGACGACCTGGACGAGGACTCCGTCATGACGCCGCTGGGCCTGCGCACGCTTTCGCGCGTCTCCGTCGTGCGCGACGGCGTGGCCGAGAAGATTGTCGACGAGTACGGCTCGCTGCAGGAACTCATGGACGACATCAGCGAAGATCCGGAGCGCCTGGGCGACTTTGGCGTTAACAACCCTGCCATTCTTGCGGACTCCCTGTACCGCATGAAGGGCACCAAACAGGGGAACGCATAATGGCGCCCGTATGCGCCGTGGTCGTTGCCGGTGGCAGCGGCCAGCGCTTTGGTAACCCCGGTGGCAAGCAGCTCGTCAACGTTGCGGGCCGTCCGCTTATGAGCTGGTCCATCCGCGCGTTTGATCGGAGCGATAAGGTCGGCCACATCGTGGTGGTGTGTCCTGCCGAGCGTCGTGCCGAGATGCGCCGCCTGGCCATCGACCCGTTTGACTATGACACGCCCATCAGCTTTGCCGATGCCGGCGATACCCGCCAGGATTCCACCCGTGCTGGCGTGCATGCGGTTCCGGCGGGTTTCGAATATGTCGCCATTCACGACGGCGCTCGTCCGCTCATCACGACCGAGGCCATCGATCATGCGATCGACGTGCTTGTGGGCGACCGCTCGCTCGACGGTGTCGTGTGCGGTCAACCCGCGATCGACACGCTCAAGATCGTCGATGGCGATAACATCGTTGAGACGCCGCCGCGCGAACTCTATTGGGCCGCGCAGACGCCGCAGATCTTTAGTGTCGACGCCATGAAACGCGCCCATGCCGCGGCGATTGCCGAGGGCTTTATCGGCACGGACGATTCGTCACTGGTCGAGCGCATGGGTGGGCGCGTCCGCTGCGTTCAGAGCCCGCGCGACAACCTTAAGGTGACGGTGCCCGAGGACCTGCGTCCCGTAACCGCGATTCTGCTCGGTCGCATGGCCGAGGGAGAGGACCTTCCCCATGTTCAGTAACCTGCGCATTGGCCATGGCTACGACGTCCACCGTCTGGTGGAGGGGCGTCGATGTATCATCGGCGGGGTCGACATTCCCTACGAGCGCGGCCTGCTGGGCCACTCGGATGCCGATGTGCTCGCGCACGCCTTGGCCGACGCCATTTTGGGCGCCTGCCGCGGGGGAGACATCGGCAAACTGTTCCCCGACACCGATCCTGCCTATGAAGGCGCCGATTCGATGGTGCTGCTTGCCCGTGTGATGGACTATGCGCGCGAGCTGGGCTTTGAGTTTGTCGATGCCGACTGCACCATTGCCTGCCAGCAGCCCAAAATCACCCCGCACCGCGATGCCATGCGCGCCAACCTTGCCCATGCTCTGGGCGTTGACATCGAAAACGTGGGCGTCGCCGCTACTACGACCGAAAAGCTCGGTTGGGAAGGCCAGGGCGAGGGGATCGGCGCCTGGGCCGTCTGCCTGCTACAGAAAACCGTTAAGGAGTAACGAATGCGTATCTACAACAGCGCTACCCATAAAAAGGAAGAGTTCCAGCCCATCGAGTCCGGCAAGGTTCGCATGTACGTGTGCGGCCCCACGGTCTACGACAACATCCACATCGGCAACGCCCGTACGTTCATCAGCTTTGACGTAATCCGCCGTTGGCTCATCGCGAGCGGCTACGAGGTCACGTTCGCCCAGAACCTCACCGATGTCGACGACAAGATCATCAAGCGCGCCAACGAGCAGGGTCGTACAGCCGCCGAGGTCGCGACGGAGTTCTCCGACAAGTTCATCGGCGTCATGCGCGCCACCAACGTGCTCGATCCCGATGTGCGCCCCCGCGCCACCAAGGAGATCGGCCCCATGATCGCCATGATCAAGACGCTTATCGAGCAGGGCCACGCTTACGCAGCCGATAACGGCGACGTGTACTTTGCCGTGCGCAGCGATCCCAACTATGGTCAGGTCTCGGGCCGCAACATCGACGACCTTATGGTGGGCGCGCGCATCGAGGAGAACGAGGACAAGAACGACCCGCTCGACTTTGCCCTGTGGAAGGCCGCCAAGCCCGGCGAGCCCAGCTGGCCGAGCCCCTGGGGCGAGGGCCGTCCCGGTTGGCACACCGAGTGCGCCGCCATGGTGCACCGCTATCTGGGCACCCCGATCGACATTCACGGCGGTGGCTCCGACCTTGCCTTCCCGCATCACGAGAACGAGTGCGCCCAGGCCACCTGCGCCTGGCACCAGGGCTTCTCCAACACCTGGATGCACACGGGCATGCTGCTGGTTGACGGCGAGAAGATGTCCAAGTCGCTCGGTAACTTCTTTACGCTGGCCGAGGTGCTCGAGCAGCACTCTGCCGCGGCTCTGCGCTTGCTGATGCTGCAGACGAGCTATCGCTCGCCGCTCGACTTCTCTTGGGAGCGCCTGGAGGGTGCCGAGAACTCGCTCACGCGTATCGCCGGCACGGTCGAGAACCTGCGTTGGGCTGCGAACCACGCGACGGCCGACGCCGATGAGGCTGCCGCCGAGGCGTTTGTCGCCAAGGCCGCCGAGACTCGTGCCGCCTTTAAGGAGTGCATGGACGACGACTTTAACACCGCTGGTGCCATGGGCGCCGTCTTTGGCTTTGTGACCGAGTGCAACCAGTACCTGGAGCAGGCGGGCGATGCTGCCGACAAGGCCGCAGTCCTGGCTGCCGCCGATACGCTGGCCGAGCTGCTCGATACGTTTGGCGTTGAGCTTCCCGAGCCCAAGGTCGAGTTGCCGCTGGGCCTGCTGGGCGTTGCCGCCGGTTTGGTTGCCTACACGGGCGACGACGTGGATGAGGCCGCTGCTAAGATTCTCGAGGCTCGCGCCGAGGCCCGTGCCGCCAAGAACTGGGATCTGGCAGATGCCATTCGCGACCAGCTCAAGGACCTGGGCCTGACGATCGAGGATACTGCCGCGGGCACTCGTATTAAGACTCTCTAGTATTTGTCGACCGTTCGAGGTGCGGCAGATTGCCTTGAAAGAGGAGGGCATAGACCTGGTGGTCATGTCCGACGATTGAAAGGCAAGGTGCCGTGGCTCGGACGGTCGATTCTTGTTTGTTATCTATTTAAGGAGGCCGTCCTATGGCCGACAATCGCAAGCGCGCGTCTCGTGGCGGCAAGCAGGCTGCTTCTGGCTCGCGTCCGATTCGCCGCAATGATCGCGCTGCCGCTTCCAAGGGCCAGCGCGATCGCACCCAGGCCGCACGTCCGCAGCGCGATCGCAACCGCGACGCTGTCCAGGCTCCCAAGGGCGAGTTTATCGAAGGTCGTCGTGCTGCCGCCGAGGCGCTGCGCACTGGTTTTCCCATCAAGTGCGCGCTCATTGCCGAGGGCGGGGAGCGCGATGCCGCCCTGTCGCGTCTGGTCGATGACCTCAACGCCGCGGGTGTCCGCATTAAGTACGTGCCGCGTGCACAGCTCGATGCGCTGTCGAGCCATGGCGCTCACCAGGGCATCGCGCTCGAGGTGGGCAACTTCCCCTATGCTGATGTTGCCGATATTCTCGACCGCGCAGGCGAGGGTCCGGCACTTGTCGTGGTGCTCGACCATGTGACCGACGACGGTAACTTTGGCGCTATCGTGCGCTCCGCCGAGGTCGTGGGCGCCGCGGGCGTCATCATCGCCAACAAGCGTGCCGCCGGCGTGACCGTGGGCAGCTACAAAACCTCAGCCGGTGCCGTCATGCACCTGCCCATCGCGCAGGTTCCCAATATCGCCCGTGCGCTCGATGACCTCAAGGCCGCTGGCTTTTGGGTGGGCGGTGCCTCCGAGCACGCCGAAGGCAGTTGCTGGGATGCTCCCTTCGAGGGTCGCGTGGCGCTCGTCATGGGGTCCGAGGGCGACGGCATCTCGCGCCTGGTGCTCGAGAAATGTGACTTTTTGACCAAGCTTCCCCAGCGCGGCATGACCGAGAGCCTCAATGTTGCCCAGGCGACCACGGCGCTGTGCTTTGAGTGGCTGCGCCGCAACGCCGGCGAGCTCATGGGGGAGGAGTAGCGCATGTCCAAAAAGAACCGTGCCAAGTCCAAAGCCAAGCGCTTTGGCGAGGGCTCGGCCAAGCCGATTGTCTCGGCCGCGACCTACGGCGTGGGCGGCAATGCGTTTGCACAGGCTATCGCCGACCCAGTCTCGACGGTGCACTCCAACAAGCCCGAACTGCTGGTGGTCGACGGTTACAACGTGATCCACTGCACGCCGCGCTACGAAAAGCTCGTATACGACCATTCCGACGATCCGTATTCCAGCGACGTTCACGATATGGCGCGCACCGCCCTCATCAACGATGTCGCCGCGTTTGCCCAGGGCCGCTACGAGGCTGTGATTGTGTTTGACGGTGCGGGCAATATCTCCAGCGAGCGTCCCAACCTGCCGGCCCGCGGCGTGCGCATCGAGTTTTCGCCGACGGGCGTCTCTGCCGACACCGTGGTGCAGAAGCTCTGCATCGAGGCACGTGAGGAGGGCCGCGCGTGCTCCGTGGTATCGAGTGACGGTACAATTCAAGCCGTCGTCATGGGCAAGGGTGTCACGCGTATCTCGAGCCGCATGCTGGTGGACGAGATCAAGCAGATCGATAACGACGTTCACGAGGCAGAGGAAGCTCCGCAGATCAAGATGACCCTGGGTAGCCGCCTGAGCCCCGAGGCGCTGGCCAAGCTCAAGGCTCTGCGCGGGAGGTAGGGGAGTTGGCGGGGCGATGCTGTCTCGCTAACTCCATTCAGCGATGTCGATCATTCTTTCGAGGCGCCATGTTAGCGCCTCTTTTAGATAAGGCAGTCTTGCTGTAAGAGCGTCGTTTTTGGATAGGATTTCGATTGCCTCGTCAACGAAACCCTCGAGCTTGTCGTCGTCAAACCAGCTCATATCCTCAACAAGCAGCATTTGTTTCGCGGGGCTTGAATGAAATTGTGCACTGGTAAAACTGTGCTCCCCCGCCCTAAGCTCCTCTAGTGATATGTTGCACCAGAGTGATGAGCCCGAATCGAAGATAGGGGCTGGTCTGCAGACCAGTGAGTTGACGTTTCGCACGAGGCCGAAGTTGCGCCAATGACGATCATAGTTGGCGATGATGTCGTCGCACACGATCATGCGGTCAAGGGCATCCTTGACGCCTGTTACCCCGAGTTTCTCGCAGTTTGCTACATATCGCTCGTAGTCGGTTAGTCTTTCATCTGCGTTTGCGTACTGATTTACATAGAACGCAGGGACATACTCTTCTTCATCAGTTAAGAAGACATCGCATATGCTCAGGGCGGAAGTGCCCGTGCCCTCGAGCGAGTAAGGCACATAATCGCAGGCGTTTAGGATGCGACGATGGAGCGCGGTCGCTACCAGCTCGTTATATGGTTCTTGGTTCAGGTGCGCTCCTGCCTTATGCAGAATTCGACGCCCGCCCTCGCATGTCCAATACTTCTGAAGGTTGCCGTCCGAGGTGTTATCGGGCTTTGCGGCGGCTGCTTTGCCCTCTGGGGCGAAGGGTGCGATGGACAGAGAGACGTCGTCAAAAGCATTATTGAAGAAGTTAATATCCTCCCACGCGAGACCGGAATCTTGGGGTCTAATCCAATACTGGTCGGATAGGGAGAGGCCGAGATTTCGCTGGATGAGTTCGTCGGGAACATCGACTGCTGCTTCTGCCAACAGGGATGCAAGCCCAATGCGCGCGAGCGGGATACCGCGACCTCGCCACCAAATGCGGAAAGAGTCGAGCGACACGGGACTATTGGGGCCAAGTACTCCAATAGGGGCGTGGGTGTAATCGATGTCGGCATCGATGTGGGTAAAGTCTCTTCGCGATGTGCTGTAGACCAGCTGGGCGACTTCGTGCGTGCGGTTCATGAGGGTAAACGTAATCTCGCTTTTTCCATGGCCTCGACGGGGGCGTCCCCCCGTTTTGGTCACGGAGCGGAGTCGTGCATTGACGCTGTCTTTATCGATGAGCCATACACCAGAAGCCTTGCGTGCCTCAAGTGCTCCGTTTTTTATGAGCTCTTGCACCCTGCGCGGGGTGATGTCGAGTAGCTCTGCAGCTTCCTTCGTGGTCAACATCGCAAAACCCTTCGCCAGAACGAATAGTTTTATATATTCCATTGTAATTAAAACTATTCGTTCTGACGAATAGTTTTAAGATTGAGGGCGAACTGACAGAAATGGACGGGCGTGGTACCTGTTGTTGCTGGATTTTGCATATTTGTATAACGCCGTGCGGCCAGTTGCGCCTCGTCAGCAATTCCTTTATTCTTAATTGGCTTCGCGCGAAAGCGCCAAGTGTGCCAGTGTGGCGCAACGGTAGCGCAACTGATTTGTAATCAGTGGGTTGCAGGTTCGATTCCTGTCACTGGCTCCATGAAAGAAAAAGCAGGTCAGATGGTATTTTCCTCTGGCCTGCTTTCTTTTATATCGCCGCCGTGTGCAATAGGCTGTGCAACGAAATGTGCAATAAAAGCCGTTTTGGGCTGATTATTAATTCCCGTTGATTTCACAAACTCATCACGTAATTACAATTGCGCTTTTCGACATTTTTTGGAGTCGAGTTCGTGCAGCTTTCGATCAATCTTGCGCTGATCGCGCTTTTCGGCCTGTATTTTGCGGCGTTCACGCTCCTCGTGAGTCTTCGTACAAAAGGAGCTCTGCTTATTAGTCTCTCGCCTTGGCTTTGAGAGTTCTTTCTGAGCAGCTTCTGCGCTTGTCAGCGCGTGCATCGTTTGCTGACGAATTTTGTAGGGACGCTTGCAGAGGTCGCAGATACGCCAAGACTGATCGCTTTGAAGGTACTCAAGAAGTTGGATGCTAAACGCTCTAGTCAAACTTCCTACGGGCTGTTTTCTGGACTCTAAGCTAATGCTGGCTATTCTTCGGAGTGTTGGATTCTGAATGAGATGGGTCTCCTCCGGATACGGTGAGATAGAGAGATCCAAAAAAGCGGCAAGCTGCTTTTCGATGGATTCAAGGTTATGGGATGCCGAAACTCTTGCTGCAAGAATACCCAGAGGCAGCTCGCTTTCGTTGGTGTCCAAATATATCTTTGTGGGCATTTGGAAGGTAGTGAAAAGCTGACCGACTTTTTTCTTGATCTTGTCACTGTTCGGCAGCTTCTTTAGAAGTGGGATTGCCTTGTCATATGCCTTTGGACCAAAGGCGGCCTTGCACGAAAAAAGAAGGGCAGCGACTTGCATGATTGTTAGGGTTGTGGTCAGATCTTCGGTCAAGATGATCTGCTCGTCCTTCTTCCGGATGCCTTTTATCAGATTTGCGATTTCTGTGCCAGCCGAACTGTCTTTCCCTTTGTAATGGTTAAACAAGGAAAACCCGAGAGTCTCTATAATATCGGAGCTTCGCGTTGAAGCATTCAATGAGTCGCTCCAACAATCAAGTCCGTCACCCACCGGGTCGTTGGAGAACTTGTCATTTGATATAAACCGCTTTTCAACAAGCTCGAACTGATTGGCGTAGGGCGACACTGGAAGACCGTATGCCTCAATAAACCGTTTGACTTCTCCGAGATCCTCCGTATTCAAATTGAGCAAAGCTCCTGTCGCAAAACCATCCGGTAAGCCATAGGCTTTATTACCTGCCTTGCATAGGAACGCATCATGTTCTGATCCGTTGATATTAACGCAAATCAGTTTTGTCCTAGGAAGCGTCCATGGAGTCGGGCTGTCAATGCTTGTGGGAACTTTTACTTTGACGGTTGCCATACCTGCTCCTTTAACTGCTGGAATACTATAAACCGCATTCTGGTAAAAACATAAATTAACACCAGCCAGCAGGTCAAGTATTGTGTTCTGTATGTACTACATAAACGAAAGGAGTAGATATGGAAGACAAGGACATCAAAAAAATGAACGCTATCTCTCGCAAGGCGTGGTGTCGTGATTTGCACGCGCTGCCGTCCGCATACGTTAGTTCGCGCGATATCGTCAAGCTGCTGAACGTCTGCAAGACCAAGGCTATTCAGATTCTTAAGGCGGCCGGCGGCGTGAAGATTGCCGGCGTCTGGCGCGTGGACAAGGCCGATCTGATCTTATACCTGGCCTCTATGGAAGAAGGCAACGATGTGCTCTAAGACAATCGCCGAGGTCTTGGCAGATGCGTTGCCCGTCGACGGTACGCGCGGTTGCGCTGCGCACGCCGTCGGCGCGTGCCGTGCAACCGAGCGTACCGTCGACCGTGGCGACGCTGTAACTATCTCAAGCGAGGAGGACCGGATGGACGTGACGAACAATATGAATGTTGATCCATCCTCGATATCAAGACGGTCATTAGTGCTGAGGAGTACAAGCGACTGGCGGGTAAACACGATGTTTAAGTTAGATATCTGAGGTGGGATGCTTTGACGTTGCACTGGCCGGCCATTGCGTACCTTAATGTGGTATCTATTTTTATGGCCAAGGAGCACCTGGACTTGTTCGATGGGCATGCCTTTGTCGATTGCCTTTGTGGCAAGCGTTCTTCTGAACTTATGAGGGTGGACCCTTCTTAAATCAAGCTCGCGCTCCAGTTTTCTAAGCAACGCCTCGACACCGCCAATTTACAGCCTCTCGTGTGGCGCCTTGCTCGACACGAAGAGGGCTTCCGAGCTGCCCATTCGGGTGGGCAGGTAATTCTCAATATGGACTTTAGTCTTTGCATCAAAATAGACGATGCGGTTCTTATTGCTCTTGCCGTGTACGATGCACTCCCGACTGATGGTGTCGATGGAGTTCCTGCCCAACGAGACGAGTTCGCCTACGCGCATGCCGGTAGAGCGCAACAGGTCGATCAGGGCAAGGTTTCGGGGCAACTCGCAGTTATCGCAAAGAATCTCGCGACTTTGTCGCCATACGTTTCCCTTATGAGTTGCGGAGCCTTGACTCTTTTAATGCGTTTGACCGGGCTTTTGATGATATGGTCTTCGTCTTCGAGCCATGAGTAGAAGCTTGAGATGATTCCTCGGACGTTGTCAACGGTGACGTGAGTGACGCCGGCTTTTTGCTGATAGTTGGAAAGATAGGACCTAATTTCTTCGGTTTCCAAGTCACAAGCTGGCGTATCGAACGATTCGAGCATTTTTTGGTGGTGGCTTCGTAGTAGAAGATGCTCCTATCCGAGAAGCCTTCGAGGCGTTTTGCAAACAGAAATAGATCCAGGAATGATTCGCTTTCAAACTCGCCGCCGTCTTCGGCTAGCTGGCTTTCATCGAAAGGGCAGTGCGATAAAACTATTTCGAGCTGCCGGCGTCCGCCGTGAATCGGCCACGGCTCCGCGGCCGGGTGGCACCTCCGCTACGCCGCGTCAAGGGGGCCCATGAGACCCCGCACAAACCTCCGCTCCGCTCCGGTTGGTGGAGGTCGTCATGGACCTCCCTTGACCCGTCTTCGCTCCGGTGCGGCTTTGCGGGGAGCAAAGCCGACGACGACGCGCGGCGTCGCCATTCGGCTTTGCCCGCGGGGGCGAGATGTTGAGGGCAGGTTGCCCGGAACGGAGGAAGACATGCAGCAGCTGATGACGAGGGAGATTGCGGAGGGGCTGCCGGGGCTCTACGAACAGGACGGGACGAAGGACCCCGTCGTCTACGTCCATTACTTCTCGTGTGTGAGCGGATGGGACTGGTGGCTGCTCGAGTTCGACGGAACGGACGAGGCGTTCGGCCTCGTCGAGGGCTACGACGACGAGCTCGGCTACTTCAGCATCAAGGAGATGGCCGAGCTGAACCGCCAGATGGGGTTCGCCGCCGTCGAGCGCGACGAGCACTTCTCCCCGAAGCCGCTCAGCGCCGTCAGGAGGAGGTAGCTCCATGGGGATGTTCGAGTACGGTGTCGTAGGTTGCCCTAGCGAGGTTTCGGGCGAGGCAAACGAGCTGACGGTCGTCGTTGAGTACGAGACGGAACTCGAGGGAGGGGTGTATGAGGTGGGCGTCGCGCTGGAAGGGTCGCCCGGGCTCGAGCGGCTCGTCTCGGAGGCGCGCGGCGAGGCTGACGCCATGGTGGGGAACGAGGGCGGATGGGCTGCCGTCCGCATAGGGTTCGGCGACGTGGAAAGCATCGACTGCGAGAGCGGCCGGACCGTGTACATCGCCGGAGGGGAGTGAGTTGCATCAACAGAGCGTGGGCGCGCCAATGGCACGCCCACGCCGGTTTTCCGGGGATGCCTCGCGCCATCCCCGCACCTCTGCGCGCCAAGGGGCTGCTGCCCCTTGGAACCTTGCTTGAGGCGGCTCGGAGGCGCGCAGCGAGTTTTGGGATTTATGCGCTTACCGCCGTCGGATTCCGGCTCGGCATATAAACGCTCTGACCAGGAATTCGATGACGGACACTATTTCGTGGATCCGCATCCCGGGCACTTGTACCCGGTGGTCACGGTCTCCTCCCATGCTGCACTCACCTGCACTTGTTCATCATATGCATCGGACACCTTTACCTGCTCGTCGTAAGCAGCCTGCACAGTACGAGTTTCTGAATGACAAGAACCACAGTTACCACCATTAAGCAACGAGTTCTTAAAATGAGCAGCTTCGTTCCCGGTAATATCCGCACCGCAGTTATTGCAAATGTTGACATACTTCACAACCGCATCGTGGTGAACGGTCTTGTACTGCGCGTCGTGATGGACAGTCTTAAACTGCGCGTCGTGATGGACGGTCTTGGTCTGGGCAACCCAGTTGTGTTGGTGCGCCGTGGTGTCATCCTTCTTTGACGAGCCGCCCGAACTGGAACCGGAGCCGGAGTTTCCGCTACCTCCGCTCGGCTTGCTGTCCGACTTATTTCCAGAGCCGTTGTTTCCGCTATCGTTCTTGGAACCGGAATCGTTCTTCTTGTTGTCGGAGGTCTCCGGGGTCTTCGCGTCAGACTTGTCCTCCTTGGCCGTCTCCTGCGCCTTTTCGCTCTCCTTCTCGACGGCATCCGCGTCGGCGTTCGGGTTCTTCTTGATGTTGTCCTCGAACTTCTTCGCGACCGCCGCGCCCTTGTCTCCGGTCAGGGTGGAATCACCCTTCTTCACGGCTGCTGCAACGTCCTTGGCGATGGCGGTCAGGTCATCCTTCGTCACCTTGCCCGCATCCACCTTTTCGAGCGTGATGACGGTACCGTTCGTTTTCTTGTCATCTTTCCCGGCCTTGACCTTACTGGACGCTGCCTTATAGGTAGAGCCGTCCGCGTTCACCGGCGGGATGAGGGTGACGGTGTAGGTGCCGGACTTGCCGACCTTCACGGTCACCTGCTTGTTCGCGGCGATGGCGGTGTAGAAGTCCACCTTCCCGTTCGCATCCTCTATATGGGCGATAACGGGCGTGGAAGTGTCCGCATCCCAGCCGTCAGCCTTTACCTCAAGGGTAAGTACCATGTCCTGCTTCTCATCGTCCTTTGACTAGGACACCGCAGGAGTGTTCGACCCTACTCCCCATCCGGCATGTGCAAGCGCATAGCCGCCGCCACCGATGAGGAGCGCGGCGCAGACAAGCCCGGCACCAGCCGCGCAGACCTGCTTGCGGGAGAACTCGCGTCCGAAGAGCATAAGCGGTTTCCTTTCTTCTTTTCCTCTGCACCCCGCTATGCGTTCGCGTCAAGCTGACGCTTGAGATTCGATACCTTCAACCACTGGAGAAGGAAGGCAAAGGGCGCAAATGCAGCCGGGATGGAAAGAAAAAGCGTCGCTATGAGGAGCAGTCCGAGAGCGTTGCCCCAAACGAACAGCCTTGAGCGCTTGATTGCACGCCATGCGGCGATGTAGCCAGCAGGTACCGTGCCGACATAGAACCCGGTAAAGGCTGTTGCAGCCAGCAGGACGGGAACGAGTGCAACGATTCCAATTGCACCCGTCTGAGTTATCAGGGCAGGGGAATTAACGAGAAGCAAAAGGAAAACAACTACCGCCGTTATCGCCCCGACGATATAGAGGAACTTCTTCATCAAATCGAAGACTCGTTTTTCCTCATCATATTCGGCGCGAATCGCCATAGCGTTGTCTTGGTATATCGGGTGTTGATAGGTTCGCATGGTATGACCTTCTTTCTAATGTTCTGTATGCAAGTTCTTTAGAAGTTGCAGCTGCCTGTCCGGGCGGAGTCCTCGACCAAAGGGTTTTGCGATATATGCATAGTCGCTGGGAAAGTCCAATGAGAGCATATCGTCCGTCACTTTCGGAATCTCCGTATCCACCATGGTTCCTTTCTGGTTGCAATGCCCCAATATTTGCATTGTATTTCAAATTGTCACTTATATAGGTGTGACTTATATAGGGTTGGCCTGAATCATTGACACCGGTGGATAGGAGGTGCCGATGACTGAGCTTGACCCCAAGATGCGCGTGGGGCTTCGCATTAAGGAGCTGAGGGGCGAGCTCGGCATGAGCCAAGAGGCCTTCGCATACTCCATCGAGATGTCTCGCACCTATTTCGCCGAAGTCGAGACAGGCAAGCGAAACGTGTCTATCGAGAATATCGAGCGCATCGCAGGCGGGCTTGGCGTCTCTCTGAGAGGGTTTTTCGATTCAGATCTGTTCGATGGTTAGTTCGGCTGCCGGCTTCTGACGTCATTTAAAAGTGCCCCGGTGGTAATCGCCGGGGCACTTTTCTAAAGAGGGGATTCGGCGGCGGCCGCTTCAGCGCGGATGCGCTGTTCGGCCTCTTCGAGGTCCCTGATAATCCTTCTCAGCGCCATGCAGCAAAAGAGCATCGACTCATGAAGGCAGGCGAGTTCGTAAACGATATCCTCGAGTTCCATATGGCTCCTATCGAAAAGTGAATAGCGTCTCTAATGGTTCCGATGCTGGCCGTGGGCTGCCGGCGTCCGCCGTGAATCGGCCACGGCTCCGCGGCCGGGTGGCACCTCCGCTACGCCGCGTCAAGGGGGCCCATGAGACCCCGCACAAACCTCCGCTCCGCTCCGGTTGGTGGAGGTCGTCATGGACCTCCCTTGACCCGTCTTCGCTCCGGTGCGGCTTTGCGGGGAGCAAAGCCGACGACGACGCGCGGCGTCGCCATTCGGCTTTGCCCGCGGGGGCGAGATGTTGAGGGCAGGTTGCCCGGAACGGAGGAAGACATGCAGCAGCTGATGACGAGGGAGATTGCGGAGGGGCTGCCGGGGCTCTACGAACAGGACGGGACGAAGGACCCCGTCGTCTACGTCCATTACTTCTCGTGTGTGAGCGGATGGGACTGGTGGCTGCTCGAGTTCGACGGAACGGACGAGGCGTTCGGCCTCGTCGAGGGCTACGACGACGAGCTCGGCTACTTCAGCATCAAGGAGATGGCCGAGCTGAACCGCCAGATGGGGTTCGCCGCCGTCGAGCGCGACGAGCACTTCTCCCCGAAGCCGCTCAGCGCCGTCAGGAGGAGGTAGCCGCATGGTCACGGTCGAGTTCGACTCCATGGGCGAGGCGGTCCGCCTCGCCCTCGTGGCCGGTGAGTATGTGGGCGGCGGCCTGGCCGTCCTCCTCCTCGACGCCACGGACCCGCGCTCCGAGGGCTACATGGCCGAGTGGGGCGCGCTCACGGCGAACGTGCCGGCGGCGGCCGAGTGGTGCCGCGGACGCGGCGACATCGCCATCGACGCCGACGTGCCCGCGGCGCTCCTCGAGGCGCTCGAGGCCGCCGGCACGGTCCGGATGGCCGACCGCTCGGCGGCGTCCGGGATGGCCCGCTACCCGCTGGCCACGGTCGCCGGGCACGCCCTCGACGGCATGGGCGGCCTGACCGAGACCTTGGAGGAGGCCCTCGGCTCGACGGTCGTCGTCGAGTACGAGTCGGGAGGCGACGGCGGCGCGTTCGAGGTGGGGACCGCGCCGGCGCGCTCGGCCGAGCTCGGGCGCCTCATCGCCGACGCGAGGTCCGAGGCCGACGCGCTGGCGGTCGCCGGCGGATGGGCTGCCGTCCGGGTCGGTTTCGGGGATGCCGAGACCATCGACTGCGAGACGGGCCGGACGGTTTACGTCGCGGGGTGAAATGGGAGGAGGGCGCGGGCGCGGTCCGGATGGGCCGCGCTTTTCCTTTCCCGGGGATACGGGACTCCCACCGTCCAAGTGCCTTGGACGGTGGGAGCTGGATACGACGATATACTGCGCGTGCAACGGGGACACGCGCCTCCTTTTCGGTTGACTCCACCAGTTCGTACAGAGACTTTTCGATTTCCCGCTTTGATTTGGAGGTCTGTAATTCCATATTTCTGGAATACGGCACGAGGCTGAGCTTCGAAATCGCGTCTTGCGTCGGTAGATTGTTCCGCGTCCGCGACCAGTTTTTCAAGGGTGCTAAGCTGGGACTGTATTGAGAGTTCGTTTAGGTGGTTCACATTGTCCATAGCGGTGACCACCAATGTTGAATAGCTGTCTTGAAAGACTGTGTCACGCTAGTGTCGGTATCAATTTGATACTACGAACAAATTAGAACTAAATGGATATAGTTTCCATACTAATTAAAACAAATTTGCATTCAAGTTTTTATTTAAACTTGATTTAAGGCGGAGTGGAATGTGAGCGCGCAAGGAGATGCGGAATCGATGAGAGCCTCAAAAAAAACTACTGCAGTGTTATCATCTTTCATCCTCTCTATTCTTCCATTTCTGATTCTATGGGCGGCTTGGTCAGTCCTCCCTGATACAATTCCCGCTCATTGGAGTGGGGGTGTGGTTGATCGATGGGGTAATAAGCTTGAATTGCTGGTTGTTCCGCTGTTTTCTCTGATTGGTTCTATTACAATTTCTGTGTACCTTATTGTTTCCACGCGGCGAAGAGAGTTCGCGGATTTCTCTGCTCGAATGCGACGGGACTTTGTTGCGTGCTATATTTCTAGTCTTCTTTTATCGACAACCTGCTCAGTGATAATTGCCGTTTGGGTTCAGTTGATTCTTACGCAAAGCACTGCGGTTGATGGGGGACTTGGACTATCGATCCTGTATTCCCTTCCCGGGCTATATGTGATCTTGTGCGCTTTGCCGCCTTTTTATGCGAGCGGCGAGAGCAAAAAGGCAGAGCGCCTGATAACAGTTCTTATTGGCTGCGCGGAGATTGTTCTTTGTGGAATAGTGCTTGAAGGTTCGGCTGCCTCTTATGCGATGATTGGACTGATGATTCTGTTCTGTGCGTTAGAGATTGTGTCACAGGTAAGGGATAGCCGGTCCTTATGAGTTGAATTACGCGCGTGCGGATATAAAGGTTGGCATGTTAAGCTGGTCGTTTTCTCGTTCTGGGACATTTGCAGTAGGATGAGTGGGACTAGGCGCGCTGCGGTGTGATGGTGACGGTTGAGACTTGTATCGCTGCAAATCCGCTGATGCACATTTTGCTATTGGGCTTGAAGGTGGGACCGACAGGCCTTTGTTTGGGTTGTTCTGGTCGTCCAACGCGTGTTGCACGGCTTTATATTGTTACCCTCGTTCGGCGCTCCGTTGGAGCATTTCCGGGTTTGTCGGCATCATGACTTGGCCAAGTGACACGCTTGCCGGGACGGTTGTAACGCCGCGCCGGTTCCGTGTGCTCCTTCGTTGTTGGCCTGTCCAGCCGGGGGCGGATTCGGCCTCATGTTGTGGCGCACGGCCTTCAGGGGCTTCCCCTGGCGAGTTATGTTCGTCCGTATGGGTAAGGGTCGGGTTGAGCTGACAATCCCGTGTCGGAAGGGGCTTGGACCATGCGCGCGATGACAGAGATTGAGTGGCTGGACGGCCGTGTGACGAAGGTGCCGGAGCTTGCCCTGGGCGATGCGTTCGGCGAGAGCGTCCAGGCGGAGCTCGATTTCGGGTTCGACGATGGGTTGGAGGGCCTTTGGGTTGAGGTGCGCCATCATGAGTGAGCAGGATAAGGGCGCACTACGGGCGCCCGGGATTTTGCGGCGCAACTCGGCGTGCCGAGTTCGTTTTCGCTGGTAGCGTGGAAAGATAAACCGAAAGACCGCCACGGCCCGCCGTCATACGCGCCTCGCGTGCCGTATGACGGCGGGCCGTTTTCGCAGGCAGGGCCGCATGACGCCTTAGAACCCGTCGGGCGTGGCGGACACCTTGCGCTTCCTGCCGCCGGACGGTGACCCCTTGGGCTTTTTCGGCTTCTCCGGGATGCGCCATACCGGTGCCGGACCGGCGTTGCGGGCCTCCCCCTCGAGCGCCAGCGCGAGCAGCGCGCCCTCGGCCTCCGGTGACGTCATGCCGAGCAGCGGCCCCAGGAACGTCTCGGTGATGTCGCGGCTGGCGAGCGCCATCGGGCCCTCCGCGTCGATCACGAGCGCGCCGTTCTCGCGCGCGCTCCAGGCCATGAGCTCCGACGGGGTGATCAGCGGCCGGCGCGCCACAGAGAACGACTTTCCGGACGAGGAGCTCTGCGTCCCCTTGGTGGAGCTCTGCCCGGTCGTCTTGACGCTGTAGTCGCCGAGGCGCTTGCTGATCTCCTCCGCCTCGCCGACGGACTCTACCGAGAGGACGACCTGGGTGCCGAGCAGCGCCAGCAGCGCGTCCGACTCGGCCCTCGAGTAGCCGCACCGGGCCTCGAGCAGATGGGTGTTCTGGAGCACGAAGACGACGTGCAGGCCAATGCTCCGGACCTCGGCGAGGTCGCCGAGGAGGCGGGGGATCTTGGGGATCCCGGACCCCTCGTCGATGGCGAGCAGGGTCTCCGCCGGCAGCCTGCCGCCTGACAGGCGCGCGGTCTCGCGCAGCGCCGACAGCGCCTGCGAGAAGATGCACGAGACGAGCGCGCCGCGGTCGCCCCGGTCCGTCGCGCTGGCGATGTAGAGGATGGTCGGCTTGCGCCCGACCGATGCGAGGTCGACCTCGCCGTCCCAGAGCATGCGGCTGACGTCGTCGTCGCAGAAGGACATGAGGTAGTTGCGCGCGGTGGAGACGAGGGCCTCGCCTCCGCCGCCGTTCGACGAGGCGACGAGGAGGAACTGGCGCGCCGGGTTTCCCGCCGGCAGGTCCGCGGCGAGCTCCTCCAGCGACTTGACCGCGCTCTTCCCGTCGCGGGGCTCCAGGAGTGCGAGCACGGTCGAGAGGTTCCGCGCGCCGTCGGGGATCCGCCCGTCCGTAATCGCGAGCAGGCAGAGGCCGGTCAGCAGGTTGCGGCTGGCGTCCGTGAAGAACCTCTGGCCAGAGGAGAAGGCGTCGGGCACGATGGCCGCCGACAGCTCGCGGAGCTCGGCCACGGCACCTGCGACGCCCTCGGTCCCGAGTGCCGCGATGGCGCGGTCGAGGGGGTTGAACCTCGCCGACTTGACGGGCTCGTCGAGCCGGATGGCGACGACCTCCATCCCGGCCCTCCTGGCGAGCGGCTCGGTCCATGCGCGAATCTCGGACTTCGGGTCGTGGACGATGACGGACGTCGGGATCCCGTGGGCGTTGCGGTCGATCGCCGCGACGATCGAGGGTGCCGTCGCACGTCTGCTCTTGCCCGCGCCGCTGCCCGCCCTTATGAGGCAGTGGACGGCGGGGACCATCGCGATACCACCACCGATGCAGCCGGCCGCCACGAGTCCCTCCGCGGCGGCCTTCCCGTCCCAAGGAGGGCAGCGCCTCGCGACCCTGGAGGGCCTCGACTCGAGCCAGGCGTCCCCGTGCGTGCGCGTGGGCGCGCGGTCGCCGGCGAACGTTCCGTCGTGGAGTCTCGCCCATGAACGGGCCCAAGAAACGAGGCCGAGGATGAGGACGGCCGTCGCGACGAGGGCGAGGGCCGCGAGCACCTCTCCTATCTCGCCCGACGCCGCCGCGTCGGCGGCCGCTTCGAGAGGGCTGCGGAAGACGTAGGCGGGCTCGGGGCCCGGGTCGGCCGTGGGCAGCCGCAGCAGGACGGAGAGGCCCGAGATGAGGGATAGAGTCCACCACCTGGCGTAGTCCCAGGCGCTGACGGTCGCGGCGCAAGCTATGACGGCGGCGACGCCGTGGGCCGCGAGCGTGCCGGCGAGTTCCTTTTTCATATCGCGGTTGAAGGATTTCGGTTTCATCTCGTGATCGTCCTCTCTATCCTGTTTGCTATCTTCAGCGCGGGGACGCTCGACGGCCCGGTGCCGCCGGAGGCGAGGACCCTCAGGGTCGCGGCGATGAGTCTCAGCGCCCTCTCGCCGGCCTCGTCTCCCATGTCGCGTCCTCTGGCGTCCCGTGTGGCCTCCCTGGCGACCAGTGCCGCCATCGCGGCGGCGCGCCCTAGGGCGGTGCCTGCCGACGGGGCGCGCCTGAATGCCCGGTCCGCCGTGGGACACCCCCTGAGGTCTGCCGGCTCGAGGGTCCGGCCGCGCGCGGCCTTTTGCGCGAGCCTCTCGAGGCGCGTCTTCGGGATGCAGGCCCGGGCCTCGGTGGCGAGTCCGGCCTCCCGCCGCCTCTCCGTCGCGGGGCCGGTTTGGGGCGCGGCGCGTCGCGTCGGCACCTCCTCGCGAGCCGGCGTTCTGTCCGGGACTATGACCCGCAGCGCCGCGTTCTCGCACCGGAGGCCGAGGTCGGCGGCCGCCTTGCGGACGTAGGCGTCCCGCGCCTCCCCGGTCAGGCACTTGAGGTCGGCGCACCTCTCGACCGCCTTCCTGTGGCGCTCCAGCGCGCCGGCGAGCTCGGGGGAGTCGGACGCCGCCCGGTCGAGGGCCTCCCTCAACGCGGCGGAGGCCTCCGGGTGGAAACGCCTGAGGTGGGCGGCCTCGATCCTTCCGTCCGGCGGCAGGCCGATGCTGAGCTTTCCGCGGTCGATTCGCGCAACTGCTTCCAGGGCCGCCTTCCTCGCGAGGTCGCGCTCGATGTACGCTTCCCGCAGCAGCGGTGCCATGGCCTTCGAGGAGATCTCGAGCCTGGCCGCCTCCATCTTCCCCTTTGGCAGCAGGGAGTCCCAGTCGCCCGAGCGGTCGACCGTGAGGATGTGGACGTGGTGGCTCGTGCCGTTGATATGCATCGCCGCGTAGAACTCCACGCGGCTCTCGGGCACGCCGGTCATCTCGGAGAAGAGCCTCGGCCACTCGGAGCGCACCAGGGCCTGCCAGGCGTCCAGGCGGTCGAGTCCGGCCCCGGGGGCGATGTCGTTCGGGACCGTGACGACGGTGGTGAGCACCGCGCCGCCGTTTTGGGCGATGGCGCGCCTGGCCTCCGCCACGGGGACCGGGCCGTCCGCGCCCCAGAGGCCGCCGGTCGAGCCGGTCCTGTTCGCGGCGTAGGCGGCCAGGCCGTCCACGCCGAGCCTCCGCCCGTCGGCCTCGCTGAGCTCGATGACGACGCCCCGGCGGGTGCCCGCGTAGGCCGCGAGGCCGGCTGCCGAGGCCCTCGCCACCGCTCCGGCGCGGACGACGGAGTGGTTGACGATGACGGGTGGGCTAGCCATCGGCACGCTCCCGCGCGTGGAGCTTCACCTCGTCGATCCTGCCGAGGCCAGCGCGGCTGAGCTCGCCGGCCTGCGCGAGGTAGTTCTTCCAGATGTCCGCGACAGGGACGTCCTCGAGCGAGGCGTAGGACGCCTTGAGGACGTCGGCCGACATGAGGCCGGCCATGATGGCGGCGGTCATGGGGCGCGAGAGGACCGCGGCGATGCGGTCCTCGGTGGCGTCGAGCTTGCGCTCGATGTCGAGTGCGGCGACGTCCATGCGCGCGTCGACGATGCCGCGGATGAAGCCCGCGACCTCGTTGCCGTAGAGGTCGAGCTCCTCCGCGGCGAGCGCCGAGCGCAGGAGAGAGCGGATCTCGTCGCTGACGTTGGAGTTGTCGAGCTCCGCCCGCGTCTTGAGGGCGGTGTAGAGCTTGTGGTCGATTTTTACGCTGATGGTTTTGGTTTCGGCCATAGGGTCTCCTCATAAAACAGGGGGCCGTTTGGCCCCCTGTGGTGTCTATTCGTCTTCCGTGTGTGTAATCGGATAGCCTTTTGGCGCTTTAGCCGCCGGCAAGGGCGTATATGCGATGAGCTCGTTTTTGATTCGGACGGCATCGAAATCAATCAACCCTGCAATTAGTTCAATGGGTCCGGCGCTGGATTTGTTAATGCCCATGTTTGCTCCGAGCTCAGTTGGTCTTAGCCGGCGCTCGCTACATTCAGTTGGCGCCGATGTAGCTAAGAACGCTGTCGCGATTGATGCGCCACAGCTTCCCGCACTTCACGGCTTTGAACGTTCCGTTCTGGCAGAGCCTGTAGACGGAGCGGTCGCTGATACCGAGCAGGTGGGCGACAGGCATCGGATCGACGATGTCCGGCATCGTGCGAAAAGCATCAAGAGTGATGCGTTTGTTCTCAACTTCCATTTCGACCTCCTTTCCGTCTGCTGCGTCTCTTCGAGATCTAGTCTGGAGCGTCTTGGGCGACGGATTCAAAAACGCGGTCATGACGGACGATACGGACCCGATGGACTGAAATGACTTACTACGGAAAGGCATGGGAAAGGCCGCGACGCAGTATCGCGGCCTTCGATTCAAGACTTTAGTCTGCTGGCCGCGCAGCGGCCAGCTTTGAACCACCCGCTACGCGGGTGGAGACAAACGGCTTTACAAAGCCACCCCTCCGACCGATATTGACGATTGTTCAGGCCGTCAAGAATTCGAGTCGAAGGGGTGGTCGCCATGGCCCAGAAGGCCTACAGCCTTTCCCACACGAAGTGGATGTGCAAGTACCACATCGTGTTCACGCCGAAGTATAGGCGCAAAGTGATCTACAACCAAATCAGGAGCGACATAGGGGAGATCCTCAGGAAGCTGTGCGAGTACAAGGGGATCGAGATAATCGAGGGGCACCTGATGCCAGATCACGTGCACGTGCTGCTGGCGATCCCGCCGAAGTACAGCGTCGCGAGCGTCATGGGCTACCTGAAGGGGGAAGAGCTCGCTGATGATATTCGACAGGCACGCCAACCTCAAGTACAAGTTCGGCAACAGGAAGTTCTGGGCGGAGGGCTACTACGTGTCCACCGTCGGCCTGAACGAGGCGACGATCGCCAAGTACATCAGGGAGCAGGAGTCCCACGACATCGCGCTGGACAAGCTGAGCGTGAAGGAGTACGAGGACCCCTTCAAGAGGAGGTGATCCTGCCGGTTCGACCGGCGCGCCACGGGTCAAGATGCACTAGGCCTGGACGAAGTCCGGGCCCGCGCCTTTAGACGCGAGCCCGGGGCCCGTGGGTTATACCCTAAGAGCAAACCACCCTTTTTAAGGGTGGTTCTGATTAGGTCCAATTCAGTTTTCGTAAGCTATGAGGCGCTCTTGTAAAGGCGTCCGAGAGCGTCCATTGCCGATGCGGTTGCTTTCGGGTCGGCGCTGGCGTATCTATCTAGGGTCATGGAGGCTTTGGAGTGGCCCATCAAACTTGCGAGCGTTTTCGGGTCTACGCCGTTGGCGACGGCATATGTTGCGAAGCTGTGCCTTAGGTCATGGAAGGTTACCGTGTTCCTGTTTAATACTCCATGAAGGTTCAGCGCCTTAGAGAGCGCACGCCAGGCACCGTTAATCCTGGGAGGCTTAAGGAACGAGCCGTCGGGAAATCCCAGTACGAACATTTCCTCGCTGAACTCAATCCCGAGTCTGATGCATTCTTCTTTCATGTCTCGTTTGCGCGCGGCTAAGTCGCGCATGAGATCCTCTGGACAATTTGGAATCGCCCGTCTACTACTGACACTTTTGGGGCCTTTGATGTAGAACTCGGTGTCGGTATGCCCGATTGCGGCTTCCACACGAATTGAGGATTGGGAAAAGTCGACGCATTTCCACTTTAGGGCGCAAAGTTCGCCTCGACGGAGTCCTGTATACAGGGAGATCTTGGCCGCCAGTATCGTTGGGACATCAATGGATGCGTTGAGGGTGTTTAGGACGCGGGTCCTTTCCTTGTCGGTAAGTGAATTTGGCCGTCCGTAGTCGGCATCCTCGTTTTTAGGGACCTTTGCCCATGCGGCTACATTTTCTGAAACCAGCTTTTTCCTCAGTCCGTATTTCAATGAGCCCCGCAGCAGCCTTAGGGAATTGCACGCAGTTGACCTCGCGTGCTTCTTCGCCATTGCGTTGACCCATTTCTGGACGTCTTCTTCAGTTAAGTCCTCCAGAGGGATGCTGCCAATATATGGTTCGATGTTTCGGCGGAGCATGCCTGAATAGCCGGTCGCGGTAGAGCGTGCGATGTCGGCGCACTCCATTGTTATATAGGTGGACACTAGTTCGGCAACTGAAATCGATTCTGCCGGCCTACTCGCTTCGGCTTCCGCTTCTGCATTTAGGCGGGCGCGGACGACCTCAGCTTCCACCATGGCTGCGTCTCGATGCTTATGGCTACGACCTTTATCGCGGCCTCGATGTTCAAGAAGCTGAGTTTTCTTATGCCAGGCGCCGTCCTCGAGGTAGGGGAACTGCGCGCGCCAGCGATCGTCCATGTACTTATATATAGATGAAGTAGCGTATTTCTCTTCCATTGTTCCTCCGTGTGCAATCACGTGTGCAATGACTGTGCAATTTGACTGTTTCGGAGACGTCTCAAGTGAGACTATAGGCGGAAAACGAAAGGAAAACTCGAGGCCACGGTCGGCATAGTCGCAGATGAACGTTAATAAACGATAAGGATACCGATGTAATCAGTGGGTTGCAGGTTCGATTCCTGTCACTGGCTCCATGAGAGTTTCGGGCTCTGTTCCCTTGTGGGGCAGGGCCCGTTTCTATTTAGGTGGTGCGCCATCGGGTTAGCGCCCATTCCGTTTTTGGTTTGTCTCGTCCTCCAGTTTGTCTAAATCTGTAACACCAAGACCGATATTTGGCATCTAACTGTTACAGATTGAGATAAAACTTAGGATGTTTCAGGAATATCTTGATCTGTAACATGTAGAAGCGGAATAGGCCTCTTGCTGTTACAAATCGAGACAAGGGCGGGTACGGACCCAGATGTCCTGCTCGAGCGTGGATTTCTGGACACGCGAGAGAAGAAAATCTGCCGGCCGGAGAACGAGCGTGGATAATTAACTTGGATAGGGAGCTAAGGTAAACACCGATTGTCTATCGAAGGCTTTAGAAACAACGACCCCGATTTCATTGTGGAATCGGGGTCGTTTGTGCCTCAGGAATCCGAATGGATTAATCGAGCTCCTAAGGGACTTCTTGGGTTCTTGCTAATGGTCTGCCGAGGGTGTCCCCAATGCAAACAGCGGGCATTTACTCAATATAGTTGGGATTCTTCTTGATAATCACGCGTGCAGCGATGAACGAGACGACGATGGCGATGACGGCGACAACGCACGCCAGTACGAAGTTGCCCATGGATCCATCGGGAGCGATAAAGATCAGCGCCGAAAGAAGACCGGGGCATGCTCCCGCAACATACTCCTTCAGGACGAAGATGCCTGCAGGGAGTCCCGCGCAGAGGGCGCCGATTGCCGTGCCGACAAGCAGGCGGGGACGCTCGATGAGGCAGCCGTAAAATGCGGGCTCAGTTACGCCGCAAAGTGCGGTGACGGCAACCGTGGTGACCATACCTCTCTTCTCCTTGTTGCCTTTCATTGCAGTTGCCAAGGCGAGACTCGTGCCGCCAATGCAGAGGTTTGAGATGAAGCCAAAGATGATGGGTGCCCAACCGAGCTGCGCCAGGCTCGTAACTTCGATTGCGATGTAAGCCTTATCGAGACCGAGCATGACGAAATAGGGGTTAAGGGCTGCCAGGATCGGGGTAGCGATAAATGCCACGTTGTCCATGAGCCATGTGGCGGCATCACTCAGCGCGTAGCCCATCATGCTGCCGGCGGGGCCGAGAACAATCAGCTCAACAGGCACGACGATGAACATGGTGAGTAGCGGCTTCAAGAACAGTTTGGTAACGTCGGGGATGATTTTCTGAAGACCGCGATCAACAAAGTACATGAACACAACGCCCAGTACGATTGGCACCACCGTGCTCGAGTAGTCATTCGTCGGGATGGGGATGCCAAGAAAGTCGAGACCCTCAGCACCGCTAATAGACGAGCTAATCATGATTGCGCCCAGCAGTGCGCCCATGATAGGCTGCATCTTCATGACGGCGGCGAGCTGATAGCCGAGGTAAACGGGTAAGAAGCTAAACGAAGCGCTAAAGATCGCCAACAGGACCTGGGCGGTTCCGCTATCGGTGCTCAATCCGCAATAATTGACCAGGAGATTCTTAATCGAAAGAATGAGTCCGCCAACGATGAGCGCCGGGACGATGGGCATGAATACCTGTGCAGAGACGTTCCCGAATTTCTCAATCAAGCCCATGGCGGTGTTACCGCTTTTAATGCCTTCTGCAAGGTCTTTGGCGGTTTGGGCATCGTCGGCAACCGTGCCACCGCCGACTTCGATTCCCGCGAAGTCGAGGAAGTCGTTGTAAGCCTCGGTGACGTTGGGGCCGATGATCACCTGAAGCTGGCCACCGCTGACTACTGCCCCGAGCGCCTGATCGGCCGATTTGGCGAGCTGGAGATCAATGATCGAGGTGTCTCGTGCGTCGATGCGAAGGCGCGTCGCACAATGAGTTACCGATGTAATATTCTCTTTGCCGCCAACAGCCTTTAGGACTGTTTCGGACATTGCCTGATATTTCATCTCTTTCTCCTAACCTTCCTGCTCCTGATACTTCGAGATAAGGTCTCGGTACCAATACCAGCTCTTTTTGGGGGTGCGCTCCAGATTGTTTTCGAAGTCGATATGGACAAGTCCGTATCGTTTTTCGTAGCCGTTGATCCAGCTATACAGATCCATCGTCGACCAGAGGTAGTAGCCCTCAACGCGCGCGCCGTCGCGCTTAGCCCTCATCATGTGCTCGATGAACTGGCCCAGAAGCTCGATGCGGTCATCATCGTGGATCATTCCGTCTGCGTCTGGTTGCTCATAGGCGCCATGTCCGTTTTCCGTAATAAAGATGCGGGGCGCGTCATAGCGCTCGTGGACATCCATGATGGTTGAATACATGCAACTTGGGAGTATTTCGCGGCCCCATTTATTGCGGGGAACATTGCTGTCGCGGGCGCTTTCAAACAAGGGCGCAATGCATTTTCCTTCGACCTTTTTGCTCGAACCGCCCTTATTGTTCGCCGAAACGGCAAGCTCTCCACCGTGCCAGTCGGTTACATACTCTCGGCAATACACGTTGAGTCCAATAAAATCGACTTTACCGTCTCTGAATTCTTCTACGTCATTTGGGGATCGATAGAGCGAGACGCCAAGTTTTTCAAGGATTTCGTCCATTTCTGGCGGCAGTTGACCCTGAAGTGCTGGTGCCAGAATCATGCGATTGGCGAAAAAGTCTGCGTATCGAAATACGTCATCGGGGTGCTCGGTTGCCGGGTCGAGTTCGACAACGCCGCCATCGTGGACGGCGCCGATGATGCCGTCGTAGCCCATTTGACGATATGCTCGGACTGCGAGTGCGCTGGCGCGCATCAGGTTGTACTGAAACTGCATGTACGACTGAACGTCGAGCGATCGATTGGGGGGATAGTTGCCCAACATGTTTACGCAATAGCTGTAGAAATGCGGCTCGTTAACGGTAGTCCAGATTTTGACGCGGTCTCCAAAGCGCTCAAAGCAAATCCTGGCGTATTTGCAGAACCACTCTGCCATGTCGTTGTTCAGCCATCCGCCTTTGCAAGCAAGCGTGAATGGCAGATCGTAATGGAACAGCGTAACGTTGGGCTCTATGCCATTTTCGAGGCAGCAATCAATGACCCGATTATAAAAATCGATACCCTTTTCATTCACTTCGCCGATACCCGTGGGAATGATTCGACTCCATGAAAGAGAGAAGCGATAGGTGTTTTGTCCGCCTTCTTTCATCATGCGGATATCTTCTTCATAGCGATGGTAGAAGTCGCAAGATACATCACCGTCAACATGGTTGATGTTCTTATTGCTTGTGTGGTTAAAGAAATCCCACTCGCCAAGGCCTTTGCCGTCTTCGTTCCAGGCACCCTCGCACTGATAAGACGCCGTGGCGGAACCCCAGAGAAACGGCATGTTGTTCACGTTGTCCATGAATCCCCTTTCCATCATTCAACACGGTGGATACGTGTGACGGAATTACGATTAAGATGACGTCAACTGATTTGAATCATAGGAGAACGACCAAAGCTGTTTGATTCAATAAATGAACTATGATTTCGAGGAGAGCGGAAAGAGGAATCACGTGAATATCAATGACTTCGATGTGCTCAATCGCATTAGCTCCATCATCAACAGCGAGTTTGGGTCAAACGATGCCGCCATCGCTCGATATCTCATCGCTCACATTAGGCGTTCGAGCGAAATCAATGTTGCCGCAATAACCCGCGATGCATTCGTGACCCGTTCCGCTGTTCGTCGTTTCTGCAATCGTTTGGGCTACCAGTCTCTTAGCGATTTGAAAGAATCATTTACTCAATCAGTCTTTCCAAGCGACTTAAGCCATCGAGAGGAGGAATTTGGCTACGAGGAGTACAGGGCAGAACTCGACGTTCGCATGATCGAGATGTTCGCTGAGGTTGAAAGCGGCGTGTCCGATATCGCTATTAAGCACCTTGCCGACGAAATTGATGGCCATAATAACGTTGAAATCTGGTGCACCAATAATGTGAGCGCCAATCTCGTACGATTTCAGCAGGAAATGTTTTATGCGGGCAAGATAGTTCGCATAGTTGCTGGGGCTAACGTCGCGGAATTGAAAAACATGGGAGATGCTTCGCAGTCATTGATAATTCTCGTATCGGTCTCCGGGCTATTTGCGTCACAGGCGCGTGAGTATCTTGATTGCCGTTCGGGGAGGAAGATTCTAATTACTGCGTTTAGCAACGATGACAAATCGAGGTCTTTTGACCGTGTATATCGTCTTGGAAATGCGGGAAACGGAATTGACCGACTCGGCGTTTATTCGAAATACGCCATGACCTATTTCTTCGACTTGCTATCGTCGTGTTACTTGAGTCGCTACCCTTGCACCAAGGGGGAGCCGCTCTATGGGTCTACTTTGGTCTGGCCCGAGTAGTAGCGGCTCTATAGTTCTCCCGCCTAGTGAATGAGCGTGGATAATCTGCCACTTTGGGTTCGAAGCCGTGCTAAAAGAGGGAGATTATCCACGCTCGATTTCAAACGGGAGATAATCCACACTCGTCCGTGCCGGAAAAGTCCGATCGCAACCTATGTAATAGTGCAAGAGGGTCGTTATCGAGGGTCGATATTGCAGGCGTACTCCACCGTGCCAAAGTGTTCCCTTGGGAAATGTCACCAGCGTAGCGAAATCCACCGTCCTTCATATCTAAACTCAACAAAAACGCAGGTCAAAGGCATATAGATACGCCCGGCACCGTGTATCTAGAGGTTTTCGTTGACAGCTCCCAAGGTTGCATCGTATTATCTTTTTCGTTCGCGGGGGCGGCGGTCCAAAAGACCAAAGAACCTGCGGATACTTGAACGATTGGGAGTTTGCCCGAGTGGTTAATGGGGACGGGCTGTAAACCCGTTGGCTCTGCCTACATAGGTTCGAATCCTATAGCTCCCACCCGTCAAGTGCCTGTATAGCTCAGTCGGTAGAGCACTTCGTTGGTAACGAAGAGGTCACCAGTTCAAGTCTGGTTGCAGGCTCCATCCGGCGGTGTAGCTCAGTTGGTTAGAGCACACGGTTCATACCCGTGGCGTCACTGGTTCGAATCCAGTCACCGCTACCATAGGTAACACGGTGGCTTCTCAATAGTATGTTGAGAGGCCACTATGGTATAAAGGCAAAGTCCCGTCCGGGGACGACCTGTTAAGAGGAGGGCTTTATGGCCAAAGAGAAGTTTGAGCGCACTAAGCCGCATGTTAACATCGGCACCATTGGTCACGTCGACCACGGCAAGACCACGCTGACCGCCGCCATCACCAAGGTTCTCTCTGAGACCGAGGGCTGCAAGGCTGACTTCACTGCGTTCGAGAACATCGACAAGGCTCCCGAGGAGCGCGAGCGCGGCATCACGATCTCCGTCTCCCACGTCGAGTACGAGACTGCTGCCCGTCACTACGCTCACGTTGACTGCCCGGGCCACGCTGACTACGTCAAGAACATGATTTCCGGTGCTGCTCAGATGGACGGCGCTATCCTGGTCATCGCCGCTACCGACGGCCCCATGGCTCAGACTCGCGAGCACATCCTGCTCGCCCGTCAGGTCGGCGTTCCCTACATCGTCGTCTTCCTGAACAAGTGCGACATGGTCGACGATGACGAGCTCATCGACCTCGTCGAGATGGAGACCCGTGAGCTCCTCTCCGAGTACGATTTCCCCGGCGACGACATCCCCGTCATCCGTGGTTCCGCTCTGGGCGCTCTCGAGGGCGACGCCAAGTGGATGGACGCCATTCGCGAGCTCATGAAGGCCGTCGACGAGTACATCCCGACGCCTGCTCGTAACAACGACCTCCCGTTCCTGATGGCCGTTGAGGACGTTATGACCATCTCCGGCCGTGGTACCGTTGCTACCGGCCGTGTCGAGCGCGGTGAGCTCAAGCTCAACGAGCCCGTCGAGATCGTCGGCATCAAGGATACCCAGAACACCGTCGTTACCGGTATCGAGATGTTCCGTAAGTCCATGGACTTCTGCGAGGCTGGCGACAACGTCGGTCTGCTGCTCCGCGGCATCAAGCGCGAGGACATCGAGCGCGGCCAGGTTCTCTGCAAGCCCGGTTCGGTTACCCCGCACACCAAGTTCACCGGCGAGATCTACGTTCTGACCAAGGAGGAGGGCGGTCGTCACACCCCGTTCTTCGATGGTTATCGTCCTCAGTTCTACTTCCGTACCACCGACGTTACCGGTACGGTCAAGCTGCCCGAGGGCACCGAGATGGCTATGCCTGGTGACCACATCACCATCGAGGGCGACCTCATTCACCCGATCGCCATGGAGGAGGGCCTGCGCTTCGCTATCCGCGAGGGTGGCCACACCGTCGGTTCGGGCATCGTCTCCACGATCATTGAGTAAATTAGCTCTTTGATATAGCTGACTTAGAGAACCCGGCACTTATAGGGTGCCGGGTTCTTTTCTACGCGGGGCTTGTTCCCTGCCGATTGCGCTTCGCTCGCTCTTAAGCCGAGCGTGAGGGATCGATTAGATCTCGCTGGCTTCATTGATGTGTTCCAAATATGAATGGATCCAGCGAGAACCAATTGATTCGAGGTTTTCATTGACAGCACTTACGTAGAGCTGATAAAGTACCAACTCGTGCCCGTACGGGGCGGAAATGAAAGGTTCAGGATAAATGCGTACTCTAGTTACTCTTGCGTGCACTGAGTGCAAGCGCCGCAACTATACGACCACCAAGAACAAGTCGAACATGCCTGATCGTATGGAGATCAAGAAGTATTGCCCCTGGTGCCGTCACCACACGCTGCACAAAGAGACTCGCTAGTCTCTAGTCACATACGCCAGTAGTTCAATTGGTAGAGCATCGGTCTCCAAAACCGAGTGTTGAGGGTTCGAGTCCTTCCTGGCGTGCCAGTCATTATTCCGTAAGCTCCCAATTGGGGGCTTACGGTTTACTCATGTATAAGCGCATTGCGCGGAGGTAACCCAAATGGCCAACAAGAAGAACAAGAAGAGGGCTCAGCAGCCGGTACCTGCCAACAACGCTGCCGCCAACTCCAAGGTTGAGGCCAAGAAGGCCGTTGCCAAGAAGAACGAGAAGGCTGCGAAGTCCAAGAAGAATGAGAAGCCTGGTTTCTTCGCCCGCACCAAGAAGTATTTCGCTTCGGTGAAGTCCGAGATGAAGCGTGTCACGTGGCCCGATAAGAAGGAGCTCGTGAACTACTCGGTCGTCGTTTGCGCTTCTCTGATCGTCGTCGGCGTCGTCATCGCTCTGCTCGATGCTGGCTTTGGCGAGGCTCTTGCTCTGTTCTCTGGATTGAGGGGCTAAACCATGTCTAAGCGTTGGTACGTCGTTCACACTTACTCTGGATACGAGAACCGCGTTAAGTCCGATCTCGAGCATCGCATCGAGACCATGGGCATGCAGGACCGTATCTTTGATATCGAGATTCCTATGGAGCGCGTCACCGAGATCAAAGAGGGTGGCAAGCGCGAGACCAAGGATTCCAAGATTTTCCCGGGTTATGTCCTGGTTCGCATGGAGATGGATGACGATGCGTGGACGTGTGTTCGCAACACGCCCGGTGTCACCGGTTTCCTGGGCGGCAATGGCAAGCCCGCTCCGCTTTCCCGCGACGAGTACAATAAGATGACTCGTCGTCCCGGTAAGGGCGATTCGCCCAAGCGCACCTCGGTTGATATTGAGGTCGGCACGTCCGTCCGTGTCACCGATGGCCCGCTTACCGACTTTGATGGCAAGGTCTCCGAGGTTAACACCGAGGCAGGCAAGCTGAAGGTCACCCTGATGATCTTTGGCCGTGAGACGCCGGTCGAGCTCGACTTTAACCAGGTTGCTGTCATCGCTTAAGTTTTCGTCCGTTCGCGCGAGCGTGCTTCTTCTGTGACTGCTCATCTCAGGAGTGCTTCTAACACGTGCGTGCTTACGATATAGCAAGTACTTCACACTCGTGATTCGAAAGGAATGACCATGGCTGAGAAGAAGGTTGCCAACGTCATTAAGCTCCAGATTCCTGCTGGTGCAGCTAACCCCGCTCCTCCCGTCGGCCCCGCCCTGGGCGCTGCTGGCGTCAACATCATGCAGTTCTGCCAGGCCTTTAACGCCGAGACGCAGGACAAGAAGGGCGACATCATCCCCGTTGAGATTACTGTCTTCGAGGATAAGTCCTTCTCCTTCATCACTAAGACCCCGCCGGCGGCTCACCTCATCAAGAAGGAGCTGAACCTCAAGTCTGGTTCCGCTAAGCCCCAGGCCGACAAGGTTGGTCAGCTCTCCCAGGAGCAGCTCACCAAGATCGCCGAGATCAAGATGCCGGACCTCAATGCCAACGACATTGACGCCGCCAAGAAGATCATCGCCGGTACCGCCCGTTCCATGGGCGTCACCATCGCTGAGTAGCGATTTCTTTAGGTAACGACGGGTGCTCCGACCGGGGCGCCCGTTAAATGTGTGCAATAGGGCACACGATACGATGTGGGAGGGCTCACGCCCGTTTAACCACAGGAGGTAATGCACATGGCTAAGCATGGTAAGAGCTATAACGCCGCTGCCGAGAAGATCGACCGCGCCACGCTCTACACCCCCCTTCAGGCTGCCAAGCTCATCAAGGAGCTCGACACCGCCAAGTTCGACGAGACCGTCGAGGCCCACTTCCGTCTGGGCGTCGATACTCGTAAGGCCGACCAGAACATCCGCGGTTCCATCTCCCTGCCCCACGGTACCGGCAAGACCATTCGTGTTGCCGTCTTCGCCGAGGGCGAGAAGGCCCGCGAGGCCGAGGCTGCCGGCGCCGACATCATCGGTTCCGACGAGCTCGTCGCCCAGATCCAGAAGGGCGAGATCAACTTCGACGCCGCTATCGCTACGCCGAACATGATGGCCAAGGTTGGCCGCATCGGTAAGATCCTTGGTCCCCGTGGCCTCATGCCGAACCCCAAGCTCGGCACCGTGACCATGGACGTCGCCAAGATGGTCTCCGAGCTCAAGGCCGGCCGCGTTGAGTATCGTGCCGACCGCTACGGCATCTGCCACGTGCCCCTGGGCAAGAAGTCCTTCTCCGAGCAGCAACTCGTCGAGAACTATGCTGCCCTGTACACCGAGATCCTGCGCGTCAAGCCCTCTTCTGCTAAGGGCAAGTACGTCAAGTCCATCTCCGTGTCTTCCACCATGGGCCCTGGCGTCAAGGTCGATCCCGCTATCCAGCGCGACTTCCTGGCTGAGTAACTAACGGTTACTGCCTGAGCAAAGCAAGCATTGCTAAAGAAACCCGGTTCTGTCTCGTGCAGGACCGGGTTTCTTGCTATCGTGTCAAAACTACCTCAAAGGGGACAGTGCCCCCTTTGAGGTAATTACCAGGGTGTTCTAGCGGTTGAGGACTCGATGGCCTCGTGGCGCTTGAGCTCACGGCGCATGGTTTGCGAATTGAGCCAGGCTGCCTGCCAGCCACGGATGGGGTAGCGCGTCTGGTCGAGCTCAAACTGCGTATAGCCGCTGGCGTTGATGATCGTTGCCCCGCATGCATGTTGACGCTCACGCTGAAAGTCGCGACCATAGCATTGGTGCACATGCCCGTGCACCATGTAGTCGGGATTCCAGGATTCGAGCGCTGCGTTAAAGCATTCAAATCCTCGATGTGGCAGATCATCCAGATCGCCCACGCCGGCGGCGGGCGCATGGGTAAGCAATATGTCACAGCCGCCGACCATCTTCACTTTGCGGGACAGCTTTCGCACGCGCTTGGCCATCTCGCGCTCGGTGTACATGTTGGCGCCATCTCGGTAGCGCATGGAGCCGCCAAGCCCCGCAATGCGGACGCCGCGATACACGTAAACGGAGTCTTCTACACAGATACAGCCGCCTGGTGCATGACGCGCGTAGCGGTCATCGTGATTGCCGCGCACATAGATGAGCGGTCTGTTGATGACCGTAACCAAAAACTCAAGATAGTCCGGGTCCAGATCGCCAGCGGACAAAATCAGGTCGACACCCTCAAAGCGTTCCTTACGAAAGCACTCCCAAAGGCATCGTTCTTCGGTATCGGCTATGGCAAGGATTTTCATAGGGCGTGGACCTTCGGCTCATTGTTGGGCTGCGGAATGGTGCCCACCACGTTGTCGGCCAGCCAGTCCATCTCGACGATTTGCGTGCTCGGAAGCGGAGGAAAGCCCTCGATCTGCACCACGCCGTCTTGGCTATGGAGCTCGCCGCCAAATGGATTGATGGAGCCCTCGACGATGCCATTGCGGAGGAGCTGAACAAGCTTGCGCGTCTGATAAGGCAGGCCCGGAGCGTAGCGAATGTCGATAACGCCCGAGCTCATGCCGTACCAGTAGTTGACGGCGCGAACCTGGCTGTCGTCACTGGTCTCATCCCAGGTGCCATGCAACAGGCTTCTCACGATAAGCTCATAGTATCGGCCCCAGTTCCATACCGGCATGGCAATGCCGGTAACCTTGCCATCGGCCAGGCGGTGAAGTCCGTAGGCCGTGGGGTCTTCGAGCGACTTCGACATGTCGGCGCCGGTCATGACGCTCACACCTTCTCGGCACATGGCCTCGGCAAGGCCTCCGGCGGGCACATCGCCCCAGGTCAGGATAATTTGCGCGCGGGGGTCGAGTAGCGAGGCTCCAATCGCAAAGGCGTTGATCTCGCTTAGTGCGCCCGAGGCGAAGACCGACGCGTGGTAACCGATGCGGTGGTTGTCCGCCATGCTGGCGGCAAGGGCGCCCAGGAGGAACTTGGCCTCGTACATCTTGCCAAAGTACGAACGGACGCTTTGGTGGGGAAGGCCGATAGAGCAATTGAGGAACCGAACTTGGGGATACTCAACGGCTGCCCTGAGCGTGTATTCCATCAGGCGGTGCGAGGTCGAGAAGATGACGTTGTCTCCATGTTTGACAGCCGTTTCCACAGCGGCGTAGAACACGTCCGGATCGTGGCAGTCCTCGAACGCCTCGGTGTGCACGATACCGCCAAAGTGCTCATCGAGATACTGACGCCCTTGGTCGTGCAGGCTGTCCCAGCTCGACGTTGCGCAGGGGAATTCATGGATAAAGGCGATGCGCAGGGGGTTGGCCGCCGAATAGACGGTCTTGCCCATAAAGAAGTTGAGCACGCCGGAGGTGGACTTGGCGGGCGACTCTTCCTCATCGACGCTCGGCGCTTCGACAAGATCGACCTTGTCCTCGTTATTTTTGCCTGCGATGACCAGCTCGCGCCAGATCTTGCACAGGCGGTTTACGACGATATCCGTCGGCGTATCCAGCAGGCGGTCCTGGTTGTACACATTGAGGTAGACGAGCATGGCGTCGGCAGGCGTAATGTCCAGGTGGTCGCCGCCCGCGCGAAGGTAGGCGCGCTTAAAGAGCAGGAAGGTGTGGCGCAGGTAGTCGACCTTTTTCTGCGGCCATTTTTCGATAAGGTCCTGACCGAGCATCTTGGCGAGCGTCTCATGACTTCCCTCACGCGAGAACTCGATCTCGTATAGGGGGCAGACGCGCCAAAACGCGCAGAACTCACCGTATAGGCGGCTTTCGACGGAATCCCATGTGCCGGGGTAGAGACGGGTAATCTTGGCAGAAACCGTTGGGGCGTCCAAGAATTTGAGGACACTGACGCGTTTGTTGCCTTCCTGGACATAGAACCGATGCATGAACTCGGTGACGATGACGGGATCGCGATAGCCCTCGGTCACTTGGATGTCGTAGAGGTTGGACCACTTGCGGGCGAACTCGGTGCTAAACGGCAGCAAGGGCATAAAGTTGCACGAAAAGGCGGACTGACGGCCCTTGGTAACCGTGCCGACGACCATTTCGAGCGGAATGTCTCTTAGACCGACATTCTCTCGCTGGCCTAAGGGGAGCTGGGCAACCAAGCTATCGAGGTCCGTGAGGTACGGATGCTCGCTTTGGCTAATGGCGCGTCGACGTCCTTGCTCGCCGCGCTTGCGTGCTTGACGATAGGCCTCTTCCATAGTTTTGCTCCCTTAGTCGTTTAAACAACTATATGAACCATGGTACCACGAATGAAAACCACCACAAAGGCGCCTGTCCCCTTTGTGGTGGTTTAGGCGATGAGGGGGGCGATGGCGCGGATGCAGGCGTCGGCTGCCGTGAAAGTGGTGCTGTCGTCGCTGACGATAAAGATGATCTTGCCCTTAATGCCAAAGTCGCCGATCTCGCTAAAGAGCACATACGGCTCCTTGTCAAAACCCGAGATGGGCGAGACGGCCGTTTTGGTGGCACTGACGAGCTCGTCTGTTAGTGCATCGAGCGACGCCCATTTTGAGGGGTCTTTGACCGCGACGGGGACGGCCACGCGCCCAAAGGGCATCAAATGCACGAGCGTGTTCTTGGAGATGTTGGAGTTGGGGACGATGATGGTCTGCCCGCAGGCGTCCTCGATGGTCGTGTGGCGCCAGGTGATGTCCTGGACCACGCCTGATACGCCACCGACCTCGATGTTGTCGCCGGGCTTGATGATGCCCATAAAGGTCACCTGCATGCCGCCGATAAGGTTTGACAGCGTGTCCTGAAAGCCGAGCGAGATGGCGATGCCGCCGACGCCAAGAGCGGCGACGAGCGCGTTTGCGTTAATGCCAAAGCAGTTGTCGAGGATAAAACTGCCGCCGATCATCCAGATGACGGCGCGCGCGATGTTGATGAAGATACTCGATGCCGGAAGCGGGTTATCGTCTCGGTTAAGCAGATGATGCAGGGTCTTGGATGCGACCTTGGCGGCGACGGCGGTGCCTATCGCCAAGATGACGGCCCAGATGATGTTGTGGACCCACCGTTGCTCAAAGAAAAGAAGAATCGGCTCAAACAATTCCATGTAGGGAAAACCTCCTAAGGATCATTCAATCATGATACCCACCAAAAAGCCCGTCCGATCACATCGGACGGGCTTCTGTGCTCGATATAAGGTTTGCACAGCGGGGCTGCAAGGCCCGGCGGTGTAACTTAGCGGCGGCGCATCCAGATAATGCCGAGCATGATGACGATGATGCCGCCGATGAGGCATGCGCCGACCACGGCCAGCGTACGGTCTCCCGTTGCGGCAAGCTTGCCGGTTGTCTTCTTGGCGCTGGCTTTCGTGGTCGTAGTAGTCGTGCCGGGCTTGGGCGAGGGCTTAGGCGTTGGATTCGGATTGGGCGTGGGGTCCACGGCTGCGGAGCTGAAGCTGATGGTGCCGGCGAGCCCGGCCATCTTGTTCTCCCAGTCGCTCTTCCCGATCAGTGCTCTGATCGCCGCCCCGCATGTGCCCCACTCGGTGTGCTTGGTGGCATTGGCGAAAGTGGGAAAGTCGGTCGTGTTGGTAATGATGTAGTTGTTGGTGGCGACGGTGTAGTTCTTGGCGGGATCGAGCGTGCTGCCATCCTTGGTGAGCGTGGCGTTCACAATGCGCTTACCTTCGGGCTGCGTCCAATCAATCGTCACGTTAACGCCACCAAAGGAGAGAACGCTGCCAGAGTCATCGCGCCACTTGTACTTGTCTTGCGCCTCCTGCTCGGTGTGGCCGGCTGCCACATAGGCTTGCTGAAGCTCGTAGCTGTCGTTGCAATCGTCGCTGATCTGCAGTGAGTGCTCAAGCGCTGCGAGGAAGTTTGCGCCGGTCATGCTCCAGGTCTCCACGGTGTTGCCGTAGGGCGAGATGGCGACGACGTTGCCGGCGGTCACATCGCCCGCCGCGATGCCGCCGCGGATGCCGCCCGCGTTTTCGATGGCGAGGTCTGCCCCCGTCAGGGCAAGATAGGAGCCGCAGATAACATGCCCGATGGTCTGGGCCTTGGTGGTGTCGCCCGCTTTGCTGGGACGCAGATCGGTGGTGCGCACCATTTCCCAACCATGCGTGCCTGTGGCGTCCTCGCCGTAGAAATAGTTGGTGGATGATGCGCCAAGCACCTTGTTCGATTCGATTTCAAAGGCGTCGTCGAGTGGCCTGATTTTGTTGTTGCGGACCTCATCAAGGATGTTCTGGTTGTTAGGGTCTGCCAAAAGGTCGTCGACGTCCTTGGCGGTGTAGAGCGTCTCGGCGCTGTCGCCTGCGGAGACTGTCACCATGTCGTCGTTGGTGGTTTCGGTACCCCTGGTGTCGTACTCATAGGGAATGGAAAGCAGACCAACCTCGGAAAAGGCGCTGCCCGCCTCGACGACGCGGACCGGCTTGCCGTCAGCCCCCGTCACGTTTTCGTCTAAGTTGATGTGTTCGTGGCCCGCGACCAGCGCATCGACCCCAACGAGCTTTGCAGCAAAGGTCTTGGCGTTGAGCGTGTGCGCGATGCAGACGATAACGTTGCAGCCTTCATCCTCGCGCAGTCGCTTGGCCTCGGCATTGATAGCGTCCGCCGCACCCGAGAACGACGTGCCCGCGACCAGGTCCGCGCGCAGCGAGGAGCCCAGCGACTCATCCATGGCTCCGACGACGCCGACCTTGATTTTGTAGTCGAATGTGGATTGGTCTTCGGCATTCTCCCAGGTGCGATCGAGCGTCTTGGTGATGCTCGAGCTCCATACGCCGCTCGTAGACTTCGCATTCGCGCAGAGCATGGCGAAGGGCGTGCCGGTGGTGCTGTAGCCGGTCATGGTGCGGAGCTTGTCCGCGCCGTAGCTCCAGTCGTGGTTGCCCGGCGTGGTCGCGTCGTAGCCGTTCGCATAAAAGGTGTCCATGAGCTCGGCGATGCTCTTGCCCTCGCTCATGGTGGCGAAGGGCTGCCCGTGAAAGGTGTCGCCCGCATCGAGCAAAAGATCAGGGGCGCTGCCTTGAGCGCTATAGAGAACCGCCAGTCCGTCAAAGCCAATGGTGCCCGTGCCCTTGCTTGCGTTGTAGCTGTACTTGTAGCTGCCGTGGATGTCGTTGGTGTGCATCACGGTTACGGCGCCGTCAATAGCGGCGGGCAGGTTCCCCGCGAAAGCGAGGCTTGGGATGCCTGTGAGCGCGCCGGCAAACAACGCGGCAGCTAACGCAAGGCGGGGGAGTCTTTTCATGGCAGTCTCCTTACTCTTTAACAAAAACCACCACAAAGGTGCCTGTCCCCTTTGTGGTGGTTTTCTAGGTCGTTAGCTCAGCAGCATGCGGTCGTTGGCGAGCTCGCCGCCCGAGACCTCCTCGAACTTCTGCAGCAGGTCGGCCACGGTGAGCGACTTCTTCTCGTCGCCTGCCACGTCGTAGATTACGTGGCCCTCGTGCATCATGATCAGGCGATTGCCCAGACGGATGGCGTCATTCATGTTGTGCGTGACCATGAGCGTGGTCAGGTGGTTCTCGTCGACGATCTCCTCGGTCAGATTGAGCACCTTAGAGGCCGTCTTGGGGTCGAGGGCCGCCGTGTGCTCGTCGAGCAGCAGCAGGCGCGGCTTGGTGAGCGTGGCCATGAGCAGGGTGAGTGCCTGGCGCTGGCCGCCCGAGAGCAGGCCGACCTTGGCGTTGAGGCGCGTGTCCAGACCAAGGTCCAGGCGCTTGAGCAGCTGAACGTACTCGTCCTTCTCGGCCTTGGTGACGCCCCACGAAAGACCGCGACGCTGGCCGCGGCGCTTGGCGAGTGCCAGGTTCTCGGCAATTTGCATGTCGGCTGCGGTGCCGCGCATGGGGTCCTGGAACACGCGGCCCAGGTACTTGGCGCGCTGCGACTCGCTCAGACGCGAGATGTCGGTGCCGTCGAGCTCGATAACGCCCGAATCGAGCGGATACACGCCGGCAATCATGTTGAGCAGCGTGGACTTGCCGGCGCCGTTGCCGCCGATCACGGTTACAAAGTCGCCATCATTGAGGGTAAGGTCGACGCCGGTGAGCGCGCGCTTCTCGGTGACGGTGCCCTTGTTAAAGGTTTTCTTGACGTGCGAGAGCTTAAGCATCTGCCTCATCCCCCTTCGTGTAGGAGCTGCGGAGCTTATAGCGCTCCCAAACCACGGGCACGCACAGGGCTACGGCGACGATCGCAGCGGAGAGCAGCTTCATGTCGTTGGCGTCCATGCCCAGCTGCAGCACGATGGCGCGGATGAGGAAGTAGACCACGGAGCCAAAGACGGCGGAGGCCAGGCGAACGCTAAACTGCGTGAGACCGCCGGGCAGCAGGCGGCCGAGCACCTCGCCGATAACAATGGCGGCAAGACCGATAACGATGGCACCGGTGCCCATGCCAATGTCGGCGTACTTCTGGCTCTGGCAGATGAGCGCGCCCGAAAGGCCGATGAGAGCGTTGGAGAGCACGAGGGCGATCATCTTGGTGGAGTTGGTGTTGACGCCCAGGGCGCGGATCATGTACTCGTTGTTGCCGGTGGCTCGCAGCGCCGAGCCGATCTCGGTGCCAAAGAACCAATACAGGATGGCGACGATAGCCACAGCGAGCAAAATGCCCAGGATGATGGCGACGGTGGACTGCGGCAGGCCCGTCATGTTGCTGACAGACGAGAAGATGGTGCCCTTGGCAAGGATGGGCGTGTTGGATTTGCCCATGATGCGCAGGTTGATGGACCACAGGCTGATCTGCGTCAGGATTCCGGCGAGGATCGCGGGAATCTCAAAGACCGTGGTCAAAATGCCCGTGACCGCGCCCGCGATGGCGCCGGCGCACATGCCGGCCAGCACGGCGAGCAGCGGGTCGACGTTGTTATTGACGATGAGTACGGCGCAGACGCAGCCGCCGAGGGCAAAGCTGCCGTCGCAGGTCATATCGGGGATGTCGAGCAGGCGGAACGTGATAAACACGCCAAGCACCATAATGCCCCAGAGGACGCCCTGCGAAATGGCGCCCTGCAATGCAATGAGCATGCTTCATACCTCCTAGGATAGGGTGGACACGTGAGTCACCATGATAGCGGTAACAATGTATGAAAGAGCTGCGGTCGGATGTTTTGTCTCATCCGTAACAAGCAGGGCGGACGCCGGTCTACGACGTCCGCCCACGTGGCTCAGATATTGAATAACGCGGCTATGGCGCGAGCGCGGGCTCTAGATGCATTGCCGCGCATGGCGCTACTCGTCCAGAGCGGAAAGGTCGATGCCCAGCGCCTCGGCCATCTCGTCGTTCTTGACGACGACCAGGTCCTTGCTCGAGAGGTGCTTGATCGGCAAATCCTCGGGCTTGGCCTCGCCCTTCAGGATCTTAACGGCCATCTCGCCCGCGGCGTAGCCCAGATCCTCGTAGTTGATGGAGAGGGTGAACAGGCCGCCAGCCATGCACATACCCTCCTCGCCGGTCACGTAGGGAAGCTTGTTCTCCTTGCAAATCTGGCCGACCTGCGAGGCGCCCGCGGCGATGGTGTTGTCAGTGGGGGAGTACAGCGCGTCGACCTTGCCCACGGCAGATTCGACGACGGACTGGATCTCGTTGGAGCTCGAGACGGTAAAGTCGGTGTACTCCAGGTCCAGCTTGTCGAGCTCTTTCTTGGCGGCCTTGATCTGGACGTCGGAGTTGGACTCGGCGGTGCAGTAGAGCAAGCCGACCTTTTTAACGTCGGGCAGGACCTTCTGCATCATCTCGAGCTGCTCGGCGACCGGGGTGAGGTCGGAGGCGCCAGTGACGTTGGTGCCGGGCTTATCGTTGTCCTGGACCAGGCCCGAGGCGGCGTAGTCGGTGATGGCGCAGCCCACGATGGGGATATCGGCGGTGGCGCCAGCGGCGGCCTGCGCGGCGGGCGTAGCGATGGCATAGATCAGGTCGACGCCATCACCCACGAACTTGTCGGCGATGGACTTACACGTGGACTGGTCGTTCTGGGCGTTCTTCTGGTCGATCTTGACCTTGAGGCCGCTCTTCTTGATGGCCTTGACAAAGCCGTCGTTGGCTGCGTCGAGTGCGGAGTGCTCGGTGAGCTGCAGAACGCCGACGGTGTAGTCGGAACCGGCGGCTGCGGAGCCGGAACCAGAGTTGCCGCCGCATCCGGCGAGCGGAGCGAGCACGAGCAGGCCAGCAGAGACCAGAAGGCTCCTGCGACTGATGGTGATGTCCTTCATATCGTTACCCCCAGTATAGAAATGGCTGGAAACACTGCACTCAAACAAAGTGCAAGTGGAACTATAGTAGCGCGGATGTCCATTTTTACAATAACCTGGCAGGTTTTTTAATACAGAACCGGATGGGCGGTACGGGTAGTCGAATGGACGGCGGAGGTTCTTATGCGGCAGAGGCGTCGTCCTCCTCGTCGAGGGCGGCGAAGAGCTTCTTGCCGTCGAGGAGACGCGTGGTGACGTTTCTCATGCGGCCGATCTCTACGGTACGCAGCGTGTCATCGGCGCCTCGGGCGTCATAGACCGTTCCCAGCAAATACGAGATGCCGTCTCGTTGCTTGATGGCAAAGGGGCGGAGTGTCATCCGTGCTACTTCAGTTTCGCCACGTGTCGTGACGCTCGAAATATCAAAACTCACCGTGGTTCCGTGGTCGATGGCCTGCTCGATGAGCTCGCAGGTGTCGATGCGCTTGACTGGCGTGCGCATGGCCTTGGTGGATTTGCCACCGGCGCTTGGAGCAGGCTCGGGTGCATCGAGGTAGCCGCGAACGTCGGCACTCGCCATGGCGACCAAGTGCTGAGCCATGCTTTTTCGAATGGCAATGGGCGTAGAGCGGTTACGCATGACCATGCCGTGGAGCCGGATGATCTCTTCGTCGGTGAGCGGACGGGTCAAGAGCCGATACCCCACGCCGCGTTTGTACTCAATTTCGTATCCGGCATGGCGAAGTGCGGAGATGGCGGTGTAGATGCTGCGTCGCGCCGCCGAGATGGGCATGCGGGCGGGGTCGTCGGGATGGGCGAGGCGCCGGATCAACTCATCGGAAAGCATGGCCTTGTCCTCGCCGGTGTTCTCGCTTAATAGCTGCAGGATGCGAACGGCGCGATAGGCTGCCATCGAGGCGGCGCCTCTCGTTGTGGTGTCGTAGGTTTCAACAGCGGCTTCGGTCATGGTGCCCACGTCCTTTCCGTTTTGGGTGGCGGCGATATGGAGCCTAGGACGCGGGGTTTTCCCAGGGGCGCAGGGCGCTCTGGGCGGTCGGTAGTCGTCGGCAAACGGCGGTTCGAGTTTTCAACAGCCCTGTTCAACTGACCAAAAACTTGCCAAAAGCTTGACGGATGCTGTTGAAAAAAGCGTCTCTCGACCGATGTCGAGAGACGCTTGTGCGATGAGCGTTTGCGTGTGGCGACGCGAGCTAGCGTCCGACGTATTAGAAGTCGGCGTTGCCCACGGTGCGCGGGTGCGGCAGGACGTCGCGGATGTTGCCCACGCCGGTGAGGTACATCACCAAGCGCTCGAAGCCCAGACCGTAGCCGGCGTGCTTGCAGGAACCGTAGCGGCGCAGGTCAAGGTAGTACTTGTACTGCTCGGGATTCATGCCCAGGTCCTTGATGCGGGCCTCGAGCAGATCCAGGCGCTCCTCGCGCTGGGAGCCACCGATGATCTCGCCGATGCCCGGCACCAGGCAGTCGGCGGCGGCGACGGTCTTACCGTCGTCGTTCATGCGCATGTAGAAGGCCTTGATCTCTGCCGGGTAGTCGGTCACGAAGGTCGGGCGCTTAAAGTGCTCCTCGGTCAGGAAACGCTCGTGCTCGGTTTGCAGGTCGATGCCCCAGCTCACGGGGTAGTCAAACTTGTGGCCGGCGGCGACGGCCTGCTCCAGGATTTCGACGGCCTCGGTATAGGTGACGCGGGCAAAGTCGGAGTTGGCGACATGGTCCAGGCGCTCGATCAGGCCCTTGTCCACAAACTTGTTGAGCATGTTGAGCTCGTCGGGACAGGTGGCCATAACGTCCTTGAGGACGTACTTGAGCATGGCCTCGGCGTTATCCATGTAGTCGTTCAGATCGGCAAAGGCCATCTCGGGCTCGATCATCCAAAACTCGGCGGCATGGCGCGTGGTGTTGGAGTTCTCGGCGCGGAAGGTGGGGCCAAAGGTGTACACGTCGCCAAAGGCCATGGCAAAGTTCTCGGCATTGAGCTGGCCGGACACGGTCAGGCTCGCATGCTTGCCAAAGAAGTCCTGGCTCCAGTCGACCTCGCCGGACTCGGTGAGGGGCGGATTTTTGGGGTCGAGCGTGGTCACGCGGAACATCTCGCCGGCGCCCTCGCAGTCACTCGTGGTGATGATGGGGGTGTTGACGTAGACAAAGCCCTGCTCCTGGAAGAAGCGGTGGATGGCCGCAGCCGCGACAGAACGGATGCGGAACACGGCGCGGAACAGGTTGGTGCGCGGGCGCAGGTGCTGCTGGGTGCGCAGGAACTCGACGGTTGCGCGCTTCTTCTGCAGCGGGTAATCCGGGGCGCTGACGCCCTCGACCTCGATGGAAGTGGCAGAAAGCTCGAAAGGCTGGGGCGCATCGGGGGTCAGCTTGACGGTGCCGGTGCAGATGAGTGCGGCCGAGACGTTTTGATGGGCGATCTCGTCGTAGTTGTCGAGCGCCTCGCGGTTCATGACGACCTGCAGGTCGCGGAAGCAGCTGCCGTCGTTGAGCGTAACAAAGCCAAAGTTCTTCATGTCGCGGATGGACTTGACCCAGCCGGCGACGGTGACAGTCTGGCCGCCGAGCGACTCGGCATCGGCGTAGAGCTGCGCGATTTTGGTGCGGTTCACGTATCCTCCCATAACGGTTGAATGATAGTTATCCATACAGTTCGATATTCTAGCAGCTCGGTTCATTTGGGCTATACAGATAAGGCATTGGCGGGATGGTTTTTCAAACGAAAAGCGCCCGCGGCCAAATGGTCGCGGGCGCTTGGCGTGGTGCCTTTTGGCTGTGTGGCGCGGGGCCTGGCTACTTGGTCTTGGCCACCAGCAGCGGGTCGCCAAGCTTGACGAGCGGGTTGCCGCCGATAAGCGTTCCAGACTCGCCGACATGGTCGATGCTCTTAAGACGATCGAGCTCGGAGACGATGACGGTCACGATGTCATCGTGGCCGGCGGCCTTGATGGCCTCGCGGTCGAAGCTGATGAGCGGCTGGCCTGCCTTGACCACATCGCCCATCTCGACAAAGCGGGCAAAACCCTTGCCGTTCATTTCCACGGTGCCCAGGCCGACATGGATGAACACGCGAAGACCGTCCTCGGTGATCATGCCAATGGAGTGGTTGGTGACAGTGGTGGCGCCGATGCGGCCGTTGGCGGGCGCATAGATGGTGCCGGTAATGGGCTCGATGCCATAGCCCTGGCCAAGCATGCCCGAGGCGATCGTCTCGTCGGGAACCTCGTCCAGGTTGACGAGCACGCCGTTGACGGGGGCATAGATGACGCCTTCGCGGGTGGCGAAGCTTGCTGCGGGCGGAACGGACGCCTCGCCCGTCGAGGTGAAGGTGGACTTAAGCGAATCGAGCAGACCCATAGTTGCCTCCAACTTAAATAGGCGCATATCGCGCGTTTGGTTTGCCGGAAACGTTTCATATGTGTTTCGCGGCTTGGTCAACGTCCCCTATTCTACGCTGCTCAGCGATGGTCCTGAGCTGGGATTATGTGATATATCAGTTGATGGGAAGCTTGTTGCTGAAGTGTTTCTGTGCCACGGGCTCAAGTGGGGTACGCTTGAAGACGAAAAACAAGGGCGCATAATTTGCGCGAAGGGAGCACATATGATTGTCGAGAACCACGCGCTGTGGGGCGAGGAGCCGACCGAGGAATATCCAGCGACGTTTACGTATTTGGGTGCCGAGCCGCTGCCCGATAAACCGAATGGCCGCCGCCCTGCCGTGATTATCTGCGGCGGAGGTGCGTTTACGCATATCGCCCCGCATGAACAGGATCCCGTGGCGTTTGCATTTTTGGACCACGGCTACCAGGCCTTTGTGCTCAACTATGTGACGAGTGGCACGGGTGACGTGAGCTTTCCGCACCCCCAGGCAGATCTTGCCAAGATGGTCGCCACGGTTCGTGCGAATGCCGACGAGTGGCATGTCGATCCCAAGCGCGTGTGCGTTGTGGGCTTTTCTGCGGGCGGTATGATCTGCGCCTCGCTGGCGACACAGTGGAAGACCGGTCCCTTCGCGGGCCTGGCAGGGGCGCGTCCGGACGACATTCGTCCCGATGCCGTGGTGCTGGGCTATCCGCTGCTCGACTTTGCCTATGTGCGCGACATGCAGACGCGCGATCCGCGCATTGACTTGCGTGTGCCCAAGACGGGCGGCAAGACGGGGCGCGATCTGCTCAACGACTACCTGTCGATGGTGACGGGTGGCGAGGCAACTGACGAGCACCTGGCCGATATCTGCCCCTCCACACATGTTTCGCGCCAGATGCCGCCGACCTTTGTGTGGGGCGTGTCCGATGACAAGACGGCGCCGATCGCGCAGGTCTATCCGTTTGCGCAGCGCATGGCCGAGGAGGGCGTCGCATGCGAGATGCACGTCTTTGACCAGGGCGGCCACGGCCTTTCGCTCGGCAACGCCAACACCGCGGTCGACAACGAGGACAAGCAGGTGGCTGTCCGTCCTTGGATTCGCTTAGCCTTCCGCTTCCTGGAGCGCCATGGGTTTTAGTTACGGCGTTTTACCAAACGCCGTAACCACTTGACGCTGCGCCTTTGGTTCCGCCGTTCTAACGAACGGCGGACCGGTCGACGCTGCAAGCCCGCCAGAGCGGCAATCTGACGTTCAGCTTCGGCGGCATGACCAGAAGGTCAATGCCGTCTCGCTTCGCGTCACCTTGCTCGCTCTGGCGGGCTTTCGCTGTCCGCGCCAAAACATCGGCGTTGCCATGGCCCAGATGCGGCACTTGGGGACGTTCCTTTTGTGCCGGCACTTGGGGACGGTCCTTGCAACAATCTGTCGATTGAACGTCGTTGTGTGTTCGCGCTATCATGCATGGATAAACTTGGTTAGCCATGGCAAACGGTTAGCCAAGATAAACAAAATGCAACGCCCTGTGGGCGCCGGGGGAGGAACGCGGACGTGAGACTCGATACACTCGAGATTGGAAAGGACGCCGTTGTCGCATCGGTGGCATCGGACGATCAGGCACTCCGACAGCATATTTTGGACATGGGCCTAACGCCGGGCACCGAAGTCACCATGATGAAGTACGCCCCCATGGGCGACCCGCTCGAGATTCGCCTGCGTGGCTACGAGTTGACGCTGCGCAAGGACGATGCTGCTCGCATCGAGCTCGTGGGCATTCACGACACCGATACGGGTCCGCGCGCTAACGCCGCAATCGGCACGACGGAGCATCCGGCCCTGGGCGAGGGGACGTATTCGCCCCGCGCGGCAAAGACGGCCGTGCCCGAGGGCGCACCGCTGTATTTTGCTCTCGCCGGCAACCAAAACTGCGGCAAGACCACGCTGTTCAACCAGCTGACGGGCTCCAACCAGCATGTCGGTAACTTTCCTGGCGTGACGGTCGACCGCAAAGATGGCACCATCCGCAACCACCCCGAGGCAAGCGTTACCGACCTGCCCGGCATTTATTCTCTGTCGCCGTACACGGGCGAGGAGATCGTAAGCCGCCAGTTTATCCTGGACGAGCACCCCGACGCCATCATCGATATCATCGACGCCACCAACATCGAACGTAACCTGTACCTGACGCTGCAGCTTATGGAGCTTGACCGCCCCATGGTCATCGCGCTCAACATGATGGACGAGGTGACGGCCAACGGCGGCGCCGTGGACGTCAACCTGCTCGAGAGCCTGCTGGGCGTGCCTGTTGTTCCCATTAGTGCTGCCCGCAACGAGGGCATTGGCGAGTTGGTGGATCATGCCTTGCACGTGGCGCGGTTCCGCGAGCGCCCCGGTCGCCTGGACTTCTGCGCGCCCGATGGTCCGGACGGCGGCGCGCTGCATCGCTGCATTCACGGCATCGCCAACCTTATCGAGGACCATGCCGCGACGGCGCACATTCCCGTGCGTTTTGCGGCGACCAAGCTGGTTGAGGGCGACGAGCTGGTGACTGAGGCGCTTCACCTGGACCGTAACGAGCTCGACGCCATCGAGCACATCATTACCCAGATGGAGGGCGAGGCCGGCACCGACCGCCTGTCCGCGCTGGCCGACATGCGCTTTAGCTTTATCGGCGACGTGTGTGGGCGTTGCGTCGTTAAGCCGCACGAGAGCCGCGAGCACGTGCGCTCCGTCAAGATCGACCGCATCCTGACAGGTCGTTACACAGCCATTCCGGCGTTCCTGGTGATCATGGGCCTCGTTTTTTGGCTGACGTTTGGCGTGATCGGCGCGGCGTTGCAGGGACTCATGGAGGACGGCATCGCTGCCATCATCGCCTCGGCCGATGCGGGCCTCAAGGCGTTCGGCACCAACGACGTAGTGCGCTCGCTGGCTGTCGACGGCGTGCTTACGGGTGTGGGCAGCGTGCTGACCTTCCTGCCGATTATCGTCGTGCTCTTTTTGTTCCTCTCCATTCTGGAGGACTCGGGCTACATGGCGCGTGTTGCCTTTGTCATGGATAAGGTGCTGCGCCGCTTTGGCCTTTCGGGCCGCAGCTTTGTGCCCATGCTCGTCGGGTTTGGCTGCACCGTGCCGGCTATCATGTCGACCCGTACGCTCCCATCCGAGCACGACCGCAAGATGACCGTCATGCTCACGCCGTTCATGAGCTGCTCGGCCAAGCTGCCGGTTTACGGCTTGCTGTGCGGAGCATTCTTCCCGCAGGCGACAGTTCCCGCCATGGTCTCGCTCTATCTGATTGGTATTGCGGTTGGCTGTATCGCAGCTTTGGTGCTCAACCGCACGGCATTTAAGGGCGACCCGGTGCCGTTTATCATGGAGCTTCCAAATTACCGCCTGCCGAGCGTCAAGACGACGGTGATGCTGGCATGGGATAAGGCCAAAGACTTTATTACCAAGGCCTTTACCATTATCTTTGCCGCTACGGTGGTCATCTGGTTCCTTCAGACGTTCGATATCCGCTTTAATGTGGTCGCCGATCAGTCGCAAAGCCTGCTTGCGGGCCTCGGCAGCATCATCGCGCCGGCGCTGGCGCCGCTTGGCTTTGGCGATTGGCGCGCATCCACGGCGCTCGTCACCGGACTTATCGCCAAGGAGAGTGTCATCTCGACCCTCACCGTGCTTTTGGGCGCGACCTCGCCCGCGGCACTGTCGACCATGTTTTCGCCGTTTACCGCTTACGTGTTCCTGGTCTTTACGTTGCTGTACCCGCCCTGCGTGGCGGCCATCGGCGCCGTCAGGAGCGAGTTGGGCGCGCGCTATGCCGTTGCCGTGTTCGCGTTTCAGGTGACGGTCGCCTGGATCGTGGCGTTTGTCGTGCATTCGGCGGGCATATTGCTGGGGTTGGCTTAGTTATTTATTGACGGCGCAACCTCTGTGTATCGAATTGTTTCGGTCCCGTGTCCGTTACTGACGGATGCGGGACCGTTGCTATATAATCGCCTCCGCTCAAAATGATTGGAGATGTTATATATGAGTCAGGCAAGGCAAGACGGCATCACGCTCAGGCAGTGGCTCCCACTCGTCGGGCTCACCTGCTGTGCGTTCGTGTTCAACACGTCGGAGTTTATGCCCATCGGCCTTTTGACTGATATCGCCGCGTCGTTCTCGCTCACCGAGGCCCAGGCGGGCATCATGATCTCGGTCTATGCCTGGGGCGTCATGCTGCTGTCGTTGCCGCTCATGGTGTTCGCTTCGCGTCTCGAGTTTAAGCGGATGCTGCTGGGCGTGCTTGCCGTGTTCTCGCTCGGTCAGTTCCTGTCCGCTGTGGCGCCGACCTATCCCATCCTGGTCTGCGCGCGCCTGGTGGTCGCTTGCGCACATGCCGTGTTCTGGTCAGTCGCCTCGATTATGGCCTCGCGCCTGGTTGACACTCGCCACGGCGCGCTCGCCATCAGCATGATCGCTACGGGCTCGTCCATCGCGCAGATCTTTGGCCTGCCTCTCGGTCGCGCCATTGGCTTGGCCGTGGGCTGGCGCATGACGTTTGCCGTGGTCGGGGGCCTCTCAGCCATCGCGGCCGTCTACCAGGCAGCGGTGTTCCCGGCCATGCCGGCGGGTGAGCGCTTTACCGTCAAACAGCTGCCCGAGCTGCTCAAGAACCCGCTCCTCATCGCGCTCTACGCAGTCACGGTCTTCATGGCGACCGGCTATTACGCAAGCTACAGCTATATCGAGCCCTTCCTGGCGCAGGTCGCGCACGTCGATGCGGGCGCCATTACCATGACGCTGACGGCGTTTGGCTGCTCTGGTCTGCTCGGAAGCTGGCTGTTTGGCCGCCTGTTCGATGGGCATCGCTTCCCGTTCTTGGCTATTACGCTCTCCGGCGTGCCGGCGGCTCTGCTGCTTATGGCTCCTGCAGCCTCGGCGCTCGTGTTGGTGCTTGCCGTCTGCGCGCTATGGGGCTGCTGCGCCACGGCCTTCAATGTGGCGTTCCAGGCCGAGCTCATCAAGTACACGCCGGCGGATTCGTCGGCTGTCGCCATGTCGATCTTCTCGGGCCTGTTCAACCTCGGTATCGGCACGGGTACCGCGATTGGCGGAGCCGTGGTTTCGGGTCCCGGTATCGCCTGGATCGGCTGCGCAGGTGGCGCAATCGCCGTCGTGGGCGTCATCCTCGCCATCACGGTGCTATTCCCGGCCATACGCCGCGCAAGGCCCGTCGCCTAATCACGTTCCCTCATCAGTTGCGGTGGAATAGTTCCTGTTTAAGGCCTCTGAAGGCCCAAGCAGGAACTATTCCACCGCAATTTATTTTGGGGAAGAGGATACAAGCCGGGCATACAATGAATGTCGTTGTGTTGAGCTTACCGGGAGGCTGTTATGTGGGCATACGAGACGACGTTCTATCAGATCTATCCGCTGGGCTTTTGCGGGGCTCCGCGCGAAAACGCCGCGCCCGTTGCCGAGGATGAGCTTGCCCAGGCTGCCGACGCCGCGCCCAACCCCGATGCGCCCATCATGAAAATCGCCCAATGGGCCGACTACCTGCAAGAACTCGGTATTGGCGCTGTGCTGATCAACCCGCCACTCGAGTCCGATAGCCACGGCTATGATACGCGCAGCCTGCGTCATATCGACCGTCGCCTGGGTGGGGATGCCGACTTTGCCGCCGTGTGCGAGACGCTGCACGACCATGGCATCCGCGTGGTGCTCGATGCCGTCTTCAACCACGTCGGTCGCGGTTTTTGGGCCTTCCGTGATGTGCGGGAACGCAAGTGGGACTCGCCCTACAAGGACTGGTTTCACATCAGCTTTGACGGTGACTCGTGCTACGGTGACGGCTTTTGGTACGAGGGCTGGGAGGGCCATTTTGAGCTTGTGAAGCTCAACCTGCAAAACCCCGCTGTGGTCGATTACCTGCTTGAGTCCGTGCGCCGCTGGGCCGAAGTCTTTGGCGTCGACGGTCTGCGCCTGGACGTCGCCTATATGCTCGACCGCGACTTCATGCGTCGCCTGCACGCCTTTGCCCGTGAGCTCAAGCCCGACTTCGTGCTGATCGGTGAGACGCTCCACGGCGACTACAACCAGATCGTCAACGACGAGATGCTCGACTCCTGCACCAACTACGAGTGTTACAAGGGCCTTTACTCCAGCTTTAATTCAGTCAACATGTTCGAGATTGCCCATTCGTTGCATCGCCAGTTTGGCGGCGATCCGTGGTGCATCTACCGCGGCAAACACCTGCTGTCGTTTGTCGACAACCACGATGTGCCGCGCCTGGCGAGCATCCTCACTGACAAGTCCTGCCTGCGCCCCGCCTATGGCATGCTGTTTGGCATGCCGGGCATCCCGTGCGTCTACTACGGCAGCGAGTGGGGAATTGCTGGCGAAAAGGGCGGCCCCGATGGCGACTGGACGCTGCGACCTGCGCTCGATGAGCCTGCGCCCAACGAGCTGACGGCTTTCATCAAGCAGCTCATGCACCTGCGCTCGGCCGACGACGCGGCGGCCCGTGCTCTCAACTACGGTGCCTATCGCAACGTGGTGATCCAGAACAAGCAGCTGCTGTTCGAGCGCGCCTGCGACGACGCGACGGTGCTTGTGGCGGTCAATGCCGTGAACGAGCCCTATACCTTTGGAGCCGGCGAACTCAACGGCTCCTTCGTCGACCTGCTTGCCGACGATGCGCCCACGGTCGAGCTGACGGGCGCGCTTGAGCTTGCGCCCTACGAGGTGCGTTATCTGCTGAGGGCCTAGATCATGGCGGCGTCTGACGAGGGCTATCAACATATTGAGCATGGGTTTGAACCCGTGTTCGACCAGCACTCGCGCGTTTTGGTGCTGGGGTCGTTTCCCTCGGTGCTTTCGCGCGCCAATGCCTTTTATTACGGCAACCCCCAGAATCGCTTTTGGCGCGTGATGGCCGCGTGCCTCGGTGTGCCTGTGCCGCCCAACGAGGGCGATTCTTTGGCGGACGGCGAGCCCGCGAAGCTCGACGCCTCGATTGCCGCCAAGCGATTCATGCTGCTGAACGGCGGCGTAGCCCTGTGGGATGTGATTGAGAGCTGCGACATTAAGGGCTCGAGTGACGCGAGCATTCGCAACGTTGTGCCGGCACATATCGAGCGCATTACCGGTGCAGCTCCCATTGAGCAGGTGATATGCAACGGTGGTACGGCGGGGCGCCTCTATAAGCGCTATCTACAGGAGCGGACGGGTCTGGCCGCTGTCGTATTGCCGTCAACTAGTCCCGCTAACGCGGCTTGGCGTCTGGAGCGCCTTGTTGAGTGCTGGCACGAAGCCGTTGACTGGGCCGCTCTCTAATTTAGATATTTGACTGAGCATGGGTGCCCAGACGTTTCAGAACGCCTCGCCAGATCGGCGCGGGCACGGCTGGCTCGGCGCAAACAATGCCGTCGACGTTGACGTTGACGGCATTGCCGCCGCCAAGTCGCTGCGCATGCTCGACGGAGCAGCCCATGCGCACAGCGCCTACGAGCTTGTCCATCGCTTCGGAAAATGGCCGGCGCAAGAGGCCCATACGCGGGGAGTGGCGAAGCGCCGCAATACCGCTGCCGGCACAGACGACAACGCCGCCACACCACAATTGGCCATGGCGCTCACATGCCTCGTGCAGACGAAAGGCGGTCCCGCGCGCCTGCTTAGCGCCCTCCTGTGCGGCTCGAATCGTGGCATAGACGCGCGTTCCCGTACCGCCAAAGCGCTCAAGCGCCTGCTCGATGGCTGTCAACGTCTCATCGTCAGCCACATCTTCAATGGCCAGCACGATGCCATCGACTGCACCGGCATCATCCGCTTCCAAATCGATCGGGCGTGGGAGCGTGGTGCCAGAAAGCTGAGTATAGGCGGCGATGGCATCCTGCAGATCCCAGAGCAAAAACTCAAGATCGGCGCTATCGGGAATGCTGATATACGCAATGGTTCGCAACGTTTTTGGTACATCGCCGCGTGTGGTCGTCTCCATGCCGCCTCCTTTCCGGTTGGTTTCCGTTTAGGTTACACCGTCTGGCGGTGCCTCGCCGCGCTATCCTAGTGCAACCCTTACGAAAGGAACGCCATGCGTCTGCCCATGAACACCTCGCTTGCCACGCTTAAGCCCTCCGGCATCCGTCGGATTAACGCGCTCGCTGCCCAGCACCCAGGGTGCATCGCGCTCGCGCTCGGCGAGCCCGATTTTTCCACGCCCGATGTGATTAGCGCCGAGGTGACCGCCGCGCTGGGTCGCGGCGACACACACTATCCGCCCAACAACGGTCGCCCCGCCCTGCGTGAGGCGTTGTCTGCTTACATGGGGGACGCGGGCCTTACGTTTTCGGCCGACGAGGTCGTCCTGACCGACGGCGCGACCGAGGCCCTGTCGGCAACATTCATGGCTATGCTCAACCCCGGCGACGAGGTCATTATCCCCACGCCGGCCTTTGGCCTGTACGAGAGCATCGTCGTGGCCAACCACGCCAAAGCGGTCTATTTGGATACGGAGCCTACGCAATTCCAGATTGACGAGGACGCACTTCGTGCCTGCGTAACGCCGGCGACCAAGGCTATCGTCATTTGCTCGCCCAACAATCCCACGGGCTGCATCCTCGATGCGGCATCGCTCGACGCCGTGGCGCGCGTAGCGGAGCAGGCGGGCATCTACGTGGTCTGCGACGACGTATATAACCGCCTGGTCTACGTGGACGGCTACGAGCGATTTGCCCAGCGCCACCCGGAGCTACGCGAGCAGACGGTGGTCATCGAGAGCTTCTCCAAACCATGGGCTATGACCGGCTGGCGCTTGGGCTGGCTCGCAGCGGCAACCCCCGTCATCGCCGAGATCGCAAAAGCCCACCAATACTTAGTATCGAGCGCCGTCTCCTTTGAGATGGACGCCGCAGCCCGAGCCCTGACCGTCGACCCCACCCCCATGCTCAAAGTCTACCGAGCTCGTCGCAAACGTGTACTCGCAGCCTTAAACGCCATGGGCCTAGACGTAGTGGAACCGGCAGGCGCCTTCTACGCTTTCCCGAGCATCAAACAATTCGGCCTAACAAGCGAAGGCTTCTGCATCAAAGCCATCAAAGAAGCCAACGTAGCCCTAGTCCCGGGTGACTGCTTCGGCACCGAAGGCCACATCCGCCTAAGCTACTGCGTAAGCGACGAAAACCTGGACGAAGGCTTAACCCGCCTGTCCACCTTCATTTCAACCCTGTAGCCCTCAGGGATGCAACACATCAGCCCACCGACCCAAGCATTATGAGTGGGGCGCGCCGGCCAACGGAAAACCGGGCTGCCCCATAGTTGACGCAGGCCGCGCCGCCGAAGGCCAGGCGCAAGGTTTTCGTAGATTCCGCACGAGCCGAAGGCCACTTAATGTGGCCTTCGTGCGAGCCCAGGACTTGACCGAGCGAAAACCTTGCGCCTGGCCTTCGGCGGAGCGTGCCGGATGGTGGAATTGTGTGCAGCCCGGTTTTCCGTTGACCGACGCCGGGGTCCCCGCCATAATACTTTCGGTTCACGCACGAATCCGCTGCCAGAGACAGCCGGTGCAAACGGGCATTGCCCGCTAGCTTAATGGGATATCCCGCCAGCCGAGGTGGTCGAGTAGATATGTCTTCTCGCCCCCGTCGCTCATGCAGCGCGGGGGCTTTCTTTTTGGACATGCCCCCGTCACGTCCTTGTGGCGGACCGTGCCCGGAAAGAATTCGAGGAGGTGTAATTCATGCCCCAGCAGTACAAAATCGACAAGGTTGCAGAGATCGAGTCCCGTATCGCCGAGAACGCCGGTCTGTTCGTCGTCAACTACAACGGTCTGACGGTTAAGCAGGCTCAGGAGCTGCGTCATCAGCTTCGCGAGTGCGGCGCCGAGATGAAGGTCTACAAGAACAATCTGGTCAAGATCGCTCTCAAGAACCAGGAGCAGCCCGAGCTCGACGAGATCCTCGCCGGCCCCGTCGCTTATGTGTTCTACGAGACCGAGCCGGTCGAGGCCGCTAAGACCCTTAAAGACTTCTCCGCTAAGTCCAAGGGCGTCCTTGAGATCAAGGGCGGTATCTCCGACGGCAAGGTCGTTTCCGCTGATGATGTTAAGGCTATCGCCGAGCTGCCCACCAAGGACCAGCTTCTCGGCCAGATCGCCGGTCTCATCTCCGGTTTCGCTCGCGACATCGCTGTCTGCGTCAACGGCGTTTCCTCTGGTCTCGCTCGTTCGATCCAGCAGGTCTCCGAGCAGAAGGCAGCCTAGTCGCTGTTTTCACCCGCGGCGGCAACGCCGCACCCCTGGCGCATTCGCGCCGTGTTTTAACTGATCTCCGTGCACAGACACGGAAACCGAAAGGACTTAGAAATGGCTAAGCTTACCACCGATGAGATCATCGATGCTCTTAAGGAAATGACCCTTCTCGAGGCTTCCGAGCTCGTCAAGGCTATCGAGGACACCTTCGGCGTTTCCGCCGCTGCTCCTGCCGCCGTTGTCGCCGCTCCCGCTGCTGGCGCTGCTGAGGCCGAGGAGAAGACCGAGTTTGACGTCGTGCTCGAGGGCTTCGGCGACAACAAGATCCAGGTCATCAAGGCCGTCCGTGAGCTCACCAGCCTTGGCCTGAAGGAGGCCAAGGAGGTCGTCGAGGGCGCTCCCAAGGCTGTTCTCGAGGGTGCCAAGAAGGAGGACGCCGAGGCTGCCAAGGAGAAGCTCGAGGCTGCTGGCGCTGCTGTCACCCTCAAGTAATCAGGCTTTCTCGCCAGATTTCTTTGCAGACGGGGTTCGCATTGCGAGCCCCGTCTTTTTCGTTTTGATCCCTCTATTTTGTTGGCTCGGCATACAAATTGCTGCCGCTTGCGGTGCTTTGGGGTCGCTACCGTTGGGCGATAAAATTGCACCATTCGAGCAATAATTTGCGTTGACCTGCTGAAGAATGGCGCTTGCCTACATTAACGTTAATTAACGGCGGTAAGATAAACCGGTATCGCAATTTGGTCTGCGGCCGCCGTGCCGCACGCACAGGGCGCATCCTGCGCCTGCGAAAGGATCCTTGAATAACATGAAGGCAATCATCCCCGCCGCCGGTCTTGGCACGCGTTTTCTGCCTGGCACCAAGTGCACGCCCAAAGAGATGCTGCCGGTGCTCGACAAACCGGTCATCCAGTACGTCGTTGAGGAGGCGCTCGACCCCGATGAGGTCGACGATGCTATTATCGTCACCTCTCCTGGCAAGCCCGAGTTGCTGAGCTACTTCCAGCCCGATCGCTCGCTCGAGAACCTGCTTCGCGAGCGTGGCAAGGACGCCTACGCCGACGCCGTCGCCCATGCTGGTGGTATGCCGGTCGACTTCCGTTATCAGTACGAGCCCAAGGGCCTTGGCCACGCCATTCGCTCTGCCGCCGACGCTGTGGCAGGGGAGAACTTCCTGGTTCTTCTGGGCGATTACGTTGTGCCCAACCGTGACATCTGCGACAAGATGCTTGCCGTCTCCAAGGAACACGGTGGCGCTTCTGTTATCGCCGTTGCCGCGTGCGCTCCCGAGGAGGTCAGCCGCTATGGCGTTATCGCCGGCGATCGCGTGGGCGCTCTCGAGGGCTTCGAGAATGCCGCCGACGACGAGCCCGGTGCCGTTTGGCGCATCGGCGGCCTGGTCGAGAAGCCCGCTCCCGAGGCGGCTCCGTCCAACCTGTACATCGTCGGTCGCTACCTGCTGAGCCCGTTGGTCATGGACCTGCTGGCCGATCAGCAGGCCGGCAAGGGCGGCGAGATCCAGCTCACCGACGCCATGGCCCGCTCGCTCGACCGCGAGGCCATGTACGCTGTCGTCATCGACCCGCTGTCGGGCTACGACACCGGCACCCCGTCTGGCTGGATGGCCACCAACGCCCTCATGGCCGCAAGCGATCCTCGCTTTGCCAGCGCCTTCTGGGACGCCATCGACGAGCGCGGCGGCTTGATGCGCAAATAAGCCTTCGAGCATCGACATTTACGGGTGCGGACTTCGGTTCGCGCCCGTTTTTTATGCGCGCCGCAGCTTAGCTCCGGAAACTGCGACCCGCAATTTGGCCGAATTCTGGGATGCGCTTTCCGGTTGGGGCCTCTAGCGGAAACTACGACCCGGATTTTCGGCTCAGAACGGGATATGCTTTCCCAAACAGGGCTCAACCGGAAGCTGCGTCCCAGTTTGGGGCCTCAAAACGGGATGTAATTTCCGCATGATCTATCACGAACAACCTGGCGTCCGTCCATGACAGTGTCGTTCGCTGGTCTTCCAAGCAAAAGGGCCGTCCCGTGAGGGGCGGCCCGATTTGGCTGTGGGTTTGCTTGTCAGATGCTATTCGACCGGATGGCCGCATTTGGGGCAGAACTTGGCTTCTTGCACGAGCGGGGTGCCGCAGTGGTGACAGAATTTCGGGGCGGAAACAGGGGCCTGTGGTTGGAGAGTGCTGCCGGCCGATGCAGTGGAAACAATCTCCGGTTGGGCATTTTTCTTACGCAAGTCGTATTTTTGCTTCTTGGCCTTGGGGGCCTTGTCTGAAGCGTCGTCCTTGACTCCGGAACGCTTCTTGCGACGGCGCACGCAAACGATTAGTGTGCCGCCGATAACCAGTACAAGAACAACGCCACCACCAATCACAATCGGCAGGTTGTTCTTGGCAAAGAAAATAGCATCGCCGATTATGCTATGCGGGATATTCGACATGTAAATATCGATATGCAGTTTGTCGGAATCATTTTTGTCCTTGTAAGCAGCGAGTATTTTTTGGTCTCCATCTATGAACTGAAGTGTGCTTACATTTTCGGTTTTAATTGGCAGCTTGGTTTTCTGCCCGGTACTTGTCTCTGCGAGGTATGCAGAAATGGACGTTTTGCTATCCTCGGCATCTGCTTCGGAGTCCGAATTAGATTCTGAATTTATGTCGACTCTTTTTTCGAGACTGACAAGCGTCATGTCACCATGCTCGGAAAAGTCCCGGAAACCGTAATGAGAGTCGTCTGTATCCTTAAATGCGGGACTGACCGTTCCGATTTCCTCGCCACGGTCATTCAACATTGCGTATTGAATGGAATCCCAATCTGCCTCATTATTTTTCCGGCTAATCTTGGCGGCAAACAGAAAGTTGTCATAAGGGATCACGAAGTTAAACAACTGGCCATCAGCGAGGAATTCAACATTTCCATCGTAGTCGAATTTCGCCAGAGTATCGCAAATCCAACCGCCGACATATGCAGTGTCTGACCCTGCTTTTCTTACCATGATTTTGCCGCCCGAAACGGGAATTGTTTGAGTCTTCGTCGAGCCACTCGACGTATCTATAGTCGTCAGCTTGGACGATCCGTTATCGCCTAAAGAGGTTACATAAAGCCGCTTTCCATCGTTCGACAGTAGGCAGTCCTTGCCGTTTTTGCCGCATTTATATGATTCGATCATCTTGTTGGCTTCAAGATCGTAAACGTCAATCCGCTTTAAATCAAAATGCTCATTTTTGTATGCAATGGCGGCAACTTTGCCGTTCGTTGAAAGCTCAACATATGTTTCTGCATATTTTTTAAGTTCGATGGGGTGGGTGCTTTTCTTCTGGTCATCAACCGAATAGATAGCGAGGTTGTTGCCGTCAAGCCAAGTGACGCATCCCGCTTGCGTATGTACGGATTCAAGACTGGCTTTCGGCATCTTGATGTCCTTGGTCGATCCATTCGAGAGGTCGAGAACGGAATAGCCGACGGTGGAATAGTCATCATCCTCATCGTCGCTGCGTTGATAGGTCCTCAAGATCGCATAGTTCTCGTCGTCCGTAAGAGCCTCGATGGTCGTGTTCTTAAAGGTGTACGACTTCTCCAGCTCCGGTGTCGGCAGGCCGTCAGCTAATGCTGCGGGGGGGGGGCGGCCAGCGGGTTCAGCGCCGCTACGATGCCAATTGTGACCGCGGCGATCTTCCCGCCTTTTCGGATGCTCTTAAACATGGCAATCCTTTCTTTAGGCTATAAGTAACTATCCAGTATCTTCATGCCGGATTCGAAGAATCTGTTGCGCAACATTGCCAAACGGGTGCAACAAGGCGGTAGCCCCTTTGCCATAACCTGTCGGAAACTGCGACCCACAATTTGGCCGAATTCTGGGATGCGCTTTCCGGTTGGGGCCCCTAGCGGAAAGTGCGACCCAGAATATCGGCTCAGAACGGGATACAGTTTCCCAAACAGGGCTCAACCGGAAACTGCGACCCAGTTTGGGGCCTCAAAACGGGACACAGTTTCCGCTTGGTTAACCCTTGCCGCCATTCCGCCGTTCAGCGTCCCGCATCAGCAGCTCTGTTCACAGAAAATATATGAACAGATGTTCGGTACATACCTATCTACCTGCACCTTTTCTGTCGAAAAATTTTGCTACTCCAAAAACTTAATCGCGTCAAGGCTTTTCTTGCCCAACGGTCGGTACCTGATAAACTATTAGGTTGCGATAACTGGCGAAGCCATGCCTCGCCAACCCACCGAGCATTTCCGTGAAGGAGGAAAAACCTGGTGACCTACGCATACACTGCCACTGAGCGCAAGCGCGTCAGCTTCGGGAAAATCCCGGAGGCCATGGAGCTCCCCAACCTTATCTCTGTTCAAAGGGAATCCTTTGAGCGTTTTAAGGACGAGGGCCTTCGTGAGGCGTTCAAGGAATCCAGCCCCATCCAGAGCCAGAACCATGTTCTCGAGGTTACCTTCGGCGAGCATCAGTTCGGCGACCCCGCGCACACCGTCGAGGAGTGCCGCGAGAAGGATATGACCTATCAGGCTCCGCTTCTGACCGACGTCCGTCTCACCAACAAGGAGACCGGCGAGATCAAGGAGCAGCTCGTCTTCATGGGTGACTTCCCCATGATGACTGATCAGGGCACCTTCATCATCAACGGTACCGAGCGTATCGTCGTCTCGCAGCTCGTCCGCTCCCCGGGCGTGTACTACAGCTCCGAGATGGATTCGGGCAAGCAGATCTACAAGGCCCAGATCATCCCGTCCCGCGGTGCCTGGCTTGAGTTTGAGGTCGACAAGCGCGACCAGCTCATGGTCTCCATCGACCGCAAGCGCAAGCAGAGCGCCACGATGTTCCTGCGCGCCCTTGGCATCGCCGTCACCAACGACGACATCATCGAGCTGCTCGGCAACTCCGATGTAATCAAGCGCACCCTGGAGCGCGACACCGCCCTCACCCGCGAGGACGCCCTCATCGAGATCTACCGTCGCCTGCGCCCGGGCGAGCCTCCCACCGTGGATGCTTCCCGCAGCCTGCTCGAGGGCCTGCTCTTCAACCCGCAGCGCTACGATCTGGCCCGCGTCGGTCGTTACAAGGTCAACAAGAAGCTCAACCTCACCACCGAGGAAGAGGTCACGGTGCTCACCGACGAGGATATCGTCGCGACGCTGCGCTACCTGCTGTCCCTCGCTGCCGGCGAGCAGGGCTTCAAGGTCGACGACATCGACCACTTCGGCAACCGCCGCATCCGCACCGTCGGCGAGCTCGTCGCCAACCAGTTCCGTATCGGCATGAGCCGTATGGAGCGCGTCGTCCGTGAGCGCATGAGCTCCCAGGACATCGACGAGATCACCCCGCAGTCGCTCATCAACATCCGTCCGATCGTGGCCTCCATCAAGGAGTTCTTCGGTTCCTCGCAGCTCTCGCAGTTCATGGACCAGGCGAACCCCCTGACCGGTCTGACTCACAAGCGCCGTCTGTCCGCACTCGGCCCTGGCGGTCTTGCCGGCCACAAGTCGGGCTCCAGCCGCCGCACCAACGTGCCGACGGCCGTCCGCGACGTTCACAACTCGCACTACAGCCGCATGTGCCCGATCGAGACCCCCGAAGGCCCCAACATCGGCCTGATCGGCTCACTCGCCCTCTACGCCCGCGTCAACGAGTACGGCTTCATCGAGGCCCCGTTCCGCCGCGTCGAGAACGGCGTTGCCACCGACCAGATCGACTGGATGACCGCTGACGAGGAAGAGAAGCACGTCATCGCGCCGGCCAACACGCCGCTCGATCCCAAGACCAACGAGTTCATCACGACCGATGCCGAGGGCAAGATCGTCCGTCCGCATACCGTGATCGCCCGTACCCGCGACTTCGACGGCTCCTTCGGCGCTCCCGCCGACGTGCCCGTCGAGGACGTCGACTACATGGACGTCTCGCCGCGTCAGATGCTCTCCGTCGCAGCCACGCTGATTCCGTTCCTGGAGCACGACGACGCCAAGCGTACGCTGATGGGCGCTAACATGCAGCGTCAGGCCGTGCCGCTGGTTCACCCCGCCGCTCCCTATGTCGGTACCGGCATGGAGCGTCGCGCCGCTCTGGACTCCGGCGAGGTCACCCTGGCCAAGAACGCCGGCGAGGTCATCTTTGCCGACGCCTCCAAGATCATCGTCAAGCATGCCGGCGGCATGGACGAGTATCACCTGGCCAAGTACCAGCGCTCCAACCAGTCCACCTGCATCAACCACCGTCCGCTCGTGCGCGTCGGTGATACCGTTGAGCAGGGCGAGCCTCTGGCCGACGGTCCTTCGACCGATCACGGCGAGCTCGCACTGGGCCAGAACCTCACCGTGGCCTACATGCCGTGGGAAGGCTTTAACTACGAGGACGGTATCGTCGTGTCCGAGCGCCTGGTGGCCGAGGACCTGCTGACGACCATCAACATCACCCGTCACGAGATCGACGCCCGCGACACCAAGCTCGGCCCCGAGGAGATCACCCGCGAGATCCCGAACCTCTCCGAGGACATGCTTGCCAACCTCGACGAGGACGGCATCATCCGCATCGGCGCCGAGGTCGGCCCTGGCGACATCCTGGTCGGCAAGGTCACGCCTAAGGGCGAGAGCGCTCTGACCGCCGAGGAGCGCCTGCTGCGCGCCATCTTCGGTGCCAAGGCCCACGATGTCCGCGACACCTCCCTTAAGATGCCTCACGGCGCTTACGGCCGCGTCATCGACGTCGTCCGCTTTAGCCGCGAGAACGGCGACGACCTGGCTCCCGGCGTCAACGAGCAGGTGCGCGTCTACGTCGCCCAGCGTCGTAAGATCCAGCAGGGCGATAAGATCGCCGGCCGCCACGGCAACAAGGGTGTTATTTGTAACGTTCTGCCGGTCGAGGACATGCCCTACATGGCTGACGGTACCCCGATCGACGTTATCCTCAACCCGCTGGGCGTTCCTTCGCGTATGAACGTCGGCCAGCTGCTCGAGTGCCACCTTGGCTGGGCTGCCGCCTGCGGTTGGGATACCGAGCAGGCCGACTCCGACAAGTACGTCCCCGGTCCGTTCTTCACCGCGACGCCCGTCTTTGACGGCGCCAAGGAGGACGAGATCGCCGAGGTCATCCGTCGTGCCAACAAGAATATGCTCAACAAGGCCACCGCTGCCTTTGGCGATCACATGCGCCCCGAGTTCGTCACCCAGCTTGACGAGCGCGGCAAGACCCGTCTGTTCGACGGCCGCACCGGCGAGGAGTTCCGCGAGCCCATTACCGTGGGTACGTCCTACATCCTTAAGCTCGGCCACATGGTCGACGACAAGATCCACGCCCGTTCGACCGGCCCTTACAGCCTGGTTACCCAGCAGCCTCTGGGCGGCAAGGCTCAGTTCGGCGGCCAGCGCTTCGGCGAGATGGAAGTTTGGGCACTGTACGCTTACGGTGCTTCCAACGTCCTGCAGGAGATCCTGACCGTCAAGTCCGACGATACCGTGGGCCGCGTCAAGACCTACGAGTCCATCGTCAAGGGCGAGAACGTTCCGGTCCCGGGTATCCCCGAGTCCTTCAAGGTTCTCGTCAAGGAGATTCGCTCCCTCGCACTGGATATCGAGCCCATGCACGATGCCGACGAGGACGCCTCCGCCCCTGTGACCGCCGAGGAGACCTCCGCTCTCGACGACCTGGCTGCGCTCGCCGGCGTTGACGCCGACGTCGAGGCCGAGGATGCCGAGACCGCCGAGGCGCCCGAGGCTGTCGCCGCCACGACCACTGATAAGGAGTAGTTGACTGTGGCAGATTTCGAAGCTACTGATTTTGACTCGGTAAAGATCTCCCTTGCCTCCGCCGACCAGATCCGTTCCTGGTCGCACGGTGAGGTCAAGAAGCCGGAGACCATCAATTACCGTACCCTCAAGCCCGAGAAGGACGGCCTGTTCTGCGAGAAGATCTTCGGTCCCGCCAAGGACTGGGAGTGCTCCTGCGGTAAGTACAAGGGCATCCGCTTTAAGGGCATCGTCTGCGAGCGCTGCGGCGTCGAGGTCACCTCGGCCAAGGTGCGTCGCGACCGCATGGGCCACATCGAGCTCGCCGCTCCCGTGTCCCACATCTGGTACTTCAAGAGCCCCACGAGCTTCCCGATGAGCCGTATGCTCGACATCAAGTCCAAGGACCTCGAGAAGGTTCTGTACTTTGCCAGCTACATCATCACCGAGGTCGACTACGAGGCTCGCGAGGCCGACGCCGACGACCTGCGCGAGGAGCTCGCCGCCGATCTGGAAGAGATCGATGCCGAGTGCGCTCGCCAGATCGAGTCCCTCAAGGAGCAGGGCAACCCCGAGAACTTTGACGAGTTCTCCGACGAGGAGCCGCTGACCCCCGAGGAGATCGCCTCTGGCATCGTCGACATCGAGGAAGAGTGCAAGGACGAGAAGCAGCTCCGCACGGACGCCTTCAACGCCTTCATGAAGCTCAGCGAGCGCGACCTCATTTCCGATGAGCCGCTGTTCCGTGAGATGACCCGCTACTACTCCATGTACTTCAAGGGTGGCATGGGTGCCGAGGCCGTCCGCGACCTGCTCGCTGCCATCGACCTCCCCTCCGAGGCCGAGAAGCTCAAGGCCATCATCGCCGACGAGGACTCCCAGAAGCAGAAGCGCGAGAAGGCCGTTAAGCGCCTCGAGGTCGTTGACGCCTTCCTGAAGGGCGGCAACAGCCCCGCGAACATGATCCTGGATGTCATCCCGGTCATTCCGCCCGATCTGCGCCCGATGGTCCAGCTCGACGGCGGCCGCTTCGCCGCGTCCGACCTCAACGACCTGTACCGTCGCGTGATCAACCGTAACAACCGACTCAAGCGCCTGCTCGACCTGGACGCCCCTGCGATCATCGTGAACAACGAGAAGCGCATGCTCCAGGAGTCCGTGGACGCCCTGTTCGACAACGGCCGTCGTGGTCGCCCGGTCTCTGGCCGTGGCGGTCGCCCGCTCAAGTCGCTCGCCGAGGCCCTCAAGGGCAAGCAGGGTCGTTTCCGTCAGAACCTGCTGGGCAAGCGTGTCGACTACTCCGGCCGTTCGGTCATCGTTACCGACCCCAAGCTGCTGCTGCACCAGTGCGGTCTGCCCAAGACCATGGCGCTGGAGCTCTTCAAGCCCTTCGTCATGAAGCGCCTGGTCGAGCTTGGCAAGGTCGAGAACATCAAGGGCGCCAAGCGCGCTATCGACCGCGGTGCCACCTTTGTGTGGGATATCCTCGAAGAGGTCATCGACGGCCGCGTCGTGCTGCTCAACCGTGCACCTACCCTGCACCGTCTGTCCATCCAGGCCTTTGAGCCGGTGCTGGTCGAGGGCAAGGCTATCCACCTGCATCCGCTGGTCTGCTCGCCCTTCAACGCCGACTTCGACGGCGACCAGATGTCTGTCCACGTGCCGCTGTCCAGCCAGGCTCAGGCCGAGGCTCGCGTGCTTATGCTCTCTGCGAACAACCTGCGCTCGCCGGCATCCGGCAAGCCGGTTAACATCCCTTCGCAGGACATGATCATCGGTGTGTACTACCTCACCCAGGTCCGCGAGGGTCTGCCGGGCGAGAACCACGTGTTCTCGAGCTTCGACGACGCGCTGCACGCCTATGACTGCCGCTCCGAGGTCGACATGCAGGCCAAGATCCAGGTCCGCGTGTCCGCTGCCGATGCCAACGTCATCAACGAGGACGGCACCCGTATCTTCCGCGTCAAGAACGGCAAGAACGAGTTTGTCGACTACGACGTCACCGGCAACAAGACCGCGCGCTTCGAGACCTCTATCGGCCGCATCATCTTCAACCGCCAGTGCCTGCCCGAAGACTATGAGTTCATGAACTACAAGATGGTCAAGGGCGATGTGGCCAAGCTGGTTGCCGACTGCTGCGATCGTTACCCCGAGGCCAAGGTCGGCCCGATCCTCGACGCCATCAAGTACTCCGGCTTCCACTACGCTACCCGCGCCGGCCTCACCATCTCGGTGTGGGACGCTCTCATCCCTGCCGAGAAGCAGGAGCTGCTCGACCGCGCCCAGGCCAACGTCGACCAGATCAACGAGTACTTCGAGGAGGGCTTCATCAACGAGACGGAGCGCCACATCGAAGTCGTTAACGAGTGGACCGCTTGTACCGATAAGGTTGCAGCGCTCATGCTCGACATGTTCGACGAGGAGAACCCGCTGTACATGATGGCCGACTCCGGCGCCCGTGGTTCTAAGACCCAGCTGCGTCAGCTCGGCGGCATGCGTGGCCTGATGGCAGACATGTCCGGCGAGACGATCGACCTTCCCATTAAGGCGAACTTCCGCGAGGGCCTGCTGCCGCTCGAGTACTTCATTTCGACCTACGGCGCCCGTAAGGGCCTGGTCGATACCGCATCCCACACCTCGGACTCTGGTTACCTGACCCGTCGTCTGGTCGACGTGGCCCAGGACGTCATCGTCCGCGAGGAGGACTGCGGTACGCACGAGGGCGTTACCTACAACCTCATCATCCCCGGCACCACCGACCTCAACACCGACCTCGTCGGCCGTTGCTTCATCGAGGACGTTGTGGCTCCCGATGGCACCGTGCTCTTTGAGCAGGATGGCTACATCGAGAAGGTCGCCGACATCCAGAAGATGGTCGATGCGGGCCTTAAGAAGGTCAAGCTTCGCGCGCTGCTCACCTGCCGCTCCAAGTACGGCGTGTGCCAGAAGTGCTACGGCTGGGATCTTTCCACTCGTCGTCCGGTCGCCATCGGTACCGCGGTCGGCATTATTGCCGCCCAGTCCATCGGCGAGCCCGGTACGCAGCTTACGATGCGTACCATTCACTCCGGCGGCGTCGCTGGCGTCGACGATATTACGCAGGGTCTGCCTACGGTCAGCCGTATGTTCGATATCGTCGGCAACGTCAACGAGAAGATCCTGGGTCGCGAGGCCGAGCTGGCTCCGTACTCCGGTCACCTCTCGATTAAGCCCGAGAAGTCCGAGTACGTGCTGACGCTCACCGACTCCGAGGATCACACCCGTGTTCTCGACGAGCGTCGCGTTCCCGCATCGGTGCGCTTTATGCCCGAGATCGAGGACGGCTGCGAGGTTCGCGCCGGCGACCAGATCACCAAGGGCTTCGTCAACTTCCGCAACCTGCGCAAGCTGACCGACATCGAGTCGACGATGCACACCTTCGTCGAGAGCGTTAAGGACGTCTACACCAGCCAGGGCGTCGACCTGAATGACAAGCACATCGAGGTGCTCGCACGTCAGATGCTGCGTCGCGTTCAGATCACCAACCCCGGCGACTCCAAGTACCTGCTTGGTCAGTACGTCGACCGCTACGAGTTCGCCGACGAGGTCGAGCGCGTTGCCCGTCTGGGCGGTCAGGCTCCCGTGGCCGAGCCCGTCATCCTGGGTACGCTCAAGGTCGCGTCCAACATCGACTCCTGGCTGTCGAGCGCTTCGTTCATCCGTACCGCCGGCGTCCTTACCGAGGCTGCCATCGAGGGCAAGGTCGACCACCTGCTCGACCTTAAGTCCAACGTCATCGTCGGTAAGAAGATCCCGGCTGGTACTGGCCTCAAGCCGTACGCCAACGCCAAGCTGACGTATCGCACGGCCGACGGCTACGTGGACATCGACGGCCCGGCTTCGCCCAACGCCAAGTCGCTGCCCGAGTGGGCTCCTGTGGAGCTCAAGGACCTGGACGAGCAGCTCCCGCAGCAGCTCGACTGGGCCGGCTACGACGAGTTCGGTGGTGCTGACGGTTCGTTCACCCGCAACGGCCACACCATCTCCGCCGAGAAGGCTCGTCTGTACCTGTTCGACGACCTGGGCGTGTCGCAGCGCTGGACCAACAAGTTCAGCGAGGTTGGCATCGAGACGGTCGGCGACCTGGTCGGCAAGTCCGAGGAGGATCTGCTGCGCATCGATGGCATCGGTGCCAAGGCAATCGAGGAGCTCCGTGACGGCCTGGAGGCCCACGACCTGCTCTACATCCTCGAGAACAACGACGACGTTGCCGACGAGGAAGACCTCTCGCAGCTGCTGCAGATGGTCTTTAGCCCCGACGGTCCGGACGACATCCTGCTGGGCACCTCCGCCGCGCCGACGCATCACGCCGACGCCGACGAGGAGCTCCTGGGCGCCCCGATCGACGACAAGAAGGCTCCCGCCAACGGTGCCATCAACGAGGACATGGCTTCCCTCGACGAGCTGCTCAACCAGCTCGTGGACACCGACGACGCCGAAGAGGCCAAGGACAACGACGAGGAGTAATTTCCTAGTACGTTAACCGTCCTTCCAAAGACCCGCTTCCCAACAGGGGAGCGGGTCTTTTTTGATGAGGAACGTTGCCCCGACGAGCACGTCGGATTCCCGGTCCGGGCGGCCTGCGGTTTAAGTTTGTCGCGAGTTCCGCACGAGCCGGAGGCCACTTAATGTGGCCTCCGTGCGAGCCAGGACTGTAGAGCAGCAAACTTAAACCGCAGGCCGCCCGGGCCGGGGATCCGCCCCCGCGCACAGAAGGGGATTCCTTTTGCCAAAAAGGGACAGGTTTATTTTGGTAGGTTTTTCCTGCTTGAATTTGAAACAATTCGTCCGGCCAGAGCGTATCTATGGTGAGGGCCTCATCGATAATCATTAACGTCACCAGGAGGTGATTATGGAAGAACAAGCATTTAGACAGGCGGTCGAAGATCACCGGGATGTCGTGTTTCGGATCGCATTGACGTACCTGCGCGATTGCGCCGATGCCGACGATGTTGCCCAAGATGTCTTTCTTAAGTTGCTTAAAAGCGATGGGCACTTTGAAAGTTGGGAACATCTTCGCCGCTGGCTTATCCGGGTCACGATCAATGAATGTAAATCGCTCTTTCGAAAGCCATGGAGGCGTGTGGAGGATATTGAGAACCTGGCCGATTCGCTTTCGGCGGCGCAGGATGAGACCAAGGCGGTCCTGTCAGACGTTATGCGACTTCCGGAGCGATTCCGTGTTCCCATCGTGCTCTATTACTATCTGGGCTTTTCGACCGCAGAGATTGCCGAGTTACTGCATGTGCCAGCCGCGACCGTTCGAACGCGTTTAGCTCGCGGTCGATCGAAGCTCAAATTGATCCTAGAGGAGGGCGACCGTGAAATCCAATCAAATCAAGCAGGCCTTCGAGTCCATCCAAGCCGATAGCAATCTTGCAGATCGCGTCCTTAATACCGCTGCGGGTGAGCCGCTTCATCGAAAGGGCCACGCGAAGCCTCTCTATGTTGCCGTAATCGGATGTCTTGCCGGAGTGTTGGCGACCGGAGGGGTCGCCTACGCCGTTGTCAATTCCGGCTATTTTGCCTCAGCCTGGGGAAACCACGGCAACGGGGATTCCATTACCTGGACTAATGGCGGCTCATCGGGGACTAAATACACCTACACCAGAGAGTTTGGTGACGGCATTGCGCCCCAAAGCCTGGAGGGCACAGTCCAGAAGGTTAATCTGTCCGTCGAGGGTAACGGCTATACGCTTGATATCCATGAGATGGCTATCGATAAAAACGGTTGCGGTGCCGTGACGTTTACGCTGTCCAATCCAAATGGCGTTAACTACTACAAGCCGGCAGCAGAGACAGGCGAACTTGTTCTCTATGGTGAAGAAGAACAAGGCATCGGCACGCCCAGCATGAACTTCGGCGAGGAATGGGCTGACACACGCTGCACCATTGATAAGGACACATCAAGCGATACTGTCATTAATGGCACGATGTACTTTGCTTCTATGGATCGCGAGCGAGGTTTTCAACATGCGGTCACCTGGAATATCTCGTGGACCGAGGGCGAAGGCGAGGATGCGAAGCCGTTCGAGGCATCGACGCCCGAGTTTAGCGTTGGAGCGTACGTCGATACAAAGGAACTCCGCTCCGATGACTCGCCTCTCGAGATCAGCCCGTTTTCTATCCAGACACACATCGATGATCTGGGCATTGACGCAGTCACGAAGAAGTTGACGGTTACCTACAAGGATGGATCGGAGCAGATTATCGAAGATGACGACGCAGGGACGTTCAACTTATATTTTTCTTATACGCGCAATAGCGGAGAGAACATCTGGGTGCCAACGAAGTTGATTGATGTCGACCAAGTGGTCTCAGTAACGCTTGAGGGCACACGCTGCACTTCAACAGGGGACGCCGAAACGTCGGAACCCTTTACCATCGTCTATTCGTAAGATTTGGGGCCGCTTCCTACTAGGGGAGGCGGCCCATTTTGCATTAAATGGAAGGTTAAACCGAGCAATATACTTCCGAAAGCGCCGCCGATTTCCATGCGACAGATGAGAACAGATCATCGCAGGAGTGCGACGTTTCCCCAGATAAAACCGACCAAAATAAACCCGTCCCTTTTTGGAAGGTAACGTTGCCCCAACGAGCACGTCGGATTCCCGGGCCGGGCGGCACAGGGGTTAAGTTTGTCGCGAGTTCCGCACGAGCCGGAGGCCACTTAATGTGGCCTCCGTGCGAGCCAGGACTGTAGAGCAGCAAACTTAAACCGCAGGCCGCCCGGGCCGGGAATCCGCCCACGCGCGCAGAAGGGGATTACACTTTTGTGTAGGCTTTGCGGAAATGTGCTCATTTTGGGATACGCCCGGCGGCGTGGTCTGTTGACGGCACAGCTAACGCCACGTATCCTATCGAACTGCGTGTTTCGTAGGGGGATGCTGACCCCTCGATTCAAGCCGTTGCACTTTACAGAAAGCTGGAATCATTCGAGAAGGAGTACGCTTTGCCTACTATTAACCAGCTGGTTCGCCAGGGCCGTCGTTCCGTGCCCAAGAAGTCCAAGAACGCTGCTCTGCAGCACAACTCCCAGAAGCGCGGCGTGTGCACCCGCGTCTTCACCACGAGCCCCAAGAAGCCGAACTCGGCTCTTCGTAAGGTTGCCCGTGTTCGCCTCGTCAACGGCATCGAAGTTACTGCTTACATCCCGGGTGAGGGCCACAACCTGCAGGAGCACTCCATCGTGCTCGTCCGCGGCGGTCGTGTCCGTGACCTCCCTGGTGTCCGTTATCACGTCATCCGTGGCGCCTACGACGCTGCTCCGGTCCAGAACCGTATGCAGGCCCGTTCCAAGTACGGTGCTAAGCGCCCCAAGGCTAAATAAGCCAGATAACGTTTTGATACTTTCGCCGTGTGCCGCCTAAGCGCCGCACGGTAGACACTTAAGGAGATTTCACATGCCGCGTCGTGCAGCAGCTAATCGTCGTGAGGTTCAGCCTGACGCCGTTTACAACAACCGCCTGGTGACTCAGCTCATCAACAAGGTCCTTCTTGACGGCAAGAAGGCCACCGCTGAGCGCATCGTTTACACCGCTTTCGAGATCGTTGCCGAGAAGTCCGAGGGTGGCGACGCTCTTGCTACCTTCAAGAAGGCTATGGACAACGTCAAGCCCACGCTCGAGGTTAAGCCCAAGCGTGTCGGTGGCGCTACCTATCAGGTCCCGATGGAGGTCAACTCCCGTCGTTCCACCGCTCTGGGTATCCGCTGGATCGTCAACTTCTCCCGCGCTCGCAAGGAGAAGACCATGGCCGAGCGTCTCGCCAACGAGATCCTCGACGCTTCCAACGGCCTGGGCGCTTCCGTCAAGAAGCGTGAGGACGTCTTCAAGATGGCCGAGGCCAACCGCGCGTTCTCTCACTATCGTTGGTAAGTTAAGGTAAGGAACTAACATGGCTAAGCCTAAGTACAAGCTTTCCGATACCCGTAACATCGGCATCATGGCTCACATCGATGCCGGTAAGACCACCACGACCGAGCGTATTCTTTACTACACCGGTAAGACCCACAAGATCGGTGAGGTCCATGAGGGCGCTGCCACCATGGACTGGATGGTTCAGGAGCAGGAGCGCGGCGTAACCATTACCTCCGCTGCTACCACGTGCTTCTGGAAGAAGGACGGTACCGACTACCGCATCCAGATCATCGACACCCCGGGCCACGTTGACTTCACCGCCGAGGTCGAGCGCTGCCTGCGCGTCCTCGATGGCGCTGTCGCCGTCTTCGACGCCGTTGCCGGCGTTCAGCCCCAGTCTGAGACCGTTTGGCGTCAGGCTTCTACCTTCAACGTCCCCCGCATCGCCTTCATCAACAAGTATGACCGCGTGGGCGCTGACTTCTTCAACGCTATCGAGACCATGAAGGATCGTCTCGACGCCAACGCCGTGGCCGCTCAGGTCCCGATGGGCGCCGAGGACAACTTCTGGGGCGTCATCGACCTCGTCACCATGACCGCATGGGACTTCAAGGCCGACGACAAGGGCATGACCTACCCCGAGCCGATGGACGAGATCCCGGCTGAGTTCGCTGACATCGCTGCCACCAAGCGCGAGGAGCTCCTCGACGCTGCTGCCAGCTTTGACGACGAGCTCATGGAGAAGATCCTCATGGAGGAGGACTTCACCGTCGAGGAGCTCAAGGCTGCTCTGCGCAAGGGCGTTCTGGCCAACGAGCTCAACCTCGTCTTCGTGGGCTCCGCCTACAAGAACAAGGGCGTCCAGGAGCTGCTCGACGCTGTCGTCGACTACCTGCCCAGCCCGCTCGACGTTGAGGCCGTCACCGGTACCGATCCGGACACCGGCGAGGAGATCGAGCGTCATCCTTCCTTCGACGAGCCCTTCTCTGGCCTGGTCTTCAAGATCATGACCGACCCGTTCGTCGGTAAGCTCACCTACGTCCGCGTTTACTCCGGCCGTGCCGAGTCCGGCTCCTACGTGATCAACGCTTCCAACGGTCAGCGCGAGCGCCTCGGCCGCATCCTCGAGATGAACGCCGCCGAGCGTATCGACCGTGACGACGCTGCCGCCGGCGACATCGTCGCTTGCGTCGGCTTCAAGAACTCCACCACCGGTGACACCCTGTGCGAAGAGGGCAAGGAGATCGTCCTCGAGAAGATCGAGTTCGCTAAGCCCGTTATCGACGTTGCCATCGAGCCCAAGACCAAGGCCGAGCAGGACAAGATGTCCCTGGCTCTGACCAAGCTCGCCGAGGAGGACCCGACCTTCCAGGTGTCCACCAACCACGAGACCGGCCAGACCATCATCGCCGGCATGGGCGAGCTGCACCTCGAGATCATCGTCGACCGTCTGCTCCGCGAGTTCAAGGTTGACGCTAACGTTGGTAAGCCCCAGGTTGCCTACCGCGAGACCGCTGGTCACGACGTCGAGAAGGCTGAGGGCAAGTTCGTCCGTCAGTCCGGTGGTCGCGGTCAGTACGGCCACGCCGTCATCAAGCTCGAGAAGATGGAGGAGGGCTTCGGCTACGAGTTCGTCAACGCTATCGTCGGCGGCGTCGTGCCCAAGGAGTACATTCCGTCCATTGACAAGGGCATCCAGGAGGCCCTGAACACCGGTGTTATCGCCGGCTTCCCGGTCCTCGACGTCAAGGTCACCCTGTTCGACGGTTCTTACCACGAGGTCGACTCCTCCGAGGCCGCCTTCAAGATCGCCGGTTCCATGGCAATCAAGGACGCTCTCAAGAAGTCCGATCCGCAGCTGCTCGAGCCGATTATGGCTGTCGAGGTCGAGACCCCCGAGCAGTACATGGGTGACGTTATGGGCAACCTCTCCGGTCGCCGCGGCAAGATCGAAGGCATGGAGGATCGCAAGAACAGCAAGCTCATCCGTGCCAAGGTGCCGCTGGGCGAGATGTTCGGTTACGCTACCGACCTTCGCTCCCAGACCCAGGGCCGTGCATCCTACACGATGCAGTTCGACTCTTATGAGCCCGCGCCCAAGTCCATCGTGGACGAGGTCATGAGCAAGAACGCCTAAGTTCGAGCTCCCTGTTACGTAATCCGCGAGAACATCTCTCGCACTCTTTGGAGGTTTAAGTTGGCTACCCAGAAGATCCGCATTCGCCTCAAGGGCTATGATCACGAGGTCGTCGATCAGTCCGCGAAGCTCATCGTCGAGACCGCTCAGAAGACCGGCGCTCGCGTTTCCGGTCCTGTCCCCCTGCCCACCGAGCGCAACCTGTACACGGTTATCCGCTCGCCGCACGTGAACAAGGACTCCCGTGAGCAGTTCGAGATGCGCACCCACAAGCGCCTCATCGACATCCTTGACCCCACCTCGGGCACCGTTGATTCGCTCATGCGTCTCGACCTCCCCGCTGGCGTCGACATCGACATCAAGCTCTAAGCGATATCGCTCATAGCTTACAGAGCCCCGCTGCCATGTTGGTAGCGGGGCTCTTTTGTTTGAATAATGGTTTGGACTGCCGGGCATTGCTGCCGAGTAGGTGGCTGCAGCGCCCTATTCGCTCAAGGGACGCAGCGATGCCTCCTCAAAATGGAAGGATCGCAAGCCGCCTTCCGTTTCGATACATGCGCGACCAAAGGCATCGACGGTTTTAAAGATGCCGCGTGCCAGCTCGTCACCGGCAGGGGAACGGGCGATAACGTGCTCTCCGATCCAATTGAGGTGAGTGACATATTCGCCGTGGACGGGCGCGAGCGGTCCAGTGTTTTCTTTCATGGCGTTGAGCAGATCAGCCCACGCGTCCACAGCGTTTACGACGGTGTAATAGACCTCCTTGAGCAGCACATCGACGGCGGGAACATTCTCGTTGAGGTCTGAGAGGCCAATTGCCGCCAGGCCGCCATCGGGAACCTCCGAAGGCACATAGTTCACATTGACGCCAATGCCGCAGACTGCAAAGGGGCTGCCTTCGTTATCGCGTGCGGCTTCGACCAGAATGCCGCCGAGTTTGCGCCCTCGCGCGACCAGGTCGTTGGGCCATTTGAGGCCAATCTCGTTTGCAAGACCCTGCTTTTCGAGCGCCTCGAGCACCGCTAAGCCGCTGACGGCGGCAAGACCAGAGTACTTGGCGGGATCAACACGTGGACGTAGGACAATCGAGAGCAACAAGTTACCAGCGGTTGAATCCCACTTGTGGCCGCGTCGGCCGCGTCCTGCTGTCTGAGCCCGTGCGGCAAGTCCTGTGCCGTGCGGCGCACCCTGTTTTCCTGCTTCTAGCAGGTCATCGTTGGTCGATCCGGTTACGTCGACTATCGTTAATTGGGCATCCATAACGGCTGCTACCTCCTTAATGAATAAGTGAATAACGCAATGGTGTTGTGAGGCAGACACAATGTGAAGCCTTTGTCGCATTTGGACAATTTAATGTTAACACGTCAACAACGACTGAAATGCGCTATCCTCTCTTGGTCGATGTAAACACGTCAACAATCCAAAGGAGGTTAGTGATGGGTTTCACGATTCTTGGAACAGGCTCGGCGCTTCCCGAGCGCAGCGTTTCCAATGACGAGCTGTCCGAGTTCCTCGATACCTCGGATGAGTGGATTTTTACCCGCACGGGGATCAAGAGCCGCCATGTGTGCACCACCGAGTCGCTCGACGACCTTGCCGTGGCAGCGAGCGAGCAAGCGCTCCAGACGTCCGGAATCGATGCGAGCCAGCTGGATCTTATCGTCTGCTCGACGACGACGGGCGATCATCTCGTTCCTGCCGAAGCGTGCGCCGTTGCTGAGCGCCTGGGTGCCACATGTCAGGCCTTCGACGTTTCGGCGGCTTGTGCCGGCTTCGTATTTGCGCTCGATGTCGCCGAGGGCTATATCGCCCGCGGTCGCGCCAAGCACGTGCTGGTCGTTGCCGCCGAGCAGATGACGCGCGCGCTCGATTGGACCGACCGTGCCACGTGCGTGCTCTTTGGCGATGGCGCGGGTGCTGCGGTCATAGAGGCTGGGGGAGAGAATCCCCTTGCTGTTGAGCTTTCGACGGCGCCCGACGTCGAGACGTTGCGCGTTCCCGGACTGGTCGGCACCTCGCCGTTTAAGGCCTCCGCAGATGGCGAGAGTGTGCTGTCCATGAACGGCCGTCGCGTCTTCAAGTTTGGCGTCAATGCCATCTGCGACACGGTCAACAAGCTCGCCTGCGACGCGGGCATCGCGGTCGAGGACATCGACCACTTTGTATTCCACGAGGCTAACGAACGGATCTTGAGCCAGGCGGTCAAGCGCTTGGGTGTGCCGGACGACCGTGTGGTCCGAACGTTGCGTGAAACCGGCAACATCTCGAGCGCTTGCATTCCGCTTGCTCTCGATCGACTGACAAATACCGGCGCGCTGCACGCGGGCGACACCATCGCCCTGGTCGGATTTGGCGCCGGCTTGGATGTAGGTGGCTATCTACTTCGCTGGAAGTAGTTGCACATAGGAAATGAAAACGCCCCTGGGGCACAAACAAAGGAGAAATACCATGGCAGATCAGAAGACATTCGAGCGCGTTTGCGACGTTATCCGTGAGACCGCCGGCCTTGACGATGTCGAGATGAAGCCCGAGTCCACGCTCGAGGAGATTGGCCTCGACAGCCTGGGTACCGTCGAGATCCTCGTTGCCGTCGAGGACGAGTTTGGCATTGAGCTCGATACCGAGGAGAACCCCAAGACGGTCGGCGAGTTTGTCGATACGGTCGAGGCGGCATTGGAGAAGTAGTGATGCTCAAGTCCCTCTCTGCGATCTGCTCGGCATCGAAAAACCCGTGTTCCAGGGTGGCATGGCCTGGATTGCCGACGCCTCGCTGGCGTCTGCCGTGTCCGAGGCAGGCGGCTTAGGGATTATCGCGGCCATGAATGCCGACGCAAACTGGCTGCGTGATCAGATTCACGAGCTGCGCGCCAAGACGGATAAGCCCTTTGGCGTCAACGTTATGCTCATGAGCCCGTTTGTCGACGAGGTCGCACAAGTGGTGATTGATGAGCAGGTGCCCGTTGTGGTGACCGGTGCCGGCAATCCCACCAAGTACATGAAGGCGTGGAACGAGGCGGGCATCAAGGTTATTCCCGTCGTGGCTTCGGTGGCGCTGGCGCGTCTCGTGGCGCGTCGCGGAGCCACTGCCGTGGTTGCCGAGGGCACCGAATCAGGCGGCCATATTGGCGAGACCTCGACGATGGCACTTGTCCCGCAGGTTGCCGATGCGGTCGATATTCCCGTGGTTGCGGCTGGCGGCATCGCCGATGGCCGCGGCGTGGCGGCCGCTTTTATGCTCGGCGCTGCCGGCGTCCAGGTGGGAACACGCTTTCTGGTCGCAAACGAGTGCACCGTATCCGAACAGTACAAAGAGCTGGTGCTCAAGGCAGGCGACACGTCGACGCGTGCGACCGGTCGCTCGACGGGACATCCGGTTCGCGCCCTCAAGAGCCCCTTCACCAACGCGTATGCCAAGAACGAGGCGGCGGGCGCAAGCCCCGAGGAGCTTGGGGCCATGGGCACGGGCGCGCTTCGTAAAGCCGCAAAGGACGGTAATTACGAAGAGGGTTCGTATTTGTGCGGACAGATTGCCGGCATGGTCAACGAACGCCAGAGCGCACGCGAAATCGTCGACGATCTGGTCGATGGCGCTGAGCATGTCCTGAAGGGTGCGTCCGCATGGGTAGCGTAGCGTTTCTGTTTGCCGGTCAGGGTGCCCAGCATCCCGCGATGGGCGTCGATCTCATCGAGGCATCACCGGCGGCTGCCGAGGTGTTTGCGATCGCCGACGAGGTGCGTCCGGGAACCAGTGAGCAGTGCCGGAGCGCCTCCAAGGAGGAGCTCTCGCAGACTGAGAACACGCAGCCTTGCGTGTTCGTGCACGACTTGACTGTCGCCGTCGCCCTGCGTGAGCGCGGCGTGGTGCCTGCCGCCTGTGCGGGATTCTCGCTGGGCGAGGTCGCCGCGCTCACCTTTGCGGGGGCGTTCGATACGCGAGCGGGATTTGAGCTTGTGTGCGAGCGCGCGGCGCTTATGGCCACGGCGGCTGAGCGTCATCCCGGCGGAATGCGCGCCGTCATCAAACTCGATGCGGCGCAGGTCGAGGGCTTGGCAAAACAGACCGGCGAGGACTGCTGGCCGGTCAACTACAACAGCCCCCAGCAGACGGTTGTGGCCGGAGCGCCCGATGCGTTGCAGACCCTCGACGTCCTGGTAAAAGAGGCTGGTGGCCGGGCCATGAAGGTCGCGGTGTCGGGTGCATTCCATAGCCCCTATATGGCCGAGGCGACCTGTGGCCTTGCTGCATATATTGAGGCCGGTCACGCGCCGTCCCCGTTGCTCATTCCTGTTATGGCAAATATGACGGCGGCGCCTTATCCGGCCGACCCGCAGGCGGCATCGGAGGTGCTGGCCAACCAGGTGAGTCATGCCGTGCACTGGGTCGACACGCTGCATGCTCTGCAGGATCAAGGCATCGACACGTTTATTGAGGTCGGCCCCGGCAAAACGCTGTCCGGCCTGGTCAAGCGTACGTTGAGCGACGTTCGTGTGTATTCGTGCGAAACGGCCGAGCAGGTCGCAGCTATTGCCGACGAGCTCGCATAGTTCACAGGGCTGTAACCCGAAAGGAATGACATGGGCAACTTGAACAACGGCGCGCTCGAGCGCAACGACTCACGTCGCGTGGCGCTTGTCACGGGCGGCTCGCGCGGCATCGGTCGCGCTTGTGCCGTGGGCCTGGCGGAGGACGGCTTTGATATCGCCGTCGTCTATGCCGGTAGCGCAGATGCAGCGCGCGAGACGTGCGAAGCCTGCGAGGCGGCTGGCGCCACGGCGCGCGCATATCAATGCGACGTGGCCGATCCCGCTGCCGTCAACGCGTGCGTGGAAACGGTCCTCAACGACTTTGGCTCCATTTGGGCGCTCGTCAACAACGCCGGCATCACCCGCGATGGCCTGCTCATGCGCATGGGCGATGACGCCTTCGACCGCGTGCTCGATGTCAATCTCAAGGGCACGTTCAATACGACGCGCGCGCTCACCAAGACCTTTATGCGCCAGCGCGGCGGTTGCGTCATCAACATGAGCTCGGTTGTGGGCCTGATGGGCAATGCCGGGCAGGCCAACTACGCCGCCTCCAAGGCGGGCGTCATCGGTCTGACCAAGGCGGTGGCGCGCGAGCTTGCGCCACGCGGCGTACGAGTGAACGCGGTCGCCCCCGGGTTTGTCGAGACCGATATGACGGCAAAGCTATCGGATAAGGTTCGCGCGGCAACCGAGGAGCAGATTCCCCTAAAGCGCATGGCGCACCCCGAGGAAGTGGCCGGCGTGGTGCGCTTTTTGGCGAGTGATGCGGCTGCCTACATTACGGGCGAGGTCGTGCGCGTCGACGGCGGAATGGCGATGTAGAAACCAGGGCCGAACAACGGCTTGAATGAGGAGACCATGATGGAACAGAGAGTTGCAATCACCGGTATCGGTGCCGTATCGCCGCTCGGTAACACGGCGCTTGCTACCTGGGCGGCCATGTGCGCCGGCACGTGCGGCATCGGCCCGATCACGCACTTCGATACCGATGCGTTTGCCGTTAAGGTGGCGGCCGAGGTCAAGGGTTTTGACGGCAACGAGTACTTTGGCAAGCGTGACGCCAAGCACCTGGACCCCTGCGTTCAGTTTGCCCTGGCAGCGTCGGACGAGGCCATGCACGATGCGGGCTTTGATGTCGAGGGCGCCATCGATCACGAGCGCCTGGGCGTCTACGTGGGTTCAGGCGTGGGCGGCATGCAGACACTCGTCGACAACGTCCACACGATTGCCGATCGGGGGCCTCGCCGTGCATCGCCCTATATGATTGCGATGATGATTCCCAACATGGCTTCGGGCAACATTGCGATTCGCCATAAGGCAAAGGGCCCGACCCTGCCCGTCGTGACAGCCTGCGCGACTTCTGCCCATGCGGTGGGTGAGGCGTTCCGCGCCATCAAGCACGGCTATGCCGATGCGATTCTCGCCGGCGGTGCCGAGGCCGCAATTATCCCCGATGCTGTTGCGGGCTTTACGTCCTGCCGCGCATTGACCACCAACCCCGATCCCGCGACGGCTTGTCGTCCGTTCGATGCAGACCGCGACGGCTTTGTGATGGGCGAAGGCGCCTGCGTGCTCGTGCTCGAGGGTATGGAGCACGCACAGGCCCGCGGTGCGCACATTTACGCCGAGGTCGTGGGCTACGGCAACACCGATGATGCCTACCACATCACGAGTCCCGACCCGGACGCGGCAGGCATCGTCCGTGCGATATCGCTGGCGGTGGCCGAGGGCGACGTTAAGCCTTCCGAGGGTCTCTACATCAACGCTCACGGCACCTCGACCAAGCTCAACGATTCGTCCGAGACGGCGGGCATTAAGCGTGCGCTCGGCGAGGACGCGGCGCGCGCCGCGCACGTCTCGTCGACCAAGTCGATGACCGGCCACATGATCGGCGCCACGGGTGCCATCGAGGTCATGGCCTGCGCCATGGCGCTCGAGCAGGGCGTGGTACCCCCGACCATTAACTACCACACGCCCGATCCCGCCTGCGATCTTGACTACACGCCCAATCGCGCGGTTCGCGCCGACCTTACCTGGGCGCTTTCAACCAACCTGGGCTTTGGCGGGCACAACGCCGCCATCGCGCTGCGTAGATATACGAGGAGCTAGAGCATGGATTCCAAAAGACTTGCCGAGATAGCCGATGTTATGGAGGACCGCGGCCTCACGCGCGTACGCGTTGAGGAGCCCGATGGCACCGCGGTCGAGCTCGAACGCGCGAGCGCCGCGCAGCCGGTTGCCGTGCCCATGCCTATGCCAGGTGCCGTGGCTGCTCCGGCGGTGACTCCTGTCGCCATGCCTGCCACCGCACCGGAGCCCGCCGCGCAGGCGCCTGTTGCCGCGCCGGAGCCCAAGGGCGCCGAGGTGACCGCTCCCATGGTCGGCGTTTTCTATGCTGCCCCGGCGCCGTGCGACGAGCCGTTTGTGCACGTGGGCTCCAAGGTCAAGGCCGGCGAGACCCTCTGCATCATCGAGGCCATGAAGGTTCTCAACGAGGTGACGGCAGAGGCGGATGGCGAGGTTCTCGAGATCTGCGTGGCCGACGGCGACCTCGTGGAGTTTGGCAGCTGCCTCATGAGGATCGGATAGGTGATATCCATGAACAAAGAAGAGCTTAAAGAACTGTTACCGCATCGCGAGCCGATGCTTTTGCTCGACGAGGCCGAGCTGGTGGGCGATGAGGCCCACGGCAAGATCACGATTACGGGCGACGAGTACTTTTTGCAGGGGCATTTTCCGGGAAACCCGGTCGTCCCCGGCGTGATTCAGTGCGAGATGCTCGCCCAGAACTGCTGCGTGCTGCTGATGGGCGATGAGGAGGCGCGCGGCGCGACGCCGTTCTACACGAGTCTGGACAAGGTGCGCTTTAAGCGCCCGGTGCGCCCGGGCGACACGGTGGATCTGGTGTGCTCCATCACGCGTGCGCGCGGGCCGTTCCGCTTTGCGACGGGTACTGCGAGCGTCAACGGTGAGGTTTGCTGCCGCGCCGATATGTCTTTTGCACTCATGCACGAAAGATAAGGAAGGCTTCATGTTCGACAAAGTGCTCATCGCCAACCGCGGCGAGGTCGCGGTCCGTGTTATCCGCGCGTGCCGCGATATGGGCATCAAGACCGTCGCCGTCTACTCCACGGCCGATGCGGACGCGCTGCACGTGCAGCTTGCCGACGAGGCGTATTGCATCGGCGGCCCGCGTCTTGCCGAGAGCTACCTCAACGACGATGCCGTGCTCACCTGTGCCGTGAAGTCGGAGGCAAAGGCGATCCATCCTGGCTACGGTTTCTTTTCCGAGAAGGCGAGCTTCGTGCGCGACTGTGACAAGTACGGTCTGGTGTTTGTTGGCCCCTCGGCCGAGGTGATCGACAGCATGGGCGACAAGGACGCCGCACGTCGAACGGCTGCCGCGGCGGGCGTGCCCATCGTGCCGGGCTGCGATTTGCTCAAAAGTCCCGAGGAGGCAACAGCCGAGGCCGAGCGCATTGGCTGCCCCGTGCTTATTAAGGCACGCGCCGGCGGTGGCGGTCGCGGCATTCGCAAGGTCGAGCGCGTGGAAGATGCGGCAAAGGCCTTTATTGAAGCGCGCGCCGAGGGAGAGGCCGTTTTTGGCGACGGCGAGTGCTACATGGAGAAGTTCGTCGCGCCGGCGCACCATGTTGAGGTGCAGATTATGGCCGATAAGCAGGGCCGTGTGTTTTCGCTCGGCGAGCGCGAGTGCTCGGTGCAGCGCCGCAACCAAAAGCTGATCGAGGAGAGCCCCGCGCCGTGCCTCGACGGACACGACGACATTCGTGCCCGCATGCACAAGGCCGCGCGCGACCTGGCCCGTGCCGTCGGCTACGAAGGAGCCGGTACCATCGAGTTCCTGTATTCGGACGACGGCAATTTCTACTTTATGGAAATGAACACGCGCTTGCAGGTGGAGCATCCGGTTACGGAGTTTGTGACCGATACCGACTTGGTCAAGTGGCAGCTGCGCGTGGCAGCCGGCCAGCCTCTGCCCTTTGAGCAGGAGGACATGCCGGTCCGCAACCACGCCATGGAGTGCCGCATCAATGCCGAAACGCCGGACTTTCTGCCGTCATGCGGAACGGTCACCGCGTTGCGTGTGCCGGGTGGTCCGCGCGTGCGCTGGGATTCCGCTATGTTTACCGGGGCCGCCGTTCCGCCGTACTACGACTCCATGCTCGGCAAGCTCATCGTGTGTGCGCCCACGCGTGACGGCGCCATTCGCAAGATGCGCTCGGCCCTGGGCGAGCTCGTGATTGAGGGCGTGAGCGAAAACAGCGAGCTTCAGCTCGACGTGCTGGCAAACGACGAGTTCTTGTCGGGCATGTATCACACTGATCTGATGGGGCATCTCTATGCTGATGAATAGAAAAGCGAAGACGATCAATGTCCTTGAGGGGCCGATAACCGAGTCGTGCGCCGAGTTTCCCGCGCGCCACGTGTTTATCAAGTGCCCGGAGTGCCGCCGTGTGATCGATGAGGCACGCCTACACGACAACCTCGAGGTCTGCCCTCGTTGCGGCAAACACTTTCGCGTGAGCGGTCGCGCGCGCATGCGCATGACGGTCGACGAGGGCACGTTTGAGGAATGGGATGCCAATCTGGCGTCGGAGGACTTCCTCTCGTTTCCCGGCTATGCCGACAAGCTCAAGAGCGTGAGCGAGCGTTCGGGCGAGCGCGATGCCGTTGTGTGCGGCAGGGGCAAAATCTGCGGTTGCGATACGGCGCTCTTCTTTATGGATGCCAACTTTATGATGGGCTCGATGGGTTCCGTGGTGGGCGAGAAGATCTGTCGCACATTTGAGCATGCAACCGAGCTGGGATTGCCAGTTGTCGGCTTTACCGTTTCGGGCGGTGCGCGCATGCAAGAGGGCGTGACATCGCTTATGCAGATGGCCAAGATTTCTGCGGCGGTTAGGCGCCACAGCGAGGCGGGCGGTCTGTATATCACGGTGCTCACCGACCCCACGACCGGAGGCGTAACCGCGAGCTTCGCCATGGAGGGCGACATTATCCTGGCCGAGCCCGATGCCCTGACGGCATTTGCCGGCCCGCGCGTGATCGAGCAGAACATGCACAAGCGCCTGCCCAAGGGATTTCAGCGCTCCGAGTTCTTGCTGGAGCACGGCTTTTGCGATGCCGTTGTTCCGCGTGGCGAGATCGCGCTCACGGTGGGCGAGCTGCTGGCACTGCACGAAGGGCACGCGCCCGGCCTGGGGGCACCGCATGAGATCGTGCATACGGGGCGCCGCGGCAAAAAGCTGGGGCACTTGTTCAAGCGCGCGGCGGCGCCAAAAACCGCGCTCGAGATTGTCAAGCAGACCCGCTCGGCAGATCGCGCCACGGCGGGTGAGATGATCTTGCTGGGCCTGGATGGATTTGTGGAGCTGCACGGCGACCGTTACTTTGGCGACGACGCCGCTGTGGTGGCTGGCATTGGCTGGAAAGACGGACGCCCCGTAACGGTCATCGCCATCGAGCGCGGCACCACGACCAAAGAGCGTATGCGCCGCAACTTTGGCATGGCACATCCCGAGGGCTACCGCAAAGCGCGTCGCCTTATGCGTCAGGCCGAAAAGTTTGGTCGGCCGGTTCTGTGCCTGGTCGATACTTCGGGCGCGTTTTGCGGCATCGGTGCCGAGGAGCGTGGCCAGGGCGAGGCGATTGCCCAGAATCTCATGGAGATGAGCGGCCTTAAGACGCCGATTGTCTCGGTGGTGACAGGCGAGGGCGGCTCTGGTGGCGCGCTGGCGCTGTCCGTGGCCGACCGCATCCTGATGCTCTCGAGCTCGGCCTATTCGGTCGTGAGCCCTGAGGCCTGTGCGTCGATCCTGTGGAAGGATACCGAGCGCGCGAATGAGGCCGCCGAGGCGCTTAAGCTCACGGCCCCCGATCTGTTGGGGCTCGGCATCATCGACGGCATTGTTGACGATAGGGGCCTGTCGCATGAGGAGATCGCCGGTGCCGTCATGTCCTCGGCATTTGATGCCTTCGATACACTTGGGCGGCTCGACGACGCGACCCTTACAAACCTCCGCTACGAAAAGTACCGCGCAATCGGTCAGTACCGCACGATGTGACAAAGGGACAGCCCGCATGTCGCATTGGGAAAGGGTTCCTGTGTCACAAGTTATTCAATCGACCTTGGCGACGGTAAGGGCAAACGCCATGGCTGTGGTGGACTATCTGTCCAAAAGCATGATGTCGGCGCTGCCGTTTATTGTCTGTGCGGCGCTGTTTCGTACCGTCGCCGTCATTATGGGCGAAGGCATGCTGGGCCTGTGGTCTGCCGATTCCGAAATCTATCGCCTGTTCTACAGTTGGCTCTATAACGCCGGCTACTACTTTTTGCCCATTTATCTTGGTTAGGCGGCCGCCCGCCAGCTCGGTTGCTCGGAGCAGCTGGGCATGATGCTGGGCGGCGTATTGATTGCGCCCGATCTACTTAAGCTCGTCGATGCCGCATCGACGACGGGGGCATCGATGACTTCCGTGTATGGCCTGCTTCCAGCGCCGGTCAATGATTACACGACGACTGTTATTCCGGTTCTCATCTCGGTGCCCGTGCTATGGCGAGTGGAGTGTTTCTTTTCGCGCGTTATCCCTCAGGCCGTGGCGTTTTCGTTCGTTCCGTTTGCGACCATGCTTGTCATGGTTCCGGTTTCGCTGTGTATTACGGCGCCGGCGGGCAGCTATCTGGGCATGCTGTTGGGCCAGCTTATGTTTATGCTTGGCAATTCCGGTGGCATCGTGTCGCTGCTCACACTCATGGGGCTTGCTGCGGGCTGGGAATTCCTAAAGATCGCCGGCGTCAGCAACGTTGTCCTATCGCTCGCCTATGCGCAGTTTATGAGTGTGGGAACGGATTCGTGCATCCTGATCGCCGCGACGATGGCAACGTTCGCCGTTTGGGGCATGCCCTTTGGCGCGTCGCTCCGCGTTGCGGATAAGGACGAGAAGGCGCTCATGCTGGGCTATTCGATCTCGGGTGTTCTTGGTGGTGTGAGCGAACCGGCGCTGTATGGCTGCGGCTTCAAATATGGCAGGTGCCTGACGTGCATGGCCATTGGCGGCGCCGTCGGAGGACTTGTTGCGGCCGTGGGTCACGTTACGGCCTATACCATCGGTATGACGAATGTCCTCATGGTCATTGGCTTTGCCACGGGCGGTATCTCGAACCTGCTGTGGTGCTGCGTTGCCGGCGGTACGGCCTTTGCAGTGTCCGCCGCGCTGAGCTACTGCTTTGGCGTGGTGCCGGCGAAGGGGCAGGCGACGGAGGACGGAGCCGATTCGCCCGAAACAGTGGCGAGCGCTGCTGAAGTAAGCGCATAAACCTGTGCGACAAAAGGACGATTCCTTTGTCGTGTTCCAAGGCCGCGGCCCGTGTGGGCTGCGGCCTTTTTGTATCTGGGGGACAAAGTGGCTACACTACAATCCGGTCAAGCAATAGATATATAAGTAGTACCGTGGGGGCGGATGCAGATGGTCGAGTGGATTGTTAAGCGCGCGCAGGGCGATCGTGCGCGTGTGGGCACGTTAGCGGGCATGGTGTGTATTGTCGCCAATGTGGCGCTTTGTGCTGCGAAGGGCGCAATTGGCGTGCTGTCGGGATCGGTTTCGATTGTGGCGGATGCCATGAACAACCTGTCCGATGCCAGCTCGAATATCGTGAGCGTGCTGGGCTTTAAGCTGGCGAGCAAGCCGGCCGACCCCGAGCATCCTTACGGCCACGGTCGCTACGAGTATCTCTCGGGTCTGGTCGTGGCGGCACTCGTGCTGCTGATTGGCGTTGAGCTGGTGAAGTCCTCGGTCGAGCGCGTCATCCACCCCGAACCTGTCGAGTTCTCGCTTGCCCTGGTGGCAGTTCTAGTGCTTTCGATGGTCGTAAAGCTCTGGATGGCGGCCCTCAACCAAAAGCTCGGCGATCGCATTGAGTCCGAGACACTGCATGCGACCGCGCAGGATTCCAAGAACGATGTTCTTGCCACAGGCGCCGTGCTGGCGTGCGCAATTGTTTCGCAGGTGACGCACATCAATCTTGACGCATGGGTCGGCCTTGCCGTTGGCGCCTATATTGGCTGGAGCGGTTTTGAACTCATCCAGGATACGGTGAGCCCGCTTTTGGGTCAGACGCCCGATCCTAAGCTGGTCAAGCACATTCGAGACAAGATCATGAGCTATCCCGGCGTTTTGGGCGTTCACGATCTGATGGTTCACGATTACGGCCCGGGCAGGAAGTTCGCAAGCGCTCACGCCGAGATGGCAGCCGAGGCCAGCCCTCTGGAAAGCCATGACACGCTCGATAACATCGAGCAGGCGTTTAGGAACGAAGACGGCATGATCGTCACGCTTCATTACGATCCCATCGTGACCGATGACCCCAAGCTGGCAAGCATGCGTTTGCGCATCAACGCCATGGCTCAACAGATCGATAGCCGTCTTACAATTCACGATCTGCGCTGTGTGCCTGGTCCCACGCACACCAATGTGATTTTTGACTGCGTGCGTCCCTCGGATCTGCAGATGAGTGCCGAAGACTTAAAGCAAGCGCTGGCGCAACGGGTCGAATCCGAATATCCCAAGTCGATTGCCAAGATCACGATCGACGAAGACTACGTAGGCCATACCCACGAGTAGGGCTGCGCCGGTAAAGCTGGTTATACAGAAGGGGAGAGCATGAAGCGTCTATATCTACTCCGCCACGGTCAGACAGAATTCAACGTCAAAAAGCTGGTTCAGGGCCGCTGCGATTCTCCGTTGACCGACCTGGGCCGCAAGCAAGCGGGAATGGCAGCCGCGTGGCTCAAGGGCCACGACGTTATCCCCGACAAAGTGGTCTCTTCGCCCTTAGGCCGAGCCATGGACACGGCTAGTCTCGTCGCATGCGAGCTCCTCGGTCCGGACGCAGCAGTCGAGCCCTGCGAAGGCATTATCGAGCGCTGCTACGGCTCCTTCGAAGAAGGCCCTCACGACGCGTTACCCACCGACGTCTGGGATCCGGGCGAGGACCTGGTCCCCTTTGGAGGAGAAGGAAGTCATGCCCTGCAGGAGCGCATGGTAGGCACTCTCACCAACCTCATGGGCGCCGAGGGCATCGAAACCCTCCTGGCAGTAAGCCACGGCAGCGCCAGCCGCCAATTCATCAAAGCTGCAGTCCCAGAGGGCTTCGAGCTCCCAACAAAACTCCCCAACTGCGCCATCATGATCTTCGATTTCGAAGAGGAAAAGCCACAAGCAGAAGGCGAGCCAATGCAATGCAAGTTCACCCTCCAGCAAATTGTGGATCCCCAACAAAGTAATTAGCTGAGCGAGCAGAGTTAAGCAGACATCAACGTGTCGTCTCCCGAGCTTGGCAGAGGGGCGGCGAAATATATTAAGTTTGTCGCGAGTTCCGCACGCAAAGGAAAGCACTTAATGTGCTTTCCGTCTTGCGCAGGACTGTAGAGCAGCAAACTTAATATATTTCGCCGCCCCTCCGACTAGCCCAGGCGACTCCACGCGCTTTACCTGCGTAAACAATGTGAGTGAAATATGAATCTCGATGGATACGCCCGCAGCCGTGTATACTAAACAGCTGTGTGTAACCAGGGGAGTATTCTGGCTGGACAAAATGCCTGCTTAATAGGGTTGTCAGGTAGTCCGGGCGAAATACAAGGCTGGGGAGCACGTCGTGTAAGTAGTGGTCCTCTAGGGGCGTACGCTCGGTGGTGTACGCATTGTCCCAAGACCACGCGAGAGTTGGGATCATATCTTGATCAGCATGATTCTCGGCCGCAAGATTGGCATGACCCAGGTTTGGGACGAGGACGATAACGTCGTTCCCGTCACGGTCATCCAGGCTGGCCCCTGCGCTGTCTCGCAGGTTAAAACTCAGGCAACCGACGGCTATGACGCCGTCCAGATCGGTTTCGGCGACATCAAGGCCAAGAACGTGAACAAGCCCATGGCTGGTCACTTCGCTAAGGCTGGCGTCGAGCCTGTCCGTTTCCTTCGTGAGGTCCGCGTCGAGAACGGCGAGGAGCACAAGGTCGGCGAGGTCGTCACCGTCGCTGATTTCGCTGATGTCGAGAAGGTCGACGTCATCGGTACCTCCAAGGGTAAGGGCTTCCAGGGTCGCATCAAGCGCTGGGGTCAGCGCCGCGGTCCTATGACGCATGGTTCTCACTTCCAGCGTCACCCCGGTTCTATCGGTCAGTGCGCCTATCCTGCGCGCGTCCTCAAGGGCGTCAAGATGGCCGGTCACATGGGTAACGAGCGCGTTACCGTCAAGAACCTTTCCGTTGTCCGCATCGATGCCGAGCAGAACCTCATCTTGGTCAAGGGCGCTGTCCCGGGTGCCAAGAATGGTCTCGTCGCCATCCGTATGGCCTAAGGGCCCAGCCCATTTAGCCCAGCGTCATACCAAGGAGAACACTTAAATGGCAAAGTTTGAAGTAAAGAACAGCGAGGGCAAGAAGGTCGCCGAGGCCGAGCTCGCCGCTGAGGTGTACGGCATCGAGCCGAACATCCACGTTATGCACCACATCGTCAAGTGCCAGATGGCCTCTTGGCGTCAGGGCACCCAGTCCGCCAAGGGCCGCTCTGAGGTTTCCGGTGGCGGCAAGAAGCCTTGGCGTCAGAAGGGCACCGGCCGTGCCCGCCAGGGTTCCATCCGTGCTGCCCAGTGGCGTCACGGTGGCGTTGTCTTCGCCCCCAAGCCCCGTTCCTACGCTAAGCGTATGAACAACAAGGAGGTCAAGCTGGCTATGCGCTCCGCGCTGTCCGCCAAGCTGGCCGATGGCGAGCTCGTGCTCGTCGACGACTACGGCTTCGAGAAGCCTTCCACCAAGGCTGCCGTCGCCATGCTCAAGGCTCTCGGCCTTGAGGGCAAGCGTCTGACCATCATCGTTCGCGATGAGGACGTCAACGCCTACCTGTCGTTCCGCAACATTCCCAAGACGTTCATCATCACTGCCGACGAGGCCAACACCTACGATCTCGTCAACAACAACGCCGTGCTGATGCCCGCCGACATCGCCGCTCACTTCGGGGAGGTGCTTGCATAAATGACCGCCCACGAGATCATCATCCGTCCGATCGTGTCCGAGCGTTCCTTCTCCGGCATGGAGCTGAACAAGTACACGTTCGAGGTCGCCAAGGATGCTAACAAGTATCAGATCAAGGACGCTGTCGAGGAGATCTTCGGCGTCAAGGTCGTTCGCGTGAACACCCTGACGGTCAAGCCCAAGACCAAGCGCGTGCGCTATGTCGCCGGCAAGACCCGTTCTTGGAAGAAGGCCATCGTCACGCTGGCCGAGGGCGACACCATCGAGGTCTTTGGCAACCAGGCCTAAGACTCGCTGCTGTTGAGTGAGCTCATGCCTCCCAAATAGGGGAGGCGAGAGCTCAAGGTTTTGGGCGTATAAAATGGACACGCCCGGAACCGTGTATATGTCCGGTGTCATCGCACCCGAGGCAGAACCTCGAATCCCTGTCTGCGATGGCTAACGGATTCCTATTGAAAGGGATTGTAATGGCTGTAAAGCACCTTAAGCCGACCTCCGCTGGTAGGCGTTGGCAGACGATCTCCGATTTCTCCGAGATCACCTGCACCAAGCCCGAGAAGTCTCTTCTCGAGCCCCTGCCCAAGAAGGCCGGTCGTAACAACAACGGCCGCATCACCACCCGCCACCAGGGCGGCGGCGTGAAGCGTCGTTACCGTGTAATCGACTTCAAGCGCAACAAGGACGGCGTGCCCGCCAAGGTTGCCACGATCGAGTACGATCCGAACCGTTCCGCTCGCATCGCTCTGCTGCACTACGCTGACGGTGAGAAGCGCTACATCCTGGCCCCCAAGGGCCTCGAGGTCGGTCAGACCATCATGTCCGGTTCTGACGCCGACATCAAGCCGGGCAACGCTCTGCCCCTCGCCGACATCCCCGTCGGTACGCTCATCCACGCCGTCGAGTTCCAACCGGGCAAGGGCGCTGCTATCGCCCGTTCCGCCGGTAACTCCTGCCAGCTGATGGGTAAGGAGGGCAAGTACGCTATCGTTCGTATGCCTTCCTCCGAGATGCGTCGCATCCTCGTTACCTGCCGCGCCACCGTCGGTGAGGTCGGCAACGCCGATCACTCCAACATCGTCATCGGCAAGGCCGGCCGTAAGCGTCACATGAACGTGCGCCCGACCGTCCGCGGTACCGTCATGAACCCTGTCGACCACCCGCACGGCGGTGGCGAGGGCAAGAACCACACTTCTGGTCGTCCCTCCGTTACCCCCTGGGGTAAGCCGACGAAGGGCCTTCGTACGCGCAAGAAGAAGAAGGTCTCGAACCAGCACATCATTCGTCGCCGTAAGAAGTAATTTCGGATACCGAGTTTTAGGAGAAAGCACTTATGAGCAGAAGTCTCAAAAAGGGCCCGTTCGTGGAGACTCGCCTTCTCTCGCGTATCACCGCGATGAACGAGGCTGGCAAGAAGGACGTCGTGAAGACCTGGTCCCGCGCGTCCACCATCTTCCCCGAGATGGTTGGTCACACCATCGCCGTCCACGACGGCCGCAAGCATGTGCCCGTGTATGTTACCGAGTCCATGGTTGGTCACAAGCTCGGCGAGTTCGCGCCGACTCGTACGTTCCGTGGCCACAAGGCCAAATAGGGGGTTAACCGTAAATGGCAACTAAGTCTATTGAAACTGAGGCCACCGAGGTTCGCGCCGTCGCTAAGTACGTGCGTGTTTCCCCCAGCAAGGCCCGCCTGGTGGTCGATCTGATCCGCCGCAAGCCTGTCGCTCAGGCCTTCGACATCCTCCACTTCTGCGACCGCGCCGTCGCCGTGGATGTCGAGAAGGTTCTCCGTTCCGCCGTTGCGAACGCCGAGAACAACAACGGTCTGCGTGCCGACAACCTGGTTGTCGCCGCTGCCTATGTTGACGAGGGTCCGACGCTTAAGCGCATCCGTCCCCGCGCCAAGGGTTCCGCTTCTCGCATTCTGAAGCGTACTTCCCACATCACCGTCGTCGTTGCTCCTCGAAAGGAGGCGTAAAGCTGTATGGGTCAGAAAGTCTACCCCACCGGCTTCCGTCTTGGCATCACCGAGAACTGGCGCTCCCGCTGGTTCGCAGAGAAGGATTACGCTAAGACCCTCGGTAACGATCTCGAGATCCGCAAGTACCTCGAGAAGCGTCTTTCCCGCGCAGCTGTCTCCCGCGTCGAGATCGAGCGCGCTGGCGACAAGGTGAAGGTCATCATCCTCACCGCTCGCCCCGGCGTTGTCATCGGTAAGAAGGGTGCCGAGATCGATACCCTCCGCACCGAGCTCGAGAAGGTCGCTGGCGTCTCCAAGGGCCAGCTCTCCGTCGACGTTGTCGAGATCAAGCGCCCCGAGCTCGACGCCAACCTCGTTGCTCAGTCCATCGCTGAGCAGCTCGAGGGCCGCGTTGCCTTCCGTCGCGCTATGCGCAAGGCTGTCCAGTCCGCCCGCAAGGCCGGCGCCAAGGGCATCCGTATCCAGTGCTCCGGTCGTCTCGGCGGTGCCGAGATGGGCCGTCGTGAGTGGTACCGCGAGGGTCGCGTGCCTCTGCACACCCTCCGTGCCAAGATCGACTACGGCACGGCTGTCGCCAGCACCACCATGGGTGCCTGCGGCGTGAAGGTCTGGATCTACCTGGGCGAGAAGCTCCCGGGTCAGCCCGTTCCCAACCCTGCACTCGAGGGCTCTTCCCGTCCTCGTCGTCGTAACTCCGAGAGGAGGGGTCAGTAGTGCTTGCCCCTAAGCGTATTCTTCACCGCAAGGTGCAGCGTGGCTCCATGAAGGGCCAGGCCAAGGGTAATACCGAGCTGCATTTCGGCGAGTTTGGTATCCAGGCTCTCGAGGCCCATTGGATCACCAACCGTCAGATCGAGGCCGCTCGTATTGCCATGACCCGCTACATGAAGCGTGGCGGTCGTGTCTACATCACGATCTTCCCTGATAAGCCCATCACCAAGAAGCCTGCCGAGACTCGCATGGGTTCTGGTAAGGGTAACCCCGAGGAGTGGGTGGCCGTCGTCAAGCCCGGCCGCATCATGTTCGAGGTCAAGGGCGTGCCCGAGGAGGTCGCTCGCGAGGCTCTGCGTCTTGCACAGCACAAGCTTCCCATCAAGACCAAGATTGTTGCTGCTAAGAACGCTGAGCAGCGCATCGAGAAGGAGATGGCTGAGGAGGCCGCTCTCGAGGCCAAGTGGGCTGCTGAGGACGCCGCCGCCGCCAAGGAGGAGAACTAATGAAGCCCGCAGAGATTCGTGAGCTCTCGGACGCTCAGCTCGTTGAGAAGCTGAAGGAAATGCGCGCCGAGCTCTTTAACCTTCGTTTCCAGATGGCCACCAGCCAGCTGGACAACACCGCTCGCGTCAACACCGTGAAGAAGGACATCGCTCGCGTCCTCACGGAGCAGCGCGCCCGCGAGATCGCAGCGGAGAAGTCCGCTGTCGCCGAGTAGGACCTAAGGAGAGAACATGACTGATTCGCGTAACTCGCGTAAGGTCCGTACGGGTGTCGTTACCTCCGTCTCCGGTGCCAAGACCATTGTTGTCACCATCACCGAGCGCAAGCGTCACCCCAAGTACGGCAAGATGATGACCAGCTCCAAGAAGCTGCACGCTCACGACGAGGAGTGCACGGCTGGCGTGGGCGATACCGTCCGCGTTATGGAGACCCGTCCTATGTCCAAGATGAAGCGTTGGCGCCTCATCGAGGTCGTCGAGCGCGCTAAATAAGCAGTCGCTCTTACGACTTGTACGTTTCCGAAGATGTGCGTATGCCTGGCTTGCATACCACGGGCCGTATAAAGGCTGCGCACCTCTCTTCGGTTCTTAGTTCGGAGGAACATCTACCATGATTCAGATGCAAACCATGCTGAACGTCGCCGACAACTCCGGCGCTCGCAAGATTCGCTGCATCAAGGTGCTTGGCGGTTCCAAGCGTCGTTATGCAGGCATCGGCGATGTGTTCATCGGTGCTGTCCAGGAGGCTACCCCTGGCGCCAACGTCAAGAAGAAGGACGTTGTCCGTTGCGTCGTCGTTCGCACCGTTAAGGAGATCCGCCGCAAGGATGGCTCCTACATTCGCTTTGATGAGAACGCCTGCGTTGTCATCAACAACGATGGTTCGCCCGTCGGCACCCGTATCTTCGGGCCCGTCGCTCGCGAGCTTCGTGACAAGAAGTACATGAAGATCGTCTCGCTCGCTCCCGAGACCCTGTAGTTAGGGGAGATATATGTATATCAAGAAGGGCGATAAGGTCCAGGTTCTCTCTGGTAAGGATCGCGGCAAGCAGGGCGTTGTCCTGCGTGCTCTCCCCGCCGAGAACAAGGTCGTTGTCGAGGGCGTTTCGGTCGTCAAGAAGGCCGTCAAGCCCAACGCTGCCAACCAGCAGGGCGGCATCGTTTCGCAGGAGGCTCCCATCGACGCCTCCAACGTCAATCTCGTCTGCCCCGAGTGCGGTAAGGTTACCCGCGTCGGTCACGAGAAGGACGGCAAGAACAAGCTGCGCGTCTGCAAGAAGTGCGGCCACAAGTTCTAAGCTGCCCGCAACATCAAGTTGCTAGCAAAGGCCCGGATGTCCCACGGCACCCGGGCCTTTTTTCTATCCCTACTCATTGGGGACAGACTTAAATGAGTGATTGCACTCATTGGGGACAGACTTAAATGAGTAGTCGTTGGGGACGTTCTTAAACGACTAGCCTATGGGGACAGTCTTTAGATCAATATATCTGGCCATCTGGGATGGGCTTCAACTAAAGCGGCACTTAGGGACTTTCCCTAGGTGCCGGTGCATAGGGACGTTCCTCAGGTGCCGGCAGTTTGGGACGGTCCTTTGATGTCTGATGCCCCCAGAGGGATGAAGTAATGCAGCCTGCTTTGTCTTTTAGGGCTTTGTAGTTCCGCCCCTTTATTTTTCGCAAGGATTGTCGCACGCGCATTTATGCGCATATTATTGCGCGATAATGCGTGTAACGGCGCAAATATGTGCAAACTATGGCTAAATAGTGACTGAAAAGCAAATAGACACGCAAATACGAGCAAATACGCGCGCAATTGTGCGAATATAGGGCTGTTAGAAATGAAGAACCTTCGATGACCCAGGAGGCACATGATGGCAGATTCCAAACAGGTTCCACTCGACTCCGCGGCAGCAGCAAAGGCAGCGTTCGCTTCGGTTCAGGACAAGCCGTTCCCTAACGACATCTTTACGGCACCCGAGCTTCGCTGGGCTGTGATCGGGTGCGGTGTTATCGCCAACCAAATGGCCCAGTCCCTCGCTCTGGCCGACCGCAAACTCGCGGGTGTCGCCAACCGTACGCTGTCCAAGGCCCAGTCTTTTGCCGAGCAGTATGGCGTCGAGAAGGTGTACGAGACGGTTGAGGACCTCTACGCCGATCCGGACATCGACGCCGTCTATATCACCACGCCGCACAACACGCATATCACCTATCTGCGTGCCGCGTTGGCCGCCGGCAAGCACGTGCTCTGCGAGAAGGCCATTACCCTCAACTCTGCCGAGCTCGACGAGGCCCGTGCCATCGCCGACGAGCACAACGTGGTCCTTATGGATGCCACCACGGTGCTTCACATGCCGCTGTATCAGGAGCTGCGCCGTCGCATGGATGCGGGCGACTTTGGCCGCATGAACCTCGCCCAGCTCAACTTTGGCAGCTACAAGGAGTACGGCGATCTGACCAATCGTTTCTACAACCGTAGCCTTGCCGGCGGCGCCATGCTCGACATTGGCGTGTATGCGCTCTCCGTCATGCGCCTGTTTATGGCCAGCCAACCCGCGGAGGTCGTGTCTCTGGGCAATACCTGCGAGACTGGCGTTGACGTCGCGGGTGGCATTGTCTGCCGCAACGCCGAACAGCAGCTGGGTGTGGTGAGTCTTACGCTCCACTCCAAGCAGCCCAAGCGCTCGGTCATCAGCTTCGACAAGTGCTATATCGAGGTCAACGAGTATCCGCGCGCCGACCATGCGACCGTCGTGTGGACTGCGGACGGTCACCGTGAGGAGGTCCACGCTGGCACCGAGGCATACGCTCTGTGCTACGAGATGGCCGACCTGGAGAAGGCCGTTGCCGGCGATGATTCGAAGCGCGAGCTTCTGGGCTATGCTTCTGATGTTATGGAGCTGATGACCAAGCTCCGCGCCGACTGGGGAGTCGTGTACCCCGAGGAGGAGTAAGCGATGCTTGCGGAAGATAGGCTCAACGCGATTGTGTCGATGGTGCAGCAGGCCGGCTCGGTTACCGTACCGGAGCTTGCTGAAGCCCTGGGCGTGACACCGTCCACCATTCGGCGCGACTTGCAGACGCTCGACCGCGCACACCGTATCGCCAAGGTGCACGGAGGCGCGACGAGTCTGGAGCGCGCGCACGTGACGCGCGACCTGACGATCAACGAGCGCAGCGATCTCCATAACGATGACAAGGAGCGCATCTGCGCCCGTGCCGCGGCCCTGGTGGAGCCCGATAGCTTTGTGTATATCGATTCGGGATCGACGACGCTCAAGTTCATCGAGCATCTTCCGCGCCTTGAGGGCGTCACCTATGTGACTGATTCCGTGCTCCATGCTCAGCGCCTCGCTTTGCGCGGCATGCGCACCGTGGTGCTGGGCGGCGAGCTCAAGCCCGAGACCGAGGCGCTTGTCGGTCCCGATGCCTTGGCAACTCTGGACCGCTATAACTTCAACTGCGGCTTTTGGGGTTCCAATGGCATCGCCGCCGAGCAAGGTCTCACCACACCGGATATCGAGGAAGCGCAGGTCAAGCGTATCTCGATGCGCCATACCGCCAAACGCTTCGTAATCTCGGACGCCAGTAAATTTGGCATGGTAGCGCCCGTCAAGTTCGCGGACTTCCGCGATGCAACGATCATCACTGCGGGCGAGGTGCCCGCCAAGTACCGGGCAATGGACAACGTCATCACGGTCTAGCGACGGGACAAGGCCAAAACCACCACAAAGGTGCCTGTCCCCATTGTGGTGGTTACGCCGTTCCTTTGTCTCGATCTGTAACATCTGAGGCGATTTTGCCGAGTTATTGTTACAGATCGAGACGTTTTGGGACCGCGGCTGAGCCATTGCGGCAAAACCACCACAAAGGTGCCTGTCCCCATTGTGGTGGTTTAGGGCTCCCAGGGGCAGGGGGCTTCGATGTGGATGTGCTCGCCGGTTACGGGATGCGTAAAGGACACGCTGTGGGCATGGAGCATCAGGCCGCAGGGACGCGGCGTGCCGTAGAGCTCGTCGCCCACCAGGGGATGACGCTCGCTCGCCAGATGCACGCGGATCTGGTGTTTGCGGCCGGTGAGCAGTTCGACATCGATATACGAGCGCGTGGGCAGGCCACGACGGCTCTTAAGACGCTTGAGCACCTTCACGCGCGTTTGAGACGGCTTGCCGCTGGCGCCGACGCGCATCTTGCGGCTGTCGTGACGGTCGCGGGCGATGGGTTTGTCGATGAGCTTTTCGTTCCAGTCGATCTTGCCCTCGGCGAGCGCCAGGTAGTGCTTTTCGAAAGCGTGGTCGATGACCATCTGGTCAAAGGCGGGCTGCGTCTGCTTGTCGAGCGAGAACAGCACCACGCCGGTGGTGTCGCGGTCCAGGCGGTTGAGCGGCTGCATGTCGGTCGCGGCAAAGCCGTCGCCCATCGCCAGCAGCAGGTCGCTGGCGTAGTCGGTGAGCGTGCGCTCGCCGGTGCCGTCGCCGTGGACGATCATGCCGGCGGGCTTGTCGATGGCCATGAGCCAGGCGTCGCAGTAGAGGACTTGAGGTTCTTCGTTCACGTGTAAGCCTTTCGGTTAGCTGATTCCCACAAACATGCATCCCGAGGTCGCCCCGCGTAGGCGGGCGGCGGGCTTGCGGCCGGCCTGCGCTGCTTCGACGGCACGACGGACGCGGGCGACGGCACGGCCCACCTCATCCGTCTCGAGCAGCGTTCCGTCCACCATGAGACGACGCACACCGGCATCGAGCAGCTGAGGAACCTGCGGCGTGAGGTCGATGGGGTAGGCATCGTACAGGCGAGAGCGGCCGTGGATATCGGTGCGGACGGGCATGACCTTTCCGTCGATATTCTTGAGCGAGAGCTTGCGGGCACGCAGGCGGCAGTTGGCACAATCGTGGATGCAGCCGTTGGCAACCTGCAGAATGCAATGCTCGCTTGTCATGACGCGCGGGCGGCCAAAGACGGTGATGCCCAGAGCAGCGGGCGCGGCGGCGCCGAGCGAGACAATCTCGTCGAGCGTGATCTCGGGCGAGAGCCAAAACGCACCGGCGCCGCGCTCGGCAAGCGCCTCCATGCAGGGCGTGTTGTGCACCGGCAGGCAAGAGCGAATCTCGGCTGTGGCGCCGGCCTGCGCGGCTACGGCGAGCTCGGAGATATTGCCGACGGCGACGGTGGCTCCAGCATTGATCCAGGGATCGACGCGCTCGTGGTCGACGGCGCGGCAGACCTCGTCGAGTACGGGTATGATGCCCTGCTCAAATGCATCGGCAGGGGAGAGTCCGACAGCCTCGAGCGCGTCGGTGGTCATATAGATGCGCGTCGCACCCTCCGCGCGGGCTGCCTCGGCAGCTTCGAGCGAGGTGACGGTGGCGCAAATCTGCGGCTCGTCGCGGTAATGCGCGGGCATGGCGCGCGTACATTTGTCGAGCACCGGCAACTCGAGCGTTTTCGCGCGCTCCTCGTACGGCGCCAGAATGGCCTCCTCCAATGCTTTACAGGCGGCGGCGCGCACCTTGTGCACGGCAGAGAAGCCCATACCGCAGCCGGCGTCGAGCGAAACGTCAAAGCTCGCTGCCTCAAAGGGCGAGGAGCCCATGCGGCCCACATGCTCAACCAGGTCGGATGCCTCGACCGCGCGGGTCTTGGCGGCCTCGACGGTGAAGCCCGTGGCGGTGGCGGTGAGCGCGGGGTTGTCGCAGCAGGTGAGTGTGACAGTAAACGGCTCGCCCAGGCGCGCCACGACGGACACATCAACAGCTCGGCGGCGCAGCACATCGCGCTTGAGCGCGGCACCGGCGGCGTCGATGGCACGCTGACTGCGAATCACGCGGACGCGGCAGCCCTCGGGCATGCTGCGGGGCACGCGGCACTCGATAACATCGCCCGCGGCGGCATCATCGGCGGCAATGGTGGTCAGGAACTGGTCGAACTCGTCATCGTGGCGAAGTTCCAACAAGTCGCCCTTGCCCACGGGTTCAAACAGCTCAATGCGGGCGATGGCGGCGCGGCGACGGCGGTCGTCGGGCTTGAGGCCGCGCACATCGCGGTTGGCCGGGCGGCTGCCCAGCACCGTGCCCACGATCTGGCCGCGGTTGTTGGAACGCTCATAGCTCATCATCTCGTCGCCCGAGGTGCCGTCCTGATAGGCGTGCGTAAAGTCGCGGTTGAAGCAGCGCTTGAGCTGGCGCTGGCGGGCGGCTTCCTCGTCCTTGGCAACGGCGGCTCCGGATAGCATGTCGTCAATTTCGTGACGATACACATCAACGATGGAGTACACGTAATCGGGCGCCTTCATGCGGCCCTCGAGCTTGAGAGACGCGGCGCCGGCATCATACAGACGGCGAACAAGCTGTGAGGTGTTGGTGTCACGCGGGCATAGAGCGCGCTCGCGACCGGCAGGGGAGAGCGCGCGGCCGTTCTCGTCGATCAGCTCGTAAGGCAGGCGGCAGGGCTGAGCGCACATGCCGCGGTTGGCCGAGCGGCCCGCCATGGCAAAGCTCGAGAGCAGGCACAGGCCCGAGTAGCAAAAGCAGATGGCACCGTGGCTAAAGACTTCAAGGTCCACATCGGGCGCGGCATCGTGAATGGCGGCAATCTCGTCGATGGAAAGCTCGCGCGAGAGGGTTACGCGGTCGGCGCCCTGCTCGCGGCACCAAAGGGTTCCGCGGTCGTCGTGGATGTTTGCTTGGGTTGAGATGTGCGTCTCGATGCCGGGCATCGTGCGCTTGACCTCAAAGAACAGGCCCCAGTCCTGGATGATGAAGGCGTCAGCGCCCAGCGTGGAGCAGCGATGGATGAGTTGCAGCGCATCGCCCATCTCGGACTGCTTGATGACGATGTTGACCGTGACATAGACGCGCGAACCGGCTAGATGTGCGGCGCGGCAGGCTTGCTCAAAGGCCTCGTCGGTAAAGTTGGTGGCCTTGCGGCGGGCGTTGAAGCTGCCCATGCCGCAGTAGATGGCGTCTGCCCCGGCGGCGAGTGCGGCGGCAAAGGGCTCGGGCCCTCCGGCGGGCGCCAAAAGCTCGGGTCTGCGGTTGGTGGTTCGACTGGCGGTTGCGGTCATATCCTGCCTTTCAAAATGCTCAGATATTCAAAAGTATAGTGGTGCTGTTGCGGCGGACGAGCCCTGTGGCCCAAGCAGGATAAAGTCTTCAGCAGCCCTTGCAGCAAAAATGATCCGTTTCCCTCCGTCCCCCATGGACCACCTGATCCGATGGGGACGGAGGGAAACGGATCCTTTTGAGCTTCACCGTCTGGTCGTGCCGTTCAGCGGCCGACAGGCGCCGTTGGGCGATAAATTATTCTCGCAACGTGATAATAATCTTGCATCGCACAGAAACCTTGAGTACTATCCAAATCAAGCGCGGTGTTCAGACCGAATTGTGCCTCCCGGTGTGAACGCCGCGCTCACGCTCTCTATCTGATCGTAAGGAGAAAAACATGAGCAAGACCGTCGTGTCTTCCGATAACGCACCTGCAGCCATCGGCCCGTATTCCCCCGGCATCCAGACCGGCAACATGGTGTTCCTGTCCGGCCAGCTGGGCATCGACCCCGCAACCGGCAAGATGCCCGAGGGCGTCGAGGCCCAGGCTAAGCAGTCCCTTGCTAACGTCGAGGCTCTGCTGACCGCTGCCGGCGCCACCTTTGCCGATGTCGTCAAGACCACGGTCTACCTGGCCGACATCGCCGACTTCGCTGCCGTGAACGAGATCTACGCTTCCAAGTTCGAGGCTCCGTTCCCCGCGCGCAGCGCTTTCCAGGTTGCCGCCCTTCCGGCCGGCGGTCTGGTCGAGATCGAGGTCGCCGCCGCTCTCTAAGACGTTGGCGAAAACAAAACATGACATGCAAAAAGACCCTGCAGTGCGAGCTGCAGGGTCTTTTGTCACGTGACGGATCGCTTGCGGAGCCACCAAGGGCAGTCTTTTTGCTCGTTAGCCTTCCTTGCGGACTTTTTGCAGGTAGCGGTAGACGCTGGGCTCCGAGATGCCCAGCGCGGTGGCGGCGCAGGCCACGGCACCCTTGAGCATGAACACCCCGTTGCCGTTGAGGTGGCGAATGACGTCCACGCGGTCGCTTTGACCAAGCGATGCTACATCCAGCCCGCGCGCGCTCAGCAACTCGGCAATGCTGCGGTCGATGAGCTCCTGCGTAGACTCCGAAAGGCTTTCGACCTCGATAGACGCGGGCTCTGCCTGTCTAGGCGCCGCGTCGAAGCACGCCATGAGCTGCTGCGCCATGGCGTTGATGGAGCGCACGGTCGAGAGGTCGGTGTTGACGCAGAGCATGCCGACGATCTCGTCATTCTCGCGGATAAAGTACGTCGCTGACTCCAATGTCTTGCCACCGGCACCGCGGCCCTCATAGCCCGTAATAAACGGCAGGTCGCGATACTTAGCGTCGTGCATGATCTTGAGCGCCAGATCGGTGGCGGGACCGCCGACCTTACGGCCGCTTACGATGCCGTTGCGAATATCGACGATGGCGTGGTCGGGATCCGAGAAATCGTGCAGCACGATTTCGCTGTTTTTGCCGAGTATCTGCTCCAGGAAATCGACCATCGGCAAAAAACGACGTACGGTCTCGTTCACGGGCAACTCCTTTGGGTTCTATCGAAGTGTTCATAACAATTTTTTATCATGGTAACACGCTGCTCATCATCTCGTATATCCGCAGGTACATTGCGTAATACAGACGAACGGTAGGAATTTGGCGGTAAACGGTTGACCAAAAGAAAAGTTAGATGTTATTTTGACCAGACACTTTCCTGACCTGCGGAAATGCGTTATCTCAGCTGAAGAATAGTCTGATAACAAAAAATTATTATTGAGAATGAGAATCATCTTTAATACGATATGCAACGAAGGCACAACCTCAACCCCGCACTGCGTCACAATAGAGCGTTAGATGCGAAAACAACTATTTCGAGGATTGGTGGTCAAATGACCCAGGAGACGGTTACGAACGGCACTGAAGCCCTGTTCACTCGCGAAGGCATGCCGCCCGTTAAGGAAATGATCCCGTGTGCCCTTCAGCACGTACTGGCATCGTTTGCCGGCATCATTACCCCGGCGGTCATCATGGCCGGCGTCTACGGCTTTAATAGCCAGCAGAGCACCGACATCATTCAGGTTGCGCTCATTCTTTCGGCAATCGACACGGCCCTTCAGGCCTTCGCTCCCTTCCGTCGCATTGGCGGCGGCCTGCCCATCGTCATGGGCGTTTCGTTCGCGTTCCTGCCGGCCCTTCAGGCCATGGGCGCCTCGGGCTTTAGTTTTGGCGCGCTGCTGGGCGGCGAGATCGTTGGCGGTGCCGTCGCGGTCCTCTTTGGTCTGGCCTACAGCAAGATTAAGTGGCTGTTCCCGCCCGTCGTGACCGGCACGGTCATCTTCTCCATTGGCGTCTCTCTCTATCCCACGGCCGTCAAATACATGGCCGGTGGCATGGGCACGCCGTTGTGGGGCACCCCGCAGGCATGGTGCGTCGCTCTTATCACCTTCGCCGTGGTCTTTGCGCTCGCCAACTTTGGCAAGGGCACGCTCAAGCTGGGATCCGTGTTCTTTGGCATGATCGTTGGCATGATCGTTTCGATCCCCTTTGGCATGATCGACTTCTCCAGCGTCGCCACCGCCCAGGTCTTCGCTCTTCCCAAGCTCATGCCCTACGCGCTCGAGTTTGATCCCGAGGTCTGCATTACCCTCGCCGTCGTGTTCCCCATGGTTGCCATCCAGGTTATCGGTGACGTTTCCGCCGCCTGCCTGGGCTCCATCGACCGTATGCCCACCGAGCGCGAGCTCTCCGGCGCTATCGTGTCCCAGGGCCTCACTTCTATGGTCGGCGGCCTGCTGGGCGGTCTTCCCACCAGCGCCCTTGGCCAGAACGTGGGCATCATCTGCTCCAACAAGGTCGTCAACAAGTGGGTCTTTGTGATCATCGCGGCCGTCTTTGCCATCGCCGGTCTGTTCCCGCAGCTCTCTGCCGTGCTCTCCGCTATCCCGCAGCCCGTCATCGGCGGCGCGACCGTCGGCGTCTTTGGCACCATCACCATGAACGGCGTGCGCATGTTCACCCGCGAGGGCCTCACGCAGCGCACCACCACCATCGTCGGTACCTCCGTCGTCTTTGGCCTGGGTATCTGGATGGCCAGCGGTTGCCTTGCCGGCGAGGGTATGCCTACCTGGGTGTCCACCGTCATCGGCTCCAACGCCGTGACCCCCACCGCCATCATGGCCATCGTGCTCAACCTGATCCTTCCGCAGACGCCGGTCGTGGCTCAGCACATCGATGCCGCCAAGGATGCCGCTGTGAATCTGGTCCTGCCCGAGAGCAAGAAGTAACCAATTCGGTGCTATTCGTCGGCGGACGCATCGCCTCGTCCGCCGACGTCATGCGGCGCTAGGCTGCACTTCAACCGCCCCTTTTGCGTGCGCCGCCTGTCGAATTACGTTATAGCTAGCTATATTATAGAAAGGTATAATATAGCTAGCTATAACGTAAAGGAAGGACGGCCTGTGTTTATCGGAAGAACAGCGGAAATGTCCGAGCTCAATCGACTGTATGGCACGGACTCCTTTGAGATGCCTGTGATTTACGGCCGCCGTCGCGTGGGTAAAACGCGCCTTATCACAGAGTTCATCCAAGGCAAGAAGGCTATTTACTTTCAAGCACGTCGTACCAATGCAGAGGCAAACCTGCACGGCTTTAGCCAGGCGATACTTGCAGGCTCGGTTGGTGCTGCAGGCGTGTCGTTCCGTAGTTTTGACGAAGCGTTCGATGCATTGGCCACCATGGCTCGCACGGAACGTTTGATTGTCGTGATTGACGAGTACCCCTATCTCCCCCAATCGAATCCCGAGATCAGCTCGTTGCTGCAAGACAAGATCGATCACTTGTACAAAGAGACCAAGCTCATGCTTATCCTGTGCGGGTCGTCGCTTTCGTTCATGGAAGAGCAGGTGCTGGGCTACGAGAGTCCGCTATACGGTAGGCGTACGGCCCAGTTTAAGATCATGCCGCTCGATTTTACGACGACCCTCGGCCTGTGGCAGAGCATGGGTCGCGAAGACGCTGCGGTTTGCTATGGCATGACGGGCGGCATTCCTGCATATATCGAGAAAGTCGATCCTGCCGTATCGCTTAAGGACAACATCAAGCGTCTTTTTCTTACTCCTACGGGCTATCTCTTTGAGGAGCCGAGTAACCTGCTGTTGCAAGAGTGTCGCAATCCCGAGCAATATGATGCGATCGTGCAAGCAATTGCTCAGGGGCGCTCGAAGATCTCGGAGATTGCGAGCTCTACGGGAATCCCTGCGAGCAACGTAAAGAGCTATGTGGATAAGCTGGCGTCGCTTGGGATTGTCGAGCGCGAGTTGCCCCTAAACGAGACGAGCAATAAGCGAGCCGTGTATCTTCTGAGCGACCAGATGTTTAGGTTCTGGTACAAGTTTGTGCCGCAGAACATTGGGCTGATTCAAAACGATATGGCCGAGATGGCGTATAAGCGCATTGAGCCGCACGTATCGGATTACATGGGTACGGTCTTTGAGCTTATATGCAGGCAATACGTGTACGAACTTGCGCGGGCGGGCCAGCTCGATGTGGTTCCGGCGAGCGTCGGGCGCTGGTGGGGGACGGATAATCGCACGCATACGCAGGAAGAAATCGACTTGATTGTCGACGATGGCGAGGGCACTGCGCTGTTTGCGGAGTGCAAATGGCGCAATGAGCCGGTGGGCGAGGATGTTCTGGAAAAGCTCGTGCATCGAAGCGAGCTCTTTAGACGGCAGCACAAAAGCTATGCGATCTTCTCGAAGCGCGGCTTTACGCAAGGATGTCAGGAAGCTGCGGCGAACAGGGGGGATACCAAGCTGATTTCGTTTGCCGAGATGTGCGAGCGGAGATAACCAAGCGCGCTCTGATGTGATGCTCGGAATGGGTCGCGCTAAGGATGCCGAGCGTAAAACCTTCAATGAATATGGCGTAAAAACTACATTGAAAGTAGCGTAAAAACAGCATTGAGAATGGCGTAATTTCGCATATCGCATGATCGCCCGAGCTTGCACACGGCCTTTTGCGAGCTCTTGCCATGAACGAGAGCCAAGCTGTTACGTACAAGACGCTCATAAAGGACGCCTCGTACGGTGAGGCGGGCCCCGACGAGAGGATCATCGCTGCGTACTTGGACCTCTTCAACAGGCTCAAGCTGACCGAGGACCTGTGCGGATGGGAGCCATCGAGGTCAAGCTGAGCGATGCGAAAGCAGACGATGGAGCGAGAAATCTCAAGGCGCTGGAGAGGAAAGTGCTCTCCAATCCTGCCGCCCAGAATGCCGCGCCGGCGTTTTTGGCGGTCGTGGTTGGAAAGGGGAGCATTGCCTACACACGCGACGACGGCGTGGCGGTGATCCCCATGGCGGCACTTGGTGCGTAGTGGTTTTGCGGGCATGGCATTGCGCCCTGCTTTCATGTCCGCGCGGGCGCCTATCCTTACGGCAATGTAGCCGCCTATGTAGCAAGCGGCAAGCAACGGAGAAAGGCCCTAACCGTGTCAGCTGAAAAGACGCCGGGTATCTCGGCTATCGATACGACGAACTTTGCGCGCCAGATTGTGCTGGACTTTGAGTTTGCGCCGGTGCCAAAACAGCGCCAGCGCCGTGGACTGCGCAACGAGATTATCGAGGTCGGCGCCGTCAAGCTCGATTACCACGGCAACGTTATGGGCGAGTTCTCGCAGTTTGTGCAGACGGAATTTACCGAAGGCGTTGCGTTTCCCGTTCGCGAGCTTACGGGGATATCGGCCGTGGACACCGCGATGGCCGATCCGCTCTACGTGGTGATCAAAAGGCTCAACGATTGGATCGGTCGCTACTCCGCCCAGGTGGTTTGCTGGAGCGGGACGGACCGTCGACAGCTTTTGACCGAGTGCCAGGCAAAGCGCATCGACCTTTCCGCGTTTCCTACGGACTGGGCCGACCTGCAGGCGTTTTACACCTCAATCATGGACGTGGGCAGCCACGGGCGCGTCTCGTTGGGCGACGCGGCAACGTGGTTTGGCATCGAGTTTGACGAGTCGACGGGTCACGCCCACAGCGCTCTGGCCGATGCGCGCGTAACCGCCAAGTTGCTCAAGCAGGCGATGGACGGGGACTACCGCGTGAGCCCGCGCGCCCAGGAAGTCCGCCAGCGGTGGGGGATGGGCGAGCGACCCCAGACGCGCCTTTCCAGCAAGTGCCCCGAGCTGGGCGACCTGCTGCTGAAGCTGAAGGCGGAGGGGAGGTAGGCGGCACCCTCCGCCCATGCTGGTGCGGCGCCTTACTGCCTGGCAGTTCCTGACGTCGGCAAATGACTTCCGCAGTGGCCTATTACGATTAGCTGTGCCTCGTCATCAAAACAAAAGTGCAGACGGAATGGGTCGCGGCGGTTGCGACCGTTGCCCTTAATGTGCGGCAAGATGCAAACCTGCTTACCGTTGTAAGTGCGTTGGCGGAGCCGCATGAGCTCGGTGTCGTTTTTAGTCAGCTTGGTCTCGGTCGGCGCGGCGTCAAACGAGGTCTGATTTTTAAACTCGCTATAGAGGTCTCCGGTCGTCGGGCGCTCCCCAAACTTGAGTTGCCACATAACGGTCGCTACGGATTTAAGGATCTGCCATTCCTCGTCAAGATCGGCAAAATCATAGCGGCGTGCTGAGTCGTATGCCTCGGGCAAAACGAAAATGCGCGAGGGCCAGAGATTCGCGGCAAACTTAAGCTCGTCCTCAAGGGTGCGCGGAAATGCCTCGAGCCCCTCGACAAAGCATGCTTCCGCTCTGAGTGCAGCTACCTGCTTATCTGAGCGGTCGGCTCGCTCCAGCGCCTCTTGGAGTCGATACTTTAAGTTGGCGATCGTGTTCTCGGATTCATCCAGCTCGAGCAGGCTGTTTTCCAGTTGCTCAATACGCTGCTCATACGCGGCGTTGTTGTCGGCGTAATCGTTGGCCAGCCCTTCCCAGAGCTGCCTGTCGGCAGTCTCTTTTGACAACAACTCTTTAAGGTTATCCATTGCCTCTTGGCTGTACGAGGCGGCAAGCGCTTCGGTGCGTTTTGCCTCGGCTACGGTTTCATTCTCTGCGTGGCGTTTCATCTCTGCCATGCGGCTGCGTAGCGCCCCGATTGATTGGCGCGATTTGTACCAGGCAATATCGCTCGTGTCTACAATATCGCCCCTGCCGCGCAAGAACGAGCGCCCCAGACTCCGGTTAAGTATCGTGGATGTCTGGTTGCCGTACTCGCTCAGCCTATCGCGCCTGATGCAGAGGTGTCGACGTGCGTCTTCTTCGTCAGACAGATTGATGTTCGGTTGGTAAATACGAAGTGACGACTTGGGGCAGTTGTATCGATAAGCGGGGGTATCGTAGAGAAAAAGATTGAACAGCTTTGATTTGAGCCGACCATCGGATTCATCGGCGGCAAACACGTTGGCTAGGCCCATAAGGTTATTGGCGAGCTTGCCAGGATCTTTGACGGGATATCGACCGGTATCATCGCTGGTTATTAGAATCAGAGGGAGCTCGCGCTGGCTGCTCAGAAGGTTGTCGGAGAACTCGGCGTCAAAGTTCTCAAACGTCAGGCGCGTGCACGATGTGTTGACGACAGTCTCTCCAACGCACGCCTGATGATTGGGAAGCGAAAACAGAACCTTTGCGATGCGGGGAATATTGAGGTCCGGTTCTGGCAGTGGCCAGCCCACATATTCGGGCAGGGTCGCATAGGTGACTTTTATATTGACTAGGCAGGAGTTGTCATCGGCCGTCTCAAGGCCAATGCAAGTGTGCCAGTGACGATACGAATAATGACTGTCGGGCTCGTCATATTCAAAGGCCCAAGCGACGGGGATCTTGCCTCGCTTGTCGTTAAAGGCTGCGCGAGTGCAAATGCTCACGCGGCTGCCCGTGGTCATGCCTCCAGAATAGCCAACGGGATAGCTGAGGTTTCCAAATACAAAGTCGGAGGCAACGTCTTTATTGCTTGATAAAAACTCAAAGGCGCTCTGCTCATGGCGCTTGCGCTTCTCTTTGTCGCGCACCCAGGTGTAGATCTGGCGATACGCATCGACGATTGAGGGCGTGGTGGTCGAATAGGGCGAAAGCCTGAACTTTGCTCGGTAATGAATCTGTTCGTTTTCGGATCGCATGTTAGCCTCGCTTGCCTGGTGGCGTAATTGACCTGTAATGCTCAAGTGTAGGCGTTTGAGTAAGGGACATGCATCGAACAACGGGTGTTAGGTGCCAAAGCGTCTGTAAGCGTGCTAATGGGCGCTGGTGACGCGGGAGTGATCACAAGGCATTCACGCTATTCGCAGCATTGTTGAGCAACAAACCGCGCGAGGTAAAAACGATTCCTTTTGCAGAAAACCCCATGACACGGCAAGCCGATTGAAAGACAATAGATAGAGCTGCAACAAGGGTGATTTATCGTTCACCCCGGTATCAATAAAACCCAGGAGACTTTTCGTGGCCATTCAGACGAAAACTCTTCGGGGGGGGGGTGCTCGCTAGCGAGTGTCTTCCTTCGATAGACAATCCTAGCGTTATCTTGCGACACGCCTTTTCGCTTCTCGTAAAGCGGGGTGCGTGATGGCAAAGCTAGCAGAGATTACGCCCGGTACGCGCGTTCGCGGTATCGCGGGGGATTCGGCCGTGACCATTAAGGCTGTCGAATGGCATGGCGATTCCATCTTAAACGTAATCTACAAGACGGACCAGGGCGCACTGGGTGACCGACCTCTCCTCGATACAGACGAGGATAAATACATCATCGAAAAGTCCAGCGCCTGGGCGTTCGATGCCGACCCCGATGACCTGCGACTCGTGTCCGAAGCGTATCGCATAGGCTTGGCTCATCTGTTCGATCCCTATCTGGCTATTCGTACGTCGTCTATCGAGCCGCTGCCGCACCAGATTTCGGCCGTTTACAAGGAAATGCTGCCGCGCTTGCCGCTGCGTTATGTGCTGGCGGACGACCCCGGTGCAGGCAAGACCATCATGACGGGCCTCCTAATAAAAGAAATGATTGCTCGCGGCGATCTTAGGCGTTGCCTTATCGTGGCTCCCGGTAATCTTGTGGAACAGTGGCAAGACGAGCTATGGCAAAAGTTTGGGCTCAAATTCCGCTTGCTTACAAATGATGTTCTGGAGTCTTCTGCTACCGGGAATCCCTTCGATGAGGTCAATTTTTGCATCGGCCGCCTAGATAAGCTGGCTCGCAACGACGAGATCCAAAAGAAGCTAAGGACAACTTCGTGGGATCTCGTTGTATGCGACGAGGCACACAAGATGAGCGCGACAAACTTTGGCGGCGAGTTTAAACCGACCAAACGCTATAAGCTCGGTCAGCTCTTGGGCGACACAACCGAAAACTTGTTGCTTCTGACGGCTACGCCCCACAACGGCAAGCCTGCTGACTTTCGCTACTTTATGGCGCTCGTGGACAAGGACCGGTTTGCGGGAGGCAACCGCGTTAAGAATCCTGCGGCGCGCTCCACTGCCGGCCAGGCTCAGAGCCTTCCGCCCGCACCTTCGCTTGACTGCGATGTTTCCGATGTGATGCGTCGCCTCGTGAAAGAGGAGCTGCTCAAGTTCGATGGGCGCCCGCTATTCCCCGAACGCTGCGCCTACACAGTCGAATACGACCTATCTCCTGCCGAGCAGGAGCTCTATGACTCGGTGACTCATTACGTCACCGAGGAGTTTAACCGTGCGGAGCGCTTGGGTGGCAAGCATAAGAACAGCGTCGGCTTTGCTTTGACTATCTTGCAGCGTCGTCTTGCGTCGAGTCCCGAGGCCATCTATCAGTCGCTTCGACGTCGCCGCATACGACTTGAGTCCAAGCTCGCCGAGGCAAAAAGCGTTGCGAGCGGCAAGGTCGCCTATACAGATAAATGGGGCATCGATTCCAGAGATTTTGACGAGGACGATTACGACTCCGAAGAGTACGAACAAATGGAAGATGACGTCGTAGACACCGCTTCTGCGGCGGCGACCGCGGCTGAGCTCGATGCCGAGATCGCGATTTTACGCACGCTCGAGCGCAAGGCAAACGATGTTCGCATTAGTGGCGAGGACCGTAAGTGGGAGGAGCTTTCGCGACTGCTGCAAGACGATTCCAATATGTTTGCCATGGACGGTCGACGTGAGAAGCTCATCATCTTTACCGAACACAAGGACACACTGAACTACCTCGCAGGGAAGATTGGCTCCCTCCTGGGCGACCGTTCTGCCGTGCTCACCATTAAGGGCGGTATGACGCGCGACGAGCGCCATCGTGCCGAGGAAATGTTCAAGCAGGATGCGAACTCGCGCATCCTTGTTGCTACGGATGCCGCCGGCGAGGGCATTAACCTACAGCGTGCGCACCTTATGATCAACTACGACCTGCCGTGGAATCCCAATCGACTCGAGCAGCGCTTCGGGCGTATTCACCGCATCGGTCAAACCGAAGTATGTCATCTGTGGAACCTTGTCTCCACGCAGACGCGCGAGGGAGAAGTATTCCAACGCCTGTTCAGCAAGCTCGAGGTGGAACGTGCCGCGCTGGGCGGTAAGGTTTTCGACATCTTGGGCAGAGTTACCTTTGAAGGCAAGACGCTCCGTGACTTGCTCCTCGATGCGATTCGCTATGGCGATGACCCCGAGGTGCGGGCGCGACTCAACCAGGTAGTCGATGCATCGCTCGATACGAGCTCCATTAAACGGCTCCTCAAGGAATATGCACTTACCGAGGACGTCATGGACGCTCGCGGCGTAAGCGCTATTCGCGAGGACATGGAGCGCATGGAGGCGCGCAAGCTCGAGCCGCACTTTATCCAGGCATTTTTCATGGCGGCAATGAAGCGCTTGGGAGGACGCGTGGCATCTCGCGAGTCTGGCAGGTTCGAGGTGCTCGAAGTGCCGTTCTCGGTTCGCTCGATGAGCATGGACGACGAATGCGGCCACGTGCTTGCCTCCTATGAGCGTATTTGCTTTGACAAAGAATCTAAAGAGGGTCCTGGACTCGTTCCCGCGGAGTTGGTATGCCCCGGTGAGGCGCTTTTGGACGCAACGGTGAAGGTGCTGATTGGCCAAATGGGCTCGGCGCTCAAGCGGGGCTGTGTGCTCGTGGACGATAGAGATTTTGGAGACAAGCCGAGACTCCTGCTCTATATCGAGAACTCTGTCCAGGACGACACGACGCTGACCGACGGCATCAAACGTACGGTATCCAAAGAGTTTAGGTTCGTTGAAGTTGACGCTGCGGGCGAAGCTCGTGATGCGGGCTATGCGCCCTATTTGGACTATCGCGGTCCTCGTCCGTCCGAGGCATCTGCCGCGCACACTATCGCTTCTGAGCAGGAGTGGCTTACCGGCGACATTGATGCGCTTGCCATGGATTTCGCCATTCGCGAAATCCTCCCGGTGAGCCTCATAGAGGTACGCAATCGTCGTATTCCGCAGATCGAGAAGATTGAGCGAGCCGTTGACGCGCGTCTTACCGACGAGGCCAATTATTGGGATGGTCGCGCGTGGGAGCTAGAGGAGAAAGAAAAGCAAGGCAAGAAGACACGCCTGAGCTCTCTGAATGCTCGTCGTCGCGCCGACGATCTGCGCGACCGTAGACAAATGCGCTTGGCGGAGCTGCAGCGCGAAAAGACCATCACTCCCGCGACTCCGAGGGTGCTGGGTGGCGCGCTTGTGATTCCAGTTGGCATGCTGCTCCACGACTCACATGCTACCACCGAATCCAGTGCGGCAGGCAGGCGCGAGGTAGAGCTTGCCGGCATGCGTGCCGTCATGGCTATCGAGCGGGAGCTGGGTTTTACGCCGCGGGATCGAAGCGCAGATAACTGCGGCTACGACATCGAATCCGTGGTGCCCGACGAGCTTCATGCTAAGGGGCCGGCGTTGCGAATGATTGAGGTCAAGGGTCGCACCGCGGGCGCCACTACGGTCACCGTCTCGCACAACGAAGTGATGTGTGCGCTCAACAGGCCAGATGCCTTTGTGCTCGCACTGGTCGAGGTCGATGGAAACACGACCCGAACTTCTTACATCGCACATCCATTTACAAGTCCGCCGGATTATGCCGCGGCAAGCACGAACTACGACATCGAACGCCTCAAGGAAGCGGGCGACGTGATACTAGAGAGGGAGCAGACATGGCAGTAAAGAAGAAGCTCATCGAGGTGGCCCTGCCGCTCGACGATATCAATGCGGCATCCGCACGTGAGAAATCCATCCGCCATGGGCATCCCTCGACGCTGCATCTGTGGTGGGCCCGTCGCCCGCTGGCCGCGGCGCGCGCAGTTATCTGGTCGTCGCTGGTGGACGACCCGTCGGCGCATCCCGAGGAGTTCCCCACCGTGGAGGAGCAGGCTGCCGAGCGCGAGCGCCTGTTCGGCATCCTGCGCGAGCTCGTGGTGTGGGAAAACTCCAATAACGATCGTGTGCTTAATGCCGCCAAAGCTGAGATTAAAAAGTCGATGGGCGACGACTTGCCGCCCCTGTTGGACCCATTTGCAGGCGGAGGTGCCATTCCGTTGGAGGCACAGCGCCTGGGCCTTAAGGCATATGCGCAGGACCTCAACCCGGTCGCTGTTACCATCAATAAAGCAATGATTGAGATTCCGCCGCTGTTTGCGGGCAAGCCTGCCGTTAACCCTGAGGCCCGTGGCAAGCTGACCAATGGAGGCTGGAGCGGCAATGCTGGTCTGGCTGCTGACGTTAAGTACTATGGCACCTGGATGAAGGAAGAGGCCCAGCGTCGTATCGGCGACCTGTACCCCAGGGTGCAAGTGCCGGCCGAGCAGGGTGGCGGCGAGGCCACCGTCATTGCGTGGCTCTGGGCGCGCACGGTTAAGTGCCCCAATCCCGCGTGTGGACACGAGGCGATTCTCGTGCGTTCGTTCGACTTGTCCAAGAAAAAGGGAAAGGAATGGCACGTCGAGCCTCATTGCGAAGGCGGTGAAGTTCATTTTAAGGTTGAGCCCGGAAAGGCAACACAAGATGGCACAGTGAACCGACGTGGTGCGACCTGCGTGCACTGTGGTACACCCATAGATCTCAAGTACGTTAAGGAAGAGTCCAAAGCTGGTCGAATGGGCGCCAAGCTTATGGCTGTTGTTGCCGAAGGTAAGCGTGGACGCATTTACATTGCGCCAGATTCAGTCCAGATTGAAGCCTCCCAGGTCGAGAAGCCAGAGGACTACCCTACGGGCAAGTTGGCGACGCACTTCACGGGTGGTTCATGTGTGCCTTATGGGCTTGACGAGTTCGATAAGCTCTTCACAAATCGCCAGCTGACGGCATTGACGACGTTCTCGGCGCTTGTCGGCGAGGCGCAGAAAAAGGCCGAGGCGGACGCCATTGCTGCCGGGCTGCCCGATGACGGCATCGGCCTCGACGAAGGTGGCACCGGTTCCCGCGCCTATGGCGAGGCCGTCGGCGTATACCTTGCGTTTGTCGTCGACAAACTTGCCGATCGTGGCTCAACGATCTGTAGCTGGGATGCCACGCGTGAAGGATTGAGGAATACTTTCGGACGCCAGGCAATTCCTATGACTTGGGATTTTGCTGAGGGAAATACGTTTTCAAGCTCATCCGGCTGCTTTGATAATTCAACTGAGTGGGTTTATAAATGCCTCCAGAGTTTTCCGGCGGCGTCTGCGGGTGGTGACGCGCGTCAATTCGACGCGCAAAGTGATAACGGTCGCAGAGGTCTTGCCATTTCAACGGATCCCCCCTATTACGACAACATTGGATATGCGGATCTCTCAGATTATTTCTATGTATGGCTGCGTCAATCACTCCGCAATACGTATCCGAGACTTTTTTCAACCATGCTCGTGCCTAAACATGAGGAGCTTGTAGCCACTCCTTACCGTGAGGGCCGCGGCAAGGAGGGAGCACGCGACTTCTTCGAGGAAGGCATGTTCAGCACCTTCAAACAGGTGAACAAGTACGCTCGCGAAGACGTGCCCGTCACAATTTACTACGCGTTCAAACAGAGCGAGACTGAGACTAAGAATGATGTTGAATCAACGGCATCGACTGGCTGGGAGACGATGCTTTCCGCCATTATTCGCGCTGGCTTCTCGATAACTGGTACATGGCCCATGCGCACCGAGATGGCCAACCGTTCGATTGCATCTGGTTCAAACGCGCTTGCATCCTCCATCGTTCTTGTCTGTCGCAAGCGCCCCGAGAATGCTCCTATGGGCACTCGTCGCGACTTCGTGATGGCGCTCAAGCGTGAGTTGGGACCTGCACTCGATAAACTTCGTTCTTCGAATATCGCACCTGTTGACCTTGCTCAGTCGGCTATTGGACCTGGTATTGGCGTGTATTCGCGCTACAGCCAGGTGCTCGAGGCCGACGGTAGCCCCATGACGGTGCGTGCAGCGCTGCAGCTTATCAACCAAGAAGTGGATGCGTACTTTAGCGACCAGGATGGCGAGCTCGATCGTGAGAGCCGCTTCTGCGTCGATCTTTATACGCAGAAAGCCTTTGACACCATTAAGTTCGGAGAAGCCGACGTGCTCGCTCGCGCCAAGAATGTTTCCATCGAGGGGTTGGCGGCACAGGGGCTCCTTGCATCTGTTAAGGGCGATGTTCACCTGCTCGACCGTAGTGAGGTATCGGAGCGCGTTGACTTTAAGGCGCCTACCTGGCTCACGACTCAGCAGCTTACGCGCGCGCTCGAGGAGGGCGGTGTTACGGCTTGCGCCAAGATAGTTAGCCAGACACTTGGTGGCCGTGCGGATGGTGCCAAGGCGCTGGCGTACCGCCTCTTTACCATTGCGGACAAGCGCAACTGGCAGCAGGAGGCCTTCGCTTACAACTCGCTCGTAACGGCATGGCCCGAGATTCAGTCAAAGGCGGCGCAGCTTGCTGTCGAGCGTCCCACGCAAGACTCACTATTCGATTAGCGTAAAAGGAGGACATCCATGGAGAACACCAGTAATCACGATCTTCTGACCAAGGGGTTCGATAGGCTTTTGGAAGCACTCGCCCCTTACATCATCCGTGAGCTCATTCAGGTGTACGGTGCTGATTTCTGGCAGGCTGGCGTCATCGGCAAGCTCTACGACGATCAGAAACGAGACCTGCCGGTAAGCGGTAAGCCCAGTGAGTTGGCGAAGTCCCTCGACATTGCAAAGTGCCTGCTCCTAATCGAGATCAACTGGCGCGACGTGTTTAGTAAGAAGCTGCCGCGTGACTGCAAGAATTACGCCATCGAGCTCAAGGGCAAACGTAACGAGTGGGCCCACAAGGGCATCGAGGACGTGACTGACAGCAACGCGTTTCGTGCTCTTGACACCATGAGCCGACTGGCCGAGCAGGTTGATCCTGAGGTTGCCGGCGACATTAACGCGCTTGTGCGCCAAGTTCGCTACGGTAGCGCCGAGGGCTCGACGGCAGTGACCTCGAATGCGGACGCGGGCACCGAGGCAACACCCGTACGCAGGAGGCCGCTCGCTCAAACCAAGGCCGTGCGTGGGCTCCCCAGCTGGCGCGACGTCATGGAACCCCATATGGATGTCGCCGAGGGACGCTATAAAAACGCTGAGTTTGCTGCGGACCTTGCCCAAGTGGCGCGCGGCAAGGGCGAGCTGGAGTACCGCGACCCGGTCGAATTCTTCAATCGAACGTATGTGACCGAAGGTATGAAGGGCCTGCTCGTGCAGTCACTGCGCCGCGTGAGCGGCCTCGACGGCGAGCCCGTCATCCAGCTCAAGACGGCCTTCGGCGGCGGCAAGACGCACAGCATGCTCGCTCTCTACCACATGATGCGCAGCCGCTCCCGCGTGGGGCAGATTGCCAACCTCGCGCCCGTGTTCGAGGAGGCGGGCGTTGCCGAAGTCCCTGAGGTGCATGTTGCCGTGCTCGTGGGCACCTCTATCAATCCGGCAAAAGCCATGCGCCCGGCTACCATGCCTGGCATCATGGTCAACACGCTTTGGGGTCATATGGCATACCAGCTTGCAGAATCCGCTGGCAGGCCCGAGCTCTATAACTATGTTAAAGACGCCGACAAGAAGGGCGTCTCGCCAGGATCTGCTGCTCTGACTGAATTATTCGACGATTGCGGCTGCTGCCTTGTCCTTATGGACGAGCTCGTTGCCTATGCCAAGAAGATTTATGGCGTCGATGGACTTAACGCCGGCAGCTTCGACAACTTCATCACCTTTATTCAGGAGCTCACCGAGGCAGCGCGTGCTTCGAAGTGCAGTCTGGTCGTAGCCTCTATCCCCGAGTCCGACAACGAGATCGGTGGCGAGGCGGGCCAGCGAGCGTTGGAGCAGATTGAGCATACCTTTGGGCGTATGGAAGCCATCTGGAAACCCGTGGCGGCAAACGAAGGCTTCGAGGTTGTTCGCCGCAGGCTTTTCCTTGACTGCAAAGATGATGCCGCTCGCGATGAGGTGTGCGCGTCATTTAGCAAGATGTACAACGAAAATACTTCGGACTTCCCGGTGGAGTCGCGCGAGCTTGAATACCGCGACCGCATGGTTTCCTGCTACCCGATTCACCCTGAAGTGTTCGACCGTCTCTACGAGGACTGGGCAACGCTCGAAAAGTTTCAACGTACCCGTGGCGTGTTGCGCTTAATGGCGTCGGTTATCCACGAGCTGTGGATGAACCAGGATCCTTCGCCGATGATTATGCCGGGGTCGTTCCCCCTCGATGTGCCTGGCGTGCGCGATGAGCTCACGCGCTATCTTGATGACAACTGGAATGCAGTCGTTGATTCCGAGATCGACGGCAAGCAGTCCGTTCCGTATCGCAATGACGGCAACAATACTCGTTACGGCAATCTTTTGGCATCGCGCCGCGTCGCGCGTACCATCATGCTCGGCAGTGCTCCCGACGTGGGCGGTCAGTCTGTCCGCGGCATCGAGCGTGCGCATATTCGCTTGGGCACGGTTCAGCCTGGCGAGAACATCTCCGTATTCAACGATGCCCTGGGCACGCTGCAGACATCTTCGTCTTTCCTGTATAGCGACGTCAACGGAAACCGTTTTTGGTACGATACGCGCCCCACGTTGCGCAAGGTTGCCGATGACCGCGCCCAGCAGGTCAAGGACTCTGAGGCGCTCTATGAAGTTGAGAGTCGCCTAAAGAGGCTGCGCAAGGTTGATCCCTTCTCGGGCATTCATGTATGCCCTGCAAGCTCGCTTGACGTTCCGGATGATCAGACGCTGCGCCTGGTTGTGCTGACGCCGTCTGCCAATCACCGTGGAAAAACGGCCGATTCTGCGGCACTCACCTTGGCATCGGAGATACTCTCAAATCGCGGTACGTCTCCGCGTACGTACAAGAATATGGTTGTGTTCGCCGCTGCGGACGCATCTTACTATGCACAACTCCTAAGTGCGGCGAAACAATACCTTGCTTGGGATTCCATCAAGAAAGATCGCGAGTCGCTGAACCTTGACGTGGCACAGACGCGCGAGACTGACCAGAGTGTGAGACGTGCCGACGAATCGCTCGAGCTAAAGATCCAGGAGGCCTATAGCTGGCTTATTTATCCGCGTGTTGACCTTTTCAGCGACTCGATGGATATCGTTTGGGAAGCAGAACACGTTGAGGGCGGCGGCGAAAATATCGTTGCTAAGATGGCGCGCAAGCTTGTTTCCGATGAGGCGGCCATCAAGACCTGGGCACCGGCTCTGCTTAAGATGGAGCTCGATCGAGTGCTCTGGAAGGAAACGAACCACATCCAGATTAAGCGCCTGTGGGAGTTCCTGTGCTCTTACTGCTATCTTCCCAGGCTGTCGTGCTATGGCGTGCTCGAGGACGCGATTCAAAGGGGCCTGGGCTCAAAGGAATACTTTGGCCTTGCTGCTGGCTTCTCGGACGATCGCTATATGGAGCTGACGCTTGGTGAGCAGAAGGCGTTTATTAACGAGAGCGACCTGCTGGTGAAGCCGACTGTGGCAACAAAGCAGATCGAAGAGGAGGAGGTTGCTGCTCGCGCTGCGGCTGCGGAGGCTGAGAAGGGCTCCGATGGTGGCGGGCATGGAATTGCGTTTGGTCCTACGACGAGCGAGACGGTGACGGACGGAACTGGCAGGACTACGGTTGTCGACACAACGCCAGTGGTGGTGCAGCCCGCGAGACAAAAGACATCCTTCCATATGACGGCAAAGCTCGACAACACTCGTGTCAATCGCAACATCCAGACCATCATGGACGAAGTGGTGAGCCAACTAAACATGCTGGGCGGTGCCGACGTGCAGCTTTCGTTTAGTGTCTCCGCTCATGTCGAAGGCGGAATTCCCGTGCAAACAGTCCGAGCAATAAGCGAGAACTGCTCCACGTTGGGCATCAACGACTATAGGTTTGGGGAGTAAAAGCGCTGGCAGAGAATAGGACTGCCCCATCATTCCGCTACTCGAAATGATGGGGCAGGATGTGGCATGGTCGGCTATTTAACGGGCGCTAAATAAAGTGTTCTGCCGCGCAACGGCCGCACGTCACCATGGCACCGCCTGCGTCCGCCTACATCCCCGCAATCCCGCGGGCCGCACCCAGCAGCTCGTACTCTCTCTGACTCCACTGGCACAGCTCGGCCGCGCGTACGGCGTCGCGGCACAGGTCCAGGAATACCTCGGCTCCCTCGCAGAAGCACTCGCGGGCAAAGGCGCCGGATCCGTCCGCGACGCACGTGCCGTCGGCAAAGAGCTTCCAGTTGGACGGCTCGCGCGAGTCGTCTCCGAGCAGCTTGATCTGCAGCACGTGCGGGTTGCCGGCGGCGCAGAGCTCTTCCTCGAGCACCTGCACCGTAAAGCGCATCTGGTGGGAGAGGCTGTTCTTGACCAAAGCCGAGGCATAGCCGTTCGGCTTGTCCAGAAGATGCATTCGTTTTGGCTTGGCTGCCAGGTTGTGGAAGTTGCGCTCGCTGCGCACGGAGAAATTGTCCATACGGACTCCTTTCATCGATGTTGGCAGGGCCACCGTGCCTCTTGGCCGGTTGGCGTCGGGATCGTGGAGCCAACTCTCTACCCCGACTCTGGATAAAACGCGCCCGCTCCTTGCGGGCACGATGGAGTCTATCAGCGCGCGCGGACAAAAATCAAGCGTCGCCTGCGAAATGACGCGTGAGTGGCGCTTGATTACGCGGCAATTATTCGGCGAACATCCGGAAAAGTGTCGAAATCAGCCGTATGAAAGTACGGAAAAGTGTCAAATCCGAGCCGCCCAAATTACGGAAAAGTGTCGAATCGACCGCCATTAAATCACGGAAAAGTGTATCCTATTGCTAAAATAGCACGTAATAAGGGGTACGCTTATGCTACAGAGAAAAGCGAAAGCACAATTTGAATCTTGGCTTGCCTCGTCGCCTAACAAGGCCCTTTTGGTCAAGGGCGCACGACAGGTGGGAAAGTCATATCTGGTCAACGCGTTCGCACGTGAATCGTTCGAAAACGTCGTGACGTTCGACCTTATCGCCGACGCGTCCGTGCGCGATTCATTTTTGGCGGCAAAAAGCGCGGACGACCTTCTTATGCGCATGTCTATCGCTGCGACGCAACCGATGGTTGCCAACAAAACCGTCGTGGTTATCGACGAGGTGCAGCGATGCCCCAATGTGGTGACGTTTATCAAATACCTCGTGCAGCGCGGCGACTTTCGATACATCCTTACTGGATCGCTCCTTGGCGTTGAGCTCGAGGGCATCGATTCCTTGCCGGTGGGGTATGTCGAGCAGATCCAGATGTACCCGCTCACCTTTGAGGAGTTCTGCTGGGCAAATGGCGTTGGTGCCAGCGCGTTTGAAATGCTCAGGGGCTGTCTAAAGGATGAGGGGGAGCTCCCAGACTATCTATATGACCGCTTGCTCGATCTGTTTCATCAGTATGTGGTGGTGGGCGGCATGCCCGACGCGGTCAATTCCTTCTTGGCGACGCGCAACGTCGACGAGGTTCGGAACATCCATCGCGATCTTCACGCCCTGTATCGCGATGACATCGCAAAGTACGCTCCGCCCGAGCTACGTTTGGTTATTCGCGATATCTATGATTTGATTCCCAGCGAAGCGGGTTCTAAAAACAAGCGATTCAAGCTGTCATCGATTAACGGTGTCAAACGTTTTTCACAGGTGACAGACCATTTTCTCTGGTTATCGGAGGCGGGTGTCGCGCTTCCCGTGTATAACGTAACGGCGCCCGTGGCACCCCTTTTATTGGGGGAGCAACGAAATCTGTTCAAGCTGTTTTACTTGGACACCGGAATGCTCATGTCGTCGTATTCCAAAAGGGTCGCTCAAGGCGTTTTTGATGGAGAGGCGGAAGACGCCTTTGGCATGAACATGGGGGCGGCGTTTGAGGGTTTCGTTGCCCAAGAGCTCAAAGCTCATGGATTTAGACTGCGCTACTTTACGTCCAAAAAGGTCGGTGAGCTCGATTTTGTGGAAGAGACGTTCGATGGGGAAGTGTTTGCCATCGAGGTCAAATCGGGCAAGAGCTTTAAGTCCCACGCGGCGCTCGATAACGCACTGGCAACGAAGGGCTACGGAATCGACCGTGCTCTGGTGCTTGCTGAGTGCAACCTGCACCGCGATGGAGAGGTGTTGTATCTGCCCATCTTTATGGCGGGCCTCTTGGAGCCGTAACGCGTTGCCGGCTCTTCCAGCCCTCCTTTAACCTTCGCTACTCGTCTCCGTCGTTGGGGTCGCCTTTGAGGGTGTTGATGTCCAGGTACTGGTTGTCGTCCTCTTTTTGCTGCGTTGCCGATTCGGACGCGTTGGGGCCACGGAACAGTTGGAATCCCTCAAATGCGATCACGCCGACCAGAGCGATGATGATGGCGATAAAGACAACCTTTGCCGCCTGCGAAAACTCAGAAAAGCGCGGCAGTTCTTCTTCGGTGTGGTAATCGGCAGCGCGCTCATCGTCGGTGCCGTGGGTATACGACGATGCCGAGGCTGCCTTTACGCTCGCTTGGTTGTAATCGGGAGCGGGCGTGGCGGCAAACGGGTCGCGAGAATAGCTGCTCGACGTTTGGCCGTAATCCTCGGTTTCGATGCGGCCGGCGCGAGGCTGTTCGCTCGGGCGGTTGGCGTATGCTGCGGTGTTGTCGTATGCGGAGTCGCGTTCTTCGGCAGCCGCAAACAGGGGGTTTACCGGAATGTCGAGCGCCGGCATGCCGCCCGAAGTCTCGTCCAGATCTGCCGCGGCCCAGGAATCGAAGGCAAACTGGCGGGTTGCAAAGTCGTCGAGATCCGCAACGGGCGGTTCGGGCGCATTGTGCTGTGCCGCGGCGATAAACGATGCCGTCTCGGTAGGATCGCCTGCCGAAGGGGTTTTGCCACCCATGAGTTCATCGGTGGTCCAAGGGCGGTCGCTCATCACGTCGTCGAGGCTCAACGCAAACAGATCGTCTTCGCCCTCGTCAAACGCGTGTTTCGCATGCCTGGCGGTAGGCGCGATGCCTCCGTGGCTGCTGCGCGATGCGTTGCTCGACCTCATCTTGTCCCATCCTTTCGAACTGTCTAGCCCCTCGATTATATGGAACTTGCCTTGTCACCGATGCCCGAATTCGCGCATTCAAGAACTCGTACTAAGGGGAGGATGGTTCAGGTGGGTCGTTTACTTGTCGTCGACCTCTGCCTTGGCCTCGTTGAGATAGCTGTAGAAGCTGTACTTGGAGATGCCAAAGAACTCGCAGGCGCGCTCGCTCGATTTGGAGATAAGGAAGGCGCCGCGGCGGTCGAGGTATCCGATAGCGCGAATGCGCTCGTCCTTGGTCATGAGGGCGGCGGGCTTGCCCACGTATTGCTCGCACTCGCGCAGCAGATCCTCGAGCAGGTCGCCGATGTTTTTGGTGATGGGCTCGGGCTCGGTATATCCCTTGTCGCCCGTGCCGGTGAGCGCTTCGAGCGAACGCTCAAACGCCTTCATGAGCGTGATGTCAAAGTTGATGCCCATAATGCCAACGGGGTTGCCGTCGTCATCGCGAATGAAGATGGTCGACGATTTGAGCAGCTTGCCGTCGGCGGTCTTGGTGAGGTACGGCGCGTGGTCGTGGACCTCGGTGGCATCCTCGTGCATGGACTCGAGCACGATGTGGCTGGGACCGTCGCCCAGTTTGCGTCCGCTGACGTGGCCGTTTTCAATCGCCACGATAGAGTGGTCCATGTCCTCGGTCTCCAGATCGTGGACGACGATTTCACAGTTGGGACCAAATTGGAGTGCCAGGTTGTGTGCAAGGCGCTTGTAAAACTCAATCTGTGCGGGGGTCATGGGTGCCTTCCTAAAAATTTGTTTGGGCTCACTGTGCCACAAATGCCACATGGTCGCAAATAACAAAAGCGTCGCTGCGTTATAAGGCCGCCAACGGCCAGGACACCATCTTTATGCACCCGCGGCGCGAGTTATGGGTACGATGGCTTCAGGGGAGGTACCGACATGAAACTTGGATGCGTCATTATGGCTTCGGGCGAGGGCAAGCGGTTTGGATCTAACAAGATGTTTGCTGATATCTGTGGAAAGCCGCTGATTCAGCGGACGATTGAGTCGGTGCCCAAAGGATTTGACGTTGTTGTTACGACGCGCTGGCCCCAAGTTGCCGACATTTGTCGTGAGCTGCGCTGCGCGTGCGCGCTGCACGATGGCGCGCTCAGGAGCGAGAGTGTGCGCGCCGGCCTTGCCTGGGGAGCCGATCGCGGTTGGAGGGGCTGTCTCTTTTTGCCGGGCGACCAGCCGCTCGTGAGTTCGGATTCCTTTGAAGCACTCGCCGGTGCTTTTAAGGCCAACGGCGGCGTTGCGCCCGTGCGTCTTGCCCTAAACGGTGAACCCGCCTCGCCGGTGCTGTTCCCTGCGAGTCTCTTTCCCGACCTTATGGGTCTTAAGGACAAGGATGGCGGATCGTCGCTGCTGCGCGGCCGCGCCGATGTCCGGTTTGTCGAGGCGCGCGCGTACGAGCTGTGGGATGTCGACACCGCCAAGGACCAGCGCCGCGTCTCGGAGCACATCGCCGGCTGCTACGTGCCTCGCTAGCAGAAAGGGCGCCAGGGTAGCGCCGGCTACTTGAGGCTGCTGGCGACGACGGGGCGGCCGAGGGCGGCCTCAAAGCGGTCGGCCATCGTGGGGTCGCTGAGCGTGTCGACTTGGTTGAGCATGACGCGCGCGATGCTGAGTTCCAGTGCCTGCATCTCGGCATTGAGCACCTGGGCGACGCGCTCGGGCGTGGCGATGTCGGTGAGCTCGCAGCCGCAGCGCTCGCAAAAGAGCTCGGGACGGTGGACGGCTTCGTTGATGGGCTTGCCGAGCCCCGAAGCGCCGACGATCCAGGCGATGTCGGCTGTGCCAGAGGGAATTACCGGCTCCCAGGCGGCGTGGGCCTTGAGCGGGAGCCGCTTGCTGCCGTCTGCCTCGGCCAGCACATAGTCAAAGCGCTGCGCCAGCTGGTCGAGCGGCTCGGCAGGGGAGGAGAGCTTGCCCGTCTGGGGGTCCAAGACACCAGCTTGGCAGATGCTTCCTCGCACAAGCCCCGTGCAGGCCTCGCAGGTGCAGCCTGGGGCGTGTAAGGCACCTGGCTTCCAGGGCGCAGCGTCCAGACGACGGCTCGACCCGTCCCACGGCACGCCGGCGACGGGAAACATATGCGTGGTGGTGCAGAGGAGCACGCGGCCGCCGGCACGCATAAGCTCAAGGCCGAGCGTCTTTAGCAGGGTCGACTTGCCGCCGCTGCCGATGATCGCGGTGATGCCCGGCTCGATCCTGAGCGCCGAGGCAAGATTGCCGCTAACCGTTTCCATCTGTTCACCGCCGTATAATGCTGCGATAAGAAATAATCATTAGCGTAGCGGCAGAACCGCTTTTGCTCTGATAAACCGTAGCACAGGGAGGTCCCCCGGGAATGCTCGTTTATGTTCGCGGCGCAGGCGATATCGCCACGGGCGTGGCTGCTCGTCTGGTGCGCGCCGGCGTGCCAGTCGTCATGGCCGATATCGCGGTCCCCACGTGCATCCGTCGCACGATCAGTTTTTGTGAGGCCATTCGCTTGGGCGAGGTCGAGGTCGAGGGCATTCGCGCCCGCTTGGCGCAGACGCCGGCCGAGGCACTTGAGATTATCGAGGCGGGGGATGTTGCCGTAGTGGTGGACCCCCAGGCACAGATGCTCGGCGAACTTAGGCCCGCGGCCGTGGTAGACGCGATTCTGGCCAAGCGCAATCTGGGCACCACGCGCGACATGGCTCCTGCCGTCATCGCGGTAGGGCCGGGCTTTACCGCGCCGGTTGATTGCGATGCCGTGGTCGAGACTATGCGCGGGCATTTTTTGGGCCGCGTGATTACCCAGGGCTCACCCCAGCCCAATACAGGCGTGCCGGGTGTCATCGCCGGCTATGGCAAGGAGCGCGTTATCCACAGCCCCGCCGCCGGCGTGTTTAGGTCCGACCATGCGATCGGCGACATCGTGAGCGCCGGAGACGTGATTGGCTACGCGGGCGATATGCCCATGGTCACGCAGATTGACGGCTGCCTGCGCGGCCTTTTGGCAGACGGCGTTCAAGTCACCGAGGGCTTTAAGTGCGCCGATGTCGACCCGCGCGGCGACGCCAGCTACATCAACTATATTTCGGACAAGGCGACGTCGGTCGGCGGCGGCGTGCTCGAGGCGCTCGCCATGCTCACCGGTGTATTCCAGGGATAGGAAATTGCAATGGAAAAGCTCGATGTGGTGAATGCTGCGCTTGGCGCTCTGAAGGCTGGTGAGACGTGCGAGCTCGTGGTCGTGGCCGGCACGGCAGGGTCATCGCCGCGCGGCGTGGGCGCTTGGATGGCTGTCTTTGCCGATGGCAGCCAAGCGGGCACCATCGGCGGCGGCAAAATCGAGCTCTTTGCGCTGGGCGAGGCCCGCGAGCTGCTGGCCGCGGGGCAGTCGCGCCTGGTCCGCTACACCATGGGCGGGGAGAACTCCGATACCGGCATGATTTGCGGCGGAGCCATCTGCCTATGCTATCTGCACCTGGATGCGACCCAGGCGCCGTTGTTCCAGTCGGTTGCCGACGTCTTGGCGTATCGACGCATCGGCGACTTCACCATCGATTTTGAGCCGTTTATCAGCCAGGCCCTCGAGGGCGATGTGGCCGAGTATCATGGCGAGGAATCACACCGCACCATAATGGGCTGCCCCGAGCTTTCGCTGGTGGAGGAGGGGAGTAAGGTCACCTACACCAACGCCGCCTCCGAGATTCCTCCCGCGCACATCGAGACGCTCTGCCCCGAGGGCCTGACCTATATCTTTGGCTGCGGACACGTGGGCGCCGCGACGGCGCGCGTGCTCACGGCGGCGGGCTTTGCCGTCGTGGCCTGCGACGATCGCCCCGGCACGCTGACGCCCGAATGGGTGCCCGGTGTCTACGACCGTCGCCTGGTCGACTACAAGAATCTGGACGAGCTGTGCCCCATCGGCCCGCGCGACTTGGTGGTCGTGGCCACAGCAGGCCACAAGTCCGATATCGACGTGGTGATTCAGGCAATGCGCGCCAAGCCTGCCTACCTGGGCTGTCTGGGTTCGCGCCGCAAGACGGCCTTTGTGCGGGCCCGTTTGGAGCAAGAGGGCTTTACGCAGGAACAGATCGACGGGCTGCACCTGCCGATCGGCGTTGCCATCGAGGCAGAGGATCCCGAGGAGATCGCCATCTCCATCGCCGCCGAAATGATCCACCTGCGCCGCACCAAACTCGTCCCCCGCAAGCGCTAGTCGCATCCCCATATATGAGTTGCGGTGGAATAGTTCCTAGATAAGCCTGACGGGCGGTCAGCCAGGAACTATTTCACCGCAACTGCCATTTTGATCCCTTGGGGACGGAGGAAAACGGATCACTCAGAGGGCCAGGCGACCCAAGTGATCCGTTTTCCTCCGTCCCCAAGGGATCAATATGTGCGGGGGAGTTGTGGAGTTGTGCAGGCAGACGAGGTTTTTCTGGAAATACGCACCCAATGCGCGTATAGTACCGATTGTTTTGTCGGCTCCTGCTGCGTCGAGTCCAAACCGCGAAATGCCATGAGCGGCGCGGATGCAGCCAGGAGGCACGAGGACAACCCATCGTGGCCACGCCCCGTGCTTAAAACCCCAAGAAGGAGTGAACAATGGCAGAAGAGAAGTATGTGCCGCGTCTGAAGACCAAGTACAACAACGAGGTCAAGCAGCAGCTTCAGGAAAAGTTCCAGTACGAGAACGTCATGATGATCCCCAAGTTTGAGAAGATCGTCGTGAACATGGGTGTCGGCGAGGCCGCTACCGATTCCAAAGCCATCGACGGTGCCGTGCGCGACCTGCGCGCCATCACCGGCCAGCAGCCGATGATCACCCGTGCCCGCAAGTCCATCGCTACCTTCCGCCTGCGCGCTGGTATGCCGATCGGCTGCAAGGTTACCCTGCGTGGCGACCGTATGTGGGAGTTCTTCGATCGTCTGACCTCCGTCGCGATCCCCCGTATCCGCGACTTCCGCGGCATCTCCGCCAAGAGCTTCGACGGCCGTGGTAACTTCTCCATGGGCGTCACCGAGCAGCTCATCTTCCCCGAGATCGACTTCGACTCCGTCGATCACCAGCGTGGTATGGACATCACTTTCGTGACCACCGCCAACACCGATGAGGAGGCCAAGGCCCTTCTGGACGCCTTCGGTTTCCCGTTCAAGAAATAGGTTCACCTGCCCTATAAGCGCCGTTCCCACAAGGGGGCGGCGCTTGGGGCGAACAATACTCTATGTGAGGAGGATATAAGTGGCTAAGACATCGATGATCGTCAAGTGCAATCGCAAGCAGAAGTTCTCTACTCGTGAGTACACGCGCTGCCAGCGCTGCGGCCGTCCGCACTCTGTGTACCGCAAGTTCGGCCTGTGCCGTGTCTGCTTCCGTGAGCTTGCACTCAAGGGCGAGCTTCCCGGCGTTAAGAAGGCCAGCTGGTAAGTCACTACCAGCGTTTCAAGCATCAGTTTGGAACAGGGAAAACGCGCTAAATAGGCTTTGCCGTTAAGGGCGGCGAAGAACCAAGAGCACGTGTTCATCAAGAACGAAGGAGAATCTGTATGAACCTTACAGACCCGATCGCAGATATGCTTACGCGCATCCGTAACGCTAACTCTGTGAACAAGGCCACGGTCTCCATGCCGAGCAGCAAGAAGCTCGTCGAGATCGCTCGTGTTCTGCACGAGGAGGGCTACATCGAGGGCTACGATGTCGAGGACACCGTTCCCCAGAAGACTCTGCACATCACGCTTAAGTATGGTCCCAAGAAGGCTAAGGTCATCAACGGCATCCGCCGCATTTCCAAGCCGGGCCTGCGTAAGTACACCGGCGTTGCCGACATGCCCCGCGTCCGCGGTGGCCTTGGTACCGCCATTATTTCCACCAGCCATGGCGTTATGACCGACCGCGATGCTCGCAAGCACAACGTCGGCGGCGAGATCATCGCTTACGTCTGGTAATTCGCTCGGTAGGTAGAAGGAAAGGAGATCACCGTGTCTCGTATCGGTAATAAGCCTGTCCAGATTCCCGCCGGAGTCGAAGTGGCAGTCAACGGCAACAACGTTGTCGTCAAGGGCCCCAAGGGCCAGCTCGAGCTCGATGTCTTTGAGAAGCTCGCTATCAACGTCGAGGACAACGTCCTCACCGTTTCCCGTCCCGACGACGAGCGTGAGACCCGTGCCCGCCACGGCCTCACCCGCGCCCTCATCCACAACATGGTTGTTGGCGTTTCCGAGGGCTTCGAGAAGAAGCTCGAGCTCGCCGGCGTCGGTTACCGCGTGCAGCAGAAGGGCAAGAACCTCGAGTTCTCCCTGGGCTTCTCGCACCCCGTGATCGTCGAGGCTCCCGAGGGCATCACCTTCGAGGTTCCCGACAACACCCACGTGAACGTCAAGGGTATCAACAAGCAGCAGGTCGGTCAGATCGCCGCTGAGATCCGCGGCCATCGTCCTCCCGAGCCTTACAAGGGCAAGGGTATCCACTATGTTGGCGAGCACATCCGCCGCAAGCTGGGTAAGGCCGCCAAGTAGTCGTAACCGACTCACTCGCATAAGACCAGCACCCCGTTAGGTGCTGGCAAGATCAACCTTTTTAGGAGTTTACGTATGAACAAGCATAAGGCGAAGCTGGAAGGCCTCAAGCGTCGTCAGCGTCGTGTTCGCGGCAAGGTCTCGGGTACCGCCGAGCGTCCGCGTCTTCGCGTGACCCGTACTAACGCCAACATCTATGCCCAGATCATCGACGACAGCAAGGGCTCCAGCCTGACGCTCGTCTCTGCCTCGACCCTCGAGGCCGAGTTCAAGGGCACCCACACCTCGAACAAGGAGGCTGCGGAGAAGGTCGGTCAGCTCGTTGGCAAGCGTGCCATCGAGGCCGGCATCACCAAGGTCGCTTTCGATCGTGGTGGCCGTATCTACCATGGCCGCGTCAAGGCCCTCGCCGACGGTGCTCGTGCCGCCGGTCTCGAGTTCTAGGAGGTATGTAGCACATGGCTCGTAATCAGAAGCAGCAGCGCGAGGCCTCCGAGTTCGAGGAGCGCGTCGTTTACATCAACCGCGTGTCGAAGACCGTCAAGGGTGGTCGTCGCATGAGCCTCGTCGCTCTCGTCGTCGTCGGCGACGGCAAGGGCAACGTCGGCGTTGGCATGGGCAAGTCCGCTGAGGTGCCCATGGCCATCTCCAAGGCGTCTCTCGATGCCAAGAAGAACATGTTCCACGTGCCGGTGACCGATCAGGGCACCATTCCGCACGAGGTTCTCGGTCACTTTGGTGCCGGCCGCATCATCATCAAGCCCGCTGTCGAGGGTACCGGCGTTATCGCCGGCGGCGCTGTGCGTCCCCTCTTCGAGCTTGCTGGCATCAAGAACGTCCTGTCCAAGTCCCTCGGTACCGACAACGGCCTCAACATCATCAAGGCTGCCGTCGAGGGCCTCAAGGAGCTCTCCAGCCCTGAGGACGTCGCGGCTCGCCGTGGCCTGACGGTCTCCGAGATGTTCGTCGGTAAGGAGAACTAAGCATGGCTGACACCATCAAGATCAAGCAGGTCCGCAGCACCAATGGTTGCAAGCAGGACCAGGTCCGTACTGTCCGTGCCCTCGGTCTCCACAGGATCCGCGAGGTTCGCGAGATTGCTGACAACGAGTCCGTCCGCGGCATGATCTTCAAGGTCAAGCACCTTGTCGAGATTGTAGAGGAGTAGCAAATGCAGCTTCACGATCTTACTCCCGCGCCCGGTTCCACCAAGAACCGCAAGCGCGTCGGCCGTGGCAATTCTTCGGGTCACGGCACCACTTCTGGCCGCGGTCAGAAGGGCCAGGGCTCTCGCTCTGGCGGCACCAAGGGTGCCGGCTTCGAGGGTGGCCAGACTCCGCTGGCTATGCGCCTGCCCAAGCTTCCGGGCTTCCGCAACCCCCGTCGTATCGAGTACACCGCTGTTAACGTTGAGCGTCTCGAGCGCAAGTTCGAGGACGGCGCTGTGATCGACGGTGCCGCTCTTAAGGCCGCTCGCATCACCAAGAGCGAGTTCGAGCCCGTCAAGGTGCTCGGCAATGGTGAGCTCACCAAGAAGTTCACGGTCAAGGTCGACAAGGTCAGCGCTTCTGCGCAGGCCAAGATCGAGGCCGCCGGCGGAAAGGTCGAGCTGCCGTGCTAAATGGTCTTAAGAATGCTTTCCGCATCAAAGAATTGCGCGAAAAGATTCTTTTTACCATAGCTATGCTCGTCGTGTACCGCATTGGTGCGCACGTTCCTGTGCCCGGCATTCCCTTCCAGGGGATGCTGGGCCTTTTCTCGACCGATAACAATTCGGTCGCCGCAGGTGCTATGGCCCTCCTGAATCTTTTCTCTGGTGGCGCGTTGAGCTATGTTTCGGTGTTCTCCCTGGGCATCATGCCTTACATCACCAGCTCGATCATCCTCCAGATGCTCCAGGCCGTTGTGCCTTCCCTGCATGAGCTTGCCCGCGAGGGCGAGGTCGGTCAGACCAAGATTACGCAGTATTCGCGTTACCTCACCCTGGCTCTGGCAATCCTCAACTCCGTGGGTTACCTCTTCCTCTTTAAGAGCTTCGGCATCAGCTTTACTGGCGCCGGCGCTCCCGAGATCATCTTCGACCTCATGATCGTCGGCACGCTCACCGCGGGCGCCATGCTGATCATGTGGATTGGTGAGCTCATCACCCAGCGCGGTATTGGCAATGGCATGTCGCTGATCATCTTTGCGAACATCATGGCCGGTCTGCCGCAGGCGATCTTCTCCAGCACCGAGGGCAATGCCGGTGGCATCATCACCATGGTGATCATCTGCGCCATCATCCTGCTGGTTATTCCGCTAATCGTTTTCCTTGAGCGCGGACAGCGCCGCATCCCGGTCTCCTACGCTAAGCGCGTCGTGGGCCGTCGCATGATGGGTGGCCAGACCACCTACCTGCCCATCAAGGTCAACACCGCGGGTGTCGTGCCGATCATCTTCGCTTCGGCGCTGCTGTACTTCCCGGCCCAGATTGCCGTGTTCTTCCCCGGCATCGGCTGGATCCAGGCAGTTGCCTCTGCGCTTTCGACCGGTTGGCTCAACTGGGTGCTTAACGTTGTCCTCATCGTGTTCTTCGCGTACTTCTACACCTCCATGGTGTTCAACCCCGATGACACGGCCGACAACCTTAAGAAGCAGGGCGGCTTTATTCCGGGCGTCCGTCCGGGTAGGGCTACCGCGGCCTACATCAAGAACGCGCTCAACAAGATCACGCTTCCCAGCGCTGTCTTTTTGGCGCTCATCGCCATCGTGCCTTCGATCATCTTCTCCTTCACGGGTAACCATCTGATCCAGGCATTTGGCGGCACGTCCATCCTCATCATGGTCGGCGTCGTGCTCGACACGGTCGATAAGCTCGAAGGCCAGATCAAGATGTATGATTACGATGGATTCTTTAAATAGGCTAGAGGAGGATTGCTCATGAACCTCGTATTGCTCGGAGCTCCGGGTGCCGGTAAGGGCACCGTCGCACAGGAGCTCGTCGCCGAGTTTGGCGTCGCTCACATTTCCACGGGCGACCTGCTGCGTGCTGCCGTCAAGGGTGGCACCGAGCTTGGTATTCAGGCTAAGAAGTACATGGACGCTGGCGAGCTCGTTCCCGACCAGCTCGTGATCGACCTTGTCAAGGAGCGCCTTGCCGCCGATGACGCCCAGCAGGGCTTCATCCTCGATGGCTTCCCGCGCAACACCGCCCAGGCTGTGACGCTCGATTCCGAGCTCTCCGCTATGGGTCGCGAGATCGACTGCGCCCTTCTGGTCGATGTGGCCCCCGACGTCATCATCGATCGTCTGTCTTCGCGTCGCACCTGCCGCGCCTGCGGTTACACCGGCACGGCTGCCGATGCTACCTGCCCCAAGTGTGGCGGCGAGATGTATCAGCGCGACGACGACAAGCCCGAGACCATCAAGAACCGTCTCGACGTCTACGAGAAGTCCACGAGCCCGCTCGTCGACTACTATCGTGGCCAGGGTCTGCTCAAGTCGGTCAACGGTGATCAGGCTCGCGAGACCGTGTACGGGGATGTCAAAGAGGCTCTCGGTCTATGATCAAGATTAAGTCTGCAACGCAAATTGAGCAGATGAAGAAGGCGGGAGCGCTATCTAAGATGGCGCTCCGCCACGTTGGAGCCATGGTTCGCCCCGGCGTGTCGACCTTCGAACTCGATCAGCTTGCCGAGCAGATTATCCGCATGCATGGCGGCACCCCTGCCTTCAAGGGTTACGGCGGGTTCCCCGGAACCATTTGCGCATCAATTAACGATGCCGTGGTTCACGGTATTCCCAACCCTGACATGATCCTGCGCGATGGCGATATCATCTCCATCGATACGGGAGCTGTCGTTGACGGTTGGGTCGGCGATAACGCTTGGACGTTTTTCGTCGGCACCCCCACCCCCGAGGCCAAGGCCCTGTGCGAGGTTACGCGCGATTGCCTAAAGGCTGCCATCGAGCAGGCTGTTCCCGGTAACCATATCGGGGACGTCGGGTATGCTGTTCAGTCCCTCGCCGAGTCTCACGGTTACGGCGTGCTTCGCGATTACGTGGGGCATGGCATTGGCCGCGTGATGCACGAGGACCCCAACGTTCCTAACTATGGAAAGAAGGGGAGGGGCGTTCGCCTTCAGGCTGGTATGGTCATCGCTATCGAGCCGATGGTTACGATGGGTTCCAATCATGTGAGCACGGGCTCCGATGGTTGGATCGTTACGACCAACGACCATCTGCCCGCCGCGCACTACGAGAACACCGTCGCCATTACCAATGACGGTCCGGTGATTCTTACCACCGATGCGCAAGGATCCTGGTGTTCGCTCCAAGGCGGAGAAATGTAACAAGTTCCACGTAGTTGTGGAGCCATTACGAAGATATTACGATACGTGCATGCGTATTGTAGAATACTCAATCGCTGTCGTTTTCTAGAGAAAGATGATTGCTTGTGAAGAAGGAAGACGCAATTGAGCTCGAGGGTACGGTAAAGGAACCGCTGCCTAACGCCATGTTTAAGGTCGAGCTCGAGAACGGTCATTCGGTTCTGTGCAACATTTCTGGCAAGATCCGAATGAATTACATCCGCATTCTCCCCGGTGACAGGGTTGTCGTGGAGCTTTCCCCGTACGACCTGACCCGCGGTCGCATCACCTATCGCTATAAATAGCGACACGCATACACGCTCTTTTCCGACTGCAGGCTTAGCTCAACCTACGGTCGGTTTGCGTGTGAAGACCAGCCATAGTTTTAAACGCCTGCGGCTGGGCGAGTAGATAGTAGGGAAGTAGTTTGAGCGCTACCGAAAGGAAGAACGATGAAGGTACGTCCTTCGGTCAAGAAGATGTGCGATAAGTGCAAAATCATTAGGCGCCACGGCAAGGTCCTCGTCATTTGCGAGAACCCCCGTCATAAGCAGCGTCAGGGTTAAGAGAGGAGACTACGTTGGCCCGTATTAATGGTGTCGACCTCCCGCGTGAGAAGCGCGTTGAGATCGGTCTGACCTACATTTACGGCATCGGCCGCACCACTGCGACGAAGATCTGCGTCGAGTGCAACGTTAACGTGGATACGCGCGTTAAGGACCTCACCGAGGATGAGGTTAACGCCATCCGCGATTATATCGATAAGAATCAGATCATGGTTGAGGGCGACCTCCGCCGTGAGCGCAACCAGAACGTCAAGCGCCTTATGGACATCGGCTGCAATCGCGGCCTTCGTCACCGCAAGGGCCTCCCGGTCCGCGGCCAGCGCACCCACACTAACGCTCGTACCCGCAAGGGCCCGAAGCGTCAGATCGGTGCTAAGAAGAAGAAATAAGGAGCGCTAGATAGATGGCTACTGCTAAGAAGAACGTTCGCGCTGCCCGTCTGAAGCGCGCGGACCGTAAGAACATTTCCGTGGGCCAGGCTCACATTCGTTCTACGTTCAACAACACGATCGTTTCGATCACCGATCCCCAGGGCAACGTCATTTCCTGGAAGTCGGCTGGCCAGGTGGGCTTCAAGGGCTCCCGTAAGTCCACGCCGTTCGCTGCCCAGATGGCTGCCGAAGCTGCTGCCAAGCAGGCCATGGAGCACGGTATGAAGAAGGTTTCCGTCTTCGTCAAGGGCCCCGGCTCCGGTCGTGAGACCGCCATCCGCTCCCTCCAGGCTGCTGGCCTCGAGGTCTCGAGCATCCAGGACAAGACCCCCATTCCGCACAACGGCTGCCGCCCCAAGAAGCGTCGCCGCGTGTAACTGAAAGGATCGTATCAATATGGCAATCGACAGGACTCCTGTTCTTAAGCGCTGCCGTCAGCTCGGGATCGATCCCGCTGAGCTCGGTTACAGCAGCAAGAAGGAATCTATCCGTCAGCCCAAGCGCCGTCGCAAGGAATCTGAGTACGGCATGCAGCTGCGTGAGAAGCAGAAGGTCAAGTTCATCTATGGCGTTCTGGAGAAGCAGTTCCACGGCTACTTCAACAAGGCCCGTAAGATGAACGGCGTCACCGGTGAGAACCTCATGATCATCCTTGAGTCTCGCCTCGACAACGTCGTCTTCCGTCTTGGCTTCGCCCGCACCCGCAAAGAGGCTCGTCAGTCCGTCCGTCACGGTCACTTCACCGTGAACGGCAAGCGCGTGGACATCCCGTCCTACCGCGTCAAGGCCGGCGACGTCGTCGCTGTCGGCGAGAAGTTCCGTGACCTCCTCCCCATCAAGGAGGCCCTGATTTCCTCCGAGCGCTTTGAGGTCCCTGGCTGGCTCGAGGTCGATATCGAGAAGCTGTCTGGTAACGTGCTCGCTCTGCCGACGCGTGAGCAGATCAGCGGTGATATCAACGAGCAGCTCATCGTCGAGCTCTACTCTAAGTAGTCCATCCGGGCTGCTGAGGCTGGAGGTAATACATGTCAGAATTCATTAGGCCTCAGGTTCAGGTCGAAGAGATCAACGAGACCTCTGCTCGTGTCTCCGTCGAGCCGCTCGAGCGTGGCTACGGCGATACGCTGGGTAACTCGCTTCGTCGTGTTCTTCTGTCCTCGCTCGAGGGTGCCGCCGTCGAGGCCATTCAGATCGATGGTGCGCAGCACGAGTTCATGACCATCCCTAACATGGTCGAGGATGTCACCGACATCGTCCTGAATGTCAAGGGTCTTGTCTTCAGGGCTCTCGGCACGACCGACGAGGCGACCGCCACCATCTCGGTTGACGGCCCCTGTGAGGTCACCGGTGCGGACTTCTTTATTCCGTCCGAGTTTGAGCTGGTCAACCCCGAGCAGCACATTGCTACGCTCACCGAGGGTGGCCATCTCACCATGAGCATGCGCATCGGCTATGGTCGCGGCTATGTCTCTGGCGAGGCTAACAAGCGTGACAACGATCCCATCGGTGTGATCAACGTCGACTCGCTGTACTCGCCGGTGTCCCGTTGCGCCAAGCTCGTTGAGGCTTGCCGTGTCGGCCAGCATACCGACTACGACCGCCTTGTCCTCGAGATCGAGACCAACGGTTCCATCGCCCCGCGCGACGCCGTGGTCCAGGCTGCCAATATCATCAACCAGCATATGGCCGCCTTTATGAACCTTTCCGAGACCCCCGAGGTCGAGGAGGAGGCTTCGATCTTCGCTCCCGAGGTCACCAACGACAACGCCGAGCTGGACAAGCAGATCGAGGATCTGGACCTTTCCGTCCGTTCCTACAACTGCCTTAAGCGCGCCAGCATTCACTCGGTCCGTCAGCTCGTTGAGTTCTCGGAGAACGATCTGCTCAACATCCGTAACTTCGGTGTTAAGTCGATCGAGGAAGTGAAGGACAAGCTTGAGTCCATGGGCCTGAGCCTGAAGGCTTAATGCTTCGCATATTTGAGGAGAAACTAGACCATGCGTCACAACGTTAAGAAGGGCCTGAAGCTCGGCACCGATGCGAGCCACACCAAGGCCATGAAGAAGAGCCTTGCTAAGGCCCTCTTCGAGAACGACCGCATCAAGACCACCGAGACCCGCGCTAAGGCGCTGCGTTCGGTCGTCGACCCGATCATCACCTGGGCCAAGAAGGGCGACCTGCACTCTCGTCGTCTGGCTATCGCCAAGCTCGGCGATAAGCAGCTCGTTGCCGAGATCTTCGACAAGGCTGCTCAGGGCATGTGGCAGGACCGCAACGGCGGTTACACCCGCATCATGAAGCTCGGTAACCGTAAGGGCGATAACGCTCCTATCGTTATCATGGAGCTCGTCACCGAGCCTTGCACGCCTAAGGCCAAGAAGGCTGCTCCGGCCCCCAAGAAGGCCGCTGCTCCCAAGAAGGTCGAGGCTGTCGAGGAGGCTCCTGCTGAGGAGACCGCTGAGTAGACATTCTGTCTGCATAGGCTATATTCGAGGGGTACGTTCGCGTACCCCTCTTTTTTTGTCGCAATACCGTTGCTAGTCTGTTGGGAGCGCCCATGACCGCGCCGTCTGATTTCAATTCGACCCCCGAGCTCGACGCCACCCTTGTATTTCGCGTGGCCTACGATGGCTCCTCCTATAGCGGATTTGCCGAGCAGCCGGGCCAGACGACGGTTGCGGGCGAGCTGCGCCGTGCAATCGAGACGTTGCTGCGCCGCCCAATCGATCTGACGTGCGCAGGGCGTACCGATGCCGGCGTTCATGCGGTGGCCCAATACATCAGCGTGCCCGTAACGGACGCTGAGCTCGCTTTGACGCGCCGTAGGTGGCTGAGGGCTATGGATGCCCTCCTGGGCAAAGATATCGCCATCAACGAGGTCTACAAGGCTCGTAAGGGCTTTTCTGCACGTTTTGACGCGCGCTCTCGCACGTACACCTATCGCATTGCCGACCGTGACGCGCGGCCCGTGTTGTCACGCGGTGCAGTGTGGTGGCATCGCTATCCCCTCGACGTCGATGCGATGGCGGCCGCCTGCCCTGCGCTTTTGGGCGAGCAGGACTTTAAGAGCTTTTGCAAGGTCGCCTCTGCCGTGGGCAAACCTACGCACCGCTGCGTAATGCGTGCCGAGTTTGGCCATGAGGTCGCCTTTGGCGAGGACATCCTCACGTTTACCATCGAGGGCAATGCGTTTTTGCATTCGATGGTTCGAACCATCGTGGGCACCCTTGTCGAGATCGGCATGCATCGCCGCGATCCCGAGTGGATGCGCGAGGTAATTGATGCCTGCGATCGCTCCGCTGCCGGTCCTACGGCGCCCGCATGCGGTCTTACCTTTATGGGCGTGGACTACGACCCCGCTGAGTTTGTGGTGCTCGATTAGGGGCGTGCTCGGCGCGTCCGTGCCTGGCACGTGCTATGTGTGAGCTGCACGTGTGCAACATCTGTTCTTGGCGTGCAACATGTTAGGCGGCTCGTTGCTTTTATAGCTCGGGTGTACCATGAACGACGGTTTGATTTGGCGCTGTCGAGAGGACGGAAAACTTGGTTCGACGTGGTTCGCATCCGCGACTTTCGGTGATCCTGATTGTTGAGGGTTCGCCCAGTTATACGATGCGCGCTCTCGAGAGCATCCAGAACCAAGACCTCTACGATTTGCAGATTGTCGTCGTTTGCCGCGGCGTGGTAGCTGGTGTGCGCCATTCGCTCGAAGTTGCTGCCGATAGAGACATTCATATTGATTTGATTGATGTTGAGGACCCAGTGCCTGGCGCCTGCCTGCGTGCCGGCTTTGCGGCTTCGCGCGGCTCCCAGATCATTGCGATGAATGCCAATGAGTGGTTTGCGCCGCAGTCCCTTTCGCAGATGGTCGAAAGCTCCTGCGACGCTTCTGCTGACATCGTGTTTCCCTCTGTTTCGCTCGATCGCTACGATGTTCACCGCGAACGTCATTCCCGAGTTTTGGATGCGACATCCGTTTCTGAAGATGAGGACCGGGCGGCTTGCCTGACCCAATTGGTTTCCTGTGGTTTAATCCGACAGACCTCTGGCGTGCTGTATGATCGCGCCCTCTTTGAGGCGTGCCTTGCGCATGGCGATGCGTTTCGCACGGTGTCTTTTTTGACGTTCGCGCTTTCGCGGGCAAAGCGCGTTTCGGGATGTGGCCGTGCCCGTTTTCATGCAGTGGCGCCATCGATTACGGAGACGTTTGACCCCACGATGTTTGCCAGGCTTTCTGATGATATCGGGGCGCTCGACAGGCTTGCCGACTCGCTTGCCGTCGTGGGCGGTGGCGATCAGTTGAAGCTGGTCTGCCAGCAGTATTACTACGCCGGTCTGGTTGCCTGCATCGAAAATTTGTGTCTGAGCCCCCATGGGGTGTCTTCAATAGAGCGTTCGGCCCGTTTGCATGATATGCTCGAAGCGCAGCGTACCCGTCAGATGGTTGCGGCTCTTAAAGGCAATCATCGGGGCTTAGGTCTGCTCTATGGTTCGATAGCTAGTGCCAAGCCTATGCGGTGTGCGTTGCATACGCATCTGGCGGCCTTTTTCAATCGTTCGGGCGTCAGGACTGTCTAGTAGCGTGATTTTCGAAATAAATTGCATGGAATTGTTTCGAAATGCGTTCTTATTCACTAAAACCCTCAAATAGCGCTAAACTATTCAATTACTAAGTGATTGTCTCCGCCATCTTTTGGAGTGAGGTTTTGTATGGCCAAAAAACGCAATGGGCGCCAGGATGCCATCAGAGATATTGTTCGCAATAAGGACGTACGTACGCAACGCGTTTTGGTAGACGAGCTTCGCGCCATGGGTTTCGATTGCACGCAGGCGACCGTTTCGCGCGATATCGCGGACATGGGACTGCGTAAGCTCCCCGAGGGCATCTATGTACTTGCCGAGGACCTGCATCTGCAGCGCATGGTTTCCGAGTTGGTTACCGGTGTGCTGCGCACCGATAATCTGGTTATGATCAAGGCACAGCCCGGTACGGCTTCTGGTATTGCCGCAGCGGTCGATGCTGCGGAGCTGCCCGACGTGCTTGGCTCGCTTGCCGGCAACGACACGATCTTGGTCATTGCACAGACGGCCGAGGACGGAGAGCGTCTTGAGGCGCTCATCAACAAGCTGAGTAACTCTCACAAGTAGGGGAGTAGCGGCACTGCTGCTGTGCCGATTGTTGCTATAGGTAATTGCCGAGGGCGTTGACGAAGGTCAGCGCCCTCTTGCATGCCGGCACCCGTTGCTCTATCGGTCCTACAGCCGGGGCCGTCGTGGCATCTTGTGGCATCTGCCGAAATAAAGAGGCGCCCGAGCAGCGTACGTGCTGCTCGGGCGCCTTGGTGTCAGATGCCGCTTTGCGTCTACTGGCCCGTAGAGGGGTCGGGCGTGGGCGTAGGATCGGGGGTAGGCGTCGGCGTGCCACCGTCGCCACCCGTGCCGTCATCGCCACCCGTGCCACCGTCGCCACCTGTCGTACCGCTATCGCCGGTGGTGTTACCGCCCGGGGTTTCAGTGGTCGTGGTTGTCGTTGTCGTTGTGGTGGTTGTGGTCTCTTCCTCTTCTTTTTCCTCGTCTTTATCCTCTTCGTCTTTCTTTTTGTTGTTTGTGCCGTAGAACTTCCAGACGTTATTGTTCTTGTACGTGGGAGCCGTTCCGGTACGGAATTCCTCGCGCTCGGTGCCCGCAAGAACGGTGTTCATGAACTTCTTAAAGACGGGCAGGTTGGTGCTGTCGCCCAGCAGGTCCGAACCGTACTTTTGGATGGGAATCTCGCCTGCGGAATAACCGGTCCACAGGGCGCATGTCAGTTGCGGCGTGAAGCCGCAGAACCACAGGTTGGTGGTGTTGTCAGTGGTGCCCGTCTTGCCGGCATAGGGCTGGTTGACGTTCAGCGCGCCGGCGGCACCCGTGCCGCTGCCCTGCATGACGCCGGATAGAACATCGGTAACCGCGGCAGCCTCGCCTTCGGTGAGCACCTGCGTGGGATTGTCGGTGTGCTGGTACAGAACCGAGCCGGTACGCGAGTCGATCTCGGTAATGGCGATGGGCTGACGGTAGTAGCCACCGTTGGCAAACGTTGCGTAGGCAGATGCCATCTCGAGCGGTGAGATGGACCCGGTGCCGAGCGTCATGACGGGAACGTCCTCGATATTGTCCTTGGCGGGATCGATGCCAAGCTTTTTGACGAGCGACATGATCTTGTCATTGCCGATGGCTTCGGCCACCTGAATGTAGCCGGTGTTGGATGAGTATGCCGTTGCCTGCTTAAGCGTGATGTTGCCATAGCTCTGGTTGCCGTAGTTTTGCACCTCGGTCGTGGTGCCCTTGGCCTTGAGCGGCGAGTTGCAGTTGAGGGTGACGTTGGGGTTCATACCGTTTTGGATGGCAGTTGCCAGCGTAAAGGCCTTAAACGTGGAGCCCACGGGGCGCTTTGCCGTAGCGTGGTTCACGTGATTCTCATCGGCGTTGTAGTCGTAGCCGCCTACCATGCACTTGATGTAGCCGGTCTTGGGGTCAACGACGACCATGCCCATGTCCAGGCCGTCGAGCGAAAGCGTGTCGAGCTGCGAGCGCACAGCCTCCTCGGCCACCTGCTGCATGGTGGGGTCGATGGTGGTCTTGACGGTCAGACCGCCCTTAAAGAGCACGTCGGTGGAGAACTCCTGCTCAAGCAGCTGCTTAACGTAGGAGACAAAGTAGGGCTGAGAATACACATCGACGCCACTGCCCGAAATCTCGGTCACGTTAAGCGTGATGGGCTCAGCCTGTGCGGCATCGTGCTCTTCCTGCGTGATGTGGCCCAGACGCAGCATGTTGTCCAGAACCTTATTGCGGCGGGACAGCGCCAAGTCGGGATTAACCGTGGGGTCGTACTGCGAGGGCGAGTTGGGAAGGCCGATGAGCAGCGCGGCCTCGCTCAGGGTGAGGTCGGCGGCGGTTTTGGACAGATAGGTCTCGGCGGCGGCCTCGATGCCATATGCTCCATGGCCGTAGTAGATGGTGTTGAGGTACATCATGAGGATCTCGTCTTTGGAGTACATATCCTCCATCTTGATGGCGATATAGGCCTCGCGCACCTTACGCTCGATGGTCGAGTCGAATTGTTCCTCCTGCAAGATGGTGTTGCGAACCAGCTGCTGGGTGATGGTCGATGCGCCCTCGTGGCCGCCGGTGAGGGTTGCCACCGATGCGCGTGCAATGCCCCAGAGGTCGATGCCGCCATGCTCGTAGAAGCGCTCGTCCTCAACGTCGACGGTGCCCTGCAGCACGTACGGGGACACTTGGTCCTTGGTGATGGACTTGCGGTTTTGCGTGTAGAAACTCGCAATGGTATTGCCGTTGCAGTCGACGATGTCGGTGGGCTCGCTCACCAGATACGCGTTGGCATCGGTGTAGTCGGGCAGATCGGACAGCCAGCGGTTGACGTTGCCGATCATGCCGATGCCAAACGCTACGCCCGCGATAAGCAGAAAGCCCAAAAACGAGAGCAAGATCATGGGAAGGGCATGCGTCTTAGAGCGACCGCGCCCCTGTCGTTGGCGAGGACCCATATATTGACCTCCAGGTATGTCGTGCCAGGCGGCAGGTATGCTACCGGGCAGGATGGACATAAGTTATTACACGATAAACCAATCGGGGCATGCGGGGCCTCGTGTATGCTGGTTGGCAGCAATTTTCAGAGTGAAAGCACACCTTGGCAAGGAGTTTACCGATGGCGATTCGGCCGATGGAATCGAGCGGACAATGCGAAAGCGAGTTGGCGGCGGCTGAAGTGGCGCTGCCCGAACTGCTGGCGCCTGCTGGCGGACTTGACCAGATGCTCGCGGCGATTGCGGCGGGTGCCGATGCCATCTATGCGGGGCTGGACGGATTCAACGCTCGAGTGAGCGCGCATGGCTTTAGCGATGATGAGTTCGCGCGCGGTTGTGCCGTGGCCCATGCCCATGGCGTGCGTGTGTACGTGACGCTCAACGTGTTCGTGTTCGATGATGAGCTTGCCGACGCCGTGGCGTTGGGGGCGTATGCGCATGCGTTGGGTGCCGATGCGTTGATTGTGGCCGATGCCGGGCTGGCCTGTGCGCTTCGTGCGGCGATTCCGGGGGTCGAGATTCACCTGTCCACTCAGGCGGGCGCTCATAGCGAGGGTGCCGTGCAGTTGGCTGCCAAGGAGTTGGGCGTTGAGCGCGTGACGACTGCGCGCGAGCTGAGCGTGGCGGAAATTGAGACGCTTTGCGCTACTGGCGTGCCCATCGAGGTGTTCTGTCACGGCGCTATTTGCATTGGATACTCGGGTGCGTGCGGGTTCTCTGCCCTTCGACGAGGCCGCTCTGCGATGCGCGGTGATTGCACGCAACCGTGCCGTCTATCCTATGACTTGGTGGACGAGGCGGGGCAGAGTGTTGTCGCTGTCGAAGGGGATCGCCTGCTTTGTCCGCGTGACTATCTGGGCATCGCGCATCTGCCCGAGCTTGTTGCCGCCGGCGTGGCATCGCTCAAGATCGAGGGCCGCATGAAGAATCCCGACTACGTCTTTAACGTGGTGAGGGTGTGGCGTCGGGCGCTCGATATGCTGCGCGACGGCACATGGGATGCCGATGCGGTGCCGGCGCTTGAGCGCGAGCTGGGAAGGTCGTTCAACCGCGGCTTTACCGATGCGTATCTGCGGGGTCGTTCGGGCGCCGAGCTCATGAGCTTTGAGCGCGCGATCAACCAGGGCGTGCGCGTGGGCCATTTGGTGGCGGTGGGTCACGAAGAGGTGACGGTTGAGCTTGATGCCGCCGTGGCGGCGGGCGATACGCTCGAAATCCGATTTTACCCGGGTGCCGACGCGCGTCCCGATGTGCCCAAGCGCTGGCCACAGGTGCCTTGCCCCGTGGATGCCGCTGCGGGAGAGCGCATCGTCGTGCATTGCAAACGCAAGGTGGACGCGGGCTGCGAGGCCTATCTGATTCGCAGTGCCGGCGTGCTGGGGCAGACGGCAACGGTGTTGGAGCGCATGCGGGTCGAGGCAGATGCGGTCGCGCCTGCTGAGCAGTCCGTTGAGGTACTGCCGTTTGAGGGCGTTCTGGCAGATGGCGATGTACCGACGGAGTTGGCGGGACCGGCGGAGCCGGCAAAGCATGAGGCTTTTGCTCGTATGGTCTTTGCCTGGGAGCTGATGGATTTGGATCCGCGCGATGAGCGGGATCTGTCCGATGCGACGGTGGTGCTCGACGAAGTGTGCCGCGCAGGCGACGCCGAGCGGACTCGAGCGCTTATGCAACGTGCCGGGCGTATTGTTTGCCGCAACCTGGGGCAGGTGGCGATGGCCCGCGAGCTGGGCACGACGTTTGACGTGGCGGCGCCGGTGTTCTGCGCCAATCGGGCCACGCTTGCCTGGCTGCGCGGGCTTGGCGCGAGGTGGGTATACTTGCCTGCCGAGTTGCTCAGCAATGACAGGGAGCGTATTGCCGAGCTGGCTGCTGAACCCGGCGTCTTGGGTCCGTTCGACGCCGACTGTCCCGAGCTTATGGTGTGCGAGCACTGCCTGCTGACCGCCGAGGGCGTCTGCGCCACCGATGCGACGGGGCAGGTCCGTTGCCGCGACTGCTTGCGTCGTCGGCAGGTGCGCTATCTGGTCGAGCGTGACGGTACGCGTCTGCCAGTTGCCATCGACGCATGCGGCAGGACGAGGATTTTCCTGTCGTAGATGCTGCGTCGCGTCAGTTTGTTATCATAAGAGAGTTTATGGACTTCCAGCACCGCCGTTTTCGGCGAGGGTGCTATAGCAAAAGGAGGATACCCAATGCTGTCTGTTGACGAGCAAATGCGTATCATCACCTCGGGCGCCGCGCAGATCGTCCCCGAGGCCGACCTTCGCAAGAAGCTTGAGAAGGGCGAGCCCCTCAACATCAAGCTCGGCGTCGATCCCACCAGCCCCGACCTGCACCTGGGCCACGCCGTGCCGCTGCGCAAGATGCGTCAGTTCCAGGACCTGGGCCACAACGTCACCCTCATCATCGGCAACGGTACCGCGCTGATTGGCGATCCTTCGGGCAAGAACTCCACCCGCCCGCAGCTTTCGCAGGAGCAGATCGAGGCCAACGCCGAGACCTACGTGAGCCAGGCCATGAAGATCCTGGATCCCGAGAAGACCACCATCGTGCACAACGGCGACTGGATCTTGTCGATGGATCTGGCCGGCCTGCTGCAGGTGTGCTCCAAGTTCACCGTCGCCCGTATTCTCGAGCGCGACGACTTTACCAAGCGCTACCAGTCCCAGACGCCGATCGCCCTGCATGAGTTCCTGTATCCCGTGATGCAGGCTTACGACTCCGTGCAGATCAAGGCCGACGTGGAAATGGGCGGCACCGATCAGCTCTTCAACCTGCTCGCCGGCCGTGAGCTCATGGAGAAGATGGGCATGGAGCCCCAGATCGCGCTCACCATGCCGCTGCTCGAGGGCACCGATGGCGTCCGTAAGATGTCCAAGTCCTACGGTAACTACATCGGCCTGACCGATACGCCCAAGGATATGTTCGGCAAGACCATGTCCATCCCCGACGAGATGATCGGTAAGTACTACCGCCTGGCGAGCTCGCTCACCCCGGCCGAGGTCGACAAGATTGACGCCGCCCTGGCTGACGGTTCCGCCGATCCCTATGAGCTCAAGCGCGCTCTGGGCCGCGACCTGTGCGACACCTACCACGGCGCCGGTGCCGGCGACGAGGCTCAGGCCGAGTTCGACCGCGTGTTCAAGGAGGGCCAGCTCGCCGACTTCCCCGAGAAGCATGTTGAGCTGACTGTTAACGACGAGGGCCAGATCTACCTCGCCGGTCTGCTCAAGGACCTGGGCCTTTCGGCCAGCGCCGGCCAGGCCCGTCGCGACATCGACGGCGGCGGCGTCAAGATCAATGGCAAGGCCGTGGCTCCCAAGAGCTACAACATCGACCCCAGCGCCCTCAAGCTGGGCGACACCCTCTCCGTAGGCAAGCGCAAGGGCTTTAAGTTGGTCTAGCAAGTAGGTCAACCTAACATGTGCAATAGGGCCGCAGCCGGGATTCCCGACTGCGGCCTTTTTAGATGATCCCTTGGGGACGGAGGAAAACGGATCACCGAGGGGGTCGGTTTGGCCCGGTGATCCGTTTTCCTCCGTCCCCAAGGGATCATTTGGCAGTGCCGTTAAGCGGAAGGGGTGTTATCGGCGGCCTCCTTTTGGGCATACAATGGCTATTGGTTTGCTGCGGTGAAGGCCTGTCCGCTCCGCAGCTTTTTTCTACGGTTAAAGGAGTATGTATGTCCGTTGAGGTCATGAGATCTGTGATCGAGGCCGCCGAGGGCCGTGTGCCCGTTGACACGCTGTTTGCCAACGCGCAGATCGTCGATGTGTACGGCCAGCGCGTGGCGCCCGGTAGCGTTGCCGTCAAGGATGGCGTGATCGTCGGTGTGCTCTACGATGGTCGCGACGATGCCGCCGGTACGTATGAGGCTGCCGAGGTCATCGATTGCCAGGGCCGCTATCTTGCCCCCGGTTTTATTGACGGACACTTGCATATCGAGTCTTCGAACATCCGCCCTGCCGAGTATGCGCGCATGGCGGCGACGCGCGGTACCACCACCGCTATTGCCGACAGCCACGAGATCGCTAATGTTTCCGGCCTGGACGGCCTGCGCTTTATGATCGAGGACGGTCGTCGCGCTCCTATTTCCATCAAGTACATGATGCCCTCGTGCGTGCCCGCGCTGCCCGACGAGCAGGCCGGTGCCGTCATCACCGCTGCTGATATGCAGGCGTTTTTTGCCGAGCATCCGGGCGATGTCTTTGGCCTGGGCGAGATGATGAACCTGCCGGGCGTCTTTATGGCCGATCCCGAGACCTGCGCTCGCATTGACGCTGCCAACCAGACGCCGTCCAAGCAGGTTGACGGTCACGCGCCGCTCGTTGCCGGCAAGGACCTCAACGCCTATGCCGCAGCAGGTATTATCGCTGACCATGAGTCGACGATTCCCGAGGAGGCACTCGACAAGCTGTCTCGCGGCATGTACGTGATGCTGCGCGAAGGTACGTGTAGCCACGACCTGGCCAACTTGTCGCCGATGCTGCTGGAGAACCCTGCCCGTGCCCGCCGTTGCTGCTTTGCGACTGACGACCGTGCTCCCTCCGACGCGCTTGCGACCGGCATGATCGATAACGCCTGCCGCGTGGCGATTGAGGCCGGTATCGACCCCGTGGTCGCTATCTCTATGGCGTCCCTGTCCACGGCCGAGGCGTTTGGCCTGGACCACGGTTGCCGCGACCCGCACGAGCTGCGTGGCGCCATCGCCCCGGGCAAGCGTGCCGACCTGCTGGTACTCAACGACCTGACGTTTGCCACGGCTCCGCATCGCGTGTATGCCGCCGGTGCCCTGGTGGCGCAGGACGGTACCTTTGTGGGCGAGATTGCACCCGAGATGGCCGAGGTTGCGGCCCTTGCCGATGAGCTGCGTGCTTCCGTTAAGCTGCCGAAGCTATCGCTCGACGTGTTCGACTATGCCTTTAAGCCGGGCGAGGCCGTGATCGACGTGGTGCCGGGTAAGGCCATCACGGGTATGGCTCGCCCCGAGAACCACGAGGGCCTGCGCCGCATTATGCTGATCGAGCGCCACGGCCGCGGCTTGTCACTGCAGGCTGAGGGCGCCGACGGTGATGGCCCTGCGGGCCTGGGTCTTGTTGGCAAGCACATTGGTCGCGGCTGGGTGCGTGGCTTTACCATTACAGGCGGTGCCATCGCCTCGACGATCGGTCACGACTCGCACAACGTATGCGTGGTGGGCGACAATGCCGCCGATATGATGACTGCCGTCGAGGCCGTGGGCCAGGGCGGTCACGTGCTGGTGCGCAACGGCGAGGTCGTGGCGCGCATTCCGCTGGCGCTCGGCGGCCTGATGAGCGAAGGCACGGCCGAGGATGTCGCCGCGCAGCACGACGACTTTATGGTCAAGGCGCGCGCCATGGGTATTGAGCCGCCGCTCGACCCCATCATGGGCATCATCTTCCTGCCCCTGCCGGTGATCCCGACGCTCCGCATCCGCCCCGAGGGCATGTTCGACGTCACGACCTTCACCTACGCCGACTAGTCATCGGGGACGTTCTTAAACGTCTAGTCGCCTGCGACACTCTTTGACGTGTTGCCTGGCGCTGCGAATGTGGGACCCCTGGTGCGCGTGAGCTATTTGCCAGGTCCTTGTAACGTTTGCGCCCGCGGAGTCTTACCTGAGCTCCCTTTGGGTACGTTGGAATTGGATACACGTTCGATTCCAACAAGCCCGAAGGGAGCTTTTCTATGTTTAAACTGATTGCATCCGATATGGACGGCACGTTGCTTGACGAAAACAGCCAGGTGCCTCCCGAGACCTACGAACTGATTCTGGCGCTACACGAGCATGGCGTGCATTTCGCCGCATCGTCAGGTCGTCGCTACGATCGCCTGTGCGAGTTCTTTGCGCCCGTTCGCGACAAGATGGACTTTGTCGCCGCTAACGGTGCCCAGGTCTACGCCGACGGCAAAATGGTAGACCGTGAGGTGTATTCGCACCTGGCGATTCGAAGGCTCGCCCAGGCTGTCGCGACGTTTCCCAATCTGCATCTTGCGCTCTTTGACCGAACCAAATCCTTCTTGCTCGATGACGAGTGCAAGTTCGTACGCGAGGTCGATAAGGACCTTCCCAATGCCGAACGCATTTGGGAACTGCCCGATCCCAGCGTAAATATCATCAAGGCGAGTATCTTTTGCGATGACTGTGCCGTTATGGACAGTGCGTACGTGCTACAGCGCGAACTCGGTCAGCTCTTTACTTTTGCACCTTCGGGCAACGCGTGGATCGATGCCATGCAGCCCGGTGTGTCGAAGGCCTCGGGCATCGCGCAGCTCGCGGAGCATTACGGCATTGGGCGCGATGAGATCATGGCGTTTGGCGACTCGATGAACGACTACGAGATCATTCGCTTTGTCGGCACGGGCTGCGCGATGGAAAACGCGCGCCCCGCGCTCAAAGCGGTTGCCGATCGCGTCGTAGGCTGCAACCGCGACCACGCTGTCCAGCAGGAACTCCGCCGTGTTCTGGAGAGCCTCGCCTAATCCGGCAGATGGGGACGTTCCCTTTCTGTCGGCAGCCGGGGACAGTCTTTGCGGCGCCCCGCGAGGAGTGTCCCCAACGACTACTTAGCTACCCTGCCGGGTTGATGCTGCTAGGCGAGGGCGGCCATGATGGTGCGGGCGACGCCGTCGTGGTCGTTGTCGTATTCGGTGATGGCGTCGGCGGCCTCGCGGTCCTCGGGCTCGGCGTTGATCATGGCCATGCCGTGGCCCGCTGCCTGCAGCATGGGGATGTCGTTGATGTTGTCGCCGAACGCCCAAGCGTCGGCGAGACGCTCGCCCAGGTGCTCGCAGAGCCACGTGAGGGCCGTTCCCTTGGTGGCACCCGCGCCCATGACCTCGATATTCATGGCGTACGAACGCGTGACCTCAACGCCTCCGAGCGTGTCGAGCTCCGACGCGATGGCGTCGCGATCGGCCGGGTCGTGCCAGTACATGGCGATGCGTTCGAGCGTCTCGACCTCGTCGATCTTGCTGTCGATATCCATGTCGATCGGTGTTCGTGTGCGCTTGAGCGAAGCCGCGATGTGGGGGTCGCCGCCGCAGAATTCGTCCAGGCGCGTGTAGAGCGAGCGGGGGAGGAAGCACTGCCCGTCCGCGAAGATATCGAAGGTCACATCGTGGCCGGCGGCGATGCGGTGGATGCGATGGGCAATGCCGCAATCGAGCGGTCGGCTCAAGATGCGCGTTGCGCGCGAGGTATCGGTGGGCACATCGTCGTCGAGCTGCCAGACGCTGGCGCCATTGGCACAGACGGCATAGTGCACGGCGGGATGGGCGAGGATGGGCTCAAAGATGCCCGACAGCGGACGTCCCGTGCACGGTACAAACTCAATGCCGCGACGTGCGAGCTCGTCGAGCATCGCCCAGGTGGCGTCGCTCATCTGCTTGTCACTCGTCAACAGTGTTCCATCCATATCGGAAAAAACAATCATTCGATGCAGCCCTTTCTGCTGGCATAAAAAGCGTGGCCGAGGGCGGTGATGCCCTGACCACGCTCGAGTTCTATAACGGTCTGCGTCCTAGCGGTCGGCGAGCGGCTTGTACTCCAGCGGCTCGATCACCGGACGATAGGCCGGGCGAATAATACGGTGCGCGCAGAAGAGCTCTTCCATGCGGTGTGCCGACCAGCCGGCCATGCGGGCGACGGCGAATAGCGGCGTAAAAAGCGTCTCGGGTACGCCGAGCATCTTGTAGATAAAGCCTGTGTACAGGTCGATGTTGGCGCAGATAGGCTTGGTCATGCCGTGGTCGCGCATCACCTGCGGTGCCAGGCGCTCGATGCGCTCGATGAGCGCGAACTCATCGCCCAGGTCCTTCTTGGCGGCAAGTGTGCGTGCGTAGTGGCGGCAGACCTCGGCGCGCGGGTCGCTGAGCGTGTAGACGGCGTGGCCCATGCCGTAGATGAGACCCGTGCCGTCGAAGGCCTGCTTGTCGAGAATCTTGCCCAGGTAGGCTGCGACCTCGTCCTCGTCCTCCCAATTGGAGACATGCGCACGGATGTCCTCGTGCATGGACACGACCTTGGCGTTGGCGCCGCCGTGGCGCGGGCCCTTGAGCGAGCCGATAGCCGCGGCGTAGGCGGAATACGGATCGGTGGCCGAGGAGGATAGTACGCGGCAGGCAAACGTGGAGTTGTTGCCGCCGCCGTGCTCGGCATGCAGCATGAGCATCACGTCGAGCAGCATGGCTTCGTCGCGGGTGAATGCCATGCCGCCGCGCAACACCTGCAGGATGGTCTCGGCGGTGGAGAGACCGGGCGTGGGATGCGGTACATGAACCTCGGAGCCGCGGCGCTTGGCGACCGAGGCCATATGCGCGAAGGCGGCGATGCGGGGGAGACGGGCGAGCATGGAGATGGCGACGTCGATTTCGTGCTCGGGTGTAATGGCGTCGGGCTCGGCGTCGAAGGCGTAGAGCAGCAGCACGGCGCGCTGAAGCACATTCATGATGCTCGACGACACCGTGGTCATGGGGAACTCGCGGACGTATTCGTCGCTCAGATGCCTAAAAGCACCCAGGCGTCCGCAAAAACCGTCGAGCTCCTCTTTGGTGGGCAGTGAGCCCGTGATGAGCAGGTAGGCGACCTCTTCGTAGCCATAGCGATCCTCGGCCTGGGCGTTGTTGACCAGGTCCTCGATGCTGTAGCCACGAAGCGTGAGTTTGCCCTGATCGGGCACGACCTTTCCGTCGACCTTGTTGTAGCCATGCACATCCGAGATACGGGTGAGACCCGCGACCACGCCCGAGCCGTCGGCATTGCGCAGGCCGCGCTTGACGTTGTGCTCTACGAACAGGTCCTCGTCGTACGGGGCGGTTGGCAGGCCGTGGTAGAGGTTTTCGCTTTCGGGCGAAATCTGACGGCTCGCCTCGTAATCCAGAACCAGGCGGCTCAGGTGATCGTCGAAGCGGTAGTAGATTTTCTTGGCGTCGTAGGCCATGCGCGCTCCTCTCCGGTCCGCTTTGGGGCCGCGCGCTTGGACGATATGACGTCAAGCTGCCCCGAGCGGCTTGTTCGCTACAGGCGGTACATAAAGTTAAAGACGTCCTCGCGCTGAATGGACACGTTGACGCCCGAAAGCTCGCCGGCCTCGGCCAGGGCCTTCTGCAGCTCGGCGAAGTCGAGCTTGGACTCGGCGGTGTCGGCCAGCATGGTCATGGTGAAGATGTCCTCGATAATGGACTGCGTGATGTCGCGGATGTCGACGTTGGCCTCGCCCAGAACACGGGTGACGCCGGCGACGATACCGGGGCGGTTCTTGCCAAGGACGGTGATGACGATGCGGGAGGACGAGATCTCGGCCATGGGAAACCCTTTCGCGTGTTGGCGGCGCGCGGGGGCGCTCCGCTACGGTACAGTGTTCATCATTGTACCTGTCTGGCGCAAAAAAGGGCACCTTTGCTGCGGCGTTACACGTCTGCAACATGGGAGAAGGGGCAAAGGCGCCCGTTTGCCGCGATTCGTCGTGTCGTCTGCCGTGCCTTGGGCGCGATGCACAACGCAAAGACCGTGAACCTTTTGTGGGACACGCGGCGCCGTGGTACCATAGCCGAGTTTGTTGTCTTGGTCGGAAACCAAGACGCCTTATGCGCTGATCGGTAACCAGCGCCTGACCAATAAGGAGTCCTACCATGAAGCAGGGTATCCATCCCCAGTATGTCGAGTGCACGGTGACGTGCTCCTGCGGCAACACCTTCAAGACGCACGCTACCGTGTCCGAGATGAAGGTTGAGCTTTGCAACGAGTGCCACCCGTTCTACACCGGCCAGCAGAAGTTCGTCGACACCGGTGGACGCGTCCAGCGCTTCGCCGACAAGTTCGGTGGCGCCGCTGCCGCCCAGCTCAAGAAGGCCGAGGAGGCCAAGGCTGCCAAGGCTGCCAAGGCTGCTGAGGCCGAGGCCGCTCGCAAGGCCGCCGCTGAGGCTAAGGCTGCCGAGAAGGCCAAGCGTGCTGCTAAGTTTGCCGAGGAGGCTGCCAAGCAGGCCGCCGAGGCTCCCGCAGAGGCTCCCGTCGAGGAGGCCGCTGCCGAGGCCGAGACCACCGAGGCTGCTGAGTAAATAGCTCGCCGCGGAAACACTCGCATTCATGGCAAAAGGGCCGCGCATCCATTTGGGTGCGCGGCCCTTATCTTTTTATTGGTGCAAACCAACCTGTCCCCATTGCACCAGGTTGGTGCGAAGGGAACAGGTTGGTTTGCACCAAATGGCAGAGAGACGGCGTTTTCCAAGAAAAAAGCTGCCAAAATAAACCAGTCTCTTTTTAGCAGGTTGGTCGTAGTTATTACGTGGTCGAGCGTGTCGACCGCATAGGCGACGCCTTGTTTGGCTAAAGTACAAATATCTGTGTTTAACTCGTCCAAGGTTTCATGCCGCGGGCGATGGCCAAAAAGGAAAACCACATGGGATTCATGTCAAAGTTGCTGTCCTTTGGATCTGATAAGGACCTGAAGCGCTACTACAAGATCGTCGACAAGATCAACGGTCTTGAGCCCCAGTTTGAGAAGATGACCGAGGAGGAGCTCCGCGCCCAGACCGATAAGTTCCGTGAGCGCTACGCCAACGGCGAGTCGCTCGACGACATGCTCCCCGAGGCCTTTGCCACCGTGCGCGAAGCTTCCAAGCGCACCATGGGCATGCGTCACTTTGATGTACAGCTCATCGGCGCCATGGCGCTGCACGAGGGCCACATCGCCGAGATGAAGACCGGCGAAGGCAAGACCCTCGTCTCCACGCTGGCCGGCTATCTCAACGCTATCGCCGGTAAGGGCGTGCACGTCGTCACCGTCAACGACTACTTGGCCAAGCGCGACTCCGAGTGGATGGGCCGCATCTACAAGTACCTGGGCATGACCGTCGGTCTGCTGCAGAACAACATGCCGCTCGAGCTTAAGCGCCCGGCCTACCAGGCCGATGTCACCTATGGCACCAACTCCGAGTTCGGTTTCGATTACCTGCGCGATAACATGGTTACCCGTCCCGAGCAGCGTGTGCAGCGCGGCCACAACTACGCCATCGTCGACGAGGTCGACTCCATCCTGATCGACGAGGCGCGTACCCCGCTCATCATCTCGGGCGCCGGCACCAAGTCCGCCAGCACCTACAAGGACTTCGCGCGCGCCGTGCGCGGCCTTGAGCGCGGCGAGGACGTCTCGCACGACATGCTCACCGCCACCGAGGACGTGGAGCCCACGGGCGACTATGTCATGGATGAGGCCAAGCACACCATTGCCGCCACCGAGCGCGGCCTTAAGAAGATTGAGCGCCGCCTGGGTATCGATGACATCTATGCCGATCTCTCCGGCCAGCTGGTCAACCACCTGCAGCAGGCGCTGAAGGCCCAGTACATGTTCCACCGCGACAAGCAGTACGTGGTCACCAACGGCGAGGTTAAGATCGTCGATGAGTTCACCGGTCGTATCATGGAGGGCCGCCGCTACTCCGAGGGCCTGCATCAGGCCATCGAGGCCAAAGAGGGCGTGCTCGTGCGCGAGGAGAACCAGACCCTTGCCACCATCACCCTGCAGAACTACTTCCGTCTGTATGACAAGCTCTCCGGCATGACCGGTACGGCGCTCACCGAGGACGCCGAGTTCCGCGAGATCTATAAGCTGCCCGTCGAGGTCATTCCCCCCAACAAGCCCGTGCAGCGTGTTGACCACGAGGACCTGGTCTACCGCACCATCCAGGCCAAGTACAACGCCGTTGCCGACGACGTTGAGCGTCGTCACGCCAAGGGCCAGCCGGTCCTGGTGGGCACCGTCTCCATCGAGAGCTCCGAGAAACTGTCCGCCGCCCTCACTAAGCGCGGTATCGCGCACGAGGTCCTCAACGCCAAGCACCACGAGCGCGAGGCCCATATCGTGGCCCAGGCTGGTCGCTATGGCGCCGTGACCATCGCTACCAACATGGCCGGCCGTGGTACAGACATCTTGCTGGGCGGCAACCCCGACGAGCTGGTGCGCGAGCGCCTGGAGCACGAGGGCCTGACCATGGAGGACGTGACGCCCGAGCAGCTCGAGCAGTTTAACGCCGAGGCCAAGGAGACCTGCAAGGCCGAGCGCGAGCGCGTGCTTGCCGCCGGCGGCCTGACCGTTATCGGCACCGAGCGCCATGAGTCCCGCCGTATCGACAACCAGCTGCGTGGCCGTTCCGGTCGTCAGGGCGATCCGGGCGAGACCCAGTTCTACCTGTCACTCGAGGATGACCTCATGCGCCTGTTCGGCGGCGACAGGATGGACCGCGTCTCCAAGATGATGGTCACGGCCGACATGGGCGACGACATGCCCATCCAGCACAAGATCATTTCCAAGGCCGTCGAGAATGCCCAGCACAAGGTCGAGAGCATCAACTTCTCCATGCGTAAGAGCGTTCTTGAGTACGACGACGTCATGAACAAGCAGCGCCAGGTCATCTACGCCGAGCGCAACAAGATTCTGGACGGCAAGGACCTGACCGACCACATCACCGAGGTCATGCACGATACCGTGTACCGCTGTGTTCAGGAGTTCTGCACCAAGGACAGCCACGAGGGCGAGCGCGATCTTGAGGGTCTGCGCAAATGGGTCGTCGAGCTGACCGGGCATATCGATACCCCTCAGTTCCCCGACGAGGACTTTGAGGCCCTGGCCGCCGATGTCTTGGCTTATGTTGAGAAGTGCTACAACATGAAGGCCGAGCGTCTGGGCGAGGACCTGATGCGCGAGCTCAATACCCAGGTCATGCTGCGCGTCATCGATACGCGTTGGATGAACTACCTGCAGGAAATGGACTACCTCAAGACCGGTATCGGCCTGCGCGGCTTTGGCCAGCGCGACCCGCTGGTTGAGTACAAGACCGAGGCCTACGGTGCGTTCCAGATACTCGTCGATACCATGTACGAGGATTACCTGCGCACTGTTCTGCGCATTGAGCTCAAAGCTGCCCCGCAGGCTGTGGAGCACAAGGAGGACCCCGCCCTTAAGGGTGCGCGCTTCTCTGGTCCCGCCGAGGTCGATGGCGACAACAGCGATTCGGTACTGCGCAAGCAGGCTCAGGTGCAGGCCCGCACCGCCGTCCAGGGTGGTCCGGCTGCCGTTAACAACGGTGGCAAGGTGACGACCTATCGCAAGTCCGAGAGCGATGACCCCTATGTCAACGTGGGCCGCAACGACCTGTGCCCTTGCGGTAGCGGTAAGAAGTTTAAGTACTGCCACGGCAGGAATCGTTAATGGCCGAGACTCTAGAGGTAACTCCCGCCGAGTTGGACGCGTTTGCGGACCGACTCGGCGAGGTCGAGTCGTATCTCCATTTGGACGAGAAGCGCGCCCGCGTGGCGGAGCTCGAGGCCAAAAGCGTCGCCCCGGGCTTTTGGGACGATGCCGATGCCGCTCGCGCCACGATGGAGGAGATTGCACGCGCCAAGGAGGACATCGCCGCCGTGGATACGGCGCGCGGTGAGCTTTCCGATGCTCGCGCCGCGCTGGAGCTTGCCGAGGAAATGGGCGATGACCCCGATGCTGCCGCGCTGCGTGAGGAGGCTGCCGCCACGGCGGAGCGGCTTTCCCGCGCCATCGACGAGCTTGAGCTTGCGAGCTGGTTTACCGGCGAGTTCGATCACGGCGACGCAATTGTGACCATCAAGCCCGGGCAGGGTGGCTTGGAGGCCCAGGATTGGACCTTCATGCTCTTTAAGATGTACATGAAGTACTGCCAGCGCCGCGGTTGGAAGGTCACCATCAACGATTGCCCCGCGGCCGAGGTTATCGGCATCGATCGCGCGACCTTTACCGTCGAAGGCAAGGATGCCTTTGGCATGCTTCGTGCCGAGGCCGGTGTTCACCGCCTGGTGCGCATTAGCCCCACCGACGACAAGAAGCGCCGCCAGACTACGTTTGCCGGCGTCGAGGTCATTCCGGTGCTGCCCGACGATATCGATATCGAGATTAGCCCCGATGACATTCGCGTCGACGTGTACCATGCAAGCGGCCCGGGCGGCCAGGGTGTCAACACCACCGACTCCGCCGTGCGCGTAACGCATTTCCCCAGCGGTATCGTGGTCACGTGTCAAAACGAGCGCAGCCAGATTCAAAACAAGGCCGCGTGCATGCAGATCCTCAAGGCCCGCCTGTACGAGATTGAGCTCGAAAAGCGCGCCGAGGCCCTGGATGAGATTCGCGGACCCAAGACCACAATTGGTTTTGGCAACCAGATCCGCAGCTACGTGCTCTACCCGTACCAGATGGTTAAGGACCTGCGCACGGGCGTGGAGACCAGCAACGTCGAGGCAGTTCTTGACGACGGCGACCTGGATTCGTTTGTGATTGGCTATCACCGTTGGGCTACCGGCAACGCTGACGCGGAGGCCCCGTCTGCCTAAACCGCTCAGTTTATGTGGGAATGGGCCAAGGCTTTCCAAGCAGGGTGGTTTTGTATCCAGAATATACCCTGCACAGGGGTGGTTTTTGTCCGGCGAATCGGTAGAATCGAATACAAGAAGAAGTCCAAAGCGCATCCGATGGGGTGCGCTTTTTTGAAGGAGGCAGCATGGCGTATCGTCTGGACATCAAGCGCATTCTTTCGATGAACTTCTTTCACGATCTGCCCCAGATCATGTTGGGGTGTGCCTTGGCCGCCATCGCGACCGACCTGTTTTTGATTCCCAACGGTCTTGCAGCCGGTGGCGTTACGGGCCTTGCGACGATTATCCAGGCGGTCGGCGCAGCGCGAGGCGTGTCGCTTCCCGTCGGTATCCAGACCATCGTGATGAATGCCTTGCTGCTGCTGATCGTTATGCGCGAGGGCGGCATGTTCTATGTAGTGCAGACGGCGACGGGCTTTGTGCTGCTGGGCTTCTTTACCGATCTGTTTGCCCCGTTTGTAGCGCCTCTGGCACATGCGGACCTGATGCTTCCCGCTATGTGGGGCGGCATTATCACGGGCATCGGTTACGGCATGGTGTTGCGCGCCGGCGCCAACACCGGCGGCTCGGACACGATTGGCCAAATCATCTCGCGTAACACCTCGCTGCCGGTGGGCTCGACCGTCATGGCGATCGACGTTGCCGTGTGCGCGCTCTCGGCCCCGGTATTCTCGGTCGAAAACGCGCTGTATGCAGGCCTTTCGATGGTCATTAGCGGTTATGTGATCGATGCTGTGGTCGATGGCGGCAATAAGCGCCGTATGGTACTTATCATCTCGGAGAATTTTCCCGATATCGCGGCCGACATCATGTATGGTCTGGGACGCGGCTGCACCAAATTAAAGGCGACTGGTATGTATTCGGGCGTCGAGAAGCCGGTGATCATGGTGATCGTTAGCCGTCGAGAGCTCAACACCCTCAAAACGATCGTGCGTGAGCGCGATCCTCGCGCAATTGTGACGGTCGCCGACGTTACGGAAGCCTTCGGTGAGGGATTCAAGGATATTAACGCGTAGGCTGAATTTCGGTTTGCGGATCATTTTTGTTCCGGGGCGAGAGGTAGCCACCGCATCCAAAAGACGTTCACATTGATAAACCGTTTCATCAGCGGTTCTGCCTGCTAAATTGTTCAAATAATGATAAAAACTCTGGTAAAGCCATCGGTTTCCAGCATAATGAATGACGTACGTGCATTGCGGCTGTGTTGGGATTACCTTCGGCGCCGTGCGCATTTTGTCTAATGAGGATGAAAGGAAGGCACAATGAGCGACGAAGAGCTCAAAAAGGTTGCCAACGAGGTAAGGAAGGGCATCGTCACCGGCGTGCACGCTGCCAAGTCCGGCCATCCGGGCGGTTCGCTCGGCGCTGCCGACATCATGACCTATCTGTACTTTGAGGAAATGAACGTCGACCCGGCCGATCCCCGCAAGGCCGATCGCGACCGTTTTGTGCTTTCCAAGGGCCATTGCGCTCCGGGCCTGTACGCCGTGCTCGCCGAGCGCGGGTTCTTCCCCAAGGAGGACCTCGAGACACTGCGCCATATCGGCAGTCACCTGCAGGGTCACCCCAACATGAACGACACCCCGGGCGTCGACATGTCCACCGGCTCGCTCGGCCAGGGCATTTCCGCCGCCGTGGGCATGGCCGTTGCCGCTAAGCACTGGGGCGATACTTACCGCACGTACGCCCTGCTGGGCGATGGTGAGAGCGAGGAAGGCCAGGTCTGGGAGGCCGCCATGTTTGCCGGCAACCAGCAGCTCGACAACCTCTGCGTGATCGTCGACCACAACGGTCTGCAGATCGATGGCCCCGTCGAGGAGGTCAACGACCCCATGCCGCTGGCAGACAAGTTCCGCGCCTTTAAGTTCCACGTGGTGGAGCTTGCCGACGGCAACGACTTCGATCAGATCCGCGCCGCCTTTGCCGAGGCCCGCGCCACCAAGGGTCAGCCTACTGCCATTATCGCCGAGACCACAAAGGGCAAGGGCGTCTCCTTTATGGAGAACCAGGTGGGTTGGCACGGTAAGGCCCCCAACGATGAACAGTTTGAGCAGGCCATGGCAGAGCTCACGGCCGCCGGAGAGGAGCTCTAGGATGGCAGACGTCAAGAAAATCGCCACGCGCGTAAGCTACGGCGAGGCCCTCGTCGAGCTCGCCAACGAGCACGATGACTTTGTGGTCCTCGACGCCGACCTGGCCGCCGCCACGCAGACCGGTAAGTTTAAGGCAGCCTGCCCCGACCGCTTCTTCGATGTGGGCATTGCCGAGAGCAACCTGATGGGCGTTGCCGCCGGTATCGCAACCACCGGCCGCGTTGCCTTCGCGAGCACCTTTGCCATGTTTGCCGCCGGCCGCGCCTTTGAGCAGGTCCGCAACTCCATTGGCTACCCGCATCTCAACGTCAAGATCGGCGCCACGCACGCCGGTATCTCGGTGGGCGAGGACGGCGCCACGCACCAGTGCTGCGAGGATATCGCCCTGATGCGCGTCATTCCCGGCATGACCGTCATCGTTCCCGCCGATGACGTCGAGGCCCGCGCCGTGACGCGCGCCGCCTACGAGTGCGACGGTCCCGTGTACATGCGCTTTGCCCGCCTGGCCTCGCCGGTCATCAACGACCCCGAGACCTACAAGTTCGAGTTGGGCCGCGGCATCGTCATGCGCGAGGGCGCCGACGTTACCATCATTGCCTGCGGTCTGATGGTCGGCGAGGCCCTCGAGGCCGCCGAGCAGCTCGCTGCCGAGGGTATCGACGCCGAGGTCATCAACAGTCACACCATCAAGCCCATCGACGCCGACCTGGTCGTTAAGAGCGCTACCAAGACCGGTCACGTCGTGACCGTCGAGGAGCACTCCGTGATCGGTGGCCTGGGCAGCGCCGTTGCCGACGTCCTGTGCGAGCAGTGCCCGACGCCGCTCAAGAAGATCGGCGTCAACGACACGTTCGGCGAGTCCGGCCCGGGTGCCGAGCTCCTGCACAAGTACGGCCTGGACGCCGCCAACATCGTGGCGACCACCAAGGAGTTCTTGGCATAAGGCAAGGCGGATCTCAAGGACTGCTTCGCCAGAACTATAAAACTGCTTCGCCAGTACTATGGAAACCCGGCAGGGGCGCTCTCTTGGAGAGCGCCCCTGTTTCAGTTGCGGTGAAATAAGGACTGTTTTGCCAGCCTAAAGGCTCAACTAATCCGTATTTCACCGCAACTTTCGAAGGCGTTCCCGCTTGTGTTGGCGCCGCCACGTCGACCGATTGCCGCTTGGCACAGTGCGGCAACATCGGGGGCGTCGTCGCCTTTATATGTCATGGCGAGTAGGGCGGCATCATAGATTTCGTCATTGGTCACATCGGCGGCATCAATGGGGCAGAAGGCGAGAATCGAATCCTGTTCTGCAAGCTCGGCCAGATCGATCGTTTCACCCATGGCAAAGGCATCATCGAGGACGAGTGTGGCACTCGTGCATGGAATTTGATAGATCGTGCCATCCGCAGCGATAGGGGAACCTGCTGCCTCGAGCGTGTAGACACCTTGTATGAGATTGATGCCAGAGCCATCGGAGGCGACGAACTCAATCCTGTCGACCGTTATTCCGTCGATGGTCTTGCCCGTAATATGTATCGGAACGCGCGATGCCCCGTTATCGGTGTCCCAGCCCGCAGCCGCGACATCCAGCACAATGGCGTGCTCCGAATGGGCGGATACGAAGTGCGACAACACCTGCCGCAGATGAAGGCCCATACAGCTACCGCCGACAATGCCAATTACCAGCATGCAGGTAAGGATGGCCGCAACGTGGTTCCGAGGCTTTACCCGAAGCTCAGAATCAGCAGAGATGCCATTGACGGCAGCCCCGCACGCTGTGCAGTACCCCACGCCATCGCGCAACTCAGCTCCACAATAAGGACAATTCATACTGGCCCCCACAACCATAGGTGTTCCCATCGAGGCCACTGTAAATCGACAATCCAAATTCGAGTTGCGCAACAATCAAATCAAAAACGCGTCAAGCAAAAGTCTCTACCGGGAAAAGGGCCCATATCAGCAAAGTGCCACTCAGCCCACCCAGCATGGTGATGTGGCACCCTAAGATAAACGCGGCGGCCCCTTAGTAGCCGCAGGCCGTGCGCAGGGTTACCTCCCAAATCTTTCCGCAGGACGGAGGAGCCCCCGCCGCACGTAGTGCGCAGCGGGGGCTCCGACATGTCCGAGGACGATTTGGGAGGTAACCCTGCGCGCGGCCGGTGGGACCAAAACCCCGCCATGCTTCTTATGTGCAGCGAAGCTAATGCTGCTAAAATACAAAGCGCTCATGTAGTTTAAACGCACGACGATAAGGAGCACCAGTGGGTAACCACTTCCGTACCTCCGGTGCGGGCGATGACGCCCCCAAGACGCAGCCAGGCGCCGCGGGCACTCGTTTCGCCACCCCGGATTCAGAGGATCAGCTGTTTAGCCCGATCCCCGCACAGCCGGCAGATCAGGCACAGCCGGCATCAGATCCCTTTGCCTACAATCCCACCAATGATGTCGAGCTTTCCGAGGCCGCGGGTTTTGAGCCCGTGCAGAAGGTGACCGCTCGCGTGGATCAGCCCCAGGCGGACGCTGTCGCGCCGCAACCTGTCATGGCCGGTATTCCCGACCCCATGGCTCCTGCGACTCCGGCGCCACAGCCTGCGCAGTCCGGTCTTTTTGCCGGTATTCCCGATCCTACGCAGCCCGCGGCTCCCGTAGTCGAGAGCGATCAGGCCGCCGAGGTCGCAAGCCTCGACAATGCGCTCAACAACCCCGACTTTACGTCGGTGTTTGCGCCCATCGATCCGCAGGCCAGCCGCAAGAAGATGGCCAAGCAGGCCGGTGTCGAGCCCGTCATCCTCATGGAGCACGTCACCAAAATCTACCCGGCACAGCCCAACAAGCCCGCGCTCGACGACATCAACATCGAGATCTATCCTGGTGAGTTTGTCTTCCTGGTCGGTCACTCCGGCTCGGGTAAGACCACGCTGCTTTCGACGCTCAACCGCGACGTCAAGCCGACGAGCGGCCGCATTTTGGTCGCCGGCCAGGACCTCATGAAGATCAAGAACCGCAAAGTTCCGTTCTTGCGTCGCCAGATCGGTGCCGTGTTCCAGGACTTTAAGCTCCTGCCGCAGAAGACCGCCTACGAAAACGTGGCGTTTGCCCTGCAGTGCATCGGCAAGCCCAAGGGCGTCATTCGCAGCCAGGTGCCCGAGGTGCTTCGCCTGGTCGGTCTGGCCGATCAGATGGACTCTCTGCCCGATCAGCTGTCCGGTGGCGAGCAGCAGCGTGTCGCCGTTGCCCGCGCTATGGTCAACCGTCCGCCGCTGCTTATTTGCGACGAGCCCACGGGCAACCTCGACCCCGCGATTTCGCTGGGCATCATGAAGCTGCTCGAGCGCATTAACCGTACCGGCACCACCGTGATCGTCGCCACGCACGACCGCGAGATGGTCGATAGCATGCACCGTCGCGTGATCGCCCTCGAGGGCGGCCACGTAATCCGCGACCAGGAGAGGGGAGGTTACGGCAACTATGGCACCAACTAACGTGGGCTATTCGCTCAAAGAGGCTATCAGCCACTTCTTCCGTAACTGGACCACCTCGCTCGGCGCCGTCATCACGATCTTCCTTTCGCTGTTTATCATCGGCCTGTTCATTATGGGTTCCGCGATGCTGAACTCCGTGATCGGTACCGTCGAGGATCAGGTTGTCATCAATGCCTTTATTAGCGATGACGCCGATCAGGCAGACGTCCAGGCCTTTGAGGCCGAGCTCAAGACGTGGAGCAACGTCAAGTCCGTGACCTATAAGGACAAGGACGACGCGCTGGCCGAGTACACGAGCAAGATGTCGGGCAACGCCGACGCCACCATGAGCGCGCTCGACGGCCAGAATCCGCTGCCCGCCTCGTTTGCGATTGAGATGGACGATCCGTCTCAGGTCGAGAGCACTGCCAAGAAGCTCAAGAAGAACGCCGACTTCCAAAAGATCGCGGACGACGGCGACGTCAACGCGAGCGTGCTGTATGGCCAGGAGGAAGTGAGCCGCCTGTTCCAGGTGACCAACTACATCCGTATCGCCGCCGTGGTGCTCGTCGGCCTGCTGACCTTTATCGCGTTCATCTTTATCAACAACACGATTCGCCTGTCCATCACGGCGCGTCGTCGCGAGATTGCGATTATGCGCCTGGTGGGCGCCAGCAACGGCTTCATTCGCGGGCCGTTCATTACCGAGGGCGTGCTTCAGGCCATTCTGGGCTCGCTGCTTTCCATCGGTGTTTTGGAGCTGCTGCGCAATCTGATGGTTCCTCGCCTGCAGGAGAGTGTCGGCTGGATGTCGTTTGCGCTGCCGATGCAGTACTATCTGGTGACCTACGCCGCACTGATTCTTGTCGGCGTGATCATCGGCCTCTTTGGCTCTGCCATCGCCATGCGCCGTTATCTGCGCGTGTAAGCGCTGCGGATATGCCGTCTGCAACGGGTCGTCCCTTTCCGGGGGCGGCCCGTTTTTTGATCCCCTGGGGACGGAGGAAAACGGATCACTTAGGGGGTCGGTCGATTCGAGTGATCCGCGATCCTGCTGTCCCCTAGGGATCATTTGGGTAGACTCTTGGGGTGTAAACGGCTATCGATAGTAAGGAGGCGCCATGGGGCGCAATAACAAACATAAGCGTAGCGCACGCAATAAACGCGGGCCGGTGCGCAGCGATCGTCGTCCGAGCATGACTGGCCGCGTGCAGCTCCATGAGCACAGCGCTTATGTCGTGACCGACAACGGCGATTACAAGGTCATGGGTCGCGGTAAGCGTGAGATTATGGACGGCGATACCGTGGCCGTAAGCATCAAGGCGGGACCGCGTGGGGATCGTCGTGCCGTGATTGAGGGCGTCATCGAGCGTGCCGCCATCAGCGTGGTGGGTACGTATCAGACGGCCGGCCCGCTTGGTGTGATCGAGCCGCTCGATTCTCGCCTTAAGGCCGATTTCTTTATTTTGCCCGAGGACACTTCAGCGGAGCGCCTGGGTGTTCATCCTGGCGATGCCGTCGTCGCGCGCATTCTGACCTACCCGACGCGCTTAGAGTCAGGCACGGTGACTCTTGAGCGCCGTATCGGCGGTGACGATGCGCCCGATCTGGGCGTCCAATATGTTATGGCGCGCTATGGCTATACCGACAGCTACCCCGAGGCGGCGCTGGCAGAGGCAGAGGCGCTTTCGCTCGATGTGGCTGCAGCGCTTAAAGACCCGCTTCGCCGTGACCTGCGCGATCGCTTTGTCATCACCATCGACCCGGTTGATGCGCGCGACTTTGACGATGCCATCTCGCTCGAGCGCACGCCCGAGGGCGGCTATAAGCTGGGCGTGCATATCGCCGACGTTTCGCATTATGTTGCCTGGGACGGGCATATCGACCTGGAGGCCCGCCATCGCACGACGTCGGTGTACCTTGCCGACCGCGTGCTTCCCATGTTGCCCGAGCGCCTGTCGAACGATTTGTGCTCGCTGCGTCCCGACGAGGACCGCCTGGCGTTTACCGTCGACATTGAGCTCGACGCGCAGGGTCGCGTGCGCTATTACGATCCCTATCCCAGCGTGATCCGCTCGCGCGTGCGCATGGACTACGACGGCGCCGAGGCGCTGCTGGTACGTGCCGGTGCGGTGGAGTATTCGGTGCTGGAGGGTGCCGCCGAGGATGTTGCCGCGGTTGAAGCGTCGCGCGAGGAAGCGCTCGAGCGCGGGCTTGCGTGCGAGGAAACCGCTCGCGGCTATAACGTCGATTTGGGGGATTTCCTCATAGCTGCCAACGAGCTCGCCGAGCTTCGCCGTCGTATTCGTCGCGCACGCGGTTCGGTCGACTTTGATACGGCCGAGATCCGTGCACTGTTGGACGAGGACGGTGTGCCCGTGCAGATCGTGGCCCGTGAGCGCTCGTGCGCCACATCGCTGATTGAGGAAGCCATGCTGCTGGCCAACGAGTGCGTGGCGGAGTGGCTGGCCGACCGCGATATCGAGGCCTGCTATCGCGTGCACGACGACCCCAGTCCCGACAGCCTGCACGGTGCCGCCGTGGCGCTGGCACAGCTGGGTATCATCGATGACCGTCGCGCGGCAGGCATTGCTCTGGGAAGCCCCGACGAGCTGCAGGCGGCGGTTGATGCCGCAGCCGGTACGGCCAACGCGCCGCTCGTCAACACGCTCCTTTTGCGCAGCATGCAGCGTGCGCTGTATAAGCCTCGCAACGAGGGCCACTTTGCGCTCGCTGCGCCGTGCTACTGCCACTTTACAAGCCCCATTCGCCGTTATCCCGATCTGGTGGTGCATCGCGTGCTTAAGCTGCAGCTGGCATACGAGCAGCTGGGTGGAAAAGACGCCTTGGTGCGTACGCCGAGGTTGATCGGAAAAGGCAGAGAGTCGCTTCCGCGCATCCTGCCGCAAATCTGTCGCGCGTGCAGCGATGCCGAGCGTGCGGCCGACGCTGCCAGCCATGCGACGCAAAAAATCAAGATTGCGCAGTACTACGAGGACCGCCTGGGCGAGCGCTATGCCGGAACGGTCTCGTGGGTCAGCAGCATGGGGCTATTCGTGCGTCTCGATCTGACGCAGGTCGAGGGGCTGGTTTCCATTAAGAGCTTGGGTAACGAGTGGTTTGAGTTTGATGAGGACGCGCTCACGTTGACGGGTGCCGACACGGGGCGTCGTTTTGAGTTGGGCCAGCGCGTGATTATCGAGGTCTCGCGCGTCAACACTACTCGCGGACATTTGGACTTTAAGCTCATTCATTAACCGGCACGGAGTGAGTATCGGCAGAGCGTAGAGGGCGGTCTTTCGGGGCCGCCCTCTTTGCGTGTCTCTTGATTACCCTGCCATGAGCTCGGCCTCTTCTTCATATGCTTTTGGGAGATAGGACCTACCAAAACAAACCTGTCCCTATTTGGCAGGTTTACGAGAGAGCGGGGATGTTGTGGCAACGGTATATGGGTATGCGCGAGTGAGCTCGCGCGATCAAAATTTGAATCGCCAGTTGGATGCGCTGAGCGCCTATGGCGTAGAGCCGGCGAATGTCTTTGCCGACCGTGCGAGCGGTAAGGACTTTGATCGCCCACAGTATCGGGAATTGCTTCATGCCTTGGCTTCCGGCGACGTGTTGGTGGTGCTTTCCATCGATCGGCTGGGCCGAAACTACAGCGAGATACTCGAGGAATGGCGTCGTATAACCAAGGAACTTGGTGCGGCCATCGTTGTGCTGGACATGCCGTTGCTCGACACGCGTGCGAGAGATTGCGGCGGATCGGATGTGACCAGCACGCTGATCGCCGATATCGTTTTACAGTTGTTGAGCTATGTGGCGCAGGTGGAACGAGAGAACATCCACCGTCGTCAGGCGGAGGGAATCGCGGCGGCGCGGGCGCGCGGCGTGCGTTTTGGTCGACCCCGCAAGCCATGCCCTCCGCAATTTGAACGAGTGCGCGATATCTATGAGGCGGGCAATATTACCCGGAGTCAGGCGGCAAAGCGTTTAGGTGTGTGCGTGGGGACCTTCGATCGCTGGATGCACGAGACGGAGTAGGGGAGCCGGGGATGCGGACTCAGCGGCTGCCGCCGCCCACCCCGACCCGCTTGCCCCCGTTCGCATATGGATGGGCACCAACATCCGTCGTGTCGCCCATACCGTAGAGTTCTTCTTTGTTGGGCTGTTTGCCTCGTTGGCGGCGGTGTGCTTGGATAAGCGCACGACCCGTCCCATTGGCGCCCACGCGAGACGCTGTTAACAACCCTGTTACGAATAATGCGACCTTGATGAATCATTTTGTGTCGCGCGTATTTCCGAGCGGTCGGATTTGAGGGGCGAGTGGTAGAATGCCCGCCCTTTGTGCGCCATGATGCGGCACAATGTACCGTAAAAGCTGTTTATATCCGGTACGAATCGTTCGTTGGTCTTTAATTCTTCTCAACGGAGGTGTTTGAGATGGCAAACGGATTGCTTTTAAGGCTTCGCGAGCGTGAGCTCAGCGCAAGTCCGGCGGAGCGCAATGTCATCGCATACGTGAGTGCTCATCCGCATGAGGTGGTCGGGCTGTCCGTCCGCGGTCTTGCCGATGCCACGTTCTCCTCGCCCTCGAGCATTTTGCGCTTTTGCAAGCGCTTGGGTTTTGCGGGCTACAAGGAGTTCCAGCGCGAACTGATTGCCGAACTTGCGCTCCTGGGCGACAGAAAGGACGTTGCCCTCGAGGACATCTCCGTTGATGACAGCGTCGAACGTATCGTGGGGAAGGTGATGAAAAGCAACGTGCGCACGATCGAGGCGACGGCGCGAACACTCGATTACACCGTTTTGGAACGATGTGCAGCCTATCTTAAGCGGGCGCGCATGGTCAATCTGTTCGGTATTGGTGCTTCTCGCTTGGTTGCACACGATCTGGCACAAAAGCTCATGCGTGTCGACAAGGAATGCCATCTGTACGATGACTGGCACGACCAACTCTTGTGCGCCAAGAACATGCACGAAGGCGATATCGGCATTGCTTTTAGCTACTCGGGCTTAACGCAAGAAGTACTGGACTGCACCGCCGAGGCCCAACGCCACAACTGTCCCGTTGTGGCCGTGACCAAAGTAGATGGATCGTCCAAGCTTGCCACCATGGCCGATGCCGTGCTCGGCGTTGCTGCAAGCGAGCCCTTGGTCCGCAGCGGTGCCATGGCCTCGCGTATGGCTCAGCTTATGGTTGTCGATGCCCTCTACGCTGCTTACGTTGCGAGCGATTACGAACGGGCGACGCATGTCATCAAGCAAAACTACATCGAGAAACAGGAAAGATGAGGTGAACAAAATGCTCGATTTAACAAAATTCACGACAGAACAGCGAAATCAAAAGTCAATGGACCTCGACACGATGACATCGCTGCAAATCGTCACGACGATGAACGATGAGGATCTTCGCGCCGTCCAATCGGTCACGAAAGTGTTGCCCCAGGTTGCCACGGCAATCGACTGGGCTGCCGAGGCGCTCGAGCGCGGCGGACGCGTCTTTTATATGGGCGCGGGCACGAGCGGTCGTTTGGGCGTGCTCGACGCGTCGGAGTGCCCACCCACGTTTGGCGTATCGCCCGATCTGATTGTCGGACTCATTGCCGGAGGCGAGAGGGCGTTTATCAAGGCTGTCGAAGGTGCCGAGGATAGCGAGGAACTTGGCGCGAGTGACCTGCGGGAACATGGGCTCTCCTCCAAGGATCTCGTCGTTGGTTTGGCGGCAAGCGGTCGTACCCCCTATGTGGTGGGCGGCCTCGCGTGCGCCAAGGCAACCGGGTGCAAGACCATTGCTATCGCCTGCAACCAGGGGTCGAGGATCGGGGAGGACGCAGATCTTGCCATAGAGCCCGTGCCCGGCCCCGAGGTGCTTACCGGCTCAACGAGGCTCAAGGCGGGAACGGTCCAAAAGCTCATTCTCAATATGATTTCGACCGGTGCCATGGTCAAGATCGGCAAGGTATACCAAAACCTGATGGTCGATGTGCAGCAAACGAACGAAAAGCTGGTGGTGCGCGGCCAGAACATCGTGATGGAAGCAACCGGCTGCACACGCGAGCGCGCTGTTCGGGCACTTGCAGATGCCGGCGGCCACGTTAAAACCGCTATTGTCTCGGTGCTGCTGGGCTGCGATGCCGAGCAGGCTGCGGTGGCTCTTGAGCGGGCGCGCGGCCATGTCCGTGCTGCGGTGAGTGGCCATGAGAAGAGCAATGCCGATGCCCAATAGGTGCACGGCGTGAGCAGATATGACATCAAGAAGAGATACCCAATACAAGGAGGAGTTATGACGAACAAAGAGCTGGCTCAAAAGCTGCTGGACCTTTTGGGCGGTAAAGACAACGTGCTGGCAAACGCGGCGTGCATGACGCGTCTGCGCGTGACCGTCAAAGATACGGGCAACGTCGACACGGAGGGTATTAAGGCGCTCGATGGCGTAATGGGCCTGGTCGAGGACGACACGATGCAGATCGTGCTGGGTCCGGGCAAGGTGAATAAGGTGCTCGAGGAATTCTCCAAGCTCACCGGCCTTGCGAAAGGCGTTGCTGACGAGAGCGTGGTTGACGCTGCGGCCACAAACAAGGCCGCGCAGAAGGCCAAGTACGAGTCCAAGCCGGTTCAGGCCTTCCTCAAGAAGATTTCCAATGTCTTTGTTGCCCTGCTTCCCGGCATTATTGCGGCTGGCCTTATCAACGGTATCTGCAACGTCATTAATGTCTCGACGGCCGGTGCGCTTGCAGGTGAGTGGTGGTATCAGGGCATTCGCTCCATGGGCTGGGCCCTCTTTGCCTATCTGCCCATTTTGGTGGGCTATAACGCGGCGCGCGAGTTTGGTGGCTCCGCTGCGTTGGGCGGTATTGCCGGCATGATGTGCATCGCTAACAGTGCTATGCCTCTGCTCGCGCCTGGCGCCGCCGATCCCAGCACCGCTATTCTGCTGCCGCTCACCAATGCACAGTACAATCCCGCCGCGGGCGGCATGATCGCAGCTCTCATCGCAGGCGCATTTTTCGCCTGGATGGAGCGTCAGATTCGCAAGGTCATGCCCAACGCGCTCGATACGTTCCTGTCCCCGCTGCTGGTGCTCATCATCGGCGCCTTTGCTTTGATGCTTGTCATCCAGCCGGTTGGCGCTTGGCTGACGACCGCGATCTTTAGCGTCCTCACCTTTATCTTTGAGAAGCTGGGCGTTCTGGGCGGCTATATCCTGTCGGCAGGCTTCTTGCCGCTGGTGTCCGTTGGCCTGCATCAGGCACTTACGCCGATCCACGCTATGCTCAACGATCCCGACGGCGCTACCAAGGGCATCAACTACCTGCTGCCCATCCTTATGATGGCTGGCGGCGGTCAGGTCGGTGCCGGTCTGGCGCTGTACTTTAAGACCAAGAACGCCAAGCTCAAGAAGTACGTCGCCGAGTCCATCCCCGTTGGTATCCTGGGCGTGGGCGAGCCTCTGATGTATGCCGTTACGCTGCCGCTTGTCCGCCCGTTTGTGACGGCCTGCCTGGGTGCCGGATTTGGCGGCGCGCTCGCGGCGCTGCTTCACATCGGCACGGTTTCTCAGGGCGTTTCCGGTCTGTTTGGCCTGCTGATCGTCGTTCCCGGCCAGCAGCTCGGCTACGTTGCCGCTATGCTGCTTGCCTATGCCGCCGGCTTTGTCCTGACGTGGTTCTTTGGCGTCGACGAGCAGAAGATCAACGAGTTCTTTGGCGAGTAGCCTGATGCTGCGCGCTATGTCATTCGAGCGTCATGACGTGCCGCAGATCTCTTGATGCTATGGTTGTGCCGGCGGGGCTAACTGCTCCGCCGGCCTTTTTTAAAGGAGAATCGAAGCGTGAGAACGGGTATTTCTGTCTATCTTTCCAGTCCCCTGCAGGATATCGAGCGGACGATTGAACATGGTGCCGCGGCGGGTGCGCGCTATGCGTTTACCTCGCTGCATATTCCCGAGGATGGGGGAGCGGCATATGCCGATAAGGTTCGCCAGGTGCTGTCGCTGCTTTCCGCTCGCGGTATTGCGCTCATTGCCGATGTGGGGCCGCGCACGTGCGATTTGCTGGGCCTTGAACGCATGGAGGATTTGCGCGATCTGGGACTGGAATACCTGCGCCTGGATTACGGCTTTAGTGCCCAGCGGGTCGCGGAGCTGTCCGGTGTATTTCGCATTGTGGTCAATGCATCGACGGTGAGTCCTGATGAAATCGCATCGTGGCGAGAAGCCGGCGCCGACGTGACTCGTTTCGCCGCCTGCCACAATTTTTACCCCAAGCCTTATACCGGTTTAGCTCTTGAAGATGTTGCTCGGACGAATCTTCGTCTTGCGGCGCTCGGCTTTGAAATCATGGCTTTTGTGCCGGGCGATGCCAACGTTCGTGGGCCGGTATTCGAGGGATTGCCGACGGTTGAGGCGCAACGCGGTCGCGCGTCAAAGGTTGCCCTCAACATGCTTGAGCTCGCACATGGCGCCGATTGCGACATTGTTTTGGTCGGCGACCCCGATCTTTCCGAAGCGGGTTGGGCGCAGTTTGCCCAGATTTCCGCGGGGTATGTTGACATGCCGTGCCAGCTCGACCCCGGATACTCCTATTTGTTGGGTCAAGTCCATCACGATCGGCCTGACTCGAGCGCCCTTATTTTTAGGTCTCAGGAGTCGCGTACGTCGCTTAAGCCAGATTCCGTGCCGACGGATGCCGGTGCAGGTCTGCCGCGAAAGACGGGGTCGATCGCTGTGAGCAATAGCGGCTATGGGCGCTACGAAGGCGAGCTTGAGATTGCGCGGGTCGATCTTCCCGGTGACGAGCGCATGAACGTTGTAGGCCATATAGCGCCCGAGGCGATGGAGTTGCTGCCGTTTGTTAAGCGAGGCTTTGGGGTGCGGTTCGTTTAGCGTGTGGCGCATGGACTACAATTGCCCTATTGCGCGAATGCACCACGTTTGTCGCGTGCTCGCATTGGCCGATCTATATTTGGAGGATTCTCATGACCGTACTGTTTGTTGAATATCCCAAATGCTCGACGTGTAAAAAGGCCAAGGCCTGGTTGGACGAGCATGGGGTTGAGTACGTCGATCGCGATATTGTTACAGATAATCCTTCGGCTGAGGAACTTGCGACCTGGATTGCTCATTCGGGGCTGCCGGTGCGACGCTTCTTTAATTCGTCGGGCATGAAGTATCGAGAGCTTGGCCTGAAGGCGCGCCTGGACGCGGGGATGACGGATCAGGAATGCTATGAGCTGCTGGCGACCGACGGTATGCTGGTTAAGCGCCCACTGCTGGTGGGCGATGATTTTGCGATTCCTGGCTTTAGGGAAGCGGCCTGGGCCGAGGCGCTGCTGTAGCAACTGCGGAAAGTGCATCCCGTTCTGAGTGCAGATTCCGGGATGCGCTTTCCGTCGGCGGGTTCGCTCCGGTCAGTCCTCGAACTGTGCCCACTTATGCGGGTCGTAGATCTTTACTTGCTTGTTGGGCTTGCCGCTCCAGTACTCTTCGTCCATAAAGGGCAGATATGCCTGAATGCCGGGGCAGATGAACGGAATCCGCTGTTGCTGCAGGCGTTCGCGCTGTCGTCGCCCCAGATGCGTCTCGGATATGACGGTCGGCATGCCGGACAGCTCGACGAGGCTTGCCTGGATGCGCTTGAGGTCGGGGAGCGCCGCATGCCATGACGTCCGCATGATCAAAAATGAGGCGCGGCGGTAGCTTGCCTGCATCACCGTGATGGCGGGCCGCAGTGTGGGATGGATTTTGTCCCGTTCGGGCCAAAGGTCAGCAGAGATCTCGAGGCCCAGGGTCTCCCATAGGTAATCAAGCTCTTCGTCCATGGCGCCTCGATATCTACGCGATTATTGATACTTCGATTGTGTTGCCTGGTGCTATCGTTTTCACGGTAGAATCTGCCAACGGTTGACGGCTACCGCTCGCGGCGTTTTGCCCTTCGTGTACAGCGGTCGGCTTCACAGGTCCTTCACGTGTTGGACGAAATTAGGCCAATTTGGCCGATTTTCAAAAAAGTTAAAAATGGGGCTTGCGCCGCCGTAGAACTTCCCGTATATTTCTTTCTTGCGCAAAGGCACAGCCGAGCGCAGCGATGCAGTCATTGGGATGTCGTCTAATGGCAGGACAGCGGATTCTGGTTCCGTCAATGGGGGTTCGACTCCCTCCATCCCAGCCATTGCATTTGCTACATATGGCCCGTTCGTCTAGCGGTTTAGGACGCCGCCCTCTCAAGGCGGAGATCACCAGTTCGAATCTGGTACGGGCTACCACAAAATGAACGCCCGGGCCTCGCAAGAGACCCGGGTTTTGTGTATTGACCGTATATGCGGCGTCTGCCGCGTTTCGCTCAGATCGAGGAGTAGCCATGGATCTGCCCATCAGCTTGCAAGACATCACGTATGCCGAGAACTATCTGGCGCAGGGCGACCTGGCCACGGCGACGCCGCTGTTGGAGCGTCTGGTTGAGCTCGCCGAGGAGTATATCGATGCCGAGTGCAAGACGGAGGAGAACCGCCAGTACTTTAGCTTCGATAGCAAGTTTGAGCGTCTGGCCTACCGCCGCGTGGAAAAGGATCCGCGCGAGCTGGTGCAGGTCGAGGTGCCCTTTGATCGCCTGTATTCCGACATGGCGTATGCCTACATTCGCCAGCAGGATTATGTGAGTGCTCGCAACGCCTTGATGCAGGCCGTGCGCTGGGACCCCATGAACTGCAACTACCGCCTGGATCTGGCCGAGCTGTTCCGTGCGCTCGAGGACAAGCAGGAGTGGGCATCGCTTTCGTTTTCGGTGCTAGAGCGTGCGAGCGACGGCAAGTGCGCCGCCCGCGCCTACGCCAACTTGGGCCAGTATTTCCTTGAGCCCGAGACCGAGAACGTCTCGGCGGCTGTGGGCTGCGCGCGTCTGGCGCTGCGCTTGGCCCCTGGCGACGCGCATACGACGCGCCTGCTCAACAAGATCCATACTGCCTATCCGGATGCCGCCGATGAGAGCGACGACCACGTGATGGGCGAGCTGAGCCTGCAAGGCGTGCCGACCTCGCCTTCGGCCGAGATTGCCATCTGCCTGATCATGTGTGCGACCGATGCTGCAAGCGACGGCGACAAGCAGGAAGCGACGCGCCTGACGGTCCGTGCCCGCGACCTGGTGGGCGAGGAGGCATGTGCGGCGATCATTAAGCTGGTGCGCGAGAGCGATGCCGAGCTCAACGCCGAGCGCCAGGCAAAGCGCGCAGGCGCCGACAAGGGAGCCGACGGCGTCAAGGAGGCCGGCGATGCCCAGTAAGCGCGAACGCAAGCTCATCTCCAAGAATCGCTCGGCGCATCACGAGTACTTTATCGACGAGACGTTCGAATGCGGCATTGAGCTGAGCGGTACCGAGGTCAAGTCGATTCGCGAGCGCGCCTGTCAGATCACTGACACCTTTGCGCTGATTCGCGGCGGCGAGTGCTGGCTGGTGGGCCTGCACATTCACCCTTACAGCCACGGTGGCGTGTGGAACCGTGACCCCGATCGTCGTCGCCGTCTGCTGCTGCATCGCAAGGAGATTGATTTTCTTGACGGCAAACTGCGCAACCGCGGCTATGCCCTGGTGCCTTTGGAGCTCTACTTTAATACCGATGGCCGCGTAAAGTTGCTGTTGGGTCTGGGCCGCGGCAAAAAGCTCTACGACAAGCGCGAAGACATGGCCAAGCGCGACGTTCAGCGCGAGATTGACCGCGCCCTCAAGGAGCGCAACCGCTAGGCGCTCTGTATAAGTTGCGGTGGAATACGGACTGTTTTGCCTGTTTGAGGGGCTATTCAGTCCCTATTTCACCGCAACTGCGGGCGTCTCATGTTCCTCACGGTTATGACACCTATGTCTCAAAGGTGGCGTCCGGTATGGGTGCCGCCTTTTTGTGGGTACATACTTCCGTGAGGTTCCAACCCGGGTTAGGGGAGTGGTCGTTATGGACAAAACTGCGTTCTTTACGATGCCGAGCGGCCTGTATGTGGTGAGTGCTGCGGCCGACGGGCTGCGTGCCGGCTGCATCATCAACACCGCGGTGCAGGTGACGTCCATGCCGCCGCGCATTTCGGTTGCCGTGAACAAGGAAAATGTCACGTCTGGTGTTATTGCGTCTGCTAAGGCCTTTGCGCTGACCGTGATCGATCAGACGGCCGATATGCTCTACATTGGCAACTTTGGGTTTCGCACCAGCAGCGACTATGACAAATTTGCCAAATACGAGACCCGCGAGACGGCTCTGGGCATGCCCTATGTGCCCGAGCACGCGGCGGCCCTGTTTAGCTGCCGTTTGATCGACACTGTTGACGTGGGCACACACCTGCTCTTTATTGGCGAGGTCGAAGATGCCGAGCGTCTGAGCGGCGAGACTCCGTTGACCTATGACTACTACCACAAGGTGCTGAAGGGCAAGACGCCGCCCAAGGCGTCTTCGTACCAAGGGTAGAAATGCTGTAAAACTACTTGCATAATATTATTGAGAATATATACTAATAAGCAAGTACACCAGCAGTCACGTTCGAGAGGAGAACATCATGGCTGAGGAGAAGAAGACGTATAAGTTCGTTTGCGTCGTTTGTGGTTACGAGGTTGAGGTCGATACGCCCGAGCTGCCCGAGGATTACGTGTGCCCGGTGTGCGGCGTCGGCCCCGATCAGTTTGAGCTCGTCGAGGAGTAACTCGCAGGCACACGGCGAAAGCCGAACATAGCTCTGTCCAAGGGTCTCGGTCGGATATCCCGGCCGGGGCCCTTTTCCTCCGTCCCCAAGGGATCACGGCTGCTGTTAGCCGATCCTGTCTGTCGTGAGTCCGGCCGACCTTTGGTCTTAATCTGTAACATCTAACGGCTCAAAACGGGTCTATCTGTTACAGATTGAGACAAAAGGTTGGAGCTGAAGAAATGTCTCGATCTGTAACATCTAGCAGTGAAAACGTGGTCTACGTGTTACAGATTGAGACAAACGGAGCTGTCCCTCGGAATGATCTCGATCTGTAACATCTAGACATCAAAAGCGGGTCTAGATGTTACAGATCGAGACGTTTGCCTGGGTAGGTGCCCCGCCCCATTACATTCCTGTCAACAACACGACATCGAGAATCGTCACGATGACGCCGATCCCTACAAGCAGCGCGTTGAGCGGGCGCGAGTTGGCGTATTTGCCCATGACACGGGGCGAACTGGTGAGTCGTATGAGCACAAAGACCGTAATCGGCAGCTGAAGCGACAGCAGTGCCTGACTCCAAATGAGACCCTCAAAAGGATTCGGGACGACCAGACACGCCGCCACTGCGCCGACGAAACAGATCGCCACTCCAATCGAGGAATGTCGGTCGTGGATGTCGTATTCCTCGTCGAACATGCCCGCGGTGATGGTGCCCGCCGCCATGCCCGCCGTCACACTACTCGAGAGGCCCGCAAACAGCAGCGCCACGGCAAAGATGGTCGAGCTTGCCGGGCCCAGAATGGGGGAGAGCGTGGACGCTGCGACGGCGAGGTCGTCTACGACAATGCCGTGCGCAAAGAAGGTCGTTGCGGCCAGGATGACCATGGCCGAGTTGATTGCCCAGCCCACGCCCATCGAAAAGAGCGTGTCGAAGAGCTCGTAGCGCAGACGTTCTTCGATAACCTGCTCGCTTTGGCCTTCGAAGTGCATGGATTGGATGACCTCGGAGTGCAGGAAGAGGTTGTGGGGCATAACGACCGCGCCTAGGACACTTACGATAATCGCGGCCGAGCCGGTGGGCATACTGGGTGTGATCCAGCTTGTGGCGGCTTGCGGCCAGTCGATCTTGACTAGTGCAAGCTCGGCTAAAAACGAAAGTCCCACCACGCCCACGAAGGCGATGATCCATCGCTCGGCGCGTTTGTAGGAGCTTGTCATGAGCATGGCAATCGATGCCGCCGCCACGATGATGCAGCCGGCGCGTACGGGCAGGCCAAAGAGCATTTGAAGCGCGATCGCACCGCCCAGGACTTCGGCCATGGCGGTGGCGATGGTCGCAAGATAGGCACTGGCGAGCACCGTGCGCCCAACGAAGCGGGGGAGGTAACGTGTCGTGGCCTCGGCAAGACAGGTGCCCGTTGCGATACCCAGGTGTGCAGCGTTGTGCTGCAGCACGATGAGCATGATCGTGGACAGCGTGACGATCCACAGCAGCGCGTAACCAAACTGCGAGCCCGCGGCCATATTGGAGGCCCAGTTGCCCGGGTCGATAAAGCCGACGGTCACGAGCAGTCCGGGGCCGATATGCCGTGCTATGTCGAGTCCTCCGTGGCCACCGGTGCGCGGGGAGCCAAAGTGTTGTTTGAGATGGTTGATCATGGTGCGCTCCTGCGTGCCGTTTGCTTGACGCCGCAAAGGATACCCGTTTTAGGCTCAAAAGTTAACCAAGTCTGACAAAATTGCTGTATTTGAATAGGATGCTGAAAGGGGGCTGCCGAAATGTCTTGATCTGTAACAACTAGGGATGGAAATTGGGTCTAGGTGTTACAGATCGAGACAGGAAGAAATGGTCCTATGGAAAATCTCGATTTGTAACTGCTGACCGCCAAAATCGGCCCTTCGTGTTACAGATTGAGACATTCGGAGCCGTCTCTCAAAAACATCTCAATCTGTAACAGTTAGTCGTCGAAATTGGGTCTTCCTGTTACAGATTGAGATGTTTGAAGCGGTGAGCTTACGGGCCGAACCTGGGGCCCTTGTTGTCGCCCTTGAGGTCGGCGGTGTCCACTCGTAGGGCGCGCGTTACGCGATTGTTTCGAAACGGGCGGGAAACACAACGGGCCGGCGATGCTCCTAGTATGCCTATTCAACTGACTGTCTAATATCTAGGGGAGGATCGCGATGCAGGCAGATTCCGCTCAGCAGCAGGGCCTTTATCGCCCCGAATTCGACCACGACGCATGTGGCATCGGCGCGCTTGCCGATATCAACGGTGAGCGCCATCACCAGATTCTGGACGACGCGCTGTCCATTCTGGTCAACTTGGAGCACCGCGGCGGTACGGGACTCGAGAAGAACACCGGCGACGGCGCCGGCATCCTGTTCCAGGTTCCGCATCATTTTTTCCGCAAAGAGGCTCAAAAGTGCGGCCAGATTCTGCCGGCAGAGGGAGACTATGGCGTGGCCATGCTGTTCTTCCCGCAGGACGACAAGGGCGTAGAGGATGCCCGTCGCGTGTTTGAGGAGGGCTGCGCCGAGGCCGGCGTGCCGCTGCTCTTTTGGCGCGAGGTGCCGGTCGACCCGCACGACCTGGGCGAGACAGCCCGCGCCTGCATGCCCACCATCCTGCAGGCCTTCCTGGGCCGTCCGGACGACACGCTCGCCGGCGATGCCTTTGAGCGTCGCCTGTACGTGTGCCGCCGCACCATCGAGAAGAAGGCCGACGCCGAGTTTGCCCTGCGCGACAAGATCTTCTATGTGTGCTCCATGAGCTCTCATACCATCGTGTACAAAGGCATGCTGGTCGCCACGCAGATGCGCCGCTTTTTCATCGACCTCAACGACGCCGCCGTCAAGACGGCCGTAGCGCTCGTCCACTCGCGCTACTCCACCAACACTACGCCCAGCTGGGAGCGCGCGCACCCCAACCGCTTTATCATCCACAACGGCGAGATCAACACCCTCAAGGGCAACGTCAACTGGATTCGCGCCCGCGAACCCAACCTGTACAGTCCCGTGTTGCAGCACGATCTTGAGCGTGTGATGCCTATCATCAACCGCGAGGGTTCCGACTCCGCGATTCTGGACAACGTGCTCGAGTTCTTGGTCATGAACGGTCGCCCGCTCACGCGTGCCGCGTCCATGTTGCTGCCCGAGCCGTGGGACCACAACGACAGCCTGAGCGAGGAGCGCCGTGCCTACGACGCCTACCAGTCCATGCTCATGGAGCCGTGGGATGGCCCGGCGGCCATCGCCTTTACCGACGGTCGCACGCTGGGTGCCGCCCTCGACCGCAACGGTCTGCGCCCCGCCCGCTACTATGTGACGCGCGACGGTCGCTTTATGCTGGCAAGCGAGGTGGGCACCATCGAGGTGAGCCCCGAGAACATCCTGACGAGTGGCTGCCTGGGACCGGGCCAGATGCTCGAGGTCGATTTTGCCCGCGGCCGCGTGATCTACAACGATGAGCTGCGCGCCCGCTATGCCAAGGAAAAGCCCTACCGCGACTGGATTGCCGAGGAGACGCTGACCGTCGACGCGCTCGATGAGCCCGTTGCGGCAACGCCCGCCGAGGACGCCGAGGTGCCCGCTGCCGTGCGTATGGCCAAGCTCGGCTACCACTGGGATGATGTTGACGAGGTCGTGCGTCCCATGGCCCAGCAGGGCAAGGCCCCGCTCGCCTCGATGGGCATCGATGCGCCGCTGGCCTGCCTGTCCAAGAAGACGCGTTCGTTCTTCGACTACTTCTATCAGCTGTTCGCTCAGGTCACGAACCCGCCGATCGACGCCCTGCGCGAGCATATGGTGACTTCGACCACGCTCTACCTGGGCAACCACGGCAACCTGCTCGAGGACTCCCGTACGGCCTGCCAACTGGTGCGCCTGGAGCGTCCGCTGCTGAGCGAGGAGGAGTTTGACCGCATCTGTGCCATCGACCGCGTGGGCTTTAAGACCCGTCGCTTCCGTGCCGTCTACCGTCGCGATGCCGGTGAGGGCGCGCTGCAGGCTGCGCTTAAGCAGCTTGCAGAGGATGTTGAGGCTGCGGTCCGTGACGGTGTGAACATCGTGGTGTTGAGTGATCGTGCCGCTGCGGGCGAGGTGCCCGTGCCGTCGCTGCTCGCTGTGGGCTGCGTGCACAACCACCTGATTCGCGCCGGCGTGCGCACATTTGCCGATATCGTGGTGGAGTGCGGCGACGCCGTGTCCCCGCACGACTTTGCGGCGCTGGTGGGCTACTCCGCGAGCGGCATCTATCCGTACAACGCACATGCGTGCATCAGCGATCTGGCGGCGCACGGCGATCTGGACGTGACGGCCGAGCAGGGCATCGCCAACTACAACAAGGCAGCGACGGCGGGCATCGTCTCCATCATGTCCAAGATGGGCATCTCCACGGTGCAGAGTTACCATTCGGCGCAAATCTTCGAGGCCGTGGGCTTTACGCCGGAGTTCGTCAACGCGTACTTCGCCGGCACGGTGAGCCGTGTGGGCGGTATGGGTGTCGAGGACGTCGAGCGCGAGCAAAACGAGCGCTACGACGCCGCGCTCGCTATCCTTAAGAGCCCGGCTCCCGATCAGCTGCCCACGCTGGGTCTGACCAAGTGGCGCCCGCTCGGCGGCGAGGATCACCTCATCGATCCGCAGACTGTCTACCTGTTGCAGACCGCCTGCCGTGAGGGCAGCTACGACACCTTTAAGGAGTACAGCGCCCGCCTGCACCGCACCGGTCGTGCCGTGCGCCTGCGCGACTTGCTCGACTTTGATGCCAGCGGCCGCACTCCGGTGGCACTCGACGAGGTCGAGCCCGCGCTCAGCATCGTCCGCCGCTTTAACACCGGTGCCATGTCGTACGGCTCCATCAGCAAAGAGGCACACGAGTGCATGGCCATCGCCATGAACCGCCTGCACGGCCGTTCCAACTCCGGCGAGGGCGGTGAGGATCCGCGTCGCGAGACGCCGCTGGCCAACGGCGATTCCAAGAACTCCGCGATCAAGCAGGTAGCAAGCGCGCGCTTTGGCGTGACGAGCCGCTACCTGTGCAGCGCCTTCGAGATTCAGATCAAGATGGCCCAGGGCGCCAAGCCCGGCGAGGGTGGCCACCTGCCCGGCAAGAAGGTCTACCCCTGGATCGCCGAGGTCCGTCAGTCTACGCCCGGCATCGGCCTGATCTCGCCTCCGCCTCACCACGATATCTACTCCATCGAGGACCTGGCGGAGCTGATCTTTGACCTTAAGAATGCTAACCCCGGCGCGCGCGTGTCGGTCAAGCTGGTCAGTGAGGCCGGCGTCGGCACCATCGCCACCGGTGTGGCCAAGGGTGCCGCTGACAAGATTTTGATCAGCGGCCACAACGGCGGCTCCGGTGCTGCGGCGCGCGATTCGATCTGGCACGCCGGTCTGCCGCTGGAGCTTGGCCTTGCCGAGGCTCAACAGACGCTGCTGCAAAACGGCCTGCGCTCGCGCGTGGTACTCGAGGCCGACGGCAAGCTCATGGACGGCACCGATGTTGCCGTCGCCTGCCTGCTGGGTGCCGAGGAGTTTGGCTTTGCGACCATGCCGCTCATCTCCATGGGCTGCCTCATGCAGCGCGACTGCCAGCAGGATACCTGCCCGGCCGGTATCGCCACGCAAAACTGCCGCCTGCGTCGCGGCTTCCGCGGCAAGCCCGAGCACGTCGAGCACTTTATGCTCTTTGTTGCCGAGCAGTTGCGCGAGGTCATGGCGAGCCTGGGCTTCCGCACCGTCGACGAGATGGTCGGCCATCCCGAGTGCTTGCGCCAGATCGAGGTCCCGGGCAACCGAAAAGCAAACCTGCTCGATCTGTCGCCCGTTCTGGCGAGCGCGGCCTGCGAGTTCGGTGCTCATATTCCGGGCGCCGACGGTCGTCACTTCCTGCCGCAGATGGCCGCGGACAGCGAGCTCGACAAGACGCTCGACTCCACGTTGTTTGTGCCCTATACGGCCGATGCCCGTGCGCACCTGCGCCCGATTCGCTTCCGCGCCGATATCGCCAACGTCAACCGCTGCGTGGGCACCATCTTGGGCAACGCGGTGACCAAGGCGCATCCCGAGGGCCTGCCCGCCGGCTCCATCACCATCGATTGCGATGGTTCGGCCGGTCAGAGCTTTGGCGCCTTCCTGCCGCGCGGCATTACGCTCAACGTGTGCGGCGACGCCAACGACTACTTTGGCAAGGGCCTTTCGGGCGGCGAGGTGTCGGTGCGCCCCAACCCGCATGCGACCTACAAGTTCGACGAGAACATCATCGTGGGCAACGTTGCGTTCTTTGGTGCTACGAGCGGCCGCGGCTTCATTAACGGTCTTGCCGGCCAGCGTTTTGCCGTACGCAACTCCGGTGCCACCGTGGTGGTCGAGGGCTGCGGCAACCATGGCTGCGAGTACATGACGGGCGGTCTGGCGCTCATCCTGGGCGAGGTCGGGCAGAACTTTGCCGCTGGCATGACAGGTGGCGTGGCCTACGTCTTTGACCAGTACGGCACACTCGGTGCCCGCGTGAACCACGAGAGCGTTGAGCTCAAGGCTCCGACGGCCGGCGAGCTGGCGCAGATTCGCGAGCTCATCCAGGAGCACGTGGACGCGACGCAGAGCCCGCGCGGCATTAAGCTACTCTACAGCTTTGAGACGATGAGCAAGCACTTTGTGAAGGTCATTCCGACCGAGTACGAGCGCGTGCTGGCGATCGTCGCCGCGGGCGAGGCTGCCGGTAAGACGCATGCGCAGGCAGAGGAGTTGGCGTTTGACATTGTGACCGGTCGCGCGAGTGCCGCGGATGTCGCTCGCTTTGATGTCGCTGGCGGTGCCGCGGACGCTGCGTCCGTGGCTGCCAGCTCTGTTGCTTCGACCAAGAAGGAGGCGTAAGTGCCATGGGTAAGCCCGGTGCTTTTCTTGATATCGATCGCGTGACCCACGAGCTTCGCCCCGTGGAGGAGCGCAGCCATGATTTTGATTCGCTGTACGTGGAACTCGATGACGACGCACGTCGCGCCCAGGCGAGCCGCTGCATGATGTGCGGCGTGGCATTTTGTCAGATGGGCGCGAGCTTTGGCAAGGCGCGCCCGAGCGGTTGCCCGCTGCACAACCTGATTCCCGAGTGGAATGAGCTGGTGTACCGCGGCCGCTGGGATGAGGCTGCCGAGCGCCTGTCGCTTACCTCGCCCATGCCCGAGTTCACGAGCCGCGTGTGCCCGGCGCTGTGCGAGGCCGCGTGCAACCTGGGTTCGGTCGACGGTCAGCCCACGACGATTCACGACAACGAGCGTGCGATCAGCGACCACGAATGGGCAAATGGCGGTCCGCGTCGCTTTGAGCCGGCGGGGGAGGATGCGCCCTCGGTTGCCGTGGTAGGCTCCGGTCCTGCTGGTCTGGTGGCTGCATGGGAGCTTGCGCGTCGTGGCGCCCGCGTGACGGTGTTTGAGCGTGACGACCGCCCGGGCGGTCTGCTCATGTACGGCATTCCCAACATGAAGCTCGAGAAGTCCGTGGTCGAGCGTCGCGTGGCGCTCATGCGCGAGCTGGGCATTGTGTTTGAGCTGGGCGCTGATGTTACGAACCCTGCGGTAGCGGCCAAGCTCAATGGGTTTGACGCCGTTGTGGTGGCTCCCGGTGCTCGTGCGCCCCGCGGTCTTTCGGCTACGAATGTGGATGCCCCGGGCGTGGTGTATGCCGTGGACTACCTGACGGCTTCGACCGTCTCGGTGCTCGATGGCGGCGAGCCCGCGGTGAACGCGCGCGGCCTAGATGTTGTGGTCATTGGCGGTGGCGATACCGGCAACGACTGCGTAGGTACCGCGGTGCGCCAGGGTGCACGCAGCGTGCGTCAGTTTGAGTTTCTGCCGGCTGCGCCCGATAAGCGCGCGGCGAGCAACCCCTGGCCGCAGTGGCCCAACGTTAAGAAGACCGGCTACGGCCAGCAGGAGGCTATCGCTGCGATGGGTGGCGAGATGCGTGCTTGGGGCGTGGATACGCTCGAGGTGCTGCTGGACAAGAAGGGCGCGGCCGCGGGCCTGCGCGTGGCCGATTTGGATTGGTCGGCCGGCAAGCCCGAACGCATTGCGGGCTCCGAGCATGAGGTGCCGGCGCAGCTGGTGCTCATCGCCTGCGGCTTTACGGGTCCCGAGCACGGTGTGTTCGAAGCTGTCGGCGTGCCTGTTGCCACCGTTGGTCGTCCGCTGCCGGTGATGGCTGCCGAGGGCTCGCACCTCGCGGCTCGCGCGGAGGGTGTCGCCGCGGATGCCGCGCCGGTGTATGTGGCGGGTGATGCCCGCAACGGCAGCTCGCTCGTGGTGAACGCCATGGCCGATGCCCTGGCCTGCGCAGCCGAAGTCGCCGAGGCGCTTGCGCTGTAAGGTAGTCATTCAAGAGCGTCCCCAACGACTAGTCATTGGGGACGCGCTTTTTTGTCTAGTCGTTGGGGACACCCCTTAACGTCTGACTGCTCATTTGCTGACGTGCGGGCTCGCGGTGCCTTGCTGTTTTCGTGATGGCTGCGGCTGACAAGCTCAAAATCTCTGTTTATTTGCCTATGTTTAACTGGGGTTTTGCTTCGGTATAACGTATCGGTCAAGCGTTCCGTCAAGTATTCGGTCAGCATCTGGTTTGCAGCCTTATGCCCATTTCGCCCGCGCTGGCGGCGACCACCTGCCCTCCTCGTAAGCTCAAATTGAGGTTCATCAGTTTGAGGAGGATGTCATGGCTGATTATGTTTTGGACCGGGGACGTCTGACCGAGGCCGTCGGTAACGATATTGCCGACATGGCCCAGTTTTGGATGCTGCGCAAGTTCCAGTTTTTGGAGTCGGCGCGCACACAGTTCGAAGTGATAGTCGATCCATGGCTCAGCTATTGCGAGGAGCCTTCGCAAAGCGAAATCATGGCCTATAACATGGCATTTACCGATTGGCTGCTGTTTGAGCGCTCCTATTGCCACGGCAAGACGCTGCTTGAGCTGTATGTGGACGAGCCGCCGACGTCGCTTTCGCCTGCTTCGCTCAGACGGCTCGAACAGGTGCGCGACACGCAGTATTTCTCGCGCTTTGGCATTTTGGACAAGGATCCTGTGACTGGTATGGTCGCGCTGCGCGACACGCGCACCGACCGACGTTTTGATGTCTACGACCCACATATCGTGCAAAAAGAGCACTGGCGCGATGGTGCGATTGCGGTGCGCATCGCGTGCGTTGACGATGTTTGGCTGACGGCGGGACAGCTCTACCTCTACGACATTGCGCGCCTGAGCGATACGGCGGTCGACGGGCCTGGCGCCGTTCATCCGGAAGATCTGGAAGATGGTTTCGACACCTCGTGTATCAGCTTCTTTCTGAGGCTGGTCCGCGACATCATGGGTGCCCAGGGACGGTATGTGAAGTCGCTCAACATCTACGAACAGGAATGGGAGTAGGGGATGGGCAGTTGTCGCCCGCCTTGCCCTCTGCCTTTTTGTCTCGATCAGTAACGTCTAGAGACCATTTGGACCCGTAGTTGTTACAGATCGAGATGAACAATGCAGACTCGACTGAATGTCTCGATCTGTAACAACAAGGGGCCGTTTGGCCGTCTAACTGTTACAGATCAAGACGGAAGGTTGGCGCCTGCCGAAAGATCTCGATCTGTAACGGGAAGGGGCCAAAATTCGACCTACCTGTTACAGATCGAGACAAAGGTTGGACGCGGTGCCGAAAGATCTTGATCTGTAACATCTAGAGGCTCAAAGACTGTCTTCCTGTTGCAGATCAAGACATTTGTCAGCGGCGGCAACAGCGGCGATGGCCCATTTCTCCGATGTGGTGGTGATGGAAGTGTCTAATACCGTTCTCAAACACAAGCATGCAACACGTAACACCTTGGCGCGGAATAGGATGCTTGCCAGACTCACGGAGGCGGCTGAACAAGGCGTGCTGCTTGTGACGCACGACAATGCCGAGCTCATGTGGCTGCGGCGCCATGTGGGTACAGACGATATTGCGGAGCCCGAATCGCACCTATTCTGTTTTCAGCATGAATGGGATGCATTGACGCCGCCGGAGCGGGCGCGGTTGACCATCAAGGGGCTTGCCGAGTTTCACCCCGATTGGGCGTTTTGGGGTTATGACGCGGCACTTTTGTGGGGTCTGGAGGTGCCGAATGATCTGCTTGGGCCGCGATTTCTTGTTAAGACAGGTTGCTCGGTGCCGCTGAGTGCAGGATGCCGGCTTTTGCGTCCGCAGGCGGCGGGTGCGCTTGAGCGCGTCGGCGGCGTGCGGGTGACGCCGTTTTGGCGCACGGTGGAGGATTGTCTGCTGCGTGCGCCGTTTTCGTATGGTCTGGCGATCGCCGATTCTGCGCTGCGGGCGAAGGGCATGTCGCGCGACGACCTCTGCAATCGGCTTCAGGCCGATTGCGAGGGCAGACGAGGGTATCGCAGAGCTCAGGTGATTGCGGCGCATGCGGACGGCCTGTCCGAAAACGGTGGCGAGTCTCGGTTCCGAGCATTCTTTATTGCATACGGCTTTCCGGTTCCGGAGTTGCAGGTGGAGTTTCGCGATCCGCTCGATTCGAGCCAGGTGTTTCGGGTCGATTATTTCTGGAGGCTCGAGGACGGGACGTGCGTGATTGGCGAGCTCGACGGAAAGGGGAAGTATACCTTGCAGAACGGCGAAGGTCGGGAGTCGGTCGACCCGTTCGTGGCAGAGCGTCAGCGAGAGTCTCATCTGACAATGCTCGGGCACAAGGTGCTTCGGTTTACGTTTGATGAGCTCAAGAATCCGGGGAAGCTGGTTGAAAAGATGAGGCTAGCAGGTATTCCGCGACGGGCCGATTTGGCTGGGCAATGGAGGCGGCAGTGGTATGGGCGCTGAGGCGCACCGTCTCAATCTGTAACAACAGGGGACCGTTTGGCCTCGTAACTGTTACAGATCAAGACGGAAGGTTGGCTGCCGCTAAAAGATCTCAATCTGTAACATCTAGAGGCCGAAAACCTGTCTACTTGTTACAGATTTAGACGTTTGACGACGGGGTTGGGAATATCTCGATCTGTAACATCTGATGGCCAAAAATCGGTCTATCTGTTACAGATTGAGACAAAGGCTGGAGGCACGACCGAAAATCTCAATCTGTAACATATGGGGGGGTGTTTGGGGCCGTATCTGTTACAGATTGAGATGTTTCGTCAGCACGGCCAGAGCAACGCCGCGCTGTCTCCGTTTGTCCCTACATCTCTCTCTTCCCTCCGTTAACCGATATGTTTGACTTTAGTTCGCTGCATTAGATGATAATGGACAAATGTTCAAGTTAATCGTGAGGGAGGAGCTCGATATGGCGTCTGCCGATCGTTCCACGTTGTTTATCAATGCGACCGTCCTGGATGGTTCGGAACATATGGAGCCGCAGCCCGATATGGCCGTGGCCGTTGAGCGCGGTCTCATCACGTGGATGGGGCCGAGTGCCGTGACGCAGGCGCCTGCAGGTGCCGAGGTCATCGACCTGGCAGGGGCGTATCTCATGCCAGGCCTCATCAATATGCATGTGCATCTATGCGGCTCGGGCAAGCCGGTTTCGGCGGGCGATGCGGGCGCGCTGATGAAGAAGCTCGATAATCCCGTGGGGCGCGCCATCGTGCGCCACATTCTTAAGGGCAGCGCCCAACAACAGCTGGCAAGTGGCGTGACTACGGTGCGCGGCGCGGGCGACCCGCTGTTTGCGGATCTTGCCGTGCGCGATGCTATCGATGCCGGCAAGTATCAAGGTCCTCGCCTGGTGGCGCCGGGAACGGGCGTTACGGTGCCGGGGGGCCATGGTGCTGGCTTGTTCGCCCAGGTGGCTAACAGTCCCGCCGAGGCGGCCGAACAGGTGCGCGACCTGTATGCGCGCGGTGCCGATGTCATTAAACTGTTCGTAACGGGCGGCGTGTTCGATGCGACTGAGGTGGGCGAGCCGGGCGTGCTGCGTATGCCCGTGGAGGTTGCCGCGGCGGCATGCAAGGCGGCGCACGAGGTTGGCCTTCCGGTCATGGCTCATGTCGAGAGCACCGAAGGTGTGAAGGCCGCGCTTCAGGCTGGCGTCGATACGATCGAGCACGGCGCTCCGCTGACACCTGAGATCCTGGAGCTGTACCGCGGCGCCGCGGGAACACAGCTCGAGGGCCGCGCACCGAGTGTGACCTGCACTATCAGCCCGGCGCTGCCGTTTGTATTGCTCGATCCGGAAAAGACTCATTCGACCGATACGCAAAAGAAGAACGGCGATATCGTGTGCTCGGGCATTATCGAGAGCGCTCGTGCCGCACTGGAAGCTGGCGTTAAGGTGGGCCTTGGCACAGATTCGAGCTGCCCGTTTGTGACGCAGTATGACATGTGGCGTGAAGTGGCCTATTTTGCCAAGTATGTCGGCGTGAGCAACGCCTTCGCGCTGCATACGGCCACGCAGGTCAATGCCGAGCTGCTGGGGCTGGGCGGCGAGACCGGCACGATCGAGTGCGGTAAGGCCGCCGATATCCTGGTGACGCGCGAGAACCCGCTCGATGACCTGTGCGCCCTGCGTGAGCCGATGCACGTGATGTGTCGTGGCGATCTGATGCGCAAGCTCAAGGTGAAGCGTATTCCCGAGGTTGATAACGAGCTCGACGCGATTATGGCAATGCCGGCCGAGGCACTGGCCGAGGAGCTCGCTCGCGACGGCGTGGCATAGGTGTGACAAAGGGGTGATCCCTTTGCCGTAATCAAAAAAGCCGAGGTCTCAGTGCGAGGCCTCGGCTTTCATTTTGTCTCACGGTACGGCGGCTACGAGCGCGTCTCCATCTTGGCGTGGCACTTGGGGCAGGTGACGCGGATCTTGCCCTTGCCCTTGGGGACGGAGAGCATCTGGCCGCAGTTGGGGCACTTGAGGTATGCCGTGGTCTTGCGACCCTTCCACATCTTCTTGGCCGTGCGCTTGGCGCGCTCAAAGTCTTCCTTACTGGTGCCGGCCGCGCGTGAGGTGCTGGCCGCTGCGGCCCCGCCGCCCAAGCTGGTGACGAACTTGCCCAAGCCGGGAACATTGGCAGTCGCGGCGACAAAGGCCTCGTTCTCCTTGCGACGTGCATCGATATTTTTGGACAGGCCGCGCAGCACGCCAATTACGATGACGGCGATGGCGATCCAGCTGAGCCACTGGACGCGGGCTATCGATCCGATCATCGCGATGATGATGCCGGCAAAACCCATTACGATGGTGAGTTCATCGGCGCCGTTACGACCTTTCATAAAGTCATTCATGCGAATTGCCTTTCATTCGATATGCTGCACGCCTTTATACCCGATTTAGAGCAAGGGGGACAGGTTAATCTGCACCAATGTGGTGCAAACATACCTGTCCCCGGAATACCAAGACGGTGCAAAGAAGTCTGTCCCCAATGCCCCTATTACTTGGAGAGCTTGTCGACGACGCGTTCGATTTCGGCGAGCTTGGCGGCTTTGAGGTCTTCGTCGCCCGATTCGATTGCCGAAGTTACGCAGCCCTCGATATGCGCCTTGAGCACGTCGGCGTTGATGCGCGCGAGGAGCGCCTGCGTTGCCATGAGCTGCGTGGAAATATCGACGCAGTAGCGGTCCTCCTCGACCATCCGCAAGATGCCGTCGATCTGGCCGCGTGCCGTCTTGAGCATGCGGGTCACCGATTTATGGTCTGCCATCATGGCGGGTCCTCGTTTCTGGTCGATTATCCGGATGCCCCCGTCAGTTGCGGTGAAATAGTTCTTGTTTGCAGACTTGAAGCGCTAAAACAGGAACTATTTCACCGCAACTTCTGAAGATTGAGTAGGCAGCGTCTGCTACGCGGCGGTCACGGACAGGGCGTGGAACTTCTCGCCGGCGCCCTCGACGGCGGCAGCGAGCTGCTCGGCGGTCACGGTGTCGGCGCACTCTACCTGGACGGTCTGGGTCTCATGGTCGGCGTCGGCGTCGGTCACGCCGGCAACGTTGAGCAGTGCCGTCTCGACGGTGGCGTCGCAGTGGCCGCACATAAGGCCGGAAGTCTTAATTGTGAAACGCATGGGTATTCCTCTCTGTTGTGTCGGCTTTCCCATGCACCCGACCTTGACCTTCAAGCCGTCGCTTGCGTACCAAAGTACGCGTCGCTCCTCTTTCAGGTCAATCTCGGGCACCTGGAAAACCCGTTCTAAATGGACGTAATGGTGAGCCTATTTTGCCACTTTAGGCTTAAAGGATTTCAAACGCAGGGCATTGGACACGACGCACACGCTCGACAAGCTCATGGCCGCGGCGCCAAACATCGGCGAGAGTTGCCACCCGGTGAGGGGGAAGAACACGCCCGCGGCGAGCGGAATGCCGATGCCGTTGTAGAACAGCGCCCAGAACAGGTCTTGCTTGATGTTGCGAATCGTGGCGCGCGAAAGCTCGATGGCGCGGGCGACGTCCATGAGGTCGCTGCGCATGAGTACCACATCGGCTCCCTCCTTGGCGATGTCGGCTCCGGTGCCGATAGCGAGGCCCACGTCGGCGCGCGCCAGGGCGGGGGAGTCGTTGATGCCGTCGCCCACCATGGCGACCTTGCCGCCTCCATCCTGCAGTTCGCGCACGTGGCGTTCCTTGTCGGCAGGGAGGACGTCGGCGATGACCTGCTTGCTGCTCAGTCCCACGCGGCGGGCGATTGCTTCGGCCGTCACGCGGTTGTCGCCGGTGAGCATGCGCACGTCGACGCCGAGCGTGCGGAGCGCGGTGATGGCCTCGGCGCTCGTCTCCTTGACCTTGTCGGCCACGGCGATGGTGCCGACGAGCTCGCCGTTCTTGGCAAAGAACAGCGGCGTCTTGCCCTCGGCGGCGAACTGTTCGGCAAGGCCGGCGGGAGCCTTCGCGCCCAGCTCGTCCATCAGGCGCACGTTGCCGGCGGCGATGAGGTTTTGCCCCTCGCGCGCCGTAACGCCGCGACCGGGCACGGCGGCAAAGTCCTCGACCATGCGCGCCACGATTCCGCGCGCCTCGCATTCGGCCATAATCGCCTCGGCCAGCGGGTGCTCGCTTGATCGCTCAAGCGCCGCGGCCAGCTTGAGCAGCGCCTTTTCGCTCATGGCGGGCGAGCCGTCGGCGCGCGTGGCTACCACGATATCGGTCACGGCAGGCTTGCCGCGGGTGACCGTACCCGTCTTATCGAGCACCACGGTGCCCACGCTGCGCAGGTTCTCCAGCGCCTCGGCGCTCTTAAACAGAATGCCCATCTCGGCGCCCTTGCCGGTACCTACCATAATGGCGACGGGCGTGGCCAGGCCGAGTGCGCACGGACAGCTGATCACCAACACCGCCACGGCGGAGGTGAGTGCCTCGTTTATGCTGCCGGTCAGCGCCATCCACACCGCAAAGGTCACGGCCGAAATCACGAACACCACGGGCACGAACACACCGGCGACCTTGTCGGCCATGCGGGCGATGGGCGCCTTGGTTGCGTTGGCGTCCTCGACGAGCTGGATGATCTTGGCAAGCGACGTGTCGGCGCCCACGCGTGTGGCGCGGAAGGTAAACGAACCGGTGCGGTTGACGGTGGCGGCGTTGACGGTGTCGCCGGCGGTCTTTTCCACGGGGATGGACTCGCCGGTGAGCGCACTCTCGTCCACGGCCGAGCTGCCCTCGAGCACCACGCCATCGACGGGGACGGACTCGCCGGGGCGCACGCGCAGGACCTGGCCGGGAAGGATGGCGTCGACGTCCACAGTGGTCTCGGTGCCGTCCTCTGCCACGACAGTCGCGGTCTTGGGTGCCAGGTCGATCAGCGCCTCGATGGCGCCGCCGGTTTTGGACTTGCTGCGCGTCTCAAGGTATTTGCCCACGGTGACGAGCGACAGGATCGTGCCTGCGCTCTCAAAATACAGATTGTCCATGCCCGTCATCATGGCCTCGTGGACCTGACCCGCGGCTAACTGGTCGGCCATGATGAACATGGCGTAGAGCGACCAGGCGATGGAGGCGGTGGCGCCCACGGCGATGAGGGCGTCCATGGTGGGCGCGCCGTGTGCGAGTGATTTAAACCCGTTGATAAAGTACGCGTCGTTGACATAGACGATGGGGATGAGCAGGACGAGCTCGGTGAGGGCGAGCGTCATGCTGTGGGTATGGTCGGTGAAAATGCCGGGCAGCGGCCAGCCGAGCATGTGCCCCATGCCTATGTAGAACAGTGGGATAAGGAATGCGATCGAGACGATGAGACGAGTGCGCATGGCAGAGGCGGCGGTCTCCAGCTTTTTGGTCGGCGACTCCATGTGGGCGGCGCCGGACCTGGCTTGTGCGCCTTCGCTTGAGCCGGCGGCACCGGTGCCCGCATCGACAGGTGAGGCCGAGTAGCCCGCGCGGTCGACGGCGGTGCAGATATCGTCGGGGGAGACCTGCGCGGGGTCATAGTCGACCATCATGGAACCGGCGAGCAGGTTGACCGCGACGCTTTGGACGCCGTCGAGCTTACTCACGGCACGGTCCACGTGCGCCTGGCAGGCGGCGCATGTCATGCCGCCCACGTCGAACTTATCTTGAGCCATGGATTCTCCTTTCCGTGGTTCGGTGTTTGAATTGTTAACCTGCCGATACTATACACCCATACCCCCTGGGGGTGTCTAGCAATAGTCGGAATGTATGACTTTTCATTACAGATGAGGGTGGCTGCTCAATCGGTGGCCGTCTCTGCCAAACATCTCAATCTGTAACGTCTGGACCGGTTTTTGAACCATAGCTGTTACAGATTTAGACGAACATTTCGGCCGAAAACTAACGTCTCGATCTGTAACATCTAGACCCCGGTTTGCCGAGTATTTGTTACAGATCAAGACAAACAGTTGGCAGCAAACTCAATGTCTCAATCTGTAACATCTAGCAGCAAATATGACCTCTAACTGTTACAGATTGAGACAGACTGCCCGGGGTCAACTCAAATGTCTTGATCTGTAACATCTAGAGAGGTTTTTGACCCCTTACTGTTACAGATTGAGATGTTGTCTCGCGGGGTTGGGGTTTGTCTCGATCTGTAACATCTAGACCCGTATCTGCCGAGCTAGTGTTACAGATCAAGACAATTGCCGGGGTGGGGTCCCGTCACGGCAAGACGCCCGCTGCTTAGATGCAGAATCCAGGAATCACGCAGGTTCGCTTGTTTGGCTTTTCCGCGGGCGTTGCGTACGTAAAGACGTCGCCGTCGTGTCCCACGCGATTCATATAGAGTGTGCCTTCGCTCTCCGATGTGTCGGGACTCGCCGTTCGTTCCCACCAACAGGTGTCCTTGCCCTTCCACTGGCGAACCAACGTCTCGTTCGTGGTATACGGACTTACCTTGAGCTCACGGAAGAGCTGATACTCCTTGCCCTCGCCGTTATAGATGTCGGCCAGGTAGTGAAAGCCCTCGGTAAACGACTCGGGCGGCTGCACTCCGCACAGCTCGACCATGGCGGGCAGCCAAAGGGTTGCGGGCAACTCGCTCAGACACGATGCGCTTTTGGCGGCGCCAACGTTATTCGAGATCTTTTTGACAGATTTAATGAGTGCGCGCAACTCGTTTGGCAGCAGTTTAAGGCCGTCGTCGTCGAGCCATTCCCGCAGCTCGCAATCTGCCCAGCCGGCGCTCGGCGGTTCAGCCGCAGCGTCGCGCTCGGCAACGCCAGCATCGAACATAAACGTCAGTCCGGCCTTGCCCGTCCCGTCCAGAAGCTCGTCGTGGCGGATGCCCACAAGCTGCGCGCCAACCTGCAGCCCGTTGGTGAGCGTGACGCGCTTGGTGCACGGGTAGGGGATATGCCCGTTGTCGTCGAGCAGATGATAGCGCTTGGCAATCTCGCATGCCTCGCTACGGGTCTCGGCAGCCTTAATCTTGAGCGAAATCTCCTGCAGCTGATCCCAGGTGTAGTCGTCAAGCGAACCGCGGATGCCGTCCAGGTAGTCGGGGATGCCAAAGCCATGGGTTGCCGCCCCGATAACGCCGAGCCCCGCAACGGCCGCGACAACGCCACCGATAATAAAGCGGCGGCGGGTCATGGCATCGTGCCGGGCCTGCTCCAGGATCTCTCGCGCTCGCTCGCCGGCGACGTCGACCTTAAGGTGCGTGCCAGAATCGATATCAATCGCGGCCTCGTCTCCTGCGCCTTCGCGGCCCTCGGATTCGGCATCGGTGAGGTATGCCGAGAGCACCTCGAGCATCTGCTGCTCGGTGGGACGATCGTCCTGTTCGACCGAGATGCCTTTCATGATGATCTGGACGAGCGCTTCGTCGTCATTGCATCGCGGCTCGAGCGGTGCCGGCTTGGTCTTGGTCTTTATGAGGTAGAACGAGCCGGTTGCCGCGGCACCCGTCGACTCAACATCGAACGGTTTGCGACCGCTGTAGAGCTGGTACAGAATGCTCGAAAGCGCATAGACGTCGATTGCGGGCGAGCGGCGAAGGGCCGCGATGCCTTCGATATCCTGCGTGAGCATCTCGGGCGCGGCGTATGCGGGCGTGGCAAAGCGCCAGATGTCGGCGCGCCGGGTGATCGTGTCATCGCCGAGGGCTATGGTCGCGGAGCCCATGTCGATGAGGCAGGGGTCAAAGGAGCAATCGGCGATCTGCTGCTCAAGCGTTCGACTGGTGGTACGGAACATGATATTGGCGGGCGACAGGTCGCGATGGACGACCGGATTAACGAGCCCCTGGGTCATCAGGAGTGCGCGAAGCACGGCGTCTCCAACGGCGGCCACCATCTGGGTGGTTAGCCCGCCCGAGGCATCGTGCGGAAGTAAGGGCAGCACCTGCTTGAGCGAGGTGCCCTCGACCCACTCCATGAGGATGAGCGGGTCGTCCTCGCACGATCCATAGCCATAGACGCGCGGAAATCCGCGCAGGTGCGAGACGGTGCACAGATGACGGTACTCCTCGAACAGGGCGGCGGTGTTGGCCAGGTGCGCAGCCGCTTGCTCGGCGGAGCGATCGGGGGCTTGGCCGGAAAGGATGGCGTTGTCCTTGAGCAGCTTGACGGCAAAGACCTCGCCGCTTGTGTTGGTCGCGCGAAGCACGTGTCCGATATTGCCGCCGTCGCGGTGTGTCGTCTGAAGAATAAGCGTCATAAACCGTCGCTTGGCATCATCCTCGGAACTGGGGTCGACCGCTACGGCGGTGTCGAACGTGTCGAGACGGATGAGTTTGTCGCCAGGGGCGGTGTTGGTGGTATCCAAGACGTTCCTTCATTTGGTGGGGCCGCGTGCTCGCGCCGAGAACGCGATTATCGATTAAAGCCCATGATAGACGTGTTTGCCGATAAGCTGACTCGTATTGCTATTTATAGTGCAGCGCGCAACGTAAATGATATAAGACGAGTGACACCTGTTTCCCACGTTTCTACGCGCTAGTCCACAATAACGAGAAACGTTGTATAGAGACCCAAATGAAGTCTGTCACTGTTAGCGATTTCCACGGGGGGATAGACTTTGCCGGGCTCTCGTTGGTCGCGGGGCGGCTCGATTACGGTATCGCCGTCGCCTGCACCCGATTCGAGCACCGTGCCGTTGGTCGATCCAAGGCCCTGGGCGTACCAGTGCTCACCCTCAAGCCAAATGCGAAGATGCTCGCGCGATGCGTCGGCGCCCACATCGGTGATGCTGGGCGAGGTTTTGGGCAAAGAACCAATCACGGTGCCGCGCGGATCGCGTGTGAGGGAATGGATTTGCATGTCGACACAGTTGTCGGCATGTGTCCTGAGCAGACCGAGGTTGGGGGCGACGGCGCGCGGCTGATCCAGACTGCCCATAAAGCCACGTCCGACGGTAGTTTCGGTGGTGCCAAAGTGCCCGCCCGTCTTGCTGTCGCAAAAGCGCTCGACGGTGGCCACGCCTTGAACGGGGTCGGCAAGTGCGCCCGTTGCCACAAAGAGCATCAGGAAGAGCGTGCTCTTTTCGCGGGGGCTATGGTCATCGGAGCTGCGAATGCGCCCCAGGGCGTTGGCGTAGAGGCGGTCGTCGAGGTCATAATCGGCGAGAATCGACATCATGCCTTGGGCCGCCGGGCCACTGTAATGCTCGGATATTTCCTGATAGGCACGATCGCCTCCGCCGAGCTTGTTACTAATGGCGGCGGCAAGGTTAAGCGTGGAGACGGTAAGGTCATTGTAAATGCCTGGTGCACACTGATCGGGCTCGCGGTGGACGATGTAGCGAGTGAGGTACGAGCGGTTGGTAGAGCATTTGTCGAGCAGGGTGCTGCCTGCATACGAATTGCCGTTGATGAGCATTCGCGCAATCTCGAGATGCTTGAGACCGCCGAACGATCGGATGTCGTTGTAGAGGACCGAGCACGGTGTTTCCGCCGCCATGGCTGCCTCCCCAGATAACTTTAATGACGTACTGCAAACATGTTAGGAAATGGCTACGCTCAAAGCGTACCGACTCGAAAAATGTTGCGCAACGCTTTGCATAACTATCGAGACATTATAGGGCATATACGCCAAGCTGCAGGATGGCTGCAAGCGACACATTTTGAGAGGTTGTGCCCTATGGAATGCCCTTATTGCGGTGCATTGTTGCCCGATGACGCTAGTTTTTGCTCTGAGTGTGGATCGCCTCTTGACGCCGCCGCGCCGTCTGCACCTGCTCCCGAAGATCCCTACACCACGCCCCAGACGGTGTCGCAGAGCCCGGCCTTTTCGTGGCGCGACGGTGAGGCCGCTACGGCGGCAACGGTGGAGTTGCCTAAGGCGGATGCTGCCTCGAAAGCAGACGAGCAGCCGGTGGCGGCACCCGACGCGTCTGAGCCCGCTGCGCCCGAATCCGATTCGGACGCCACGCGTGTAGTCGATCCCTTGTCAGACTTTGGCACTACGATCGAGGACGCGGAAACTGAGTCTGCCTACCATGCCGATTTTGGTTCTACGCCGCTCAGCGAGGAGGAGCAGCTTGCGCAGGACCGCGAGAGCCTCAAGACGGCCAAGGCCGAGTACAAGCTGGCACGCAAGCGCCTGGGCAAGTCGTATGCGCCCGCCATCGCCGCCGGCGTTATTGTCGTTGCCGCCTTGTGCGCGGGAACCGGCTGGGCGGGCTACTCATATGGTTTGGCCCATCCGCAAAATACGGAGCAGATTCAAAAGCTCAAGAGGCAGCTTGAATCTTCCAAGGACGAACTCACAAAAACGCAAGACGAGCTCGATCAGGCAAAGTCCGACCTTAAGGATGCTAAGGCGGAGCTCAAGACCGCAAGCAAGAACGGCGAGGGCGCCAGCTCCAATGCCGAGGACTCCTCCACGACGGGCAATGCGACCTCGTCGACCACCACGACCTCTGGTAGCACAGCGAAGCTCAACATCGATAAACCCACGACCTTTGCCAACACTACGTGGCGGGGAGCACTTAAGGAGACGGGCAACTCTTGGGGCCATACTTGCTACGGCGCGAGCAAAAACGACCTTGTGATTGTGTTTAAGAGCATCAGCGATTCCGGCGAAGTGGTTGCAGACATCTCGGCCACGCTGCATGCCCACGATACCTACAACGCCGAAAAAACCGTCGCGCAATCCGATGGTGACGACTATCGCACCTACACGGATGTCACCGGTTCGTTTGTTAGGAACAAGGGTTTTGAGTTTTCGCTTCCCGTCGAGGAGGACGGCTGCGACCTTACGGTTACGGGTGTACCTAAAAAGAAGAACGGCAAGTACTACCTGAATACCACAGTCGAATCGGGAGACGGCGCCGTTAATATGGGAACGCGCATCACGGATTCCTTCGAGCTTATGATTTCCTAGTGCCGCCTGTATGCGATGCGTGAAGCGGTGACGGGTGCGGCTTTATCGAGAGCTGCGTTCGTCACCGTTTTTTGTATAGGGTCTATGAGCTGACCTTGGCATCGCCGCCGGCTAAAGCATGCCGGCAGATGCGAGGAAGAGTATAACCACGATCGCTACCAGGGCAGCAATCACCATCGTGAGTGCCATCGAGCGTTGACGTTTGACGGCAAGGCGTGCGCGACGCATGGACTCGGCGCTGCGGACCGTCTCGGTGGATGGGGTTGGCCGAGGCGCGGGCTGCGCCTGTGCAACCGTGCGGGTGGGGACGGCGGCGTCCGCCCGCACGGTAGCGCTGCCGCGATCCGCCACGGGCCGGTGCTTTCGCGGGGCACCCGTACGGGCGAAAGGCTCAAGGCGCGCCGCGAGTTCATTTGCCGAAGGGCGTGCGTCTTGCGAGACTGCCAAACAAGCCATAATCGCGTTGACCAAGCCCTGCTCGCGGGGAGTTGCGGGCGCAAGGGGTTGCGGCTGCACGGCGCGCTTGAGGCGCGCGTGGTCTCCAGAGCGCCTGAGCTCTGCCTCAAGGGGGGCATGTCCGCAATAAAGCTCGTAGAGGATGCTTCCCAGCGCATAGATGTCGACGGCGGGGTTGTCGCGCGCGCCGGGGTCGGCCTTAAACCGCTCCAGCATTTCGGGTGCCGCGTATGCCGGCGTGGCGCCGCGAAAAGCGTTGACGTCGACGGTAAAGGAAAAATCGGGCTTAACGAGTTTTGCACTGCCCATATCGATCAGGCAGATGTCGAAATAGCCACTCGAGACCTGCTCCTCGAGCGGGATGCGATCGTGACGCAGCATGATGTTGCGCATGGAGAGGTCGCGGTGAACAAAGGGCGTGTCGAGCGATTGCGTGGACAAGATGATCTTGAGCACGCTCAGACCCAGCGCGGCGACGATATCACCGGGGCAGGTTTCAGTGCCATCGCTCAGGGCTGGCCGTGCATCAAGAAGCGAGACGCCGTCAACCCATTCCATGAGCAGCGCCGGGGTTCCGTCTGCCGTGTAGCCAAAACCGTAGACATCGGGAAAACCCCTTAGATTGGATACGACGGAGAGCGTGCGGTACTCCTCTTCTAGAGTTTCCCGGTTGAGCTGTTCTTGCTCGGGCTGGGCATCGGGGCGCGGCATCTTAAGCGCGAGCTCAAAAGCGCGATCGCCGCTCTGGACGCGGCGGACATAAGCGTTGCCGCCAAAGCCGCCCTTTTGCGGCGGAACGAGAAGCGTGCAAAAGCGACGCCGTGCCGCGGCCTGCTCACGCTCGGAGAGCAGTGCTGGCGTATGAAATTTGACGAGTCGAACTTCTTCGTAAGATCCGGTCATGGCGCGCTTTCATCCTTTCTTCCATTAGCAGGATATGCGCTAGCCGCTGCCTTCTGTTGCGCAACATCGGCAAATCTGCCGCTCGCCAATGTTGCGCAACAGAATCGCGCAAAGCGGCGGTAGAAATAGGTCAATTAAAGTCAGCAATCGGGGGAACGATATGAGTTATTCATTTAGCGCGTCATATGGAATTACGCGGGAGCAGTGGAACCAGATGACCACGCAAGAGCAGGATGAGTTTGTTTGGGCCCAGCGCAGCAAAAGCCCGGCAGACTTGGAGCGGGAACGCGTTGAGGCGGCCATTCAGTCATATAAGAGCTCTCTGGCCGGAATAAAAGCCAAAGCGCTTTCTAACATTGAAGACACCGATGGTTCTGTTTCGGCATACTTTGATCGGTTGATTGATGCTCGTATCGAGGCTTTTTCCCAAGAGGCATTGGATAATATGCCCAGTGGAATGCAAGCGGTAAACATGCGTTATGCCGAAACAGTTCGCGCTAAGATCCCGGCTTTGCTCGGGGAGATTAGCGCCCTGCTGCCCTCAACGGTTTCGGAAGCGCATAGAGAGCAGTTCGTTCAGCAGTCGCAAGCTCAACTCAAGGCTGTCCAGACTGCCGAGCGCCTTCGCGCCCAGCATGTCGCGGAAATTACGAATTATGTTGTTGGTCCTGGCGGCGGCGTGGACCTGAAGAAGGCGCTTCGCTACCTTACCGAATCAACGACCAAACAAGAGGAGGGGTCGCTCGAAGAAGCGGCTCGCGCGTTTGAGACTTGGGCGGGACGTGTTACGCCGCTTATGCAGGACGAAGCGCTCGATATCCCCCTTCGAAACCGTATTTCTGCAAAGTTTGAGAGCGTCCGCGCCGCTTTTGATGCACTTGGGCCTGATTCGCGCATCGATGATCGCCTAGCGGCAATGAAGATGATGAACGATTTTGAGTACGTAGTAAAAAACGCTACGTATGAATCGGGCGAACGGCACCGAGTCTATGAAGAGTATCGTGCGCGCATCGAACGTGCCAACAACCGTTACGGAAAGAGTCTGCCGCTTAAGCAATTGCACGAGATCGAAGATGTCTATGCTGCAAACGATGAAGCGGAGGCTGCTCTTGTCAATGCTATGAAAGACGACTATATCGAGCGTTCTATCAACGAGGTCATGGCTGCTCGCGGTATTAACGTTACTCGCTATGCCGTTATGGAGGGTTCGGGAAAGCCCTGGCGATTGATGTTTGACACCAAGCAGAACAAGGCCATCGCCCTTTTGCGCAGCACGAAAAGAGATCGACTCATCATCCGCGTTGTCGCAGCCAACCCTGAGGAGTTTTCTGAGGATCCTGATAATCCGACCATCATCAAGGACATGAAGCCGCAGGATCAAGCGACTGTCGAGAAGGTCTATAGGGACCAGATTGAGTTCTGCGACTTCTACAAACAGTTCGAAGAGGATCTTAAGGCCTACGGCGTAACCGTTCCGGCCGAGGGTGCAGGATTGACCACGCAGGCCGCGAATCCCGCTGCCGCCGTCGAGATTCATCCGCACGATTACGTGCCGCCTGTGCCTTCCGCAGATGCGGAGCGCCGCCTGCGTAACCGTCGCCAAGCAAGCCAGCTCAAGCAAAGAGAGATGAGGTAAATCATGACATGGGAATGCCCAGAATGCGGTTTTGATAATGATGACGAGCGCGATATGTGCGAGGAATGCGGTGCTCCGCGTCCCGCCGGCGTAGCACCTGCGCCGTCGACGCCTGCCGCTCCGGTGCAAGACCTCGCTGCACCAAGCGGTGAACGTCCAGCGCCCGCCGTCTATCCTGCGACTTCTTCGATGGGTGGTACACCACAGGTTCAACAGTCTGCATCCCAGCAGGTGTATCAGTCTGTTCCCGTGCCCGCGGCGCAGCCGGCACCCGCGCCTATGCCTCAGTCGGCGCCCGTGCCACAACCGATGTCCACCCCACAACCGATGCCTGCGCCCGCGCAGCAGCCCGCGGCTATGTCGATACCGCAGCCTACCCCCATGCCCGTTCCGCAACCCGCTCCGGTTGCCGCGCCACAGCCGACGCCCGCGCCAATGCCTCAGCCCGCGCCGCAACCCATGTCGAATGCTGCAGCTACTCCTGCGGTTCCTGCGCTTACGCTTGCCGATCCAGCTATGGGTGAGCAGCTGCGTCTCACGGGCATGACCGTGCTTGGGCGTAACGCGTTTCCCAGCATGGCATCGAACTTTGCAATATCTCGCCAGCATGCCAGCGTTCGCTTTGAACAGGGTACCTGGTTGGTTGCCGACGAGGGTTCCAATAATGGAACGGCCATTATGCGCGGTGGCCAGATTCTTAATTTGGCCCCCGGCGTGTCCCAACAGATCCATACTGGTGACGTGCTGCTGATCCCGGCGGCATCTGGTGAGTTTGCCCAGCTACGTTTGATGGTCACCGTGGAGGAGCCTCCTGCGGTGCAGCCCACGCAGGCTCAGACGGCGGTCGCGCCGCAGCCTGCGACCGTTGCGCCCGCTGCGGCATCTGCCGTGCCAGCCGCCAGTCCGTCTGCCGGCATTGAGGGCTGGTTTGTCGAGTGTCCCGAGTGCGGTCGTTTACACCTTGTTGCCGATGAGCGCGCAAAGGTTGGGGATGGCTGTGAAGAGTGTGGCTGTTCGCTCGCGCGCACGTCTGCCGTATATCGTACGCTCGACCCCGGTGAGGATTACTCTGATGTTCGTTAGCCAGATGCTCGCGCCTGTCGTTTCTCTGGGACCAGGCGAGCGCATCGCAATCTGGACTAGCGGCTGTTCTAAGCACTGCGCCGGATGCATCTCGCCCGAGCTTAGGATGCAGCTGCCCGAGCAGGATGTCGATGTTGATGAGCTTGCGCAGATGTTGCTCGATGCCGCGCGCGAGCACGGCGTACATCGGCTGACGGTTTCGGGTGGAGATCCGCTCGAGCAGGCATCAGAGCTCGTGAAGCTGCTGGCAACGATCCGCTGCGCTTACGATGACATTCTCGTTTACACCGGATTCACGTTTGAAGAGCTGCCGCAAGTGATCGGTGCGGATACGTGGGAGACGCTTAAGTCCCTCATCGATGTGCTGATCGACGGTCCGTACGTAGACGAGCTCAACGTGCCCGATTGTGCGCTGCGCGGCTCGACTAATCAGCGCGTGATCTATCTGAGCGACCGCCCGCACGATGACTACGACCAGTATCTTCAGCAGCCTCGTCAGCTTCAGAACTTTGTTCAGGACGGCACTGTTAACACCGTCGGCATTGCTAACCGCTACCACCACGAATTTCCTGTCAAGGAGGTATAACACATGGCAACTGATTTCGAGCGCCAATCCTGGCAGCGCGAGATGCTCAACTTTAAAGGGGTGAAGAGCCTCTTTATCCTTGAGGGCAACGTGAACGACAAGTATCCCGATGTGGTTGACGGCGGCCTTCAGTTCTCGGAGCTCGCCGAGGTTGTGCGCGGCCTTTTCGAAGACGCCAATGGCTCAGTTGAGTACAACGTGGCATATTTCGATCCCATCCAGCTGTTTTCGAGCAGCATGGGCAACGTTGATTGCAAGCGCCTGGTGTCGCTGGCTCATGACGAGGCTTCCAAGAACGACGACCGCATGATGGAGGCGAACGCCTGCATCGCCGATGGTCGCCAAGCATATGCCACCGAGCAATCGAGCCTGCCTTCATACGGCGAGGTTATCCGCTCTATGTTGCGCCTTAAATACAACGACAACCCCGATGGCGGCACCGAGGCCAAGCCGCTTTGTGTGATCGTCAACATGGCGTCGCGCCTGCTTGCATCCTCGACCGGCCTTATGCCCGACGAGACGCAGTTTTTCCTCAACTTGTACCTTGGCGCCAGCAAAGCACGCCTTATTAACCGCACGGCTGTCAACACGCTCATTCTGGTAACGGATAACGTGCGCAACCTGCCCGTGTGGTTTATCGAGGAGAACCCCTTCTTGCGCACCATCACGCTGCCGCATCCCGACCGCGACATGCGCGAAGCCTATATTCAGAGTAAGTTTGGCTTTGGTGAGGCGCTGTCCGATTCCGATGACCGCGCGGTGCGTCGCTTTATCGATACCACCGACGGCATGAGCGTTAAGGAGCTCGAGGGCCTGCAGCGCATGTATCAGCGCGATATGCAAAACCCCGATGCTTCAATTGAGGCCATCCTTCCCAAGCTCGTCGACGTGTATAAGTACGGCTTTCGCGAGAACAAATGGCAGCAGATGTTCGAGAAGCTCGAAGAGGATCCCGAGGCAAAGATCAAGCGCCGCGTGAAGGGGCAGGACGAGGCCGTTGAGAAGGCCGTCACCGTGCTCAAGCGCTCCGTCATGGGTCTTTCGGGTGCCACCCATTCGTCTGGTTCCAAGCCCAAAGGCGTCCTGTTTTTGAGCGGTCCCACCGGTACCGGTAAGACCGAGATCGTTAAGGCCATTACAGAGCTCCTCTTTGGCGATGAGCGCAGCATGCTGCGTTTTGATATGTCTGAGTACGGTGCCGAGAACTCCGATCAAAAGCTCTTTGGCGCTCCTCCGGGATACGTGGGCTATGCCGAGGGCGGTCAGCTTACCAATGCGGTCAAGGCCAATCCGTTCTCGGTAGTTCTTTTCGACGAGATCGAGAAGGCCGCGCCGAGCATTATGGACAAGTTCTTGCAGATTCTCGAAGATGGACGCCTGACCGATGGCCAGGGCAATACCGTGTACTTCTCTGAGACGGTCATCTTCTTTACGAGCAACATCGGCTTTTCCAAGATTGAAATCGATGCGCAGGGCAACGAAGTTCGTAATACCATCGCGCCCAACACGCCCTATGACGAGATTTGCGAGCGCGTGCGCACCGAGATGGATCGCGAGTTTAAGCCCGAGTTCTTGGGTCGTATCGGCGACAACGTGGTGATCTTCAACTTTATCGACGATGCCGTGGCGCTTCAGATCCTCAATTCCAAGATCGATGCCGTTAACCGCAACGTGCATAAGGCACAGCCCGATATTACGGTTGAGGCGACCGATGCCGCCCGCGAGCTGCTGCACTCCATTGCCATGACGGACGCCGTCAAGGCCAAGGGCGGCCGCGGCATTGGTAACCTGGTAGAGAGCGGTTACCTTAACGGGCTTTCCGATTTTCTGTTTGAGCACCGCGCCGAGTGGCGCGGTCGCCCCGGCATGGTGGCACGCGCCGTGCCACAGGGCGAGGGCGACGATGCGCATATCGCATTTGAGCTCGTGCCCGGATCGATGGGAGGCGATTGGCGATGACGAAGTTTATCGCTGCAGCAAAAACCCAAGCGGGAACCAATCACCCCGTCAACGAGGACCGTTTGCTTCTTGACGGTAACGTCCTTTGCTATGGCCTGGTAGGCGATTGCGAGCGCGAGATGGGCTGCATGGCAGTCTTTGACGGCGTGAGCGAAGGCGGGCACGGAGCAGCCGCCTCGACGCTCGCTGCGCAGGCGTTTGCACAGGCGACTCAGGTTTTTGAAGCCGATTCGATTGATGTCCTGCAGGATCGTTTGCGTATGGCGGGCGAGCGCGCTGAGAACGATGTTGAGTCCTATGCGGCCCGTTATGGCCTGCCCGTTGCTGCGTCTACGGTTGCCGGGCTTATGGTGGCGCATGATGGGTCTGCCGCAATCTTTAATGCTGGCGATTCGCGTGTGTATCGCTTGCGCGATGGCGTGCTTGCGGTGTTGAGCTACGACCATACGCCCGAATCCCGCCTGGGCGGCGTTGGGTTTGAGTACAGCGATGAATCGGTCTCGCATTGCATTGAGCTGGCGGTCGGTCTTAATCAGGGCGGACGAAACCTGGAGATCAATACGACCACGTTGTTTCCGGGCGATCGCTACTTAATCTGCTCTGACGGCATCGATGGGGAGATTGACCTTGCGCGCCTGCAGCAGATGCTTGCGAGCGATTCGACCTGTGCGCAGCTGTGCGAGGAGCTGTATGCCGAGGCCCGCATGAGCGGTTCGACGGATGACGCGACGCTGATCGTGATTGAGATAGGGGAATAAAGATGTCTGATGAGACGATAACGGTACACCGAGATGGCGGCGCCGGCAACGGTGAAACCGTGACGGTCCACCGTGGGGGCGTACCTGTAAACGGCGAAACGGTCACCGTGTATCACGGCAATCAGGCTCCTGTACCGGGCGAGACCGTGACGGTGCGCCGAGGCACTGCTCCGGTGTCCGGCGAAACGGTGACCATTCGCCGCGGCGACGCCCCGTCGGCAGGCGAGACGGTGACGGTAAATCGTCCGGTTTCTGCGACTGGCGGCGAGACCGTTACGGTTGCAAGGCCGATGGCTGCTCCCGCCGGCGGCGAGACGGTCACGGTTTCCCGGCCGATGACGTCCGTGGCGGGCGAGACCGTAACGGTGCCGCGATCTGCCGCTTCTGGCGGTCAAACGATAACGGTCCCACGCGGTGCGGTGGTAAATCCCAATGGCGAAACGGTGACCGTTTCTCGTGGGGACGTTCGCGCCGCTTCCTCCGTGCCCGTATCCCCTTTCGTTCCGGAAGATGTGACGATTACCTCACGTGACGGCCAGCAGTTTATTGTTCACTTGGGTCAAGTTGTCGGTCATGGTGGTCAGTCCACGGTCTTTGCTGCCGAGCGGGTGGATGACGGCCTCGCATGTGTTGCCAAGGTGTTTCAGCCTCTTATAGAAAAAATGCTCACGGAATACGAGAAGACTGTGCATGCCGTCATGAGCCTCAATGGTCGTCCCGTGTCAGAAACGCATTTGCTGCCTATTTTTGCCTATTTGCACCAGGGCTTGAGCGCGACCGTAGTAGGGGCCCCCGCTCCTCAGCTTTGGGATATTGCCATCACTCCCAAGGCTACTTGTCTCAGCGATCGACCCCGTAGCAAGCATATGGTTAAAAGTCGTGTGATTCCGGAGCTGAGCCAAGCGATTAACCTGCTGCACACCGAGTTTGGCATCGTTCATCGCGATGTGAAACCGTCGAATGTCTACCTGTACGATAAACAAATCGCGCTTGGCGACTATGGGTCCGCTCGTTCTCTTTCCGGAATTGATAATCGTACGACTAAAACCGAGACGCGATCAAATGGGTATACGCCTGGTCACGGCAGAATGGTCGACCCTCGCAACGATTGGTATTCGTTTGGTTATACCATTTGGACTCTTTATGAGGGTAATGTCCACCCGCTCTATGAGCGTTTGAAGGACGACACGTTTTTCGAGTTTCAGGAAGCGGGTCAACCTGCTGAGTTCACCCACCCTGATGACGCTACCTTGGGCAATTTGCTTCAAGGCCTTACGTTTGAGCTTGCAAACAAGCGCTTCGGATACGAAGAAATTAAAGACTGGATCGCTGACCCCGATCACTTCTATCGTCAGCTGCCCACCTTCGATTTCAAGAGCGGCCATGCGCCGTATGAATTTGTCGGCAGGCTATATACCGATCCTGTGTCGCTCGCTCACGGGCTCGCGTCTCATTGGGACGAGGCAAAACAGCGCATGCAACAGTGGCAGCTCGAGCGCCAGATGCGTAAATGGAATGAAAACGACCTCGAGACAAAGATCCATGAGATTACCGAGGCAAAAGCGAAGGGCGGAGAAAAACCGAATTACGATTTCAATCTTGCTTGCGTGATCTACGAAATGTCGGGCGGCAAGATCATTTCGTGGCGCGGCGAAGATGTTTCGCTGGGCACTGGCAAAAACGATCTTCCGGCACGTATCGCCACCATGACCGATGCCGATATCGATCGCTATGCGGTGAAGTCGGGACTTGATGGCACTGCGTCCATGGGTGTGCTTCCATCGGGCTTTCTTTCCTACGTTCTCTCCCGTCAGGGCGAGCATGATGAGGCAGTTGCGAATATTGCCAGGAATATCAAGGCAATCGAGGACCTCGCTGCTTCTTCAGACGATCCACATTTTGCTGCCTGCCTATTGAAGGGCTTCCTTACGTTCGACGAGTTGGAAACTCATGCTGCGGCCCAGCAAGAGATCAGGAGGCTCATCGGGAACCCCGGGGCATTTTTTGCCACTTGCTCAACGTCTCGCGCTGTCGATGAGTTCTTCCTGCTCTTCGCAGGAGACGTTTCCATGGACGCTATTATTAAGGCACGTGGTGACGCCCAGAGCGGCGGGTCAATTGACGTTGATGTCGTGCTCGATTTCATGGACCGTGTCGCCGACAACAAGGCTCCCGTGCGAGCGTTCTATCGTAAATACGGCAATATGGCAGGCTGGATTTGGCTTTCCGAGCACACCGCCCTTTACGAGGCGCTTCCGGGCTCTGCCGGAGAATCCGCAATCGTCAATCTTCGCGGCCTATCTCCTTCGGCGCAAGCATCGGTTGCTTCGCTCATGCAAGCGGGGTCCAATATCCGAATCGAAGGCAGCAAGCTTCGCGCCGACATGGAGGCGACACCTGTTCCCTATGTGAATGGCTGGCAGACGAGGGACGTTCTTCTTACTCGACCGCTTACGTTGAATGCTCTTTTCTGTGCCGAGGCACGAGGAGAGGCAGTACCACGCGGATATGTGGCAGAACTGCTTGCAGGCGGTGCGGACGAACATCTACTTGATAGCATCGGAATCAGGCTTTTGGCTCATGCGAACCTGATGTCTTCTGCCAGTTATTCTCAATTCCTTGAGGACGAGCGAAACGAGGCGGATGGCGCGCTCGAAGGTGCTATCCGGCAGGATACGCAAGACTACGATGTGACTGAAGGCATTGCCGATGCCACGGCGCGTATTGAGGCCGTGAAGAAAGAGCAAGGTGGGGTGCTGCGCTGGACGTGCGTTGTAACGGTTGTCTACTTCGTTGTCATTCTATGCGCTCGCGGTTCCTTTGGACAGTTCATCGTTATGTGTGGCTCCTTCGCCCCGCTCGCAGTGCTGTTTTTGGTTGCGGCGTTTGTCGGTATCTTCGGCTTCTTGGCATTGAATCTGCTTCGTTCCTTTTCCGCGGTTGACCGCGTCCAGTCACTCGACAGCGATCTAGCGGCTAACGCCGATCTTCTTGAAAGTCGTCTGATTCAGTTGGTCGACTTTGATAGCCGCACAGGCGCTACAGCGGAAAAGCTTTCGATGGTGGGCGTTGACGAGGATCTTCCGATGGCACAGGGGGCCGATTTTTCGTTTGGCTCCGAAGACAAGGCTTTCTACGCCGATCCTGAAGTTATGGATAGGCTTGGCAGATTGGCAATTCGCCTTTTGCTTATCACGTCGGCCGTGATTAGTGCGTCTGGGTTTATGGGCACTGTGTTCATTGACGGTGATGTGATAGCCAAAATCGAGGTAGTCTCCGCTATCGCCGTTGATGCACTCATCTGCATTTACGTGCTGGGCGATGACGAACATCCTGGCAGCGCCGCGTCAATACTGTCATGGTCTTGGATCTGGTTGGGCCCGCTGGTCATCGCGTTTTTGCTTTGGGGCGTCGTATCGGTTCTTCAGGCGTTCGGAATGGTGGGCGCTATTATCGCCGTAGTATTTCTCATCGGATGTTTTATTAAGTAAAGGGAAATTCAACCATGCCAACTTTAAATTTTCGTAAGCTGATTCCGGGAGGCTATTCGGGGGCCGGCCCGAATGCCGGCAATCCGGCTGCGCCGCGGAGAAACGATGGCCTTCATGGCACCGAGCGACGTGCCATGGGCGCTTTTGACGACATGTTGGGTATTGAGAACGTGGCGTCCCAGCGCGGCTCTCAGACGAATGCACGTTCTCGTTCGAACATGGCGCAACGCGAAATCCGGAATGACGTGGTAATCAATGAGGGCTTGGGCTCGTATGACGGACGCCCGTGCTCCATCAGGATTTTCGAAAACCACCTCGAGATTGTCGCCAAGCGTGAGGGCTCGACGCTCGATAATCACCCCGCGCTCAAGATGCTCGTCCCCGGCATAGGCAACAGCAAGGCGGTGGCGGGTAGACTTTTCGCTCCGGGTAATTCCAATCCGCCGATCATCATTCCCTTTAATTCGCTGAGCGGTTTCCAGGAAGTGAGCGGGTTTATGCCCACGTTTGTCTTCAATCGGCGTAATCCTCAGACCAGAAAGATGGAGACGCACACCATCAAGACGATGACCAGGGAGTTTGGGTATGCACTTAACCGCTATGCCCAGACACACTTCCATTATTAATTAGGTAAAGGCAGAACACATGGCAGACGATAACCAGCAAGGGGGCATGTCGGCGCAGGAGAGACTTGCGCGCCTCTATAACTCTCGCGTTGATGACCAGCAGGGGGATGCGACGCCGGCTGCGGGACAGGTGGCGGGAACACGTGTTTCGGCAGGTGCATCGCAGGCACAAGCCTCTTCCGCCCAGGAGCGGCTCGATCGTTTGCGTGCGCGACGCGCTGGCGTGCCTCTTCCGGGCGATCCGGAGGCAGCTACTCCGGTAAACAACGAGGGCGCGAATCGCCCTCGCTTTAACATCAATCTTTCGCGCATCGTGGACGCGATTCCCACCATTGTTCGGTATTTCCCGCTGCGTATTTTTACGGTTTGGGGGCTCTGCTCGGTCTGGTACCGCATGTACTTGAACGTTGGCGGAGACGATGTGTTGCATACGGGGCTTCCGGCGCCGGGGTATAGCGCATTCAATCCATTCGCTTTGGGCGCTGTTGTATTCATTGGTCTTCTCGTAGTTGTGACGGAAATCATTGCCGGCCCTTTGAGCATGATCATTAAGCAATTGATCATCGGCGCCACGTACTTCTTCCGCGGTTCCGCCGCCACCCGCGAGGCCCGCGACCGCGCCCACGCCAACTTCAGCCTGCGCCGGCTCGTCACCGAGACGGTCCGCGGCTACCACAGCGGCTACTCCGTCTTCGGCTCCATGGCCCGCGCCGCCCGCGGCGCCCGCAACAGCGCCTCCACGCTCGACTACGGCGTCGGGGCCTTCACGGGGGAGGACCCCAACGCTCCCGTCTACGACGACGGCCTGGGCGACCGCCCCTCGCGGATGGAGCTCACCGACGAGGCGGCGTCGAGGATCTGGGACCTGTACTACCCGGCCTACGGCGCCGAGGGCCCCATGTCCAACCTGCACGAGGCGCTCGCCGCGGGCGACCCGCAGGACTACACGGCCCTGATGAGTCTCGCCCTCAACGCGGCGGAGTGGTGCGAGCAAAACGGCACGCCCGACACGCACGGCTGGTTCGACGACCCCGCCTACCCGGGCGACTACGTCGACGCCGGCACATTCTACCTCATGGCGTACTCGTTCTGGGAGCAGGCGGCCGAGGCACGGCGCGTGGGGCCGATCGAGCCGCTCGCGGATGACATGAGCCGCTTCATCCTGCGCCACCTGAGCGACTGGTCGCGCGAGAACGCCCACGCCTACCGCTGGCGCGGTGACTGGCGCGACGCGGACTACTTCGACAAGGACCGCCTGTAGGCGGCGGAAAGGGAAATACGGATGGCAATTAATCAGAACGGGTCTGGCCGCGGGGGCGCCGAGTCCAACGGATCGGATGTCAACGATATCGTGAACCGCTTGGGCGGTCCGCGCGTGGTGATCGTTCTTGCCGCGGTGGTAGTCATCGCCATCGTGGCGGTCATGTCTATCACGAGCGGTATCTCCGACACCAATCAGCAGACCGAGCAGCGTGCCGAGGCCAAACAGCAGCAAGAAGACGAGGCGGCGCGCGCTCAGCGTAAAAGGGAAAAAGAAGAGCGCCGCCAGGAAGAAGCGAAAAAGGCCACAGTGCTCACGCTCGATGAAATTACGGACGAGACGCTGCGCTCGGACTTAGAATTCGATGCGGATGAGGACGGGAATATTTCGCAAGAGACTGCGGATGAAGCTAGATCAATCGACGTCGAGTCATTTGATTCGCTTCCGCTGCTGGCCAACTTTCACAACATCACGACGTTTGGCATCGGCGACTACGACAGCGAAAGCTACGACATAAGCTCCATTAGCAATATCACTCATCTGTCCATTGGCGACTGCTCGGTGCCCCAGGTTGATCTCACACGTTTTCCTCAGCTACAGCGCGTTGCCATAAACAGGCTCGAGAGCCCTGTCGATACCTTGAATGCCAAAAACATGTCCTCGTTGACGAACGTCCAGATCGAAGGCCTTGATGGCAGCATTGGGACACTTGATCTGTCGGGTGATGTGAACCTCGAGGTTCTGAAGATCGGTTGCAGAGTCGAAACGCTCAATTTGTGCGGGGCAGGCAGGGAAGATGCCTTCCATTTCACTTTTACACCCAATTGTGTTGGCAAGATCTGGTACGACAGCGACACGAGCAGCAGCCTGGTCGAGTATTTGCAAAAAATGAGCAGTGACTACGGCTACACCATGGAGCAGCAGTAGCGATGCGCTCAAGTGAGGAGAAGCGATATGGCGAATTTTAAGCCCGACATGTCTTGGCGGGATAACGAACGGGTTCAGCGTGTGACCGAGCAGCCTACGGGCGGGGCTCATGAGCCGGCTGCCGAGACGCCGGATGTGCGGGTGAATATGCGTCCGAACGGGCAGGCAACCGAAAAGTCTGCTGGGCAGGCGCAGCAGATGCCGGGGCGTTCGACAAGTCGGATCCCTCGCCCTGCCAGCCAGCCGAATGGACAGGCGGCTGAACGTGCAAATGAAGCCGTCTCTCGTTTGGGCGGCGTTCGCGCCCTGGTAGTGCTTGCGGCGGTTGTGGTCATAGGCGCGGTTGCCGTTTTCTCCGTGATTGGCGGCGTCGGTGACGTGCAAGACGGCGGAGGAGCCTCGTCGAGCGCCTCTAAAGAGTCGAGCTCAACTGACGCCTCTGGCTCCGAGACTAAGAAAGAAAAAGGTCTCGTCGATGTTGATGCGATCACGGATGATACCCTGCACGGGCTGCTTGCCGACTACGATAACGATGACGATGGCCAGCTGACCGCCAAGGAGACCCAGCGCATCACGAGGCTGGTCGTAACCGAAGGGGTGACGGATTTCACGCCCATTAGCAAGCTGGACAAGCTCGATACGCTTGGCATCAATACCCTGAGCGCCAAGAGTGCAGACTTTAGCGAGCTCGAGGCACTCGAGGTGCTCAAGTTTGGTGACATGACGACCCAGGACCTCGACCTGAGCGTCTGCCCCAAGCTCAATTCCTTTTGTATTGAAAGCCTTAAGGGTGCTGTCAATTCCATCAACGCTTCGGGTCTTAAGAACCTGATGTTCTTTACCGTTGACCAAGGCCTTCAGGGTGACGTCGAGAAGATTGATCTTTCGAATGATGACATTCTTGGCGCACTCGAGATTACCTGCAATGTCGGCGAACTTAACCTGTCGGGTTGCAGCCACTCGTTCCCCAAGCTCAACATTGCTGCGGATCATATCGACAAGATCGTGGTCGACAGCAACACCAATGCCGACCTGGTGGCTACCCTGCGTGACCTTTGCGCCCAGAAGGGCTGGACGCTGGAGGAACGGTAGGGTCCCTTGGAGCGGCAGAGTGCTTTTGCTGCAAGGCCATAAACGAACAAAAAGAAGTGGGGCTCGGTTATTTCCGAGCCCCACTTCTTTATTTATTTCTGAGTTGTGGCAGTCTACCTACCGCCTACGTAAACATGCGGTCTCTCAGCTCGGCTGCCTCGTTAATCTCGATGTTGGTACGGCCTTGGTGGTCTTCGGTGCGTTTGCTGGTGAGCTTGCCGTCCTTTAGTCCGTAGGTGGTGTACTGAACGATTGCGCCGGCGGTTTCGGCTGCCTGACGTAGGGGCTCGTAGGTGTCGGTTTGTTCGCACCATGCATAGAAATCGTCAACGGTGGCGTTGGGATTGCCGCTAAAGAGTCGATACCCTTCGCGTCCAAAGCTGCCAAGGACCGAGAACGTCTTTTTCTCGACAAGCTTGTCGCCCTTGTATTTGTAGTCCAGCGTGAGGTCCACCAGATAGGCGGCTCCCGTTTCAAAGGCGTTCTCGTTGCTCTGATGACCGATGGCCTCGGCCTCCGGATAGTGCTTACCAATAAACTCGGCGGCATCGCCTTCGTAATCGGCAACGATGCGCGCACTCTGCACCTTGCCCCGCTTGTACGTGTAGTGCAGGATGCGCAGCAGTCGCTCTTGCCAAAACGCATAGGAAAACAGGTGGTCGACAAAGTGCGGGTTCTCAAGCCGATTGGCCCGATCCATCCAAACGGTTTGGAACAGTTGGTAGTCGGCCTGCGGCTCGTCTGTGACCTCGCGGAACCACTGTACGGCGAGGTCGGCGGGGATATAGAACGATAGTCGCTCCCGCGGAGTACCGCTCTTGGTCGTTTTGGCGCGCAGGGGAATCTCGACCTCGTAGCCAGAACCGTCGTCCGTTCCGCAGTTTAAAACGGGCGGCAGCATAAACTGGCAGGGGCCCTCGTCGCATACGCGCATCGGCTGGGGGTTAACAGGTTGCCCTTCAAACTCCATCTCGATGTCTGTGTCGTCTTCTTCGTCCTCGTCATCATCTTCGATGCCAAGGTCGTAGCCGGTGTAGTAGTCATCCAGGTGTCGCTCGTTTACATTTCGCCCGTTTACGATGTCAAAGACGGTAACACCCGTCATGCGGTCGCAATACTTTGCGACTTCAAAGAGGTTGCAGCTCTCCTCGGGCGTAAAGTTATCCATGCGGTGCAGGAACTCGGTAGAGCATTCATCGGGATCATAGCCGTCCATTTCGCTGTCACCGAGCCAAAAGTTGGGATCACGATTGCTTTTGAAGTACCACCAGTACCAGACGGGGCCGAATACCGCATTTACGCCAAAAAAGACTTTCTGGATGATGTTGCCGTTGCCGTCGAACTTGTAAGCGAGCGGCAAGTTAACAACCGGAACGTTTGATGTGTCACGCGCCATGGTGTGCTCCCTGCGATGATTTGTGTTGCGCGCGAAGGCCAGATTCGATGCGTCTGACCTGCGCGCGCCTGTTACTTCGCATACTAGGCCGCCTGCGTTGCATTCTGTTGCGCAACATCGCGGACGGTGCGGTTCGACGTCCAGGGGCGATGCCGCGCAACAGATACATGGCTTGGTCGTGCCAATCGCTCTCTAGTAGCGCGCCGAGCGCTGGGCGTTGCCCGGGTTGTAGCCCGCCCAGGCGGCGATGACGTCCGACTCAACGACGCTCGTTGCAATGTTGATAAAGCTGCCGGCACGGGGCAGGTCGGTATGGAAGTCTTCGAGCAGGTTGGGCTGGAACCTAAAGTCCTCAAAGTTGACGGTGTTGGGGTTGTAGAGCTGACAAGTACCATCCTCGGTAGAGATCGGGCCAACCATGTAAACGGCCTTGTGCTCTACGACCTCGGCATCGTCGACGTCGATCACCTCTCCACGATCGTGCGCGGCAGCGGCGTGCTCCATGAGCTCGAGGAATCGGTCGGCTTCGGCGCTGCAGAGTACGCAGCGCGAGAAGAGCACCGTAAGGGCATAACCCGTTTTACGGCCCAGTTTCTCTCGCAGCTCGCTAAATCGTTGCGACTGCTCCGGGGTCATGCGCGTTTTGGACGGTGCGGTCTGCTTGAGTCCGCACGCCTTAAGGAACATCGCGTTGGCCTTGCACAGGGCGCTCATGGCGGCAGAGTCGCTCTTTGCCGCGGAGACGTCGATGCGTCCTCCCTCGGGAATCTGCTTATAGCGAGAGAAGCCCTTCTCGCCCTCGACGGGCATCCAGTACGTAATGACGTCATTTTCCACTACGCTAAAGCGGCACGTAAAGGGCGCGCCGATTGCCGGCGCCTCGCCGTAGAACTTTACGCGTACGGCTTGGTCGGTGTCCGCCATCCACATCATAAAGCGATGGCTATTGTCGCCGTCATGGCTCCGGAGCTTTGCAATAAGGTAGCAAACCGAGTCGCAACGGCTTTCGAGTGCGGCGCCTCTTCCGGTGGCGATGGCGCTTATGCCTTGGGCCTTGAGCTCGATATCGCGGTGCAGCGCGTTGAGCTCTTCGGATGTCAACAGGTCTTGGCCGAGAAGCCCCGCGACAAGCGCGTCGACTTCTATGTCGGTAGTAAGGGCGGCGTCGATAACCTTGCGGTGCGCCTGGTGGCTTGCGTAAGCCGGCAAAGGTTTGCGGCCTGTGGCAAATCCAAATGGGTCTCGGATCTGATCGCCGCCGCGATAGAGCGGCTCCAAAAAGAACATGTTCATGTCATTTTGCTTGCCCTGCTTTTGACCGTAGGCATCGAGGGAGTTCCAGACATGCTTTTCTGCAATGGGGTTCATCCACAGGCTGATTTTCGATTTTTCTGCCGAGGAGGTCGAGGTGTTCTTTTTGGAACTTGCGGCGGGACGAGAAGCCGGTTTCTGATATCCAGCGGGGAGAACTTGCTCAAGATCGAATTTTTTAAGCAGCCTAACGTAGACTCCGACCGATGCTTCTTCTGCCATTTCCGCCATGACCGACTGCGACGGGTCGTCGACAAAGGAAATGCGCGTTTTGCCATCATCGGAGACTGCCTGGCAGTAGCCGCATCGAAGCGCAACGTAGCCTTCGTTTTCGCTGCCATGGTCAAAGTACATCTGCTCTTTGCAGCCGAGTGTGCCGGGGACGAATGCGGTCGGGTTTGCTATGTCGGGGATCGTAATAGCAGCGCCGGTCGCGCGTTTAAGCTCATCGAAATACTCGACGTATAGCGGAATTTTGTAGTGCTGGACGAGCGCCTCGAGAACGACGGCGTTGGGCACGGAGTGCGCCACGCGATAGCATACGGAGTTATAGCCCCATTCGACATCGGTTGCATCATCGGGGATTCCGTGACCTACCATGGTGGACAGGACTTCATCGGGTGAGTCAAACGTACCGTCGGGTGTGCCGCAAATCGCCTGGAGCGAGAACCCGCCAAAGCACTTTTCGAGATCATCGCGGATATACTCGCAGCAGTCATGATTGGGAAAGACGATGCGAAACGTCATCGCGCCCATGGCCTGGGACATGTAGACGTTGCCCGATGCCTGGGCATCGGACTCTGCCTGGGCGTCGGACTCTGCCTGGGCATCGGACTCTGCCTGGGCATCGGACTCTGCCTGGGGCTCCTCCTGGGCGCCAAACTGGTCCTTGAGAAAGTCGAAGTACAGGGACACGTTTCCGCGTTGCGCATACGAACGCATGATGGGGTCGGTGGTGTCCTCAAAGTACTTTTGGCTTCCGTCGGGCATGGACATGGTTCCCATGCCGCAGCGGAACAGGGTGTCGGTGGCACCGTCGAACCCCTCTGGGAAATACACCCAGCAGCTCTTGTCGACCACGTTTGCAAACGAGACGCTATCGCCCTGCGCATCGGCGATCACGGCGCCGGCGGCGATCTCATCGGCATCGGTGTACTCGTAGTAGACGGGAACGCCGATCATCTTGGAGATAGTCTTGGCAACCTCCAGCGAGGGGATGCCGTTGTATTCGTACTGGAGCGAGTTGTAGCCCCAGACGACGTTGGTGACCTCTTCGCCGTCGGACCCGCAGGTTTCCAGGGCGGCATTGATGGCGTCGGTCGGATCCATGTGCTGGAAGTCCTCGTAATCGGGGATCACGGCAGCAAAGCAGAACTCGCCATAGTCTCGCTCCAGGGCAGCTTTGGCCTGCATGCAGATATCGTGGTTGGGAAACACGATGCGATTGACAATCTGGTTGATCGAGATCCCTCGGTCGGTATCTTGAAGCAGATGCTCAAAAATCTCGTCCATCGTTCCTTCTTTCGTATGCGGTGGAAGCCCACGATTCCGGGTTTTAGGGCTCGTGGCTTTGTTAACTCGAACGCTACCGCCCCGATGGGCGAGAACGTTGCGCAACATCCGCGAGTGCGCAAATTGCAATGCGGAACGGTTTGTGCTGGGGCGTTTTGAGAGCGGATCCGTCTCGTTCCCGGCAATGTTGCGCAACGTCTGCTCGGTATGGATTTCTACACTTGAGTTGTCCAAAAGGGATTCGGTTCTCGAATGAGGGATGAACGATGAGCAGGAACTCCTATTACGATGACGATATGTCTGAAGAGGACTACGAGCGGGTCATGGAGCATATGTACGAGCTTGAGTGCGAACTCGAGGAGCCTCATGACGCTCGCACCGACCAGTTGATTCGCGAGGAGCTCGAGGATCTTTCGAGTGCCATGTTGTTTGAGCCGGTGGTCAAAAACGGTGAGTACCTTGGTGAGCGCGACCATGTGCCCGGGTATTGGACGGATCGTCGCGATTTGGAGTCCGAGTCTTCAGGCACTTCGAGTGATGCCGACGAGGTGGAAAAAGATGAGCCGTTTGATTTGATTGGCTATCAGGGCTCTTCCTCGGGCGGTTCGGTGCTCGACATGTTTACTCCCATTTTAAGGAGTCGCGTGTTCTGGATCTTCATCGCGTTTTTGGTGTTTATCGGCCTGCTCGACATGTTCTACGACAGTTTTATTGTTCCTTCGGGCTTCGCTATTAGTCGCATCAATTTCCAGGGCTTGGTGCTGCTGGCGATTGTCGTTGCATGCATTGCCCTGAGGCGTCGTCGCCGTTAACGGCGGTATTGACGCAGTTTCCGATGTTGCGCAACAGGTTATCTGGACAGCGGCGTATGCTCGGGTTGTCCTGAAAGCGAGAGAAAGGACAGGACAATGGCTGAAGTTGAAGTAAGGGCTTTGGGTCCCGACGACGTCGACGATATGGTCGATCTGGACGAGCAGTCGGGCTACGAGGTCTATGACGCGTGGGCGGACTATGTTGAGGACGAGGACGAGGAGAACTGTTACCTCTGGGGCGTCTTTGCCGATGATGAGCTGGTCGGTTTTTGCGTAACGGGCGGTGCGGATGACCCCGACCTACCGGATGCCGTTACGGAGCACCCGCTCAACGAGGAAACGTCGACGTTTTTGAGCCATGTGTATGTTGACCCCGACTACCGCGGTAACGGCTATGGCGCACGCCTGGTACACGACGCCCTGTTGGGATACTGGGAGAGCGAGGGCGAGCAGCAGCCTGCATTCCTGGATCTGAGCGAATATCTCTTTGACGATGCTGATGCGGATCCGATTAAGCTCGCGCAGCTGCTCATCGACTTCTTTGGCAAGAACGGGTTTGAGCCCATCCCCGACGATGAACACGACATCACCTACACCTGCATGGTCTTGGATCCCAAGAACTTTAAGGACCCAGACGCAGAGTAGAGGCTGCGATCTGTTGGTTTAGCTTCCCTAGTTGATGTTTGACGGGACCGGACGTTCCAGTTGAGATGGCTGGACGTCCGGTCCTTTTTGTGGCCTGTCGGGTTTGGCACCCGGCACGTTTGTCTCGATCTGTAACATCTGGCGGGGGATACGGGGTCTAGTTGTTACAGATTGAGATTGTTCCTCGGCAGACAACTCAACTGTCTCAATCTGTAACATCTGGGGCCGGTTTTGCCCCGTAACTGTTACAGATCGAGATGTTAGCCAAGGGGCTGACTGAATGTCTCGATCTGTAACGTGTAGACCTGGTTTTGCCCCGTAACTGTTACAGATTGAGACAATCGGCCCAGACTCGCCCCGTCCGCCTCGTCATCTGTGGTTTACGTGGGGGCATACGGAGTACGGGTATACTAACCGGCGGCGAATCTGCTCCATCGCTTAGAGCTGCTGCGTCTGGACGGCGCGTGATAGGGCTGCCAAAGCGATCGCCAGCGTGCTGAGCAACGTCCTCTCTGTGCGCACCCGTTTTTGTATGTATTAGCGCACTACCAAGCACGCCCGCGCGGCCGTATGCCGTGCCCATTGCGCGTGCAGATAAGGAACAACAACATATGCGTAATTCTGTATCCGACGTCACAGACGCCGAGATTCTGGACGAGGCCCGCGAGGCCATGACCCAGGCTGCCTTCGATGCCGCCGATGAGGCCAATGCCGCCCAGGCCGTCGAGTCCGCTACTGAGAGCCTGCCCGCCTTTGACGAGCTGGGCCTTTCCGACGAAATGCTTCGTGCTATCGAGAGCCTGGGCTACACGGCGCCGACGCCCGTTCAGGCCGGCTCCATCCCCGTGGTGCTCGAGGGTCGCGACCTGCTTGCCGCCGCTCAGACCGGCACCGGCAAGACGGCCGCCTTTTTGCTGCCGACCATGAACAATCTGGAGCACATCGCTCCGCCCAAGCCCGTGCGCGAGCGTGGCGGCCGCAACCGCCGTCGCGGCGCCAAGAAGCCCGAGGGCAACGGCCGTGGCCCCGTGATGCTCGTCATCACCCCTACGCGCGAGCTTGCCCAGCAAATCGACGAGGTCGCGAGCAAGATCGCCGACGTCACCGGTCATGTTGCCGTGACCGTCGTGGGCGGCGTGAGCTACAAGCCGCAGACTGCTGCCCTTAAGTACGGCTGCGACATCCTGGTCGCCACGCCGGGCCGTCTGGTCGATCTGATCGAGCAGGGCGCCTGCCACCTGGACGAGGTTAAGGTCCTGGTGCTCGACGAGGCCGATCGCATGCTCGACATGGGCTTTTTGCCCGCCGTCCGCCGCATTGTGCGCGAGACGCCGGCCGAGCGCCAGACGCTGCTGTTCTCGGCGACCCTCGACGAGGAGGCCGTGGGCGAGATCACCGACCTGGTGAGCGACCCGGCCCGCGTGGAGATCGCGCCGGCCACGTCGACCGCCGACACCGTCGACCAGTTTGTGTTCCCGGTGTCCATCGAGGCCAAGAACAACCTGTTGCCCGAGTTTCTCAAGAAGGAGGGCCCGGAGCGTACTATCGTCTTTATGCGCACCAAGCACCGTGCCGACAGCTGCTGCCGTCGTCTGGAGCGCAAGGGCATCAAGGCCGCCGCGATTCACGGCAACCGCAGCCAGGCCCAGCGCGAGCGCGCGCTTTCGGCCTTCCGCGACGGTACCGTCGACGTGCTGGTGGCAACCGACGTGCTTGCCCGCGGCATCGATATTAGCGACGTGCGCTACGTCGTGAACTTTGACGTGCCGGCCGAGCCGACCGACTACATTCACCGTATTGGCCGTACGGGTCGTGCCGGCGAGCTGGGCTGGGCCATTACGTTTGTGACCGAGCAGGACGTGGATGAGTTCTACGAGATCGAGAAGCTCATGGACAAGACCGCCGACATCTACGAGGCCGGCGACCTGCATGTGGGTCCCAACCCGCCTGCGGTTGATCCCGAGCGCGACCCTGCGGCCTTTAAGGTGAAGAAGAAGACCAAGCGCGGCAAGTCCAAGAGCAAGAAGAAGCTTGAGCAGGCACGTCGCGACGGCAAGCGCAACGGCGATGACTACGGCGATGTGGCTGGTCGTTCCAACCGCGGTCGCGACGAGCGCTGCGGCGACGGCGAGCGTCCGAGCCGTCCCAAGCGCGGCGGCAAGACCCGCGTGCGCGAGGGCGTTCAGGCTCGCGTGGACGAGGCTGTGGAGAGCGTGGCCCGCGAGGTGGCTGCCGAGGAGCGCGGCGGTGCTGCTGTCGTCGAGCAGGCCCCGCGCGGCAACCGTGCCGAGCGCCGTGCCAAGCAGTTCCAGGGCGAGGCGCATCGTCGTCGCCGCGAGGACGAGGGCCGTGGCTCGCGTGGCGGCAAGCGTGGTTCGGGCGATCGTCGTCGTTCCGGTCGCAATGACGAGCGCGGTGGCCGTGATGAGCGTCGCGGCGGCGAGGGTCGCGGCGAGCGTGGCGCCCGCAGCGGTGAGTCCCGTGGCGGCAAGCGCTTTGAAGAGCGCGGCGGCCGCGGCGTCGAGCGTCGCGAGGGTGCTCGCGGTAATGGCGGGCGCAGCGGCGCTGGGCGTTCTGGTGAGTCGCGCGATCGTCGCGATCCGCGTGCCAGCCGCGATCGTCGCGATGACTGGCGCAACTACGACGATACCCGCGAGGAGCGCCGTGGCGGCTACCGCGGCGGGCGTGGCGGCAACCAGGCCGGCTCCCGTGGCGGTCGTGCCGGCGGTCGCGATAACCGTGGCAGCTATGGTAACAATCGTGGTGGCAAGCGCGGCGGCAGCTCCCGTCGCCCCGGTGACGGCGGCGGCAAGCGCAAATAACATACGCGTCGTGCGGTAAGGCGAGATGAGTTTGGGCCCCGAGCAGACTATGCTCGGGGCCCTTTTTGTGGGCGCAGTTTGAGGTGGGCCGGCCCCCTCACGAAAAAGCACGGAGGCGGTCGCGGCAAGAGATGTGGGTTATCGGCTTAGTTGGAGATTCGCGTATGCGGGGTTCTGGCATAGACGGAGAACGTGAAGCTCCCTACTGACGCACGGTGGCCGCAGTGTCCGGGCGGACACACTCGGGATTCCGCTCGCTGCCTGGCGCCCTTGCTGCCATCTGACTTTCACGCTCGCATTGTTCTGGATGCGGGCGTGTTTTTTCACGGCACGCACGGGTCCCCTGGGGCGCGCCGTGCATTTTCGGGAGTTTTCAGCAAGCCGGGGTGGCTGCATACGCGTCGGAAGCGTCTATTTGATCTCGCGAGATCCCTCGACGGGCGATTTGGGTTGGCAGACGGGGCCCGGCGCGGCGATAACGCGCGTTTCGCGCCGTGCCGTGCCCCCAAAACGATGCCGATCGCGCGGCGTTCCCGGTTCGAGGCGCCGCCGGCGGGGGCCGCGATGCTGAAAACTCCGGTTTTTGCACGGTCCAAGCGGGGGTACGTTGGGACGGGAAGGGTCACCCCCGTCATTTTATGCATGGCGCAAGCGAAATTATGCAAGACATAGGGCGCCATGCGCCGGATGCCCAGATTGGGCGTGCTGTACGCTGACGTTCGCCGCGTTTCTTCCGCGCCGTGCGCGAATCAAAAGGCGAGGGCAGTTATGGGCGTGCGGGCGGCCCTGCTGACGGCGGGGTTGCAGCGGAGCTTGCGCTTGCCGTGGGCGATCGCGCGCTCTGGGCGCCGGCGCTCGACGGCCGCATGCTGTTGCTTGCCACGCACGATGCCGCAGACGCTCAGGCCCTCAATATCTCGGACATCATCACGCTCTAAATACTTATTCAGCAACAAAATGATCCGTATTTCTCCGTTCCCATGGGGTTGGATATGGTATTCTATCTGCGGGGTAATACTTTGGAATACCAAGTAATACCAACGCCGTAGAAACAAACTCCAGATGCGGGCCAATCGGGTTGCCTTCACAGCCCGTCGCCCAGCCGCGTGGCCCGCATCTATCCGCACCACCGTCGTTTCAAAAAGGAAGCGCCATGGCAGAACACATGACCCCGGTTGTCGCGAAGGTCTTGCCCGAGGAAAAGGCGGCCTTCGCGGCGGCAACCCAGCTCGTGGGTACCACGCCGTCCAACGCCATCCGCATGTTCATCGCCGCGTTCAATCGCTGCGGCACCTTTCCGTTCGACATTTCGCCCAGCGGGGCCTTTGGCACTGCGCCCGATTCTCATCAATAAGTGATCCGTTTTCCTCCGTCCCCATGGAATCAGCTCTCTGCCGAGTTGTGGTAGAACTAGGGAACGGTTTTGAGGAGGTTGGCATGCTCAATGCGATGATTTGGGTGCTTGCCTGTTTTGGCGTTGTCGCTGCCGATATAGCCCTGAGCGTGGTGCTGTTTTCAGTTCTCGATGCCGTATCGGTGCTGACGGGCTATCCGATCGACAATCTCGATATCCAATGGTTCCAGGCTGCCGCTCAGACGGCATCGTTTTTGATGGCGCTGCTGTGGTGGCGTTATCTGTGGCCGCGTTCGTTTATGGCACGCCGGCAAAGTGAGCATCCACTCGGCGGGGGAGCGCGTGGGGCGTGGAAACGCATCGCCTGCGTTATCGTGATTGGCCTGGCCCTGCAGGTGGTCGTTGGCTACGTGACCGACGCCGTGCTGTCGCTGTTGCCCGAGGCGGCGGCCGATTACAGCGAACTTGTCGAGGAGACGGGCATGGGCGACACGAGCTATCTGGCCGTCCTGACCACGGTGCTCGGCGCGCCGTTTTGCGAAGAGCTCCTGGTGCGCGGCATCATCTTTGAGTTTTCGCTGCGTGCGTTTAATCCGCAGTGCCGCCCACTTTGGAAGCGCCGGCGTCGTGCGAGCGCGCAGGACGGAGCCATGGTGCCCTGGGCGGCCCCAAGCACGTGGGGTATCGCCGCGGCGATTGTGCTGCAGGCGGCAATCTTCGGTTTTATGCACATGAATTGGGTGCAGGGCTGCTATGCGGGTGCCGCCGGCCTCATTTTTGGCTGGGTGCTCGTGACCACTGGAAAGCTCCGCTACACGATCTTGCTGCACTTTGCCTTTAACGCCGGGTCGTATCTCATGGGCCTGATGTGGTTTGTGAACACGCCGCTCGACATGGCGGTCACGGTCGCTATCGCCGGCGTCATCCTCGTTGAGGCAATGCGGTCGCTCAAGCTGACGTGCCAGCTGGCTCGCTCCCGTCAGTAAATGTGATTCCCCTAAGGAAAACACGGTTAGGTGCGTCTGAACGTGTTCTCCCTAGGGAAATCACGGCTAGAGACAGCCTAAGTGTGTTCCCCCTAGGGAAAACACGCCTGGGCCGATGAAGGGGCGCCGGCTGGCCAGGAGACGCCGGCTGGCCCTCGCCACGCTAGTTGCGACGCCCGCCGCCGTTGGCGCCCTGGCGTCCCTGAGCTGCACGGTTGCGCCCGGCAGTGTTTTGCGCGCGCGACATGCCGCCGTGGCCCTTGCTACCCTTGGGTCCCTTGCCGGCGGCGCCACCGTGGGCCTTGCCGCCCTTCTTGCCGGTCCCATGTCCGCCGCCAGCAGACGTCTCGCCCGGGCGCGGCGGTACGGGACGGATCAGGCAATGCTTGGTGTAGCCGATCAGGTCACGACGCCCGGCCTTTTCCAATGCTTCGCGCACGAGCTTGTAGTTCTCGGGCTTGCGGTACTGAATGAGCGCGCGCTGCATGGCCTTCTCGTGCGGGTCGCGCGCCACGTAGATCGGCTGCATAGTACGCGGATCCACGCCGGTGTAGTACATACAGGTCGACATGGTGGACGGGGTGGGGTAGAAGTCCTGCACTTGCTCGGGCATATAGCCCATGTCGCGCACGGCTTCGGCAAGGTCCACGGCTTCCTTCATCGTCGATCCGGGGTGGCTCGAGATCAGATACGGCACCACGTACTGCTTAAGGCCGTATTCACGGTTCAAGCGCTCAAATTTGCGACAGAATGCATCGTAGACGGCGCGGCTCGGCTTGCCCATTACGGAGAGCACCGCGTCGCTCACGTGCTCGGGTGCCACGCGTAGCTGGCCCGAGACATGGTGCTCCAGCAGCTCACGCAAAAACTCGTCCGAGGCATCGGCCATGGTGTAGTCAAAACGGATGCCGCTGCGGACAAAGACCTTCTTGACGCCCGGCAGCTGGCGCAGGTCGCGCAGCAGCTGCGTGTAGCCGCTCTCGTCGACCACCATGTTCTTGCACACGCTCGGCCACAGACAGCGCTTGTTCTTGCACACGCCGTGTTTGAGCTGCTTGTCGCAGGCCGGGCGGCTAAAGTTGGCCGTCGGTCCGCCCACGTCGTTGATGTAGCCCTTAAACTCGGGATCGCGCGTGAGCAGCTCGGCCTCGCGCATGATCGAGTCGTGGCTGCGCATCTGCAGCACGCGACCCTGGTGGAAGGTCAGCGCGCAAAACGAGCACTCGCCAAAACAGCCGCGGTTGGAGCTAATGGAAAACTTGATCTCGGCAAAGGCCGGCACGCCGCCCGCCGCGTCGTAGTCGGGATGCCAATCGCGTGCGTAGGGGAGCTCGGCCACCTCGTCCATCTCGTCGGTGGTGAGCGTCGCCGACGGCGGGTTCTGCACCACATAGACGCTGTTGGGGTAGGGCTCTACCAGGCGGTGTCCGGTGATGGGGTCCATATTCTGCTGCTGCACGTTAAAGCTGCGCGCGTAGTTGAGCTTGTCGGCGACAAGGTCGTCCCAGCTGGGCAGCAGGTCGTAGTCGTAGACCTCGTCGAGCGAGCTGGTGCGGTAGACGGTGCCGTTGATATAGGTGATTTGATCGACGGGCAGTCCCGCGTCGAGCGCGTCGGCGATCTCGACGATCGCGTGCTCGCCCATGCCGTAGATGAGGATGTCGGCGCCCGAGTCGAGCAATACCGAGCGCTTGAGCTTGTCCTGCCAGTAGTCGTAGTGGGCCAGGCGACGCAGGCTCGCCTCGATGCCGCCGATAATGATGGGGGCATCCTTGAACGTCTGGCGGATGAGATTGCCGTAGACCGTGACGGCACGGTTGGGACGGCGCCCCTCCTCGCCACCGGGGGTATAGGCGTCGGTGTGGCGGCGGTGCTTGGTCACCGAATAGTGGTTGACCATGGAGTCCATGTTGCCGGCGCTGACGAGGAAGCCCAGGCGCGGCTCGCCGAGCACGGTGATGCTGGCGGGGTCGGTCCAGTCGGGCTGGCAGATGATGCCCACCTTGTAGCCGTGCGCGTCGAGGACGCGGCTGACGATGGCCATGCCAAAGCTGGGATGGTCCACGTAGGCGTCGCCGCAGATGTAGACAAAGTCGCACTGGTCCCAGCCGCGCGCATCCATGTCGGCGCGGCTGACGGGGAGGAACTTATCGCGGCCCGGTCGCCAGGGGCGGGCGGGCGTCGCTTGGGAATGCTTGGTGCGGGCGACCGTGGCCTGCGCCTTACCGCCGCGCTTTTGCTGCTGGCCCTGTTTGCCCTGCTGACTGCGCTGGTTGTTCTGAGCGTGCTGAGGCTTTTTTGCCACGATCCCTCCCGGTGTTTGTATGCTGCACGTAATTGTAACCAGTCTTTTTGGGACGGGGCTAAAAAGACTGGTGGAGTACATGAGCTGGCGGATCGGCGCGTCGATGCGGGCGTCGTTTGTTTCCAGACTGTGTATCTGCGCGTTGGAGAACTCGTCTCGCGCGCACGCCATGTTGTCAATGGGTTACAGTATGAACGGCGCCTATGTTTCCGCCAACGCACGAGAGAGTCGTCAACAAGGAGGATGCACGACGATGCAGCGTGCCAAACAGATATCGGAATCTATTGAGCTGGGCATTATCTTGGCGCTCGCCGGTGGCTTTATGGATGTGTATTCGTACATTGGGCGCGATCATGTTTTCGCCAACGCGCAGACGGGCAACATCTTGCTGGTGGGCGTGAGCATCTCCGAGGGCAACTGGGCGCTCGCGGGGCGCTATTTCTTCCCTGTGGTGTCGTTTGCCGTGGGCATTATGCTTGCCGACCTGGTGCACGAACGGTTTGGCAGCGTGATTCACTGGCGCCAGGTGACGGTGTTTTTTGAAGCCGTTATCTTGCTGGGCGTGAGCTTTATCCCCGGCGGCGATTTCAACCTGCTCGCCAACTGCCTCACCTCGTTTGCCTGCGGCATGCAGGTCGAGAGCTTCCGCAAGATCCACGGTCACGGCATCGCTACGACCATGTGCATCGGTAACCTGCGCAATGCGCTGCAAAACGTGGACGACTACATCATCACCCACAAGCGCGGCTTTTTGGAAAACGGCGTGCTGTACTTTGGCGTGATCTTTACCTTTGTGTTTGGCGCCGTGCTGGGCAACTGGTGTATTGAGCGCATGGGCCTGCACGCCATCGTCGTGGCGAGCTTGCTGCTGTTTATCGCGTTTGCCATCATGTTCATCGACCGCGAGCGCGATTTGCGCTCTCGCTGGAAGCGTGCCTGCGAAGATTGGAAAGACGCCTGCCAAAAATAACGGCAGGATGCGGCAAGGGGCTGGCCCCTTTGTCGCACTGATCAATATTGGGGAGGGGACGGCCATATCGGCCGCCCCTTTTTTGTTTAGTGATCAGGTGGGGACGATACCAGCTGTTGAAACGCTTTAACAACTTTGACGTTCTCACGCGTTTTTTGTTTCAAAAGCGTTAGGATGGGACTTATAGCGCGGGGCGTAATGGGTGCCCCGCACACGATGGGAGGCTATCAATGGCTAATCGTTTCGTTCTCAATACCATCTCTTATCATGGTTCCGGCGCCATCAAGGAGATCCCCGGCGAGCTCCAGCGTCGCGGCTACAAGAAGATCTTCGTCTGCTCCGACCCCGATCTGGTCAAGTTTGGCGTTACCGCTAAGGTGACCGATGAGCTCGACGCCGCCGGCATCGCTTGGAGCCTTTACTCCGAGATCAAGCCCAACCCCACCATCCAGAACGTCAAGGACGGCGTCGAGGCCTTCAAGGCCGCCGAGGCTGACGCTATCGTGACCATCGGTGGCGGTTCCTCCATGGACACTGCCAAGGCCATCGGCATCATCATCAACAACCCCGAGTTCGCCGATGTCCGCAGCCTCGAGGGCGTTGCTCCCACTAAGAACCACGCCGTGTTCACCATCGCTGTGCCGACGACTGCCGGTACCGCTGCCGAGGTGACCATCAACTACGTCATCACCGACCCCGAGAAGGTCCGCAAGTTCGTGTGCGTCGACACCAACGACGCCCCCGAGGTCGCCGTCGTCGACCCCGATATGATGGCTTCCATGCCCGCCGGCCTGACCGCCTCTACTGGCATGGACGCTCTGACCCACGCCATCGAGGGCTACACCACCAAGGGCGCTTGGGAGCTCTCCGACATGTTCCACTTTGAGGCTATTAAGCTGATCAGCGAGAACCTGCGCGACTCTGTCGCCGAGGCCAAGTCCGGTCAGCCCGGCTCCGGCCGCGAGGGTATGGCTCTTGGCCAGTATGTCGCCGGCATGGGCTTCTCCAATGTTGGCCTGGGAATCGACCACGCCATGGCTCACACCCTGTCCGCTCACTACGATACCCCGCACGGTGTCGCCTGCGCCATGCTGCTGCCGATCGCCATGGAGTTCAACAAGCCGGTTTGCGCCGAGCGCCTGGCCAAGGTTGCCGTCGCCATGGGCGTTGACACCACGGGCATGAGCACCGACGAGGCCGCCGATGCTGCCATTGCCGCCGTCAAGCAGCTTTCCGCCGACGTGAACATCCCGCACGTCTGCGAGGCCATGAAGGCTGACGAGATCGAGGTCCTGGCCAAGGACGCCATGGCCGACGCCTGCTTCCCGGGCAACCCGCGCGCGGCGACGCTCGACGACGTCATCGAGCTCTTCAAGAAGATCTGCCCGGCTGCCTAACTTGGTTCGGCGGGCCCCTGCCCGTTAGCCCCACAATCGTCCTCGGACATGTCGGAAGCCCCCGCTGCGCACTTCGTGCGGCGGGGGCTTCCTCCGTCCTGCGGAAAGATTGTGGGGCTAACGGGCAGGGGCCCGCCGGCTCGTTATCGTGGCGGGCGCAGTTCTGGGGAGCTCGAGGGTCATCTCGCTAGGTAAAAAGATGGTTCGCGGTGGTATTGTTGCCGTGGGTTTAATTCGATATGAAAGGGTGACTTTGGTGTCCAAGATGGATTCTACGCTCTCCTATATTACTGACCAGTTGAAGGCGCTTACCTCGATTGCTTCGCCTACCGGCTATACCCGTGCGGCGACTGATTATCTGATGGAAACGTTGCGCGATATGGGCTTTGGCCCCGAGCGTTCCAATAAGGGCAACGTGCTCGTTGAGCTTGGCGGCGAGGGCGAGCCGCTCGTGTTGGCGAGTCATGTCGATACCCTGGGCGCCATGGTGCGCTCCATTAAGGACAATGGTCGGCTGCGTCCCACGACGCTCGGCGGGCACCAGTGGTCTACGGCCGATGGCGAGAACTGCACCGTCTACACGCGTGACGGCAATGTGTACACGGGTGTGGTCCTCAATACCGAGCCTTCGGCGCACGTGGCCGACGAGCCGGTCAAGACCATCGAGAAGAACATGGAAATCCTGCTCGACGAGAATGTCGACAGCAAGGACGATGTGCTCGAGCTGGGCATTCAGACGGGCGACATCATCGCTATGGATCCGCGTACCACGGTGACGGAGAGCGGCTACATTAAGAGCCGCTTCCTGGATGACAAGCTGTCGGCGTCGATTCTGCTGGGTCTGGCCCGCGCCGTTGCTGACGGCGAGGTGTCGCTTTCGCGCAAGGTGTCGCTGCTCTTCACCGTGTACGAGGAGGTCGGCCACGGCGGCGCCTTCGTGCCGGCCGACACGCGCGAGATGATCAGCGTGGACATGGGCTGCGTGGGCGACGACCTGGGCTGCACCGAGCGCATGGTGTCGATCTGCGCCAAGGATTCGGGTGGCCCCTACAATTACGATCTGGTGACCACGCTGTCCAATATCGCGCGCGAGCTCGAGCTCGATTACGCCATCGATGTGTACCCGCATTACGGCTCGGACGTCGAGGCCACGCTCTCGGCCGGCTACGACATTCGCCATGGTCTGATCGGCCCCGGCGTGTACGCGAGCCACAACTACGAGCGCAGCCACATGGACGGCGTGCGCAACACCTACGAGCTGGTTCGCGCCTACGTACAGCGCTAGCAATGCAGCGGCCTCGGCTGGCACAGCAGTACCGACCGAGGCCGCCCACTGTAAGTTGCGGTGAAATAGGGACTGTTTAAGCGTTTAAAACCGCCAAACAGTCCCTATTTCACCGCAACTTAGGGGGCAGTGCTGTTATCTCTGCACGTGCCGTAGCACCTCAACGGCGGCGCTTACCTCTATCGTGCGGCGCTCGAGACCGCGGCGGATGGCCTTGAGGCGATTGCCTGCTGTTGCCCATGCGCTTTGTGAGAGGATTTCGACTGCCTCGTCGACGAACCCATCGAGATGCGACGCATCGAACCAATCGAGCGAGTCAGCAAATGCTAGCTGAGTGGAAGGGTCCGGACCAAACGGTTTGGCGGCAAATCCAAACTCCCCGGCAACGAGCACGGCGGTTGGCACGTTGTACCACAGGCAATTGCCACTATCGAACAGCGGTGCAGGCCGCATTTCCAGCGTGTCGACATTGCGGATGATGCCGAAGTTTCGCCAGTGGCGGTCGCTGTTGGCCAGGAGGGCATCGCAGACAATCATCTGCGACATGGATTTTCTTACCGTGACTTCGTCAGCCCCGTGTCTGCCAAGAAAGCGACAGTATCGATCGTATGTTGAGTTTCCTCGCTGGCCACCGAGTGCGTCCCTGATATAAGCGGCCGGCACGTATTCCTCACGGCCATTAAGAAAGTCATCGCATAGGCATACGGGCCCGTCGAACATGCGCTCGACCGTATAGGGAACAAACTCACCTTTGGATAGCAGACGCCGATGTAGAGCTGTTGCAACCGCCTCGTTAAACGGTCGCTGATCGTCCATTCCGCATCCTTTAACCAGGATGCGAACGCCATTGCGGATCATCCAGGATTTGGGGAGCTCGCCCTCGGACGTATTGTCAGGATTTTTGAGTCCGATGCCCTCAAGCCAGCCTGAACGATGCTCGGGTGCCGACCGTTCAAAATTGTTTTCGAAGTAATTGAGGTGCTGCCAATTGAGCTCGTCGCAGTCGACCGGTCTTAGCCAATAGCAATCCGAAAGCGAAAAACCCAGGCAACGAACGGGCACTTCAATACCGCTGTCAATTCCCAGCTCGCGATAGCGCGAGATGAGTCCGGGGCGGACGTCGGGCACCGACCGGTGACTCCACCACGTGTTGAGTGCTCGTTTATTCACCGTTGGAGAAGAACTCGAGCACGTGCCAAACGGCATCCTTCGTGCATCGAGTATGTCGGCAATTTCAAAGGAAAACTCGCGCGTTGGATCAAACGAGACATGCGAGACCTCGTGGTCGGCTGACATCAACGTGAACTTGCGCCCTACGTCAGCTGCGGGACGGCGCCCACGCTTACGGACCTTTTGATAACCAATCGCGGAATCGTACTGAACCATTTTCCGCCCACCGACGATATCGCACGCGAGCGTTCCCGATGCAGCCAGTTGCGATATACGGGCCTTCGTAACGCCCAGCAGGCGCGCGGCGTCACCCATGGTTATATAGTTGGAAGTATTCATCTGCCGCATCACCTCATTAAGTATTCTAATTGTTAAATATAGCAAACACAAACATCATAATACTTAACAAAGTTGCGGTGAAATAGGGACTGTTTAGCGGTTTTAAACGCTTAAACAGTCCCTATTTCACCGCAAGTTATAGAGGGGATGGGGCGAGGTGCTGCTATTTGATGGCTGCCGTCACGGTACCGCCGCCGAGGACGATGTCGCCGTGGTAGATTACAACGGCCTGGCCGGGGGCGATGGCTCGTTGCGGCTCGTCAAAAGTTAGCAGCATTTGTCCGTCTTCGTCACGCGTAAGGGTCGCTGCCTGGTCTTTCTGACGGTAGCGGTACTTGGCACCCACGCGAATGTCGCCGGCATTGAGCTCCGCCTCCATGCGGTCGGCAGGGGCGCTCCAGATCCAGTCGTTGGCCGTGAGCGCTGTGGCCGTCAGGTCCTCGGCCTCGCCCAGATGCACAATGTTGTTGGCAGCATCGACGCCCGTTACGTACACGGGATGCGCCATCGCGACGCCCAAGCCCTTGCGCTGGCCGATGGTATAGCGCAGTGCACCGTTATGACGTCCGACCACGCTGCCGTCGCGCCACACAATGTCGCCCGGTGCAGCGGGATGTCCGCAGCGGCGCTCGATATAGCCCGCGTAGTCGCCGTCCGCGATAAAGCAGATATCCTCGCTCTCGGCCTTCTTGGCGTTGATGAAGCCCTGCTCGGCGGCAATGCGGCGCACGTCGCGCTCTTTGTCCAGCCCAGCCAGCGGAAAGATCGTGTGTGCCAGACGTTCTTGCGTGAGCGAATACAAAAAGTAGCTTTGGTCCTTTTTGGGATCTTCGCCGCGGTGCAGCTGCCAGGTTCCGTCGGACGCCTGGCTCGTTTTGGCGTAATGACCCGTGGCGATGTAGTCGCAGCCCATATCGAGTGCCGCATCGAGCAGCGCGCCAAACTTAATATGGCGGTTGCAGATGATGCACGGGTTGGGCGTCAGTCCCTCCTGATAGGCAGTCACGAAGCGCTCGATAACGTTGCGGTCGAAGGTCTGCTGCAGGTCGAGCACGTGGTGGGGTATCCCCAGGCGCTCGGCGACGGCCTTTGCATCGGCGATGTCGCGGTCGACTTTGCTCATGCCCGTGACGGGATCGGGCGCGGGACAGGTGAGGCGCATGGTGGCACCGACGCATTCGTAGCCCTGGCTTTTGAGCAGGTAGGCAGTCACGCTGGAATCGACGCCGCCACTCATGGCGACGAGCACGCGCTTGTTGTGCATGGGGAGGTTCTCCTTGGTGGCATGTGGCCAAAAAAGAAAAGCGGCGCGGGAGGCTGGTTCCGCGCCGCAGACATTGTAGCAAGTTCGGACGACTCGTGGGGCGCCCTGATGGGATGGGCTCAGACTGCCGGGAGAGAGGAGACCGGTTCGTCCTGGGCTCAACCTATGGGCGAGGCCCTAGTCCTGGAAGAGTGCCGTGGACAGGTAGCGCTCACCGGTATCGGCGAGCAGCGCCACGATGGTCTTGCCCTCGTTCTCGGGGCGCTTGGCCAGCTGCAGTGCGGCCCACACGGCGGCGCCGGACGAAATACCCACGAGCACGCCCTCCTTGTGGCCCACGGCGCGGCCGGTGGCAAAGGCGTCGTCGTTCTCGACGGGGATGATCTCGTCATAGACCTGGGTGTCGAGGACGTCGGGCACAAAGCCGGCGCCGATACCCTGGATCTTGTGCGGGCCGGCCTGGCCCTTAGAGAGCACCGGGGAGGTGGCGGGCTCGACGGCGACGACCTGAATCTCGGGGTTCTGCTCCTTGAGGAACTCGCCCACGCCGGTCACAGTACCGCCGGTGCCGACGCCGGCGACGAAGATGTCGACCTTGCCGTCGGTGTCATCCCAGATCTCGGGGCCGGTCGTGGCCTTGTGGATGGCGGGGTTGGCGGGGTTCACAAACTGGCCGGCGATAATGCTGTTGGGCGTCTCCTTCTGCAGCTCCTCGGCCTTGGCGATGGCGCCCTTCATGCCCTTGGAGCCGTCGGTGAGCACGAGCTGCGCGCCATATGCCTGCATAAGCTTGCGGCGCTCGACAGACATGGTCTCGGGCATGGTGATGATCACCTTGTAACCGCGAGCCGCCGCCACCGAGGCGATGCCGACGCCGGTGTTGCCGCTCGTGGGCTCGATGATGGTGTAGTCGCCGCCGCGCACGAGCTTGCCGGCCTTCTCGGCCTCGTCGATCATGTTCTTGGCGACGCGGTCTTTGACGGACCCGGCGGGGTTAAAGTATTCCAGCTTGACGAGCACGCGGGCCTTGAGGTCCTCATCGGCCTCAAAGTGAGTGAGCTCCAGAAGCGGGGTGTGGCCGATAAGCTGATCGATGGACGTGTAAACCTTGCTCATGGTGAACCTCCAAAGTGTTCAAATGACTGGATACCGTGTGGTTTTACGGCGTGTGTAGCAGCTAAACCCACAAACCTTATGGGTTGTTCGTTTTGCTGTTGGCAAGCATAGTAGGCACTAAAGCCTAGTAATGCAATAGGAAATAGAAGATTATTACGAGTCGATTAACCATCTTGACGGGAATAGGTATTTTCAAAACCAATATTTCGGCTAGAATTTCTACGAATTAAAAGACCGAAAGGCAGCAATATATATGTTGGTTTCCACAAAGGGCAGATATGCCCTGCGCGTTATGGTCGACCTGGCCGAGCACCAGGCGGCCGGCCGCATTCCCCTCAAAGAGATCGCCGCGCGTCAGGGGATTTCGGAGAAGTATCTGGAGAACATCTTGGCTACGCTCGTCCGCGCCAATATGCTCTCGGGCATGCGCGGCAAGGGCGGCGGCTACGTGCTCACGCGCCCGCCCGAGCAGTATACGGTGGGCGAGATCTTGCGCCTGACCGAGGGCAGCCTGGCACCGGTCGCATGCCTGGACGGCGACTGCAAGGGCTGCTCGCGTTCGGATGAGTGCCCCACGCTCGACGTGTGGAAGAACCTGGACAAGCTCATCAACGACTACCTCGACGGTGTGACGCTCGATGCGCTCGTTGCCCCCAACGAGGGCTACGACTACGTCATCTAGTCCCACCCGCCATTTGGGGACGGGGTAGAAATGGTAGATTTTCTTGCCCTCTGAGGCTTGGCAAATGACAAGGCCGCCCATCGTTGCGATGGGCGGCCTTCGTTTTGGCGTGTTGTGGCGGTCCGTATCCGGTCGCTTTAGTTCCTGGCGATGCTGTCGAGAATGCTGCGCATGATGGATACAAGGATGCTGCCCATAAAGGCCGATCCAAAGCCGGCAATGGAGATGCCCGCGCCCAGCAGATTGACCGACAGGTAGCTGGCCAGCTCGAGCATAAAGCTGTTGACTACGAGCTGAAAAATACCAAGCGTGATAATAGTGAGCGGCAGCGAGATGACCGTCAGGAACGGCTTGACGAGCGAGTCGACGATGTTGAGGAACAGTCCCACGAAGGCAAAGCAGACCCAGGCGTCGGCCATGCCGAAGGGCTGAATGCCGGGGACGAGAAACGTTGCGATCGCGATGGCGATTGAGGTCAAAAGCCAGTTGAGTAAAAAGCGCATGGTGTGAATCCTTTCTTGCGCATGGCGTGGTGAGGGAGCGTGAGGGGCGCATGCCCTTGCAACTTGGATGGGTGCGGGGCACGGCCCTGTTTGGGCGCCCATTGTCTCAGATATTCGTGGAGCTTGCGTGCGCATTCGGTTTCAAAACGGCGTTCGTCCTAGAAAACGTGCCGCTGGCAGAGAGTCTTGTCGCTTTAGTTTGGTGGTGTGCTAAACTGCTACGGGCAAAAGCCACAGGCGTTGCCCTATTGCATAGAACGGGCGAACGATGCCCGATGTCAGTATCAACTTCGATGCCTTTTGGCGGGTTTGGCGGTGATCGATGAATATCGAGAACATGTTTGACAAGCCTGATGTCAAGCAGCTGGTCCACGCATTTAGCCTTTTGGACGACGAGAAAGATATCCAAGCGTTTTTGACCGATATCTGCACGCCGCGCGAGATTTGCGATCTATCGCAGCGTTTGCAGGTCGCGCGTTACCTAGACGAGGGCGAGCCCTATGTCGAGGTTCAGGCGCGCACCGGCGCTTCGTCCACCACGGTGAGCCGTGTGTCCAAGGCGCTCAACGGCGAGTACGGTGGCTACCGCAAAATCCTCATTAAACTGGAGGATGGCGAGTAGGCCGCGCCAAAAACGAATTGTGCAAAACCGCTCCTCTGGGGGCGGTTTTTTGATCCCTTGGGGACGGAGGAAAACGGATCACCGGGTTAGACTGACCCCCTCGACGATCCGTTTTCCTCCGTCCCCAAGGGATCAAATCTGTTGGCGTGGGGCAAATCTGTCCGCTCGGGCGGGTAGGATGGATGCATTGATTATTGCGAACGGTTTGAGTGGAGGACCATGCCTGTTCGAATCTATACCACCAATGCCGGCACGGATTTGAGCGGTGCCGAGTCGGCGCTGCTTGCCGACCTTATTGCCCGCCACGGGCGTGCCGTGTTGCTGGCACCTACGTTTGCCGAGCTCGACCTGTGTCGTCATGATGCGGCGGAAGCCGGGACTTCGCTGGGTATCGACTACAAGACGCCTACATCGTGGCTTCGCTCGCTTTGGGAGCTTTTGGGCGACGGGCGCGGTTTCGTCGACAACCTGCAGCGCCAGATGCTGTTCTCGGACATGGTCACGCGTCTCGACGATGCCGACCTGCAGCCGCTTTCGCGCAGTCAGGGCACGGTGCGCATGCTTGCGCGCATGGCTCGCGATGTGCAACCGGGTGTGGCGGGGACGACGGTCGAGCGATGCCGTGGCAACAATTGCCAGCCTGAGCCAAAAAGCGATGCCGAGGCTCGTGTGTTCGAGCTTTTGCGTGCCTATGCGGGCGGTTTGGACCGTCGAGATATGGTCGAGCCCTGTGAGGCGGCTGACATTGTGGCCAGTGTCCTGGCCGATGGCTTGCCAGCGAGCGCCCGCGCCGTATGCGTGCGCGGTATCACGTCGTTTACGCACGGTCTGCTCGAGCTGCTGTCTGCCGTGGCGAACAATGGGGGAGAGGTCGTCGTGCTGCTTGCCCGCGAGCAGTCAGCGATGCGCGAGGAGCTTGCCGCGGCATTTGATGCCCGCGGTGTGCTGTTTGAGATCGCGCCGCTGGGGGAGGGTGTCGGCGCGCCCCAGACTGCCTCCGAGACCGCCGCTCAGCCTACCTTTGTAGAGGTTGCCGGCCCTCACGCCCGCGCTCATGTCTATGCGGACGCCATCGATAAGTTGGTGAAAGCGCACAAGGAGTCCAAGGCCGATAAAGCTACGGCAACGCCCGCCGACCCCGTGCGCGTGCTCGTCGTTTCTGCCCGGGCACCCCAGCTGTTCGGTGAGCTCGCCTCTCGTCTGGCGGCTCGTCATATCGCTGCCGAGACGGTTGAGTTCACGGCGTTTTCCCAATCCATTGCGGGCAGGCAGTTTGCGGCGCTCGCCGGCCTGATCGAACGTATGAAGGCCGCCGATGAGGGCACGGCGTCAAAGACCGAGTGGTGGCCCGCGCCGGAGCTTACCGACTGGATCTACAGTCCGCTTTCGGGCGCTGATGCCGTCAATGCCCGTACCTTCGATAAGAATATGCGTCTCTCGCGCAGCAAGACTACCGCGGGCGTTAAGAGCCTGCTGCAGAGCGTTCAGGGCCAGGTGAGGGGCGCGCGCAAGGCGGCGAGCGACGAAAACTGGTTTAAGAACGTACCGTGTGTGGTCTCGGACGTGTTCCAGGCGCTGTGGCGTGACAAGCCCGTGACGGCGCTCAAGGCCATGCTTGCCGTTGCCGAGGCGTTGCCCGATCGCTTGCTGGGCAGCTTGGATGGCCAAGCCCGTCGCCAGGCGGAGGTGGCCCTGCTGCGCCATGTCATCGACATCCTTATGAATGGCGCCCGCGCGCTCGACGTGTCGCAGGCCGCGACCGTGCCCGTGCTCGATGGCATTCGCACCAAGGTGGACAAGCGTAGCACCGCCTACGATTACGAGACCCACGAGGTTGACCGTGCGCCACGTGCCCAGGCTCGCTTTGCTTCACTTGCCGATGCGGCGGCTCTGCGCCCCGGCAGCTACGATGCCGTGCTGTTTGCCGATGTCGATCTGGACAGCTATCCGCTCTCACACGAGGAGGGGCCGCTGGCCACGCTGGCGGCGAGCCTTGGTCGCGAGGGCGTGACGCTTGAGCCCGCGGCCTTGCTGCGCGTGCGCTTTGGCCACGCGATGCAGGCGTCACGCGGCCCGGTTGCGCTTGCCCGCGTGACGCACGATCGCCAAGCGCGCGAGTGCTACCCGGCTGCCGTGTGGACCGAGTTGCGGGCGCATGCCGAGGCCGCTGAAGCTGCTAGGGAAGCTGACGCCGACAAGGCCGCTGACGACGCTAAGACCACTGGTGACGCTAAGGCCGCTGACGCCGACAAGGCGAAGTGCGTGGGTGAGGGCGATATCGTAAGGAACTTCGATCCCGCGGCAGGCGAAGGTCTCAAGCGCGAGCGCGTGACCTGTGAAGCCCCTCAGCATTTGCGTGCCGAGGCCGTGCCGTATTTGGTCCTGCGCCGTCGTGACGGCGAGGGCGAGGACGCGCCGCTTGTGCCGCGCCTGACGTCCGCCTCGCAGATCGAGGCCTATTCCACCTGCCCGCTGTGCTGGTTTGTCTCGTATCGCGTCAAGCCCCAGTCTATCGACGCGGATTTTGGCAACATGGAAAAGGGCAACTTCGTCCACGACGTGCTGGAACACCTGCATGCCCGTCTGCCCCAAGAGGGCATGGAGCGCGTGACGCCCGAGAATCTGCCGCGCGCTCAGGAGCTGCTGCGCGAGGTCTTTGACGAGACGTTGGCCGAGCACGCCGGCAAGCGAGGCACGGAGGGCCCGCTGGTGCCGCTCTCCCCGGTGGAGGAGCGCCAGGTGGCCGAGATCTTGCCGCAGCTGGAGGGCGTGCTCGCCTACGAGTCCGAGGCGCTCGCGCCCTTCGCGCCGCGCTATCTGGAGTTTGCGTTCAACGAGCTTCAGGTCGAGTATGCCGGTTGGCCGCTCGGTGGGCGCATCGACCGCGTTGACGTGGATGCTGAGAATCGCGCCGTGGTGATTGACTACAAGCATCGTTCGGGTGTCGAGGAGTTTAAGCTTGCCGACCCCACGGTGCGCGACGAAGAGTCGGGCGAGGCCCCTATCGACGACCCGCGTTGGCTGCCGCCCCATACCCAGACACTCATCTACGCGCAGGCCATGCGTCGGGCGCTGGGCCTAGATACCCGTGCTGCGCTCTATTTTTCGACCAAGGGCGGCAAGCCCGCGCTGCGCGGCGCCGCAAGTGCCGAGCTGCTCGAGGAAGAGCGCGGCGACGGTCGCATCCCGGGCCTTAAGAAGGGCTTTCCCGGCGAGGGCGGCAACATGGACTTCGATGCGCTGCTCGATCGCGTGGAGACCGGAATTGCCGAGCGTCTGCACGAGCTCGAGGCGGGCGACGTTGCCGCCGTCGACCCGACGTCGGCGCAGGCCGCGCATGCGCGCTGCTCGTATAACCACGAAGGAACGTTTGTAAGGAGGGACGTGTAGACCATGGATCTTTCGACTTTGATGCCGCAACAGCTGCAAGTCGTCAAAACGCTCGACCGCCCGTTGTTTGTCTCGGCGGGTGCCGGCTCGGGCAAGACCTTTACCCTCACGCGCCGCATCGTCTATGCGCTCTCGCCCGAATCCGGTCCGTTTGTCGAGCATCTGGATCAGGTGCTCGCCATTACCTTTACCAAAGACGCCGCGGCCGAGATTCGCGACCGTGTGCGCCGTGCGCTTATCGAAGAGGGTATGGACGAAGAGGCCCTGACGGTCGACGACGCCTGGATCTCGACCATCCACGGTATGTGCTCGCGTATCCTGCGCGCGCATGCGTTGGAGCTGGGCATCGACCCCGAATTCACGGTGCTTACCGATACCGATGAGCTTATGGATCAGGCTGTTGAGCATGTGCTGGGGCGCGCGACGGCGCCCGATGCCGCGCCCGAGCTCGCCGCTTCGCTTAAGGCCCTCTACGCCTGGTATCCCATGGCGGGCGAGGGCGGGCCGTTTGGCGCCGGTACCACCATCAAAGGCCTGGTGCGCGACCTGTTGGAGCTGTCGAGCCAGCTGCCGGGCGGCATGGACGATGTGCGCGTGGCGCGCGGCCAAGCCGACACCTCGGCGCTTGCCGATGCCTATCGTGCGGCGCTGGGCGCAAGCAAGGCCACGACCGAGAAAGCGCAGGTGGCACTCGACGCCATCGACGCGTTTGAGGCGAGCGGCAAAACCATGGAGGATGCGGCGCGACTCATGATGTCGTGCAGCATGCCTCGGGCGAGCAAGGCGTTTCCTAAGGAGCAGGTGGAGCTACTCAAGGCCGAGGCAGCCGATGCGTTTATCAATATCGTGCTTGCCTGCGGCGGTCCGGCGCTCGATGCGCTGACGGGACTTGCCCGTGCCGTGGAGGCGGAGTACCGCGCGCTCAAGGCCGGCCAGTCCGCGCTCGACAATAACGATCTGTTGCGCATGGCGTACGAGGCGCTGCACGATTATCCCGCCATCCGAGCAGCCTATGAGGGCCGCTTTAAGATGGTCATGATCGATGAGTTCCAGGATACCGACCAGATGCAGGTCGATTTGATCCGTTACCTGACGGGCGCGGGGGAGCGCGCGCTGTGCACCGTGGGCGATGCGCAGCAGTCGATCTATCGCTTCCGTGGCGCCGAGGTTGAGGTGTTTCGCCGCCAGGAGCGCAAGGTGGGCTCCTCTGCTGCGCCCGAGACGGCTGTCGCATCCGATGCCCCCGTCGGCGAGCTCGTCAAGCTTGTCCGCAACTTCCGCAGCCACGACGAGGTGCTGCGCTACGTGGCGCGCGTCTTTGACGGCGACACCGGTGGTTTGATGCAGGGGTTCTTGGATCTTGAACCGAGCGACAAACGCAAGGACAAGCTCAGGGCAAAGGCTTCGCGCCGCCAGGCGCTGTTCGTTGCCGGTGGCAGCACGCAGGAGCGAACGCAGGCGAAAGCTCGTGCGATTGCGGAGCGGTTCCAAGCGCTCGTCAAAGCGGGACAGCCCCAGGGCGATATGGTGTTGCTGCTGGGTCGCATGACCAATGCCGACGTCTACGCGCAGGCCTTCCGCGACCAAGGACTCGACTGCGTCATCGCAGGCGGCTCGGTCTTTGCCCAGGCGGCCGAGGTGCAGACGGTGCGTGCCCTGGTCTGCGCGCTCGCCAATCCGGCCGATACGGCCCAAGGCCTTATGCCGTTGCTGGCCTCGCCGATGTTTGCACTCGGCGCCCAGGAGTTCCTGGCGCTGGCGACCAAGCTCGACGAGCAGACGGGCGAGACGTCGCGCCGCAATATCGATGTGGGCATCATGAGCGATTCCGATGTGCCGGGTTTGCAGAACCTGCCGCTCGTGACGCGTGCCCGCGAGGTGCTGCGCTACGCGCTTCGTCGCGTGGGACGCGATTCGTTCGCCGCCATCGCGCGCGATGTGGTCAATGCCTCCGGCTGGTTCGTGCGTCTGGCGCAGCGCGGCCCCGAGGGCAAGGCCATTGCCGCCAACGTGCTCAAGGCGCTCGACGCCGTGGCCGAGGCAGAGGCCGAGCTCGGCAATTCTCCGCGCTCCAGCGCGCTCGCCTTCGACCGCTTCTTGGCGGGCAAGGAGGCCCCGGGCGCCCTCAACGAGGAGGGCGACGGCGCGGTGCGCATCATGACCGTGCATGCGTCCAAGGGCCTGGAGTATCCGGTTGTAGCGGTTGCCGAGTGTTTTGGCGTGCGCAAATCGTCCGGTGCGGCACAAATGGGTCGCGTCGACGGTGGGGCGCAAGTCGTGGCGCTGCCGGCTCGTTTCGATGGCGTTAAGCTTGCCGACGGGACCTTCGTGAAGGGCGATGACGTCAAAAAGCAGTTTGAACACGCGTTTAAGGGCAAGGGCACGTCGCTGTGGTTGCCGCCGGAGCTCATGGAGGACGTCTGCGCGACGGGCTCTCCCGCCGAGGCATTTGCCCGCCTGCGTAACGACGACCTGCAGCTTTCGCTCGAGGAGCGGGCTCGTCTGCTCTATGTCGCCATGACGCGAGCGCGCGAGTTGCTCATTCTGGCGATGGATGCCGGCGTGAGCCGCGGCAAGGTGATGGCGCCGACCTTCGATGTCGAGACGGATCTGACCTACGACGTGCTGCGCCGCATCCTGCCGACCGATAGTCTGGACATGCCGCAGCTCGATAGCGACCGTCTGGTGTTCGACAACTCCCAGCCGGGCGACTACGAGCTCATCTCGCTGGCGGACTTTACGTTTGGTGAGCAGGCGTTTGAGGCTAACGCTTCGCTGGATGCCGAGGGCAGGCTCGTTCGCGGCGATGTCGATGTCGCTGATAATGCTGCGCACTCAACTGTGCCCGGTCCTGCCGACCCCAAGCCCGATGCGTTTGAGCTCGTGTATCCCCAGGCAGTGGGCGTGCGCATGGGCATCTGTCCGTTCCCGGTGCGTGACTCGTATAGCTACTCGTCAATTGCCGTGGCGCTGCATGCCGAGTCCGAGGACCGTGCCGCCGAGGCGCTTGTTCCCATGGACGAGTCCGGCGATGATGCGGAGTCGGATGGCTCGGAGATGGCCGATGCGGACGTGGCTGCTGTCGAGCCCGCCGGCAACCCCATGGCGCTGGGCTCGGCCTTCCACGCCGCTTGCCAGTGGCTCATCGAGATGGGTGCCGATGCGCTGCCCGTTGAGCGTGCCGACGCCCTGGCTCGCTTGTGGCGCCTGACGCCGGAACAGCGCGAGCGCTTCGATGTCGCTCTGGATCGCTGGCTCAAGTCGTCGGTTCGTGCCGAGCTGCTCGCGTGGCCGTGCATCCGTGCCGAGGTGCCGTTCTTCTCGCTGGGCTGCGAGGACGAGGATATCGCCCGCTACGGCGCCTATGCCGAGGGCGCCATCGATGCTTTGGCAACCGACCCGGCGGATCCGTCGCGCGCACTGGTCATCGACTACAAGACGGGTGGCACGCCGGATGAGACGCCGGAGCAGCTGCTCGAGAAACACGCCTTGCAGGCGCGCGTTTACGCCGATGTTCTGCACAAGGCGGGCTTTGAGGTCGTGACCGTCAAGTTCGTTCGCGTGGAGCGGGCGAATCCAACCATCTTCGTCAATCCCGCCGAACCTCAAGTGGTCACCTACAACCTCTAGTCCTCAGATAACTTGCGGTGGAATACGGACTGTTTTGGTCAAAAAAGCCGCCAAACAGTCCGCATTTCACCGCAACTCAATAGGAGCCGTGTGGGTTTGGGCTAGGTTCGGGTGCCGTCCGCGCTGTGCGGTAGAATCGTAACCCTAAGATCACGAACCCGCATCGGAGCTCATTACATGGCATTCGTCCATCTGCACAATCACACTGTTTTCTCCATGCTCGACGGCGCAACCCGTATCCAGGATATGGTCAACCGTGCCGTTGAGCTTGGCATGCCCGCCGTTGCCATTACCGACCACGGCTACATGTATGGCGTGCCCGACCTGGCGCTGGCCTGCGACGCCGTTAACCACAACACGCCCGAGTACAAAACCTGGAGTCACGACAAGGCCTTCTTGGAAAAGGACCGCCGCGACGAGCTGGTGGAGCCCGATCCCGAGGAAAGCCCGCGCGAGCATGCCCAGTATGTGAAGGACATGGCCATGTGGGACGAGAAGGGCAACATCGACGAGCTCAAGCCGCCCCTGGTCATCAAACCCATCTTTGGCTGCGAGGTCTACTTTACGCCGGACGAGACCCTTGCCCGCGACCACAAGCCCGAGCTCTACCATATGATTCTTCTGGCCAAGGACCAGGAGGGCTACGTCAACCTGATGCAGACGGTCTCCGAGGCCGCTGTGCAGGGATTTTACTACAAGCCGCGCGTGACGCTCGACAACCTGCGTCGCCATGCCAAGGGTATGATCTGCACGAGCGCCTGCATCGCGGGCATCATTCCCAAATACATCGACCGCGGTGACATGGAGGGCGCCATCAAGTGGGCCGAGACCTTCCGCGACACCTTCGACCCTGGCGACTTTTACATCGAGATCCAGGAACACGGCATTACCACCGACAACGGCCTGACCGACGAGCAGATGGACCGCACGCTCATCGACATTGCCAAACAGGTGGGTGTCAAGGTCATCGCCACCAACGACTTCCACTACCTGCGCCGCGAGGACGCGCCCGTACAGGACGTCATCATGTGCATCGGCATGAACGCCAAGGTCGACGACCCCAACCGCATGCGCATGACCGGCTCGGAGTTTTACATGAAGACCGAGGAGGAGATGCGGGCGATGTTCCCGTATTGCCCCGAGGCCTGCGACAACACGCTCGAGATTGCCGACAAGTGCTACGTTGAGCTGGACTGGGACTCCATCATCCTGCCGCGCTTCCCGTTGCTCGATCCCGGCGAGACGCACGAGAGCCAGTTCCGCCGCGAGTGCGAGAAGGGCCTGCGCCAGCACTACGGTGACGACTGGGCCACGCGCGAGATCGGCGGCGTCAACATCAAAGAGCGCTTTGAGTACGAATACAAGGTCATCTGCGACAAGGGCTTTGCCGCCTACTTCCTCATCGTTGCCGAGTACGTGCAATGGGCCAAAGACAACGGCATCGGCGTCGGCCCCGGCCGTGGCTCGGCCGCCGGCGCTATCGTCGCCTACGCCATGAACATCACCGCGTTCGACCCGCTCGAGAACGGCCTGATGTTCGAGAGGTTCCTGTCCCCGCAGCGTACCGAGATGCCCGATATCGATATGGACTTCGACGATGAGCGGCGCCTCGAGGTCGTGGAGCACGTTCGCCAGCTCTACGGCCCCGAGAAGGTCACCCACGTCATCACCTACTCGACCATCAAGGCCAAGCAGGCCATCAACGACGCCGCGCGCGTTCTGGACTACCCGGTCTACATGGGCCAGCGCCTGTCCAAGATGGTCTCGAGCGATCCCAAGGTCAAGCTCAAGCAAGTACTCGAAAAACAACCCGGCAAAGAGGATCTGTTTAACCCCGACTTTGCCGAGGCCTATAAAAAGGACGACGACGCCCGCCGCATCATCGACACGGCGCTCTCGATTGAGGGCCTCACCCGTGGCGAGGGCGTGCACGCGTGCGCCGTTCTGATCTGCCGCGACCCCGTCAACGAGCATGTGCCCACCAAGCTCGACACCAAGGGCGGCGTCGAGATTACCCAGTACGAGGGCCATACCGTTGCTGACATGGGCCTGCTCAAGATGGACTTCTTGGGCCTGCGCACGCTGACGGTTATCTCCAAGGCCAAGGCAAACATCAAAAAGAACTTCGGCATCGACATCAAAGAGGAAGAGATCCCCTTTGACGATCCCGAGATCTTTAAGCTCATGGGTTCCGGCCACACCGCCGGCGTCTTCCAGGTCGAGTCCGCCGGCATGACGGCCACGATCAAGAACATGAAGCCCACCGAGTACAAGCACGTCGTGGCATTGATCGCCCTGTACCGCCCGGGCCCACTGGGCGCCGGCATGGTCTCGTCCTACATCAACCGTATGAACGGCAAGGAGCCGGCGGTCTCCTATGACGACCGTCTGGACGACATCCTGGGCGAAACCTACGGCACCATGGTCTACCAGGAGCAGGTTATGCTCATCTCCGTCGAGATGTGCGGCTTCTCCAAGGGCGAATCGGACTCGCGTATCCGTAAGCCCGTTGCTAAGAAAAAGATCAAGCTGCTCACGTCGACGGTGCTCCACTGGGAGGATGGCTCGGACGAGACCACCTACGACCACTGGATGAACGGCGCTATCAAGAACAACTACACGCGCGAGGTCGCCCAGAAGATTTGGGACGATGTTCTTGAGTTCGCGTCCTACGCCTTCAACAAGTCGCACTCCGCCGGTTACGCCATCCTGGTTATGCAGACGGCGTGGCTCAAGGCGCACTATCCGCACGAGTACATGGCGGCCGTTCTGACGTCCTATACGGGCAAGACCGACAAGATCGTTCACTACGTCTCGGCGTGCCGTCACGACGGCATCCCCGTGCTGTCGCCAGATGTCAACGAGTCGGGTACCGAGTTCACGGCTACCAAGGAGGGCGTGCGCTTTGGTCTGGCCGGCATCCGCGGCGTGGGTACCGGCGTGGCGCAGGCGATTATCGCCGAGCGCGAGGCGGGCGGTCCGTTTAAGACGCTGCACGACTTTGTCGAGCGCGTGGACTCGAGCCAGGCCAACCGTCGCGTGATCGAATCGCTCATCAAGGCAGGTGCTTTCGACTCCACGGGGTACCCGCGTCGCCAGATGATGCACTTTGTGGACAAGAACAACCCCGAGAACATCATCGATGCCGCCGTGAAGCGCCAAAAGGATCGTGCGAGCGGCCAGACGTCGTTCTTCGATATGTTTGGCGACGTTGAGGGCTCGGGCTTTGAGGTGAGCGTGCCCGATCCGGATGGCCAGGAGTGGGACCGTCACCTTAAGCTGAGCCAGGAGAAGGAAGTTCTGGGCATCTATGTCTCGGACCACCCGCTGCGCCCGTTTGAGTATGCACTAGCCAAGGCACGCGACTTCTCGTTCTCGCAGATCGATACCGGCTACGAGGTGCAAAACCCCACGGGCGGTACCATCAACCAGGAGATTCCCGAGGGCAAGGCACTGTGGTGGGCCGGCATGGTCTCGAGCGTGTCCAAGCGCGTGACCAAAAACGGCGACCCCATGGGTATTGTGCAGCTCGAGGACATGGAAGGCGAGGCCACGGTCGTGGTGTTCCCCAAGACCTACAAAGAGGCCGAGGGATACCTGTACGGCGAGGTCGATCCCGAGACCGGTGCGCAGCTGTCTGATGCGTTTGTTCGCATTAAGGGCAAGCTCGAGCGCTCGGACCGCGGCGACCAGATCATCGCGCAGGAGATCGTGCCGCTGGAGCTTAACGAGGAGAGCAACAAGCCCAAGGTGTTTGAGGTCATGGTGCCCAACAGCCGCTTTAGCCAGGGCAATATGGCGCGTCTTGCCACGGTGCTTACCGCCAACCCGGGCGGCGACCGCGTAGAGATCTTTATCGAGCAGGTGGACGGGCGCGTGCTACGTGCCGAGGTGCCGGCGAAGGTCAACGCGCGCTCGATTCCGTTGCTGGCCGAGGCCAAGGCCATTGTGGGCAACCAGGGCAGAGTGACGGTGATCTAGGGACGGCGTTGCTGAGGGGTAGCTAATTTGGGACGGGGCTTTTTTAGCTACCCTTTGACTGACGGCGAATGAGTCGGGGTCGGAATACATCTCAACCAACATATGGGGGTAGCTAAAATAGCCCCGTCCCAAATTAGCTACCCCGGGTGAGATTGGAGGAAGTGATGACGCAGGGGACGTTTGTGCAGGCGCTTCGTAAGGAGGCGGCGCTCAGCAGTACCTTTATGAAGGGGCGCTCGCTCATGCTCAACGGCGCCGTGCTGTCGATTGAGGACAGCGGCTCGCGCTTCTCCAAAAACGTGACGGTCGAGGGCACGGTGCGCGGCTCGCGCGGCGACCTGTACAAGACACATGTGGAACTCGACATGGACGAGCACGAGGTGATCGACTACGACTGCGATTGCCCCGCTGCCTATCGCTACCCCGGCATGTGCAAGCATGCCATCGCCACGGCGCTGGCGTACCTGGACGCAAGCGGCATTGAGCCTGTTGAGGGGCTGCGCACGCCGGTTCGTACGTTTACGGCGGAGCCCGCACAATCCAAGCAGCCCACACGCCCCGCGCCCACCGCATTTGCGGTCAACCCCAACTTTCCCTTCCCGGCACCCGTCCCCACGAGCCCGAGCCTTGTGGCGGCGCTTTCCGATCTTTCGGACGCGCGCATGGACGAGCTCGTGGCCATGCGTCGCAAGCTCGCCGGCACCATTGACCCCGATGCGCCCAAGGCGGTGCTGGAGCCCTCGCTGGTGCCGTACTACAATCCGCTGTTTGCCGATCGCTTTAACTGGGCGCTCGAGTTTCGCATTCGCTGCGGTTCGGTGTCCTACGTGGTTAAGGATATCGACGGCATGGCCGATGCCTATGTGCGCGGCGGTACGTTCTCCTATGGCAAGAAGCTTACGTTTGTTCATGTGCCCGAGGCTTTCGATGACGTGTCGACAAAGCTGCTTGACTTTGTTGCAATGACGGTCGCCTACCTAGGTGATATTACGAGCTCGCGCTCGGCATCGTACGACTTTGCCCGCAGCGGTTTTGTCGCCGAGCGTCAGTTGCCGGTATCCGAGTATTCCGTCGTGTCCGTGCTGGACCTGCTGCGTGGCAGGACTATGTCCTTTGAGCCTGCTTGGTCGCGGGGAACGACGACGCATCGCGCCTACGAGGTGGCGGTCGAGCCGTCGCCGCAGGGGGAGGGCGAAGTCCCGGCTAAGCGCCCGCCGCTTCTTGCCGCCAAGATTGCACCGGCGGCGGGAGGCAGCTACGACTTGCGCCTTCCGGCCGATACGCATTGCTTTGTCGCGAGCGACGCAGCCTATCTGGTCGATACGCGCCGAGCGCGCCGTACCGACACGGCGTTTGCCCAACATGCGGCGCCGTTCCTTTCGCACTTGTTGCCCTGCCGCACGCCGGTCCATATCGCCGCCGACCAGGTGGGCGAGTTCTGCCGCATGGCGCTGCCTATCTTGCGCGACTATACCGACCTGACCGCTCCCGCCGTACTTGACGCCGTGGCACCCGAGCCGAGTTTTGCCATGGCGATTGGCGTCGACGATGGTCTTGTGACCTGCAAGATTACGGTGACCTACGGCGATTGGTCGGCAGATCTCTTTAGTCTTGGTGCTCCGGGCAGTCCCTTCGAAGAACAACGCCCCGGCGTTCCGCCCCGCGATACGGTGGCGGAGTTTCGCGTTATGGACACGGCGGCCCTCTATTTCGATTTCTACGAGGGCGGCCTGGCGTTTGAGGAGCGCGATGACGAGAGCCTGTTCCACTTGCTGACCGAGGGCCTGTCTGCCCTGTCCGAGCTGGGCGAGGTCATGCTCAGCGACCGCCTGCGCCAGATCTCGGTACGCCCTGCGCCCAAGCTTTCGGTGCGCGCCACCGTCAAGAGTAACCTGCTCGACGTCGAACTGGGCGCAAGTGGCCTTTCGGCGGCAGACCTTGCCATCTACCTTGACTCCTACAAGCGTCACCAGACGTTTGCGCGCCTTACATCCGGCGACATCGTTCGCCTGGACGAGGGCGCTCGTGCCGCGTTTGGCCTTGCCGAGGACTTGGGCGTCGATGCCGTCGACCTGCTCGACGGCGTGTCGCTTCCCGCGTCGAGTACCCTTTTTGTCGACAGCATGCTCGAGCGCACGCCGGCGCTCGAGGCTGATCGCGACGCCGCGTTCCGCCGCACCGTCGAGCGCCTGGACACGCTCGGCAAGATGGACTTTACGGTGCCCGCCTCGCTTAAGGCCACGCTGCGTGGCTACCAGATTGACGGCTACCAGTGGCTCGGTTCGCTCGAGCATCTGGGCCTTGGCGGCATCTTGGCCGACGATATGGGCCTGGGCAAAACACTGCAGATGATCGCGCACATTCTGGCGCGCGTGGAGGCGGGGGATACCAAGCCCACGCTCGTGGTATGCCCCGCGTCGCTCGTGTACAACTGGGCTGCCGAGTTGGAGCGCTTTGCCCCCTCGCTTGATGTGTGCGCCATCGTGGGCGCCAAGGCTCAACGCCGTGTGCAGATCGCCGGCGTGGCCGAGCACAACGTGGTCGTGACGTCGTATGACCTCATGCGCCGCGACATCGACGAATACATCGAGCAGGACTTTGCTCGCGTGGTGCTCGACGAGGCCCAGTACATTAAAAACCCGCTCACCCAGGTGGCGCGCGCTGCAAAGCGCCTGCCGGCCAGCGTACGCTTTGCCTTGACGGGAACGCCCATCGAAAACCGCCTGTCCGAGCTCTGGAGCATCTTCGACTTTTTGATGCCGGGCCTTCTGGGTACGCGTGACTCATTTGCCAAGCGCTTTGAGAGTCCCGTCGAGCATGCCGAGGGCGATAGCGCCGCCCGTCTGCAGGCGCTCGTGTCGCCGTTTGTTCTGCGTCGCATAAAGGAAGACGTGGTGGCCGATCTGCCCGAGAAGATCGAAGACACGGTGATGGCGCAGCTTACCGGCGAGCAGCGCAAGCTCTACCTGGCCAACCAGGACCGCATCGCCCAGCAAGTGCAGCACCGCGAGGCGGGGGAGTTTAAGAAAGATAAGCTCAAGGTGCTTGCCGAGCTCACCAAGCTACGCCAAATCTGCTGCGACCCGCATCTGCACTATGCGGACTACAAGGCGGGAAGCGCTAAGCTCGATACGTGTATGGAGCTCGTTCACGGCGCGCTCGACGGCGGTCACCGCATCTTGCTGTTCAGCCAATTTACGGGCATGCTCGATATCATTGGCAAGCGCCTGGCCAAGGAGGACATCGCCTTCCTTAAGCTCACGGGTGCATCGTCCAAGGAGAGTCGCGCCGAGATGGTTGCGCAGTTCCAGGCGGGCGAGGTGCCGGTGTTCTTGATTTCGCTCAAGGCGGGCGGCGTGGGCCTTAATTTGACGGCTGCCGACGTGGTCATCCACTACGATCCGTGGTGGAACGTGGCGGCGCAGGACCAAGCGACCGACCGCGCCCACCGCATTGGCCAGCAGCACACCGTGACCGTGTACAAGCTCATCGCCAAGGACACGATTGAGGAACGCATTATGCAGATGCAGGAGTCCAAGCGCGATCTGGTCAACAGTGTGCTCGGCGGCGACGGCATCTCGTCGGCACTGTTTACCCGCGAAGATGTTCTGGCGTTGCTGGGCGGCGACGGGCGCTAACCCGCTCGGGTGGGGCCGCCAGGGCGGATAGTACGCGCCACCCCACCGTTCCCGCCCGTTATGTGTTCATTTGCCATGCCGTGGATGGTTCGCCTGCCTTTGGGCATAAGAAGCATCAGGAATATTGGCACATCAGCAAAGGAGAACATCATGGCGAAATTCTTTAAGGATTCCAATGGCAAGCTCGTTGCCGCCCTTGGCGACGACGTTGCGACCCCTGCCGGCTGCACGGAGCTGACGGCAAACACCGAGGATGCGGCGCACGAGAAGCACGTGCCTGTTGTCGAGATCGAGCGCGACGGCCACGTCATTCGCGCGCGCGTGGGCTCGACGGAGCACCCTATGCTGCCCGAGCACTACATCGAGTGGATTGCGCTTGAGGCCGAGGGGCGCCTGGAGGTCCATTACCTCGAGCCCGGCATGAAGCCCACGACGTTTTTCGCTGGCGGCTCCAAGACCGGTACCGTCTATGCCTACTGCAACCTGCATGGGCTGTGGTCCGCGACGTTCTAGGAGCGCGCCCCCGCTCGGGGTATCATAGCTAGCATATGCACATGCGAGCGCCGGCTGCATTATGCGGCCGGCGCTTTTACTACGACAACGATGATTTACGACGGAAAGGGCTGGGCCATGAAGCTCGCACTTGCACAGATCGATATGCGCCTGGGTGACATCGAGGGCATTTGCGGCCGCATCGAGGACCAGGCTCGCCTGGCTCATGAGCGCGGCGCGCGCGTGCTGTGCGTTCCGGCCCCGCTCTTTATGGGTGCCATGCCGGGCAGCCTGGTGGGCGCCGCCGATTTTGAGCACGATATGCTGACGGGCCTGACGGGCGTTGCCGAGCGCATCCAAGAGCTCGACATGATCTGCATCGTGCCCTCTGCGGTTTCGTTTGAGGGCCAGCCCCTGCTCGACTACATGATGCTCAAGGATGGTCGCGTGGTGCCTGCGCGCGCAAGCATCGCCCTGCAGCGTGGCGAGAGCAACGACGCGCGTTGGGCACCGCCGGTGTTTGACGTGGACGGCGTGCGCATCGCCGTGGTGTTTGACCTAGATCGCGAGCTCGAGATGCTGCCGACCGGCGTCGACCTCATCGCCTATTTCCAGTTCAACGCGTTTGACATGACCGATCGCGAGACGGCCGCCATTGCCGCCGTGCGCAGCGGTGCCTACCGCAAGATCGCGTCCAAGCGCAGCGTATGGTTTGCCTGCATGGCGCCGATTGGTGCCTATGACGAGTCGGTGTATACCGGCGGGTCGTTTGTGCTCGACGATTGCGGGCGCGTGGTGGCCCAGGCGCCGTGCTTTGAGGAGAGCCTGCTGGTTCAGGAGATTCAGCGCGGCGTGATGCTCGATGCCCTGGAGGACCACGAGCTGCCCGAGTTTCGCTCCGAGGAGTGGCTGTGGCAGGCGCTGGTGCTTGCCGTGCGCGACAATGCCCGCGCTCGCGGCGCTTCGCGTGCCGTTGTGGCACTCGAGGGCGATCTGCCATCGTCCCTGTTGGCGGCGCTCGCCGTCGATGCCTTGGGCCCGCGCAATGTGGTCGGTCTAGTGCTGGGGCGCAATCGCATCTTTACGCCGGCGCAGGAGGAGGCAGAGGCCGCCCGCTGTTCTGCTGTGCGCTCAATCGCCGAGCGCTTGCACATTCGCACCGTCGAGCGCGATGCGCCGGATGCGGCGCGCGTGCTCGACCGCGACATGTCGGCGGGCGATGCCGAACGCCTGCGTTCGCGCGCGCTGGGCCTGATGCTCGAGGATACGGCGCTCGAGCTGGGCGCCATGGCGTTGAGCCCGCTTTCCAAGACTGAGTATGCACTGGCGGCGCCCGCGCTGTCCGGCGGCTATCAGGGCGACTTTGCGCCCTTTGGCGATGTGTATCTGTCGACGCTCGAGTTTGTGGCACGCGTGCGCAACCGTGCCTCGGCCGTGGTGCCCCAAGAGCTCGTGACGCTCAACGCGGTAGAGGATTGCATGGATCGCGTGCTGGCGCAGGCCCTCTCGATGCTCGCCGGTTCGGTTGATATGCTCGATCGTGCGGCGCAGCTGCTGGGCGGGCTTGAGCCGGGCGAGGTCGATGGTGCGCTCGAGTCGCACGTGGACCGCAACCGTCCCTTTGACGACATCCCGATGGCCGCCGCCAAGCCCGAGGCCTGCTCGCTGCTGCTGATGCTCGTGCGCCAGGGTGAGGCCGCCCGCCGCATGCTACCGACGGCGCCGATCGTTTCGGCCCGTTCGTTTGCCGAGCGCGCCTGGCCGTACATGCTTGCGTGGTCCGATCTGGGGCTCAACGGTAAGGAGCGCATGACGGTTGATTCGCTGGCGCGCGCCGAGGTGCGTCGCTTTGCCGACGACGATACGAGTGACCGTATGCGCGGCGAGATGATGGGCTTATTGGGCGAGCTGTTGGGTATTTCACCTGAGCAGATGGAAGAGCTGCGCTCCGAGGACGGTCAGCGTCGTCTGCACGAGGGCATGAAGCGGTTTGAGGGCGAGGTCCAGGACGCCATTGATAAGATGATGGGCGGCCAGGGCGGACCGCAGGGTGGGCCCCAGGGAGGTCCGATGCCGCATCCGCCGGTTGATCCCCGACAGTTTCCGTTCTTCAGCCAAAACTAACTATGGGATGGGATTCGCTTCCAATCCCGATACTTCAACTAAGCGTCTTGGCCCCGTTGTGTTATTCTAGAACAGACGTTCGTGAATAGTGCGCGGGGCCTTGCCTTGCGCTGTGCTTGTGGCGAGGGGAGGTCGGCTTGGTTATCTTGGGTATCGACCCTGGTTTGGCCCATACGGGCTGGGGGATTATCGAGGAGCGGCGTGGCGAGGTTCGCTGCCGTGCCTACGGTTGTATCGAGACCAGCGCGGGCAGCCCGCTCGCGGTGCGCCTGTCGCATATCGCCCGCGACCTCAAGGGCGTCGTCGAACGCTACCGTCCCGATACCGCTGCCATCGAGAGCATTTACTTTGGCGCCAACGTCCGCTCGGCCATCCCCACGGCGCATGCCCGCGGTGCTGCGCTCGTGGCGCTTTCGGAGTGCGCGCTCGAGATTGGCGAATACACGCCCATGCAGATCAAGCAAGCCGTGGTGGGCACGGGCGCTGCGGATAAACGGCAGGTTGCCTACATGGTGCGCACGCTCACGCAGCTCGATCACGATCCTCACCCAGACCATGCCGCCGATGCCCTGGCCTGCGCCATCTGTCACGTTAACCTAAGCCGCACCCGGGCGCTTACCGGCGGCGAGTTCTATCAACAGAGAGGAACCGGATACTGATGATCTCCCAGCTCCATGGAACGCTTGTCGAGGCCACGATGAGCTCGGCCGTCGTCGATGTATCGGGCGTGGGCTTTGAGCTCGGTATTTCGGGCAGCACTGCCGCCACGCTGCCTACGCCCGGCGGTGAGGTTCGCCTCTATACCCGCATGCAGGTGCGCGAGGACGCCATGACGCTTTTTGGCTTTGCCTCCAAGGACGAGCGCACGATGTTCGATCGGCTCGTTTCCGTCTCGGGCGTTGGCCCGCGCTTGGCGCTCGCCGTGCTCTCCACCTATACCGTGGGGCAGCTGTATTCCCTGGTGATGGCCGAGGACGACAAGGGCATGGCCAAGGTTCCCGGTGTGGGCAAAAAGACCGCCCAGCGCCTTATCTTGGAGCTCAAGAGTACCTTTGCCAAGGACAAGGGCTTTGTTCCGGTCGACGTAATCCCCGGTCAGGTTGCGATGCCGGTTCCCGCTGCCGCTCCCTCGGCGATCGATGACGCCCGCGCGGCGCTCCTTTCCATGGGCTTTAGCCCGCAGGAGACCGAGGTTGCCCTGAGCGGGTATGATGGGCAGGATATGCGTGTCGAGGATTTGCTCGGCGCGGCGCTTAAGCGACTCGGAATGGATGCGTGATGTGGGAAGCCGATGACTCTCAGGACCTGTGGGCGGCGCCCGGCAGCTCGCCGGCGGCATCCATGGCACACGGTGAGCGCATGGTGGGCTCGGAGCTGACGCCCGAGGACCTCGATGTCGACCGTACCCTGCGTCCCCAGCGCCTGGACGACTACTGCGGCCAGGAGCATATCAAGCAGAGCCTTCGCGTGCTGATCGAGGCGGCGCAGAGCCGTGGCGAGACGCTCGACCACGTGATTTTCTCGGGCCCTCCGGGCCTGGGCAAGACCACGCTGGCCACGGTTATCGCCAACGAGCTGGGCGCTCAGATCAAGACGACGAGCGGCCCGGCCATCGCGCGTACCGGTGACCTGGCGGCCATCCTGACTAACTTGCAGCCGGGTGACGTGCTGTTTATCGATGAGATCCACCGTCTGAACCGTTCGGTCGAGGAGGTCCTGTATCCCGCGATGGAGGACTTTGCGCTCGATATCGTTATCGGTAAGGGTCCGGCCGCACGTTCGATTCGCCTGGATATTCCCAAGTTTACGCTGGTGGCGGCAACGACCCGCTCGGGTATGCTCACGGGCCCGCTACGCGACCGCTTTGGCATTTCGTATCGCCTGGATTACTACACCGTTGAGGAGCTCGCCCAGATTGTGACGCGTTCGGCGACCATCCTGGGCGTGACGATCGACCATCCCAGCGCGCTCGAGATCGGCTCGCGCTCGCGCGGTACGCCGCGCTTGGCCAACCGTCTGCTCAAGCGCGTGCGCGACTATGCGCAGGTGCGCGGCAACGGTCCTATTGAGCTTGATATTTGCCGTCAGGCACTCGAGTTCTTCGAGATTGATGAGCTTGGTCTGGACTGGATGGATATTCGCATCTTGGAGACGCTTGCCAAGACGTTCTCCGGCCGTGCCGTGGGCCTGACGACCCTTGCCAGCGCGGTGGGCGAGGACCCGGGTACGCTCGAGGATGTCTATGAGCCCTATCTGCTGCAGTGCGGCTTGATGATTCGTACGCCCCAGGGCCGTCAGGCAACGCTTCGCACCTTTGAGCATTTGGGCATCGAGCCAGCCGTTTAGAGACGGGTTTGTTTTGGCTGGTCTGTAGGCTATCGCTGAGCATTGGATAAACATATCGCCATTCATCGGTTACGGGTGTTTTACTATTGCGCGCCCGTGCTATGCTGAATTTGTCTTTTTCTCATTCGGTAACGAAAGGACCGCCCATGCCTACTGACATCGAAATCGCACGTTCCGTCACGCCGCTGCCCATTACCGAGGTGGCTAAGAACGCCGGCGTCGACGTAAAGCACCTGATTCCGTACGGCTTCGACAAGGCTAAGGTCGACTATTCACTGCTCAACGAGCCGACCGATCATCAGGCCAAGCTCGTCCTCGTGACCGCCATCAACCCCACGCCCGCTGGCGAGGGCAAGACCACCACGACCATCGGTCTGGCCGATGGCCTGCGTCGTCGCGGTGTCAAGAGCGCCGTGGCCCTGCGCGAGCCTTCGCTCGGTCCCGTCTTTGGCGTCAAGGGCGGCGCCGCCGGCGGCGGTTGGGCCCAGGTCATCCCCATGGAAGACATCAACCTGCACTTTACCGGCGACTTCCACGCTATCGGTGCCGCCAATAACCTGCTGGCCGCCATGCTCGACAACCATATTCAGCAGGGCAACCAGCTCGGTATCGACGTCAAGCGCATCACCTGGAAGCGCGTCGTCGACATGAACGACCGCCAGCTGCGCCATGTTATCGACGGCATCGGCGGCAAGGCTCAGGGCGTGCCGCGCGAGGACGGCTTCGATATCACCGTTGCCTCCGAGGTCATGGCGATCCTGTGCTTATCCACGAGCATCAACGACCTCAAGGAGCGCCTGGGCGAGATTGTCGTCGGCTACAGTTATGCCGGCGAGCCCGTCCGCGCCCGCGACCTTAAGGCTCAGGGCGCCATGGCCGCGCTGCTTAAGGATGCGCTCAAGCCCAATTTGGTGCAGACGCTCGAGGGCACGCCCGCATTTGTCCACGGCGGTCCCTTCGCCAATATCGCCCACGGCTGCAACTCCATCATGGCCACGCGTATGGCCATGCGCTTTGGTGATGTCGCCATTACCGAGGCAGGCTTTGGCGCCGATCTGGGTGCCGAGAAGTTCCTCGACATCAAGTGTCGCATGACGGGCGTTCGTCCCAGCGCCGTCGTGATTGTCGCCACCGCCCGTGCGCTTAAGTACAACGGCGGTGTTGCCAAGGCCGACCTTAACGACGAGAACCTCGAGGCCCTCAAGGCTGGTATGCCCAACCTGCTGCGCCACGTCGACAACATTCAGAATGTCTACGGTCTACCCTGCGTGGTCGCCATCAACCGCTTCCCGACGGACACTGAGGCCGAGCTTGCACTCATCGAGTCCGAGTGCCAGAAGCTCGGCGTTAACGTTAAACTTTCCGAGGTCTGGGCCAAGGGCGGCGAGGGTGCGCTCGAGCTGGCCGATGAGGTCATGCGCCTGATTGAGCAGCCGAGCGAGCTCAAGTTTGCCTACGAGGACGGTGCCGATGTTGCCGATGCCCTCGAGGCCGTCGCCACCAAGGTCTACCGCGCCGACGGCGTCGACTTTACGCCGGCTGCCAAGCGCCAGCTCGCCGAGCTGCGCGAGAACGGCTTTGGTAACCTACCGGTGTGCGTCGCCAAGACCCAGTACAGCTTTAGCGATAACGCCAAGGCCCTGGGCGCTCCTGAGGGCTTCCGCATCACCGTGCGTGAGCTTAAGGTTTCCGCCGGTGCTCACTTTGTGGTCGCGCTGACCGGCAGCGTTCTGACCATGCCGGGCCTGCCCAAGGTGCCCGCGGCAGAGAACATCGACGTCGACAACGACGGCAACATCACCGGCCTGTTCTAAGCCTGCTGTCCATAGCTGCTTGATTGCCCCCGCCGTGCCCACCAGGCTCGGCGGGGTTTTTGATTCTTAGGTCCGCGCATGTCTTGTAGATACCGGCGGGCTTTGCCCATCATAGGCTTTTGCGCGGGTAGAATGCATGGATAACTTGATGCTTACAGGCGACGGAGAGGAAACGTTGCATGGACCAGGACAAGACGACCGTGATGGGCGGATATGGTTCCGCGCAGGCTGGCGGCAGCGCCGATGCGACCCGCATTGTGTCGAACCCCGGCAATGCTGCCCCCGATGCGACGCAGGCGTCCGCCGAACCCACACGAGTTATGGGCTATGGCGATACACCGCGGGATCCGTTTGATTATGCACCGCAGGACCCGTATGGCAATGCGACGCCGGACCCGTATGGCAATACGGCGGCAGGCGCTTATAATAACCTGCCGCAAAATCCCATTCCGCAGCCTCAGCAGACGACGTATATGCCGCGCACGGCACAGTCCCAGCCTCGTTATGAGTCGCGCGATCCGTATGCGCGCCAGCCTTATCGTGAGTACCCCAAGTCGATTCCGCAGTATGGTGAGGACGAGGAAGAGGCGCCGTCGCGTTCGTCGAGTGTGATCAAGAAGATCCTCATTGTGCTGGCGATCTTCTTTGCCCTCTCGATTGTGTTCGCCATTGTGTCGGGCATGCTCAACAAGCGAGGGAGTTCAACGGCAGATACCACTGCCGAGCAAACCGAGTCCGCCTCGTCTAGCACCGTCGATCTGAGCGATATTCCGGGGCAGTACTGGTCCAACGCTAAGAAGCTCCTCAAGTCGCGCGGCGCCGATCTTTCGAATGCCGTGGTCCTGACTGATGATGGCTCAACGCCCGTCGTCGATGCCAACTGGGTTGTTACTTCTGCCTACTATAACGACAACGGTAACCTTGAAATTCAACTCACGCACAAGAACAGCTCGGGCAACTCGTCTGACGGCCAAAGCGGCACCGACAGCTCAAGCTCCAACATGCTGGAGGACCTGAGCAACAAGGCGCAGGAATTGGGAGACAAGGCGCAAGAGCTGGGCGATACGGCACAAAACCTGGGCGATACCGCGCAGAACTTGGGAGACATGGCGACGGATGCCTGGAACGCCCTACAAAACGGCATTTCGGGCGCGCAGGGAAACTAGCGGTCGAGCGGCTAGAGCCTTAGCAGTGCAAACAAAAACGGGACGCAGGATCGCGTGACCGGGCGCGTAGGCGCGTTGGTCGGCGGTCCTGCGTCCCGTTTTGCTGTCGATTACAGCTGCTCTGCCGGACGCTCGGGCGAGCTAAAGCCCGAGTCAAACGTGACGACGCATGATGCATCGGGCCTGCGCTCGTGCACGATGCGCGTGACGAGCTCCAGCAGCTCCTCGTCGGATATGTCAAAGCCGTCGGGACGCACCAGGTCAAATGAAACAAAGCCGTCGTGCTCGTGCAAGTCGTGGATGGAAAGCGCGGGGTCGATCTGCGCTACGCCGCGCTTGACCCAGCCGCGCAGGTCGTCACCGGTTGTTGCAATGGGGTCGCAGTGCAACGTGATGGCGATGCCCATCTGGCGTTTGATATCGTGTTCGATGGTGTCCAGGATCTCGTGGTGCTCAAAGGCATCGCCCTCGCCGGGCATTTCCACGTGTGCACTGGCAAACTGGCGGCCGGGGCCGTAGTCGTGCACCATGAGGTCATGAGTGCCCAGGACCTGGGGGTACGACATGATCCTGTCGCGGATTTCCTGGACGAGCTTGGGGTCGGGCGCTTGCCCAAGCAACGGGCTGATGGCGTCGCGCACCAGGCCCAGGCCGCTGATGCAGATGAAGATGCCCACGCCCAGGCCCGCCCAACCATCGAGGTCAAAGCCGGTCGTCTGCGAAATAAGCGCCGCCACCAAGACCGAGCCCGAGGTGATGACGTCGTTTTTGGAGTCCTGCGCCGTGGCGATGAGCGTCTCCGAGTCGATGCGATCGCCCAGCGTGCGGTTGAACGCGGCCATCCAGAGCTTAACGAGCATGGATGTAGCCAGTGCTGCAAGGGAAACGAGCGTGTAAGCGGTGGGGGAGGGCTTGATGATCTTGGTAACGGATTCGAGCACCAGGTTGATGCCGACGGCACAAACGAGGACGGCGACAAACAGGCCGGCGAGGTATTCGTAGCGGCCGTGGCCATAGGGGTGACCTTCGTCAGCCGGGCGACTGGCGAGTCGGAATCCGAGCAGGCTCACAATGTTGCTCGACGCATCGGAGAGGTTGTTGAAGGCGTCGGCGATAAGCGAGACGGAGCCGGCGAGCAGACCCGCGATGCCCTTGGCTAGGCACAGGGTAATGTTGAGGCCAATGCAGATGAGACTTGCGGCAAAGCCTGCGTTGGTGCGGCAAGTCGTATCGACCGGCTCGTCCTCGCTGCCGGGAACAAGCGTATGTACCAGCCGATTTACAAATAGCATGGCGTATCTCCTCGCATCCTCGTTTAAGGGGATAGTGTAGCTCGCATGAGCGCACCGTGCGCCGATGTTCAGAAAATGCAGCAATGGTCTGCTGGAGCTAACGAGCGGCCCTTCTTGTCCGACCAGGTGCTCCATTTTGGGCCACATGGGTATGGTCATGTGCCTGCCTGCCCGACATACTTAATGTCGACAGCCCCTGCGCAAAGGAGGACGTATCCATGGACGAGATGTTTGCCATTAAATGCCAAAACTGCGGCGGCCCTATGTACTCACACCAGGCTAAACGCAGCTTTGAGTGCGCCTATTGCGGCACGGTCATCCCGTGGCAGGCCGATGCGGGGGAGCCCAAGAGCGCCCTGGGCATTCGCCATACGCCGCTGACGGTTGTCGATGGGCTACTTAAGCTCACCCATGTGTCGCAACTCGAGCGCCCGGAGGACCCGGACTGGTATTTCTTTAATTCACACTGGCGCAATCAGTCGGTTCTGGAGCATCTGCTGTGGGAGGACCGCGGCACGGCGCAGGAGTTCCAAGAAGCAATGCATGTGAGCATTCCCTGCCCCTTCTGCGGCGCGTCCTTTGAAGGCGAGTCCACTCAGCGCGTGTTTGAGTGCCCGTCCTGCGGTAATAAGATCGGCGTCGCCGACCTTCTCAAGCCCGGCACGTTTAGCAAGCGCCTGACCATGGGCGTTGGTGCCGAGTATGTGCCTGAGCAGGGTATTCCCTGCGAAATCTCGCCGCAGCAGGCGCGTGCCAACGCGCTGCAGCTGGTGCGCCAATACCCCGACGCCTTTGCCGGGCACGACGTGGAAGACGCGATTCAAAATGACATGATGCTCTTCTACTTCCCCATGGCGCTTGCGGACCTGCGCATGATGGCGTCCTTCCCGGGCAAGGGGCTGAGCAAGGAGACCCTGGTGTACTACGAGGTGCTCGACTGGGCGTATCCGCGGGCAAATTACCTGGACGTTCGCCTCATGGGCATTTTGGAACCGTGGGACTTTGCCAAGGTTGGGCCGTTTGACCCGGCCATGCAGGAAGGTGACTTCCGTGTTGTCTCCGTCGATGCGTCCACCAAGGACCAGGTGGTCATTGATAAGCTGGCGCTCGACGTTGCCGGCAACGATGCCGAGGCGGTACTGGGGCTCAATAAAAAGAGCATTCGCATGTGGGCGCGCAAGGCCCGCAAGCATAAGGACGGCCTGGTGATGGTGCCGGTCTACTTTGTCGATCGCCCGGCGACGGACAGCCGCGATGGCGAGCAGGTGCGCATTGCCGTCAACGGCCAGACGGGTCGTGCGGCCGCGGTGGTGTTTAGCGACAAGCGTGAGACGCATGTGGTGGCGCCGCTCAACCCGAGCCTACATCTGTCCGGAGAAAGCACCGTGCACGCCACGCCCATCGAGGTCAAATACGTTAAATCGCCCTTCCTCTACCAGATCGTGCGTAAGGGAGGCGGCGAGCAACCGCGCCAGGTGGCAGCGGTGGCCGAGGGTTCCTACCGAGAAGATAAGCCCAAGCGCCGCGGTCTGCTAGGTGCGCTATTTGGGAAGTAGGGGAGTGGCGCCGGGGTGTCGGGCTGCATCACAAGGTCATTAGATGAATTTAAAAGTGCTGGGAACGTGCTAACATTGCCGATAGCCTTAATCTTGTAGAAGCGGAGGCCGGATTATGGGTTTTGCGGATCAGCAGCTTCAGATTCAGGTACCGTATTCTCCTGACGACACGTTTAATGCCTTGAAGGCAGCTATGGAAAAGCTACCTAAAGTAAAAGTTGATAGCGCATCGCCCACAACAAGAACAGTTGCAGCCGAGATTGGTATGAGCCTTTGGTCCTGGGGTGAAAATATCAGTATTTCGGTTGTTCCAGTTGAAGGCGGATCTGGCGTTACTGTCAACTCGTCATCTAAGGTCAGGGCAAACGTATTAAACGGGGGCAAAAATGCAAAGAATATTGCCGAGATAGTCGATGCCCTATCGAAGGAGCTCGAGCAGTATCCGCAGGTCTCACAGACTATTGAGACGCTGGTGGATAGTGGTGATGTAGCCGCAAGGCTCGAGAGGCTTGCAGCGCTGCGTGAAAGTGGAGTACTTACCGAGGAAGAGTTTGCTGCAGAAAAGGCGAAAATCCTTTCGTAATTAGACACGATGGTTGGATTTGCATTCTGGTATTGAACTTGTTTATACCAGGCTGAAAACATCGTGTGGAATAAAAGTGCGCAGTAGCCTCGCCTTATACAGCAATAGGGACCTCTTTTGGGCGCCCTGCCTTTGGTGCGTCGGCGAGTCGTGCCTCGATGGAAGCTTTGGATACCATGCGCTTGGTGCCGTCCTTCCATGAATCCAACAGTCCTGCATTTATCAGTTGCGATACCCGTGCTGAGCTGACACCGAGCATACGCGCGGCATCCGCTGCGGTGACGGCGGGGATGTCGGCGAGTTCGCGGCTGACGGCTACGGCGATAATCTTGCCGCCGTATCGCGGCTCATGTCCGAAGTCTGGCGCGGGAAGTTCAATGCCACCCATAAGGTGATCGTCGACCATACATGCGAGAAAATCAGCGGCGCTTTCGACAGCGTCGTTTAGGTCGGAACCAAACGTTCCTCCTCCGCCCAGCGAGCCACATGGCACAGCATCGACAATGCCGTCCGAATCAAAGAACTCGAATTCCCATACGTAAACCATGTAAGACCTCCTTTAAAAAGCGATGCGAAATGTGATGAGGATGAGCTATCGAAGTCCTGCCTGCCTTAGGATTCTTTTGGCAATTTGATCCTCAATCTCTCGGTGGCGTTTCACGAGCACGAGTTTATCTCCTTTGACGAACTTCTCGTGATTAGTGCCTCCTTTCGAGATGAAGCCGGCTTCTTCGAGGATGCGGATCAATTCGCGTCTCTGCATCTTAGCCTCTTTCAATAACTATATATTAGCACTTCCTAAGGGTTTTTAGACTTAAATCTTAGCTATTGCTAACCCTTTGTCTCACTTCGCCATCCTTGGATAGCGGCTTATATTCCTTGTGGTATTAGTTTATTTGCTCGTGCGGACACGATTTGGTGCTCTGAGCGCGACTGCGAAAAGGGTTTGCAGTGACTAAAACGTGGCCATAGAGACAGTTTTAACGAACCTCATGGGAGCGATGCGTATGGACAACAACACTTTGCTGTTCCATGACAAAGGCTCGGGCGGGTTTAAAGACGTCAAGATCTACCCTAACCGCATCGAGGTGCTCAAGAAGGGCACTTTCGGCGGCAAGCGCACCGAGATTGTCTACCTTAAGGACATCACGGGGGTCAGCAGGATCAAGGGCCGCGACGTTTTTCTGCGCAACAGGCTGTTGACTGCCTGTGTCTTTAGCCTGAGCAGCCGCTCCCAGGCTCAGGAATTCGTCAACGTGCTGAACATGGTGATGTAGCCTATGGCGGCGTTCGGGCCAAGGTAAAAATCGGGGGCACAGAACGGTGTCCTGCGCCCCCGATTGAGTCGATGTGTCTAAAAGGCGGGCTTGCCTATTCGCTGTCGTCCCCAGCGTTTTCGCGATCGTTGACAAGCATTGCCGCGCCGGCGACCGTTGTCGCCACGGCGGCAGCGGCGAGCCCGGCGGCGATGCCAGAGCCGTCGCCTGTGCCGGCAAGCTTTTCGCCTGAGCCCTTGCGCTTGTTGACCTTACCGTTCTTGTCGGTGCTGCCTGCGTTGGTACCGCTGTCGGTGCCGGCGCCGCCCGCGCTGCCCGAGGCCGCTACGGTAAAGCTTACGGCCTCGTTGCTGGCGAGTGCGTAGTTTTGTGCCGCGTCGCCCAAAAGGCCGTTCACGTGCACCCAGTACGTTCCCGCGGCAAATGTCTCGCCCTCTGCCATTGCCGTGCCCGGCGCGCCGTTTGCATCGTGCATAAACTCGAGCTGGGCTGTGCAGGCATCGCCTTCGAGCTTGCCCTCGAGTGATGCCGCAATCTTGGCGCGCACGTCTTCGCCGGCCTTAAGGCCTTCGAGTCCCTCAAAATGGGGCGTCAGCGCGCGTCGATCGATATCGATGGGCACAGAGCCCTGCAGCCCCGTAACGGTCTCGTTGCCCAGGGCGTCGACATCCACATATTTGATGTCAAACGCATCGCCCGAAGCTGTCGCGTTGAGCGCTTTGCTGCTGTCGGCAAGGAGGAAATGACCCTCGCCAACGGTCTTGCCATCCTGGAGCGAGGCATCGCTCAGCGAGTCGCCGTACGTCATGCGCATGCGGGTCGGGAGATAGTACGGGAGATAGTACGAAGCCGTCTGCTTGTGCTCCGTATCGTAATTGCGCTGATAGATGCTCCGGGCCAGCGCCGCATCAACAAAGTCGGATGCGATGATGCCAATGTGCTTGAGGTAATCTGACTTTGTATCCCCGGTGCCGCTGGGATTGATGTACGGGCTCTTGTACAGATGCTCGTCGACCACTCGCGCTGCGGTAAAAGGGTTGTTTTGCGTGCAGCTAGTGTAGTTGATAAACCAGCAGCGCTCCGTTGTCTGCACCGTTGTCCCGTCCGCGGCGGTGATATCTACGGTGCTGCGCTTGAACTCGGCCGCCGCCTTCAGGGCCATATCGACCCAGTCGATTTTACTGGACCCCGTGCAGTTGTAATGGTCTTGGGCATATACCGCTGTGCTATAGGGCTCTTTGTCGCCCGTATTGCCCGCAGCCTCAAAGCCTTGCTCGTATTTCACGAGGCACATGGACTTTCCGGAATGCGCCTTGATTTTGTCGTCCCATTCGGTGAGGTCGAGGCCCCACGTGTGGCCGTCTACGCTGTCGCCGGCGAGTTTAAATCGACGCAGCAGGACGATCTTTCCGCGCACCTCGTTCAGTGTGGGGACATGGCTCGACGTATAGAACAGATCGGAGTTATTGTCCATAACATTGGCGAAAGCCGTCGTAACACTGTCGTCGGTGGCTTCGTCGTTGCCTCGTGACACCAGCATGATGAGCGCTTCTGACGGGTTTTCGTTCAAAAATGTTTTGAAGTAACCGATGACATCGGAGAGATGTATAAAGCCCCCGTCTTTTTTGAGCAGGTAGCATATTCCATGGTCGATGCCGGGGTCGCCGTTCTCGTTGTTCTTTCCAAGTCGGATATCAAAATAGCGAATGCCTTCGAGCAGCTGCGTGGGGATGTAATCCTGCTGGCACTTTGCAAGCGAGGTTTGGGGCTCGGTGTCGTTGTCGACGCTGCAGGTGCTTGAATCATGCGTGCCCGGGATGCTCAGCTCGTCGAGGTATTTGTTGCCGTCGACGTATTTCATCCAGCATGGTCCGTCGACGTAGCTGCTATACGTGATCCAGTCGATACTTCTAACCGTGGTATTGATCTCGCCCTTGTCGTAACCGACAAGTTCGAGCTCCCACGGAATGCTCTTCCTCTTGTGGCAGATCTTGTTGTTGTCTTGGTCTTTGCCGTCCTTTTCTATGGCCAGGTAATTAATGTCTTTTTTCTCGTTTGTGCGGTCTCGGATGGTGTAGGTTCCGTTTGACTGGCGGTCGAACGCAAAAGAGCGGCTGGGCTTGCCGTCATGCTCGCCACTCCATACGTGGATGACCTTTCCATCTTTGTCCGAGTCGCCATCGACCGACCAAATGCTGTAGCCCGTCTTCTTGTGCTCTTCGAAATTGAGCAGAGTGCGGATGGCATACCAATTTCTATTATCTGTATCGGTCTCTACGTGCTCAAGGATGAGCTTGCTGGACGTGCCGTCATTAAACAGGTGGCAGACGTTGCCGATGACGTTGCCGTCTTCGTTGACGCTCGCGGTGCGAAAATAGCCCGCGGGACGAAGGCGAATGACGAACTTGTCGAGGTTGACCGCCGATGTGGCGGCGTCGTCTGCAAATGCCGCTCGCGGGGGAATGCCCGGTACTGCGGTTTCGGACAGGCTTGCAAGTGGCGACAACGCAGCGAGTCCAAGGCCCAGCGTAAACGCTCGGCGACTGATGGCATGGTGTTCGGTCATAGTTCCTCCGTTCGCAGAGTGCGGTTATGCGCTCGTTTTGGTCACTATACTGCCCAGATGTTTAAAGACGCCGGTTTAATTGTCTGCGCGGCGCTATAAATCGGCGGGCGGACGTGTTGGGGTGTTTGTCGTTTTCGTACCGTTGCCACATTTGGGGTGGTTCCGGCGTCCGGCATCCTCGCGTTCGTCGGCTACCGGCATAAGAAAGGGAGGGCCGGTTTACCGGCCCTCCCTGGGTACGAAGCGCTGGGGCACCGCCGCTTGTTAGCACTGCGCTCGTGTTTCCCGTTGCGCTCGCCAGTCGCTTAGCGCTTAATCTCGATATCCTCGAGCTTGACGTCCATGGCCTCGGTCTTGGCCTTGGCGATGTCGTCGGCAAATTCCAGAGACTTCATCATGGTCTCGACGGCGTCCTTGTGCTCCTCGACGTTGTCGATGCGCACGTAGACGCTGCCGCCGTCAACGTCGGTGAAGTACTCGGTCGTCACGCCGCCCGAGTGCGTAAAGTAGGCGCTGCGCCAGGTCTTGCCGTTGTACTTAACGGGATCGCTCTCGGTCCATCCGGAGTTGGCCTTCCACTTTGCCTCGTAGTCGAACAGTTCATCGGCGTTCTTGTCAGGATCGAAGACGGGGATGAAGCGGTCACTGGCATGCTCGCTCTCGGTGAACTTAAACTGGGCCCTGTCGGCGGTATCGCCGGCAACGTCGGTAATCTCGACGCCCTCGGGAACCTCGACCTTAAACCAAATGAAGTCGGTCCTCATATCCACGGCGGGCTTTTCTGCTCCGCCGCCACCGCCACTTCCGGTGGCGCCGCCGCTGCCACCGCAGCCCACCAGGGCAACCGCGGCAAAGAGGCTTATGCAGAGGGTGAGAATCGCAAAGGCCTTCTTTTTCATGGTCGTGTCCTCCTCGATCTGTAACCGCCCATGGATTACCTGTCTTTACTGTACGCGTGGACGGCTCGCTAGGGTGGGCCATGTGTCCCATTCTGGGGGCCGGATTTGCGCCGATAAGTGGCAATATGCGCGGACGCAAAAGAGGGGAGAGCCGGTGCTGCCGGCTCTCCCCGGGGTTGGGTGCCCGTTCATTTAATGGGGCGTTCGTGCGGGCGTGCGCGAACCCTTGCTACTTGATCTCGATGCTCGAAATCTCGACTTCGCGTGCCTCGGAAACCGCTTCCGTCATGTCGTCGGGAAACTCGATGGAGTTGAGGAGTGCCTCGGCTTCTTTCTTATGCAGATCGAAGTTTGAGATAAGGACGTAGACACTTCCCGGTTCAACGTCGGTAAAGAGGAATGTTGAGACGCCACTGTTGTCCTCGCACGTTCCGACGAGCCACGTCCTGCCGTTATACTCAACGGACCCGCCATCCTTCCACTGGAACGTATCACCTTTCTTTTCTGCCTGGTCGGCGTGGGATTCCTCTGCCGTCAGCGCTTTTTTCCAAACGGGGATAAAGCGATCGGCCGAACCGTTCTCGTCTTCGGGGAAGGTGAGCTGGACCCTGTCGGCGTTCTTGCCGGCGGAGTCGCTTACGCCAACGCCCTCGGGCATCTCGACCTTAAACCAGATAAAGTCAGTCTTCTTGGCAACGGGGGCCTTTTCTTTGCTCTCGCTCTTAGCGGCGCTGCCGCCCCCGCCCGATGCGCTCCCGCCGCAGCCGACAAGGGCAAATGCGGCAAAGAGGGCGATGCAAAGGGAAAGGATCGATAGGGTCTTTTTCTTCATGGTGGCGTCCTCCTTGTCTGCCGATGACATCACGGCGCCGCATGCTGTTGGGGTACTGATTGCGCTGGCGGCGGATGTCTCTGTGTACTGTGCGGCTTATGCCTCCGTTCATCGCTTGTGGCCGTTGCGCGGCCGTGCCCCAACGGGTTCCTTACTTATAGATATGCCCCAGTTTGTGCCGTTCGGGAGTCTCGAAAGGTGGGCCATGTGTCCCATGTTTGGTGCGGTGGGGCGGAGCGTAGCCGGGGGCTGCGAATCTTGACGACGGACGCATCCGGTTGGTCATCGCGGGTGCCTCGCCACAGCTTTTTGTGCAAAAAGGGGGCCGCACCTTTTGCGGTGCGGACCCCTTTGCGTTGCAACAAGTTGCTGCGGCGTTTTTTGAAGTTGAAATTACTTGCGAACCTTCGACACGACAGCGCTGGCGACAAAGCAGGCGATTGCCATGATGCCCATTGCAGCGATGACGCTGAAAGTGGCGTCACCCGTCTCGGGCAGAGCCTGCTTGTTGGTCTTGGCCTTTTTGGCGGGCTTGCCGGCAGGCTTGTTGTCGGAAGGCTTGGGCGCGGGCTCGTCCTTCTTCCACTGGGCGTAGAGCGTTACCGGGGCTTCGAGCTTTTCAATCTTAGCGCCAGCCTCGTAGCTCGTGCCAGAGCCGTCCGCGGCCGTGTTCCAGCCTACAAAGGAGTAGCCCTTGCGCACCGGCTGCTCGGCCGTAACCTCGGCTTCGGTGACGTGCTCGACGGTAGCGAAATCGGCAGTCTGCTTATCCTCGGAACCGTTCAGGTCGTAGGAAAGATCGTAGGCGCTCTCCTCGGTCGGGCCCTCCTTGTGGTGACAGTAGTTGCAGGTCTTGGTTACCTCGCGGGTCCAGATGCCGGCGCCGGCGTCAGCAGGGGCCCAGTTGGTGTAGGTGACATCGTAGGCATTGTCATGCTCACCGTCGGTGTACTCGTGGGTGACCATCTTGCCAGCGGTCCACACGAGCTTGCCGTCAATGTTGACATCGGTGCGGCCGGAGTTATTGACCGTCTCGCCGCCAAAGCCAAAGAGCTGCGAGCAGGTAATGTCGTCGCGCTCTGCCGTAACCGTAGTGCTACCCGTATTGATACCGGTAATGTTCAGGGTGTACTTGTAATTCCCCATATTCGAATCGTTGATTTTTAGCGCCTGCTTATGCTTCTTCGCACCGGGGGCCGCCTTCGTCGAGTTGAACGTGCAATTATTCACGTTAACGGTGATGTCCTGCTTGGCGGCATCGGTGTAGACGTTGATGACCTTACCGGTTGCGTTAAAGGTGCAGGTGCCAAACGTCATGACCGGCGAGCAGTACGTCCAGAGGGCATAATCGCCAGTTGGAGGGTTGAACGTCGTGTTCTTGAACACAGCGGTCTTATAGCCCCAGTAGAACGTCTTGCCATTAAGAACACAGTCTTCGAGCACGGTATTGTTGATGCGAATGAAGCCAAGGTAGTCCTTATCGGCAGAAAGCATCGTCATGTTCTTGAACGTAACGGTGCCGGCGCCGTCAAACGAATAGTCGCCGTTGTACTCGTCACCGTAGTGGCTTGGATCGGGAGTCTCGGGACCAATGCGCCACGATGTCTTATCGGCACCGGAACCTTCGAACGTAAGGTCTTTGCCCTTAGTGCTGTCCGCAGTGATCAACTTGTAAAGGGTGTAGTTGCCCTCGCCGAGCTTAATAGTGTCGCCACTTTGCGCCTCGGCGGTGGCGGTAGCAAGGCCGGTGTAGGCGATACCGGTCCTTTGATTGGTGATGGTCCCTGTTGCGCCATATGCAAATGTTGGTGACGCGAGACCTATCATGACAAACGCAGCGGTAACAAACGCAGCGATCGCACGATACGCCGTTCTGGTTAACGACTTCATGCTGGCACTCCTTTTATTCCGGTGGCATTAGCCAACATATATAGTTTAGATTCTGTAAAATCTTTTCCGAGCGTGTTAAAAATTAGATTGCCGAAAAGTTAAAACCACACAGTAAAAACACAAGGATTTGTAAAATGTTGCAACTGTTTTTGCAACAAAATTGCGTCAGCGACAGCATTTTGGGCGGTTACAACGCTCCCGCCTCTTGGGTGGACTGCTTGCCGACTACGCGACGATGCCGTTTTAGGTGGAATTTTTTATTGCCGGCAATCGAAAACGACGATAGCCGAGGCTCCTGACAGCCGCTTCCTTATGGGTTAGACTGGGCTTCGAAAAATCCGATGAATGGGACAACTGCCTCCTGGCATCGTTGCCCCATTTTTTATTCCGGCGCGGTCCGTGGCGACCGGCGCTCTAAACAGGGGTGTTTCGATGAGTCAAGAGATGATGGATAAAACCTGCCGCGGATTTGCCGAGGCGTTGGCTGCGCGCAAGCCGGTTCCCGGCGGCGGCAGCGCCAGCGCGTTTGTGGGAGCACTGGGCGCCTCGCTGTGCGGGATGGTCGCTCGCTATGGGGCGACCAATCCTGCGCTTGCCGATCGCGCGGACGATCTGACGCACGCGTTTGCCCAGGCAGACGAGCTTGCTCAGGAGCTTGTGGGCCTGGTTGCCGAGGATGTTCGTGCGTACGGCCAGGTGTCTGCTGCGTATGGTATTCCGCGCGAGGACCCGGCTCGACCCGCGGCGATTCAGGATGCGTTGCATGTGGCCGCCATGCCGCCGTATCGGATCATGGATGCCTGTGGGCGCGCGCTGGCGCTGCTCGAGGACATGGCAGACAAAGGCTCGCGCCAGTTGCTGTCCGACGTGGCGTGCGGTGCCGTGTTCTGCCGCGCCGCCATGCAGGGTGCGAGCCTGACGCTCTTTGCCAACACCACATCTATGAAAGACCGGGCGCACGCCGAGGAACTCGAGGCGGCGTGCGATGAGCTGCTGGATACGTGGCTGCCGCGCGCCGATGCGCTGGCGCGCCGTGCTGCTGACGCCGCAAGGAAGAGGGGATAGCCATGGCAGAGCTGCTCAAGGGCGCTCCCGTTGCCCGCGCTTTGACCGAGGAGCTTGCCGCTCGTTGCGCCGTCCTGCGCGAACAGGGCATCGTACCGACGCTGGTCATCGTTCGTGTGGGCGAGCGCGAGGACGACCTGTCCTACGAGCGTGGCGCCCTCAAGCGCTGCGAGAAGGTTGGCATTGAGGCTCGCCGCGTTTTGCTTCCTGTCGATGTTTCGCAGGACGAGCTGCTGGCGGCTATTAAGGACATCAATGCCGACCCCGCTGTTCATGGCTGCCTGATGTTTCGCCCGCTGCCCGCCGGCCTTGACGAGGATGCGGTTGCCGCGGCGCTCAATCCCGCCAAGGATGTTGACTCCATGACGCCGGCCTCGCTGCTTACCACGCTTTCGGGGCGAGGCGAGGGCTTTGCTCCTTGCACGGCCGAGGCCGTGTTGGCGTTGCTGGACCATTACGACGTTGAGCTGGATGGGGCCAAGGTCGCGGTCGTCGGTCGGTCGCTGGTAATTGGTCGTCCCGTTGCCGCCATGCTTACGGCTCGCAATGCCACGGTGACGACGTGCCATACGCATACGCGTGACTTGGTTGCCGAGTGCCGTGCAGCTGATATTGTGGTTGCGGCCGTTGGACGCGCGCGCACGATTGGCGCGGATGCGGTTCGTGGGGGCCAGACGATCATCGATGTTGGCATTAATTGGGACGAGGCCGCTGGCAAGCTGGTCGGCGATGTCGATTTTGATGCTGCGGAACCGATCGTTGGCGCAATTACTCCCGTGCCGGGCGGCGTGGGGGCTGTAACGACGGCGATTCTCGCCAAACACGTGATCGAGGCGGCGGAGCGCGCATCGAAATAGGCGTTTTAGGGTGTATAGGGGGTCAGTTATATACCTGCTGTGCAAAAAACGCCAAATATGAGTACTGTTGCCAAGATAGTCACATATGTTTTATGGCATTTGGGCTCCCTAGCGATATTCATTATCGCTAGGTAGCCCATTTTATTGAACCTATGGGGAATAACGTTGTCTTGCTTTTGGACAAATGGGGATTTCTGGCACTCGATACAAGGAAATTTGCTACTACTAAATTGGTGACAGTACTCATATTTGGCGTTTTTTGCACACAGGGGCTGCCGAGACCGTGGCTTCGCCCTTTTTGCGTCGAAGCGATACACTGTTGCCGTTTGATTTCTTCGCTCAAGGAGGATGCACATGCCGTGCACAACGATTTTGGTTGGTAAGAACGCGAGCTATGACGGGTCGACGCTTGTCGCCCGCAACGAGGACTCGTCCAACGGGGTGTTTGAGCCCAAGCGCATGCGCGTGGTGCATCCCGACGAGCAGCCGCGCGTCTACACGAGCGTCTTGAGCCACCTGACCGTTGAACTGCCCGACAATCCTATGCGTTACACAAGCGTCCCCGACGTTGTCCCGGGTCATGGCATTTGGGCAGAGGCCGGCTTCAACGAGCTCAACGTTGGCATGTCCGCAACCGAGACGCTTACCACCAACGAGCGCGTCCGCGGCGCCGATCCGCTCGTGGACTACGTGCCCGCCAAGGGCAACGAGGGCGAGGACGGCTATGTTCCGGCGCAGCCCGGCGGTCTGGGTGAGGAGGATATAGTGACCCTGGTGCTGCCGTACGCCAAGTCTGCCCGCGATGGCGTGCGTATCCTGGGTGACCTGCTCGAGCGCTACGGTACCTACGAGAACAACGGCATCGCCTTTAGTGACGTTGACGAGATCTGGTGGCTCGAGACCATCGGCGGCCACCACTGGATTGCCAAGCGCGTGCCCGATGACGCCTATGTGACCATGCCTAACCAGCTGGGTATCGATAGCTTTGACCTGGACGACGCCGAGGGTGCCCAGGCAGATCATATGTGCTCCGCCGACCTGCGCTCCTGGATGGCCGAGTGGCATCTGGATCTGACGCTGGGTGTTAAGGGCGACGGTCCCGCTGCGGTCTTCAACCCGCGCGAGGCCTTTGGTTCGCACAGCGATAGCGACCACGTCTACAACACGCCGCGCGCCTGGTACATGCAGCGCTGCCTCAACCCCAGCGATGTGTGGGACGGTCCCGAGGCCGACTACACTCCCGAGAGCGACGACATCCCCTGGAGCCGCGTGCCCGAGCGCAAGGTGACCATCGAGGATATCAAGTACGTGCTTTCGAGCCACTACCAGGGCACGGAGTACGACTGCTACGGCAGCAAGGGCACGCCCGCCACGCGCGGCGCCTATCGTCCCATCGGCATCAACCGCAACAGTCAGCTCGCCGTGCTGCAGCTGCGCCCCTATGCACAGCCGGCGTATCGCGCCGTACAGTGGATGGCGTTTGGCTCTAACTCGTTTAACGCGCTCGTGCCGCTGTACGCCAATGTCGAGACCATGCCCGAGTACTATGCCGACACGCAGGCCCGCGTGACGTCCGAGAATTTCTATTGGGCAAATCGCCTGATCGGTGCCTTGGCCGATGTTCGCTTCCACGAGTGTGGTCGCGCGGTCGAGGATTATCAGGAGAAGATCGGCGGCATGGGCCACAAGCAGATTCACGACGTTGACGCTGTCGTAGCCGCGCTGCCCGAGGCCGAGGTACCTGCCGAGCTCGCCCGCGCCAACGAGGCCTTTGCCGAGCTCGTGCGCGTGGAGACCGACGCCCTGTTGGGCAAGGTACTCTACACCACGAGCTGCGCCATGAAGAACTCCTTCGCGATGAACGATAACATTAGGTAGAAGCCACATTGCAGCAAACGAGCGGGGCAAACGCCGTCAAAGGCTTTGCCCCGCTCGATTTCCATCTTGGCGGTAAAACGATTTTGTGTCGTTCGCCCAATCTTGGGTACAAGAAGGCCAATGTAGTTGTTCATGATTGGAGCCAACCATGGTTATGAAATTCGATCAGCTTGTTAACGGTGCCATCAACGTGGGCTTCGGTGCCGCCGCCGTTGCCGTCGAGGGCGGCAAGAAGGTCCTCGACGACCTCAATACCAAGGGCGAGCAGGTGCGCAAGGACGCCGGCACTCCCGATATCGCCCGCAGTGTGTCCGATATGTTCGAGCAGGCCGGTGGCACCATCTCCGACCTCACCGAGCGCCTGGGCATGCAGGGCGAAACTGCGGCACAGCGCGTGCTCGACGAGCTCATCCTGGCTCGCGTCCGCGTTATGACCGCCCCCGAGCGCACGGCCTTTTTGGCCCATGTGCGCGACATTGTCGATTCGGTCGAGGACAACGTGACCTCGGTGCCCGTCGAGTCCGTTGAGCCCGACGATGCAGAGGACACCGAAGAGGCCGAGTAGCAGCGCAGATGGCAGATTCCACTACCGATTACAACAATCTAGATCCCTTGGGTGACGAGGCGGCGGTTGTCGATGAGGTCGATGCCGCCGTCTCGGGCGCTCGCAAGAAGCCGCGCGCTGTCGATATGGTTCCCGAAGAGCCCGACGCGATGGCGCCGGACGAGGAATACCAGCTCACGCCGGCAGGCCGCCGCGAACGCATTGGGCAGATCGTTCGTCTGGTCAAAAAGTACCGCGTGTGGGATAACCTCACGCCGGTGCGCCTGCGTCGTCTGCTCGAAGAGCTCGGTCCCATGTTCGTCAAGATGGGACAGATTCTGGCCAACCGGTCCGAGATCTTGCCGCAGCGGTTTTGCGACGAGCTGCGTCGCCTGCGCTCCGACGTAGACCCGGTGCCGTATGAGGTAGTGCTTCGCTGTCTGGAAGAGGAATACGGCCAGCGTCTGGGGCAGATGTTCGACGCAATCGACCCCAACCCGCTCGGAAGTGCGTCGCTCGCGCAGGTGCACCGCGCCCGTCTGGTGACCGGCGAGGACGTGGCCGTTAAGGTACAGCGCCCCGGCGCGCAACAGGTCATGGCACAGGACATCGACATCATCCGTTCGGTGGTGCGCATCGTTTCCAAGTTCGTCAACACCGACCAGTTTGTTGACTTACACGCCGTCGTCGAGGAGCTGTGGGCCTCGTTTCGCGAGGAGACCAACTTTTTTGCTGAGGCCAAAAACCTCAACGATTTCTATGACTTCCATAAGAGCGTGCATGGTGTGTCGTGTCCCAAATCCTATCTGGACCTTTGCACCGAACACGTCGTGGTCATGGACTACATCGACGGCATCTCGATTGCCGATCCCGAGCGCCTGGTGGTCGAGGGCTATGACCTGGAAAAGATCGGCTCGGCGATTGTCGAGGACTACTCGACGCAGGTGCTCGACGACGGCTTTTTCCATGCCGACCCGCATGCGGGGAACATCATCCTCAAGGACGGCATCGTCTACTTTATCGACCTGGGCATGGTTGGGCGCATGTCGAGTCACGACCGCGGTATCGTCAAGGACATGATCTTTGCCGTGGCCGAGGGCGACGTGCCCAAGCTCAAGGATTCGCTCATGCGCTTTGCCGTGACGCGCGGTGACTCGGCAGAGCTTGACCATTCGGCCTTTTTGTCCGACTTGGACTTTATCGTCGCCGACTTTGCGGGTCTCGACCTTAAGGACCTGGATATCGGCGAGTTTTTGACCTCGTTGCTAAACCTGGCGCGCAAAAACGACGTTGAGCTGCCGAGCGTGGTGACGATGTTCGCCCGCGGCATGGTGACGCTCGAGGGTCTGCTGACCGAGTACATGCCCAACGTCAACATGATCCAGATCATCCAAGCGCACATCAAAAACGAGAAGAGCGCCTATGTGCGCGTCCGCGAAATGGGGCGCGACTTTGCGGCGAGCAGCTATCGCGCGGCAAAAGGCTCGCTCGAGGCGGCCGAGTATCTGGGCTTGGCGTCGCGTATGCTCACGCGCGGCCAGCTTAAGGTGAACACGCAGATCATGAGCAGCGATAAGGCGCTGCGGCAGCTGGGTGGAATCATCGACCGCATGTCGATGGCAATTGTGATCGCCGGTCTGTTTATCGGTTCGTCGGTGGTGTACTACGCGCGCATCGAGCCGGTTGTGTTTGGTATCCCGGTGATTGGCTTTATGGGCTACGTGAGCGCGCTGGTGCTGGCGCTGATGCTGGGCCGCGAGATCTGGCGCAACAGCCACGGCGGCAAGCGGTAACGATTTCGCGGGATCAGAGGAAGACGGATCCTTTTGCTCGGCATTCCATCCTCACCCTTTTCTATCGCAAAGCATAGCTTTTACCTTGGGCTTCGCCTGTGTGCGGGGCCCTTTTGCGTGATACCATACTGACAGTAATAATCGATGGCCTAGATGGTGGTGCGGAGACGCACGAATGCGTGGTTTTCCTGCGCGTTTGGGAGAATCGGGGTGCAAGTCCCCGGCTGTACCAGTAACCGTAATTCCTCTTGGCCCGGGATAGTCGCGTCGCAGATCGGACGGCGCGCCCGGGTCGGTAAGGTTAAGTCGGATCGCCTCCCATCTTGTACGCGGCCGCGGCGCATGCCGCCGGTACGCGTTGGGCTCTGGAGGGAAGGGGGACCCCGATGGGGGTACTCGAGCGCAATGTGCGCGATGACGTGGGGCAGCCGCTGGGCAATGCTCCAAGTTCAGACAATAGGAGACAAATGGATATGTTTGAGGACGAGTGCCAGCGCGCCTCGTGGCGTCGCCATGGAGCGATTGCCCGTGGCGTAGCCAAGCGCGGTCTGGTGGCGTTCCTGGCTTTTGCCATGGCTTTTGGCACCACGCCGGCGCAACTTTGGGCCGAGGGCGCCGAGGGCATTGCCGAGGCCGTGGCCCAGGCTGCGACGGGCGGCGAGGGCGCGGCGGCCTATGAGGGCACTGCTGCCGCCGATACCGGTGCGAACGATGCTGCCGTGGAGGACGGCACGGGTACCAGTGACGCTGCTGCCGGTCAGGGTACGACTTCGGGCGCCGCGAAGGGCGATGACGCCGCAGGTGATGCGGCTGATTCCGGCAGTTCCACCGCGATGCCTGCTGTCGCTTCGGAGCAGGGCGAGCCGAAGGCCGCTGCCGCTTCTGCCACGACGCTTTCCAGCGTGGCCAGGGTCTGCATCCAGGACACCAAGGATGAGAACTACTCGTATTCCACGAAGTCCGGCGCGCTCAATGCGGGTGATACGCTCTGGGCCAATATGTACGATAAGGATGAGGACGACTACTACAGTTCGGCTTATTCCGTCTCCAATCCTGGCACCTGGACTTACACCTGGCTCGCCGGCACGACCAGGGCCAGCAGCAATGTCGCCGACTACACCGAGGTCGTAGGCCACGAGCAGTCGCTCACCGTCACCGCCGCGATGGAAGGCAAATACTTCATCTGCAAGGTGACCGCGGACGGTAAGGACTACTACGGTCCGTCCGTCTCTGATGGCTCGGGCATCAATGCCAACTTCATCCCCGGTCCCGTGTTGGGCGCCGGGCAGATGGAGCTTAGCAGCGTCAAGCTCAGTAGCGACACGCCGAGCATAGGCGATACCCTTACGGCGACTCCGTACAAGGATTGGTCGAGCCCCGCGGGCTCCGACGCCAAGGTTACCTACACGTGGTCCGCATCCACCTCGCAGTCCTCGGGCTTCACCAAGATCGAGGGCGCGACGGGCGCTTCCCTCACGGTAACCGATGACCTCGAGGGCAAGTACATTAAGGTCGAGGCCACTGCCGGCGTCAACACGGTGAGCAAGACCACTTCCAGCAAGGTCAAACAGGCCGGTGCGGTCGAGATTTCGGCCGTGTCCATCATCAACACCAAGGACAACACGAGTGTCTTTGCGGTGGGGGATACCGCTAAGGCCCGCGCCAAGGAGAAGGGCGGCGCGTACGGCGCATTCGTCGACGCGAGCAAGCTCAACTATCAGTGGCAGTGCTCTGACACCAAGAGTGGCACGTATACCGACATTGCGGGCGCCACGGGTGAGACCCTCGAGCTTACCGACGCTTTGGGCGGCAAGTACCTCAAGTGCAAGGTGTCTTCGAAGATCGGCTCTTCGAGCTTGACCAACTCGACGGGTGCTCTCGTTGCTGCCGCCGGTTCAATTAATGTCACGAGCGTGACTATGAGCCCGACTTCGGGCAAAGTCGAGGTTGGCTCCACGATTACGGCGACCGCCAAGGTGGGTTCCACCGACGTTACCACCGATTCGCATGTCACGTGGCAGTGGTATAAGGGCACCTCGAGATACGCGAGCTCGTGCAACACGCCTATCGAGGGCGAGACCGGCAGCACCTTGACGGCGACCGCCGCCCTTAAGGGCTACTACGTCGTGGCTAAGGCCAATGGCGGCTATGGCGAGCAGAAGCCGTACTATGCGGCGGGTCCTGTGTCCGTCGCTGGCCAAGTTGAGCTTTACGACGTACAGTTTGAGGGCTCTCCCGCCACCAATGGCGTGCACGTGGGCGATACGCTCAAGACCAAGGTACGCAAAAAGGACGGCTCGAACTACAGTTATATCGAACGTACCGACAATGTGACCTATCAGTGGCAGTATGCAAATACCAGTTCGAGCTACGACTCCGCTTACACCGATATCCCCGGTGCTACCAAGGCTACCTATACCGTTGACGCCGTCTATGCCGGCAAGTACCTGCGCGTGAATGTGACGAGCGAAAATACCGTTTTCAGCACGCAGAAGAAGAGCTCGTACGGTACGCAGTCCGTTGCCCCGCTCGGCCCCGTGACGCTCAAGGGTCAGTACAAGCTGGCGGGCATCGAACTTGCCGATAAGAACGTTACGCTGAGTGTGGGCTCAAAGATCACGCCGAGCGTGCAGGTTCCGGGCAGCTGGTCGGGCTCGACGAAGGACGTGCCCGACGATGCCGAGTTGACCATGGCGTGGTACGCCAAGGGCGAGGGCGATGCCGATTGGACCGAGCTCACCGACGGCATCGATACGACCGATGGCAGCCTGACCATTTCGGACGCGCTTGTTGGCAAGCGCATTAAAGTTACGGCGAGCGCTCTCGATAACACGGTTGAGTGGGTTTCTTCCGATAGCGTTACCGCGGCGGGGGAGTATAACCTGCTGCGCGTGACCACTACGCCGCAGATCAATAGCGATTCGATCCATCTCGTCTCGGGCGATAGCGTGAAGGCGACGGCGCAGGCTAAGCGCGCTGACGGCTCGACCACCAACGGTATCGACGTCACCGATCAAGCGACTGTTGTCTGGTACGCGGCTGACGACGCGAAGGCCTCTGCGGCCGACTGGACACTTCTGCCCGACATGTCGGGCGCCACGGCAACGGTTTCGGCTTCTGCCGCGGGCAAGTATCTGAAGGCTGTCGCCACGAGCGGCAGCTCGACGGTCGAGCTTGTCTCTGCCAATCCCGTGATCGCCGCAGGCTCTCTTGAGGCCGCAGTCCAAAAGCTCAACGATGCCAATAAACAGATCGCCGTTGATTACAGCGCTAAGGGCGGCAACGTCAATGACGCGCTGAAGGCGCAGCTTGCCGATCTGGGATTTACCGATATTGACGTCAAGGTCTCCGAGGGCGGCGTTGCCTTTAATGCAGAGGATGACAAAGCCACGGTCGGTATCTCCGACGCTCAGGATAAGACCAACGGCGATGTGACCTTCTTCTTCATTGACCCCAACGACTACACCGGTTACAACATCGACGGTCTGCGTAGCGCCGAGGTCGTGTTTGAGCTGTCGCGTGGCGACGAAACCGAATACTATCAGCCCAGCAAGACAGTGCAGGTTGCTTGGGACGAAGCCCGCGTTCAGCAGATGCTCGACGATGCTGCCGAGCAAATTGCCATAGGCTACGCTTCGGGCGATTCGGCCGAGTCCGTCACGTCGAATCTCACGCTTCCGTACCGCGCAGGCTCCAAGAGCAAGTTCGAGGTTGAATGGAAGAGCTCCGACGGCGATGTCATTTGGCCGTCCGGTTATGGCTGGGACGACTACACCGGCAAGGTGACGCGCTTTTCGAGCGATCGCACCGTAACGCTGACCGCGACCGTTTCGTTTGTGAGCGGTGGCCCGTCTGACGTTAAGGGCGCGCACGACTTCACCGTGACCGTCAAGGGTGATCCCGAGAAGGTCGCCGCCGACAAGAAGGCGCTGCAGGAGAAGGTCGATGCGGCCTTTACCTACGACAATATCAAGTACTCCGGCACCGACGCGGTCGCTAACAAGGATGGCCTGACCGCCGATCTGCAGATGCCGCGCACGAGCACGCTTAATATCGACGGCAAGTACTACAAGGTCGAGTACTCCGCCAGCACCGATGACATCACGTTCAACGGCTACAAGGGCACGGTCTATCAGCCACTGCCTGGCAAAGAGGCAGCGAAGACCAAGATCACCCTTACGGTGACCGATAAGTCCAACGCCGAGGTCACGGCAAGCAAGACCCTCGACTTTGCGATTTCTCCGCAGGACCAGGGCGAGCTCGATGCCGAGCTTTCTCTTATGGAAAAGGCGAAGGCCGGCTATGCTGCCGCCATTCTGAATGGCCAGGACGCCAATGCCGTTTCGGCGGACATGCACGCGTTCCAGAAGGCGTATCTCGATGCCGACGGCAACCTTGCCTGGAGCTACAACAAGACGACGACCGATTCGACGTCCCTTGGTATTGTTCCGGAGGATCTGCCTGGCTATGACGCGATGTCCGGGCAGGATTGGCGTCTGTTTAAGTCGAGCAACAGCTCTATTGTCTCCGCAGAGAATCTCAAGGTCACGCAGCCGCAGTACAACACGAAGGTTGTCGTTTCCTCGCGCCTGACGAGTGAGAAGTACGCTCGCTATGCTGAGCGCTATCCCGACAATGCCACGTATGCCAAGCTTGCCAACCAGGATGTCTCGGCAACGTTGACGGTCGTGGGCACGAGTGGTCAAAACAGCCCCGAGGTCACAGCGACGTGCTCGGTTATTGGCGTCGACGCCAAGGGCAAGCAGCAGACGTGGGCTGCCGCTTCGCAGTACACGCTCAAGAACGGCTCGACTGCCGCCGATCTTTCCGAGGAGCTCTTTAAGCAGGCTGGCCTCAAGGCCGACTACGACCCCAACGGCTCTTGGGGTTGGGTGCTCAATTCCATTACGTCGCCTTTCGATGCCGATCGCACCCTTGCATACGACCATGCTACGGGTGCCTATTGGCAACTATTCATCAACGGCGTCGCTGCGTCGGTGGGCGCTGGCAACTACAAGCTCGAGGCGGGCGACTCTGTCGTCTGGTGTTACTCGAAGTACGGTGACGCTGCGCCCACCGACCAGCTTTCGGTAAGCTGTACCGTTGTCGGTCAGGACGCTTCAGGTGCTCAGCAGACGTGGGCGCAACCTACGACCTCGCTGGTGGAAGAGGGCGCAACTGCCGCCGATCTTTCCGAGCAGGTCTTTAAGCAGGTCGGTATTGGCGCCGACACTGGCACGGGCTCGTACGGTTGGTTCCTCAATTCGTTGACCTCGCCGTTCGAAAAGAACGTGACGCTTTCGACCGAGCAGGTTAACGAGAGTACCTGGAAATACTGGCAGTTCTTTGTCAACGGCAAGATGGCCAATGTCGGCGCCGGCAACTACACGCTCAAGGCCGGCGATGAGATTGCCTGGGTCTATGGTTCCGATGGCACCATGCCCGGTCAGGTTTCTGTCTCGATGGAGATCATCGGCAAGAAGGACGATAAGGCACAGCGCTGGACCGATCCTTCGAAGCAGGTGTTTGTTGGGGGCACGACGATCAAGGACGCCACTGCCGCCTACTTTGATGCCTTGGGCATCAAGTCCGAGATGTACGATCAGCTGGGCTTCTGGGGCGTTCACAGCCTTGTCTCTCCGCTTGACGGCACTAAGTTGGCCGGCGCTTGGTCGTACTTTGTTAACGGTGTTCCCGGTTCTCAGCTCGATAGTGACTACGTGCTCAAGTCGCGTGACAAGATCGTCTGGGCTTATGCTGCCGGCGATACGGTGCCTAATCCCGACGAGGTCGTAGTCAATCCGAGCGCCCCGCGTCCGACCGATTGGAAGTCCGATTGGGACGGCAAGTCCAATGCGGCGGTCGAGAACGTTTCGACGCCTACGGGTGCGCTAGCGAGCTCTTGGACGTTCGACTGGAAGGCGTATTCTGGTTCGGCGTATCCCAACGCGAGTGAACCTATTGTCGTGAACGGCAACGTGTATCTTGCCGTCAACAAGCGTTTGCTAAAGATTGACGCCAAGTCGGGCAAGGTCCTTGCCGAGTCGAATCTTAAGACTGCGGTCGGTTACACCTCGCGCCCGATTTATGCGAACGGTTTGGTTATTGTTCCGCTTGACGGCGGTGCGGTCCAGGCTCTGACGGCTGACGCGCTCACAACGGTTTGGGTCACCGACTCCGTGAGCGAGACTGCTCAGTCGAATTCTCAGCTGACAATTGATGGCAATTACCTCTATGTCGGCACCGTTGATGTCGACTATGGAAAGGGTACGTACAATAACGGTCATCTGACGCGTATTAACATCCTGACCGGCGCTGTTTCTTGGCAGCATGTCAATGCCGACGAGGGTTATTACTGGACGGGCGCGACGGTGGGCGATGACTTTGTCTTGGTTCCCACCAGTGCCGGTACCGTCGAGATGCTCAGCAAGTCTTCGGGCGATGTGCTCGGAAAGGTTTCGGTTGATGCTGTTGTCAACTCCACCTGTGTGCTTTCGGCTGACGACAGCCATGCCTATCTAATCTCGCGCGACGGCAAGCTGCACGTCTTGGCGATTTCTGATGGCGACTCACGCGATGCGGATGCCGCTTCGCTTATTACCGAGGAGCGTGTGGTCGACCTTGGCCTTACGGGATGTGCATGCGTGCCTACGACGACGTATGATGGCAAGCTGATTGTTGGCGGCGAGGTTGCTGGCGGCTCTGCGCTGGCGATTATTGATCCGGCCAACAACTTTGCCAAGACGCTGGTTTCGTCTGCTGATGGCACTGCGCTTCCTGCTGGCGGCATCAAGGGCGCTCCGCTCGTAAGTGTCCAGGGCGAAGACGCGTATGTCTACTTCACAGTTAACTACGGCGAGAGCCCTGATTTCGTTAACTACACCTCAGGCGGTGGCGTATATCGTTACAAGTTGGGTGACGCTGAGGCTTCTGGTGTGTTTAGCGCAACGGGCCACTACAACTTCTGTGACTCGCCAATCGCTTGTGATGCCCAGGGCAACTTGTACTACATTAACGACTCTGGCACGCTGTTTAAGCTGAATGCTGGCGTTAAGGTTTCGTTTAGCGCTGGCGAGGGGTCCAAGGTCGATTTTCAGACTACGGCTGCCAACGGCTCTATCGCCAAGCCTGCCGATCCGACGCGCGAAGGCTACACCTTCGCTGGTTGGTATACCGACGAGGCCTGTACGGAGGCATATGACTTTAACGTTGCGGTGACGGCTGATATGACGCTGTATGCCAAGTGGATCAAGAATGCTGTTAACCCTGGTGGTAACGGTGGCTCTGGCTCCGCTGGCGGCAACGGCGGTTCGGGTAATGCCGGTGCTGGTTCTGGCTCCGGTAACGGCACAAACGGCCAGCAGGCTGGCGGTGCTGTTGCTCCGGGTAAGAAGCCGGTGTCGTCTACCACGACTACGACCGAGACCAAGGACGATAAGGATTCCAAGAAGAAATCCGATAAGTCCGGCAAGAAGGACAAGAAGTCCGGCAAGAAGGATGACAAGTCCGGCAAGTCCGACACGGGCTCGTCTGCAGCGACCACTGCCAAGAAGTCCGCTGCGGCTCCCTCGCAGCAGTCTGGCTTCAATCCGCTCGCCATCGCTGGCGTGGCGGCTGGCGTGATCGGTCTCGCCGTCATCGGCGTGTTCGTGTTCACCAAGCGCCGGTAGGTGAGGGCTGTGTCCAGTAAGCCCCAGGACGCCGAGTCCAAGCAGCCCGACTCGTCGTTCATCCAGCTTGACGATGTAAAGCAAAAGGGCGCCGCTTCGGCGGCGTCCGCCCCTCGGCGCAAGGCACTTGTTGGCGTTCTGACAGCCGCCTGCACCGTTTTGATCGTTGTGTCGCTAGGCTTTGTCCAACCTTCTTCCAGCGGTGCTTGGTCCATCGATTGGATCACTCGGGCCGTGGCGGGGAAGAGCGTTGCCGACTCTGGCTCTGCTGCCTCTCACAAGACAGAGGCGGGTTCCTCGTCTTCTGGTGCCGTGGACTCTGAATCCAAGGAGTCGGATGAATCGGAATCCAAGGACGATTCCGAATCTTCGGATAAGGACTCCAAAAAGGATTCGAAGGAGAAGAAGTCCGAAGACAAGGGCGGCAAGACGTCCAACAACGCGTCTGCTGGACAGGGCTCCGAATCCGCCGGTGGATCGAGTTCTTCTGACGGCTCTTCTTCGGGCGGCGGCTCGGTGTCTGGCGGTGGGTCTGCATCCAACGGTGGCAACGCCTCTGCGGGCAATCAGGGCGGCTCGCAGCAGCCTGGTTACGTCACGGTGACGGTTGCGGTCACATCGAGCGCTGTGGGCAATCCCGTGTCTTCTGGTGGCACCTTCACCTTTAATGAGGGCGCAACTGCCTACGATGCCCTGTGCGCCCTGGGCCTTTCCGTGAATGCACATGGCTCGTCGTACGGCACGTATGTCGCCGCCATTGGCGGTTTGGCCGAGAAGGAACACGGCGGTACGAGTGGCTGGATGTATTCCGTTAACGGTGTGGCGCCCAACACGGCGTGCAGCAACTACGTCCTACACAACGGCGACAGTGTCGTCTGGTATTACGTAACGGGCTAAATGCCTCGACATAACACGCCATGCGGGCGGTTCGGACAAACATCCGAGCCGCCCGTCTTTATGCGAACGGGACGCCGTAGCCCGCCTCGTGCACCTTCCTCGGCAGACTCTGTAAACAAAAAACCGGTTGGAACGAGAATTCCAACCGGTTATACCTTTAAGCAAATGTCGAACAAACTACGACTGCGCGCCCTCGAGGAAGAAGCGACGGCTAAAGTAGTTGTACCAGGTGACCAGGAACGTGGCGATGGCCTTCATGGCCTGGTAGCCGATGCTCAAAAACGTGACGCCCACAAACATGTACAGATCGTTGAGACCCAGGCCAATCACCGACAGGATGGTGAAGATCGTAAACTCGCGCTTGCGGCTCATGCCCTCGCGATGGTCGAACACGTACTTCATGCTGAGCCAGTAGTTGACCACGACGGACGTGATAAACGAGATCGTGGTGCTCATCAAAAAGTCGAGGTGGAACAGCTCGACGAGTGCAATGAGCATGCCCCAGTCGATGCCAAAGGAGATAAGACCCACGACAGCGAACTTGAGGAACTGCTTGGTATGAGGTTGTGCCAGTGCCTTGCGCACGTAATCACATCCAATGCGTTGACGAATCGAGCAGAGGATACTTTAGAGCTTTTGCAAGGGAAACGTAAGGTCTTTGGCAAGAACTATACGAACTCGCCAAATATTCAAGAGGTAATCCGCAAACGTTGCAAATCTTCCCGCAAACGAGCAGGGCCCACGAACAACGCAGCACTCGATGCGCATCGTCCGTGGGCCCCGTAGTGCAACGAGGATGTCGAGCTACTTGGTCTCGTCGCCCTCCAGGAAGATCTTTCGGGTCACAAAGTTGTAGACCATGACCAGCGCGGTGGCGCAAATCTTGGCGATATTGGCCTCGAGCCCCAGGCCGGCGTTGAGCGCCAGCACGATGCCGTCGTTGAGCGCCAAGCCGATCACGGACAGCACGACAAAGATGATGAACTCGCGGTGGCGGCTCATGCCCTCCTTGTGCGCAAACACGTACTTCATGCTCGCGACGTAGTTAAAGATGAGCGAGACGATAAAGCCGCTGGTATTGGCGATCAGGATATTGAGGCCCAAACCGTAGTGGAGCAGATTCATGATGCCAAAGTCGATGATCGTGGCGACGACGCCGACGACGCCAAACTTCATGATCTGCGCAAGGAGCTTTTGCATGGTACCTGCCTTAGAGTGGCGCCGGAGCGCCGCGGGGATGACAAACTCAGCAAGTTTAGCCAATCCCCGCGGGTGGAGCTAGGCGCGCTCCTCGATAGCACCGTTTCTATATGCATCGAGCAGTTGGCGTAGGTCCTGGATCTGGCTGCGGATCTTGGCGCCGGTATCGGTGTCACTCACCATGCGGCGACGGTCGGCCTGGTCAAAGCGGTTGGTCTCGCTCTCGATGTCCACGTTGCGCGTGAGCGCCTCGGCAACCGTGGTAAAGGCCTGGTGCGACTTAAGGCGGCATCCGCGAGAACTGGAGATAAGCGTGTAGCCGGCGATGCCCGTCTTGGGATGGTAGGCGCGGCAGAAGCCGCCATCGATGACCAGCAGCTTACCGTTGGCGCGGATGGGCTGCTCGCCCTTGGTAGTTTTGACCGGGGTATGGCCGTTGATGATGTGCCCCGTCGGCGAGCAGGCCATGGGGGCGACGTTGAACTCGCGCATGATGTCGTCGCAAACGGACGAGGACGTGGTGAGCGTATAGTACGGGTCCATCGGCTCGACCCACGTGCTCTTATCGGCGATATAGGCGCGCTCAAAGGTACGCACCAGGCGTCCGCTCGCGGGTGAGTTAAAGCCGATCCACAGGTACCACATCCAGTCGAGGGCGTCGCGGTCGCCCACGCGCCAGGCGCGGCGGGCGATGCGGTCGCAAAAATCGAGATAATCGCGACCGGCGTGCCAGGTACCCAGGCAGTTCATGCTGCTAAAGGTGCCGTCTTCGTTGAGCGGCACGCAGCCATGGAACAGCAGGTTGCCGTTGGTGACCTTGTACATCGAGCCGTGGGTGTAGAGGAAATCGATATGGCGATGCAGATGATCGGCGGTGATAAACTCGGACACGAGCTTGTCGATGATGTGCTGTTCCTGGGGCGTGAGCGTGTAGGGGTCCGTCGGGTCGACGGTGGGGAAATCGTTGGTCGTGAGCGGCCACACGCTGCCGTCGGCGAGCGTGACCGTGCCGGTGTCGTGGTCGATCTTGTCGAGCAGCAGGCGGTCGGTCATGTCGAACTCGGGGTGACGCTGGATAATCTGGCCCTCGAGTTTAAAGAGCAGCACGTTGATGGCCTTGATCAGCGGGGTGATGGACTCGCCGGCGGTATAGGTGGCGTCGGCGAAGGCGACAAGCTCGCGCAGCGAGATGCCGTAGTCGTTCTCGAGGATCTCGTAATTGTCGTAGCGCAGGTTGTTGCGCAGCACCGTGGCGATGCAGGCGGGCTCACCGGCCGCAGCGCCCATCCACAGCAGATCGTGGTTACCCCACTGAATATCGAGCGAATGATAGGTGAGCAGGCGGTCCATAATTTTGGCCGCGCCGCCGCCACGGTCGAAGATGTCGCCCACCAAGTGCAGGTGGTCGACGGCGAGGCGCTTGATGAGTGAAGCAAGCGACTCGATAAAGTCGTCGGCGCTGGCGGTCTCCAGAATGGATTCGATAATGCGCTCGTGATACCGCACGCGGTAGTTGTTCTCATCCGGATGCGTGTGCAGCAACTCGTCGATGATGTAGGCGTAATCGCGCGGGATGGCCTTACGCACCTTGGAGCGGGTATAACGGCTCGAAAGCGAGCGGGCAACCACAATGAGCTGGTCGAGCATGGTCTTGTACCAGGTGGGCGAGTCCTCGCGCCGGCTGCGGACAAGATCGATCTTCTCGCGCGGATAGTAGATGAGCGTGCACAGCTCGCCCTTTTCGTCAAAGGAGAGCGTGTCGCCAAAGATCTCGTCGACATGCTCGCGCACAACACCCGAGCAGTTGTTGAGGATGTGCATAAAGGCTTCGTATTCGCCATGCACATCGCTCATAAAATGCTCGGTGCCCTTGGGCAGGTTGAGGATGGCTGAGAGGTTGATGATTTCGGTGAATGCGGATTGCTCGGTGGGGAACTGTCTCGACAGCAGGCGCAGATACTTGAAGTCTTGCGGATTGCGATCGAATGCGACCATGAGGCACCTTCCGATGTGGTTGGTAAAACTGACAAACAGCGTCAAACGTTTATCAGTATGCGCCGCTTTTGTTTCGATTGGAGATGGGAGGTCAAATTGTTGGCCGAACGGTTTGGTAAATCGATTTAGTTGAGGTAGATATGGCGGTTGAATGGAGACGCGGGGTCGTTTTTGCAGGCGCATACCTCCGGGATCGATAGGGATGATAACGGTAAAGATGTTCACTACCTTTGGTTCAATTTGGTAAATAGTGGACATTTGTACCGTATTCACGATTGCTGTGCGATAATTTGCGCAGTAATGAGTAAGGAGCCTCATATGAGTGATTTTGTCCTGACCTGTGAATCCGCCGCCGACCGAACCCGCGAGTTCTTTGAATCGCGCAATATCCCCGTCGTGTGTTTTCATTACGAGATCGACGATGTTGTCTATACGGACGATCTGTATCAGTCGATTGCGCCGGACGAGTTTTTTGCCCAGATTGCCGCGGGCGCCATGCCCAAGACGTCTCAGGTGAGCGTGGGTGAGTACGAGGAGTTTTGGGAGCCGTTTGTTGCCGAGGGTAAAGACGTGCTGCACCTGGCGTTGTCGTCGGGTATTTCGGGCACGTATGGATCGGCCTGCGTTGCGGCGCAGATGCTTGCGGATCGCTATCCCCAGGGCGGCAAGGTACGCGTCATCGACTCGCTGGCGGCGTCTTCGGGCTTTGGCCTGCTGGCGGAATGTGCCGCCGACGTTCGCGATAGCGGCGCTTCGCTCGACGAGACGGCCGCTTGGATTGAGGAGCATAAACTCAACCTGCACCACTGGTTCTTCTCGACCGATTTGTCGAGTTACCTGCGCGGCGGTCGCATTTCGGCCGCGAGCGCGATCATCGGCACGGCGCTCAAGATTTGCCCGCTTATGACGGTCGATTGCGAAGGTGAGCTGGCGCCACGCGAGAAGATTCGCACCAAGAAGCGCGCGATCTCCGAGATGGCCAAGACCGTGATGGCGCATGTGCAGGACGGCGCGGATTATTCGGGCAAGTGCATCATGTCGCACTCGGCGTGCCGCGAGGACGCCGAGGCCGTTGCGGCACTGATAGAGGAACAGGTTCCGCAGCTCAAAGGTAAGATTGAGATCAATAGCATCGGTGCTCTGATTGGCTCGCATACCGGCCCTGGCACGGTGGCCGTCTTCTTTATGGGCGACAAGCGCGTGGACTAACGTTTGTGGGCTGGCTGACGGTTTTAACGGCTGCGCCTGTCCCTCCCGACATTCGATAACAGAAAAAGGCCCGTCCCGTTGTTTGCGGGACGGGCCTTGCTGCTGCGGCTAGCGTTTCTTTCCGCGGAAGAAGAAGCCGTGCAGCGAGGGTTTGAGTCCGCGGCTGGCGCGACGCTCCTCGATATGATCGTGGATCGAAGCGACGCGTTCGATGACTTCGTCGGGGATCGGCACGTCGGGATTCATGTTCTCGACCTGGCTAACCTCGGCGGCGGCGACCTGGTCGATAATGGGCACATCGTCGCGCGAGATGACGGGCGTGGCGTCTTCTTTCATCTTGCGGTATCGCTGCATCATGTCGGTCTGAAGCTGCTGGGCCGAAGGCGGCGTCCAGATGATGGCGTTGGCGCCAGCGGCGATGGTTTCACGGATGCTCTCGGGCGTCTTGCCGCCCGGTGCGATGAGCGGCAGGTTGGGATAGTGTTCGCGCAGCTCGCGCAGGACCTGGGGCGTGTTTTTGCCGGCGGCGATGTTGAGAATCTTGGCTCCGGCGCGCACCTTGGCGTGAGCATCGTCGTCGCAGCGAACGACCGTGGCGATGACGGGGATGTCGGCGATGTTGGTGATGTGCTCGACCATCTCGGCAGTAGCGGGGGAGTTGACCACGCAGCCCGCCGCGCCCTGCATCTCGGATACGGCCGCCATCTGCACGGAACGCTTACCGGTGGTGGTGCCGCCGCCAACGCCCACAAAGACCGGGCACTCGGCAACAGTCAGCAACGCTTGCGTAATGGCGGGCTGCGGCGTGAAGGGGTAGACGGCAAACACGGCGTCGGCATTGGAGTTGCGGATGACCGCCACGTCGGTGGTGTAGATGAGCGATTTGATGCGGCGGCCAAAGAGCGTAAAGCCGCTGGCCTCCTCGATCTCATCGGGCATACGGAGGGCTGCCTTGCGCAGACGCCCGTCGATGGGCAGCGGCTCCATGGGCAAAAGGCCGTTGGGAGTTACGGCCACCTGGGGCTCGGTAAATTCGTCTGCAAGCTCAACCTCGGAGAAGTCGACCGAGGCGACGATGTCCTCGTGAACCTCGGCGGGAACATCGATGGGGGCTTGGTCGTTCGTCGCGGCAGGCGTCTCGAAGGAGCTGGTGCCGACAAAGGCGTCGACGCGCTCGTTCAAATCGTTGAGAGAATCCATGGCGGTCCGTTTCTATGCTGTGCGGTCGGCAGTGTACGACCGGCGTTGCGAGTGCTAAATCGTTTGACGAGTTGATTTTTCCCCGCTGCGCCATCCGTTAGACTGAAGGGCCGGCGAACGTGAAGGAGCTGTGGTGGCGGGAATCGAGGTGCTATCTTGAATGTCCCGTATACAAAAGAGAGGTGACGCGGTATGGAATTCTCGGCAATGTTGGGCTCGATTGGCCTATGCGTGGGCGCAATCGTTGCCGCCGCGGTCATCTACTTTGTGGTCACGGCCATTAAGGGCAAAAAGGCCGAGCGCAAAGAACGCGAGGCACTTAAACAGCATCGTGACCAGCAGGACAAGTGCGCACGGCGATAGCTTGTTGAGTTTTGAATCCGTGCGCTAGCTGCGTTTTCGGACCAGGGCGATATAGAAGCCCTCAAAGTCGCGACTGGGCGGAATGGTCAGCGTACCGGGCATGCCGTTGGCAATGGCCGAGACGTGGCCCGTGGCAATGGCTTCGGTAAGGGCGTTGCACTCGATATGCGGCTTGTCGCCGGTATCCTGGGCGCGACGCGCTTCACTTTCGCTCGGCGTGCCGTCGAGGGGGATGAGCTCACAGTCCATGTGCTTGTCGAGGGCCTCTTGCAGGGCATCCTCGTTTTCCTGCGGCAAGATCGAACACGTCGAATAGACGAGCGTGCCGCCCGGTTTGAGGGCCCCCATGGCGCGGTCCAGAAGCGCGCGCTGCGAGCGGGCGCATTTGACGAGCAACTGCTCGGTAAGGCCGCGCAAGCTCTTTTCGTTGCCGCTGATGACGGTGCCCGTACCGGTGCAGGGGGCGTCGAGCAGGATACGGTCAAAGCGGAAGAACTCGTCAAGCTCGCGTGCGTCAATACGCATGACGGGCACGTTTTTGGCGCCCTGGCGGCCCAAGTTTGCCTCGAGCTTTTCGGCGCGGGGAATGCTCATCTCACAGGCGGTGAGGTGTGCCTGGCCCTGGGTGAGGGCGGCGATCTGCGTCGTCTTGCCGCCGGGCGCCGCACACATGTCCAGGATGTCCTCGCCGGCCTGAGCGCCCAGCACGAGCGGCGGCATCATCGACGACAGGCTCTGCAGGTAGATCTTGCCGTCACGGTAGATGTCGAGGTCCCACAGGTCGGAAACTTGGGCCTCGGGCAGGATGAAGGCATCCGGGTACCATGCGACGGAGCGGTGGGCGATCCCGGCGGCGTCGAGCGCGGCGGCAATGCCCTCGGCGGTCGCCTTGAGCGTGTTGGCGCGCAGTGTGACCGGGCGCGTGGCTGCGGCGCCAAAGCCCTCGATCATGAGCTCGGCATCGGCGGGCGTATAGGCGCCGGCAACCGTGTCGACCATAAATCGCGGCAGGTCGACGGCGGAGTGTTGGGCGGCAAGCTGGTCGGAAAGCTCGGTGGCGGCAAACTGCCTAAGCTTGAGCTCGGGCTTAACCTGCTTTTTCTGCTTGCGACGACGCGGCTTGGACATCCGTCTTTCCTTCCCGTCCCAAATTGACTACTTTCCGGGCACGCTGCTGCCGGCGTGCTTTAGTACTGGCTCTCGTGCTTGCTAAAGAAGTCGAAGCGCGGGGGCAGCGGCTTTACGCGGTGCTCGCCGGGCTTCTCGCCCAGGTTCTTCATAAACTCGTCCGTGGAGGCAAAGATGTTGTCCCAGCTAAAGAAGGCGACCGGGTCGACGTCGAAGTACTCGCAGATAAGCTCGCAGCCGGCCGGGACGATGCCGTGCATGAGCACGGTCGCCACGCGCAGCTCGGTGAAGGCGTCGACCAGGGCCTGCGTCATGGCGGCGTTGGCCGGCTCACCCTCGAGCTTGTTGGCGGCCTTGGAGGCATCGCTCCAGCGCTTGTTGGCGGCGCGCAGGTAGTCGTCGCACACGGCGAGCGCGCGGTGCGTCTCGAACTTGTACATGGCCTGCTCAAAGGCAAGGACGGCCTGCTCGGCAGCCTCGACCACGGCGGCAGAGGCGGCGCCGGCGGGAATGCAGCCGTTGCGATAGGGGCTCTCGTCGCCCTCCTTGACGGCGACGCCGTAGAAGCAGCTGCGGGCCAGACGGTTGAACACGCCGGTCAAGAGGGCGCTCTCCTTAAGGGCCGGATCGATGACGCGCTTGTCGTCGCAGGCGCGCACCTCGTTGCCGTCCTTGTCCTTGCCGGTCACGCGCGTGTCATATGCCTTGGGGCTAAAGCTCACCGGCTTCTCGGACAGGCCGAGCGACAGCCAATGCGCGCGCATCTGCTCGCAGGTGTAGTGGTTAAGCAGGTCGTCTGCCGGCGGGGGAGGCGTCTGCGAGGACGAACTGGCCTTTTTACCCATGTAGAGCAGGTGGTAGCAGGCGCTGACGGTGCTCTGCGTGAGGTCCCAACCCAGGGCCTCCCACATGGCGGTCTGCGCGATGCAGTAGAAGTAGATGTTGTCCTGGCCAATGAACTGGTAGATCTGTGCGTCGTCAGAGCACCACCAGTCGCGCCAGTCGAGCGAGCTGTGCTGGTAGGTGGGTGCGGGTACCTGCGTGGAATCGGCGGCGGGCTCGCCCATGAGGGCGGCGTCCTGGGCGGCGACACCCTCGGTCACGCCGGCTGCCTTGGCATCGCGCGCGAGCACGGTACGCGTATAGCTGATGGGCGCCCACAGGCTCTCGGGCCAGCACCAGCAGGTGACGTCGGAGACGCCGTCGACCTCGGGCACCGGAACGCCCCAGTCGATGTTACCGGTGATGCGGAAGGGCACGAGCGCCTTGCCGCTGCGGAAACGCACGCCGCCGTTAGCGAGCGCTGCGTGGGCGTCGTCGCGCTCCTTCCAACTGGGGAAGGTGACGGTAAAGCTGCTCTTGTTGCCCTCGGGCTCCAGCACGGTGTGCTCGGGCAGTTGATCCTCGACGGCGTCGAAGGCCTCGCGGAACTTGTTCTGGATGTAGAGCTGTGCCGGCAGCAGCCACTCCTCCATGGTCTTGGAGACCACGGAGCGAACCTGCGGGTTCTGGGCGAGCTTGGCGGTGTAGGTCTTCATAAAGTCGAGGTAGGCCGGCAGGTCGAAGTAGAGGTTGTCGACCGGGCGCAGCTCGGGCACCTCGCCGGTGAGCTGGCTCTTGGGCGCGATGAGCTCCTCGGGCTCAAACTGGTGACCCAGGTCGCACTCGTCGGCATACGCCTTCTCGGACTTGCAACCTTGGATGGGGCAGCGGCCGATCACCTGGCGGCCGTTGAGGAACGTGCCGGCCTTGGCGTCGTAGAACTGCAGCGTGGAGCGCTTGGAGATGGTGCCCTGCTCGTGCAGGCGCTCGATAATCTCGGCGGTAACCTCGTTGTGGATCTGGGCCGCCGGCTCAAGGCCCGAGCCGCCGTAGATATCGCAGCTGATGTTGTAGTTGTTGAGGGTCGCGGCCTGGCGGGAGTGATTGGACTCGACATACTCGTTAATGGACTTGTCGTAGCCCTCGTTCTCCTTGAGCTTGCGGTAGCTCTCCATGATGGGCGAGCCATAGCAGTCGGTGCCCGAGGTGAAGATGACGTTCTCGCGGCCCAGACGGTCGCGCAGGAAGCGGGCGAAGAAGTCGGCCGGGACAAAGACGCCGCCAACGTGGCCAAAGTGAAGGCCCTTGTTGCCGTAGGGCTCGCCGGCGGTTACGATGGCGCGGCGAGGCCAGCTGGGACGGTCGTTCATGGAGTATTTGGATGCCATGGGACTCCTTCGCATATGGTGAGAGCGCAGCCGGGCGCAAGGCCTGGCGACGCGGTGGTCAATTCGTGCATATCATTCGACATTATCGCACATGCGGACGGGTACGTGGCAGGGGCGCTATCCTAAGATGCTATGAATGAGATTTCCAACATACATGCGTTTGAGGACGAGGATTTTCTGCACGCCTGCTTTGTGTGGGGGATGGCCGTGCTTGGCGCATTTGCCGTGTGCCTGGTGCCGGTGTTTATGCTGCTGGGTGGGCCCGCGGACCTGGATGCGGCTGACGCGGGCGGTTGGATGGCCGTTTTGGGCTGGCTGGTCGGCTTGGCTGCGGTTTCGGCGGCGTCATTTGCCGTGCACGAGCTGGTGCACGGTGTGTTTTTTAAGCTGCTGGCGCCTGCGGGCGCGAAGGTGACCTTTGGGGCGAATCGCGAGACGGCGATGATCTATGCCTGCGCCGAGGGTGTCGTGTATTCGCGCCGGCGGTACGTGGCGGTTTGCCTGGCGCCGACGGTTGTTGTGACGGCGGCGTTTGCCCTGGGGTTTGCGTTCTCGGGCTATCCGCTGCTGTGCTACCTGGCTGCCGGCTTGCATTTGTCGGGCTGTGTGGGCGACTGGTATTACGTGCGGACCATTTTGCGCGACCGCCGCATTGTCGCCTGCGAGGACACGTCCTTTGGCGTGCGCTTTTTCGCAAGGTAGTCTTTTTGGGATGATTTTTCTGGGACGGGGATTAAAAAAGCATTGCGGGGGAGAAGATGTTGATGAAGCCGTTGTTGTTGCACGCCTGCTGTGCGCCGTGCTCGCTTGAGCCGGTCCGTCTGCTGCGCGAGGAGGGGTTTGAACCCACAATCTGCTGGACCAACCCCAATATTCAGCCTCACGATGAATGGCAGCGGCGTTTGGACGAGCTGCGCCGGTGGTGTGCCGATGGCGACATCGAGCTTGTCGAGGCGGGGGAGGACCGCGAGCGCTGGGAGGCCGGCGTGGCCCCGCTGGGCGCCGATCGGCCTCGTCGCTGTCGCGCGTGCTATGCCCTGCGCTTGGCCGAGGCGTGCCGTGTGGCCCAGGAGCGTGGGTTTGAGTTTGTGGGCACGACGCTCGCCGTCTCGCCGTATCAGTTGTTCGAAACCTGCAATGATGTGTTGGAGCGTCTAGCTGCCGCCCGCGGTCTTACTCCGGTAATTCGCGATTTTCGCCCGTATTATCCCGAGGCCACGCGTCGTTCGCGCGAGCTTGGCATGTATCGGCAGAACTACTGTGGTTGCCGCTTCTCGGCTGTCGAGGCGGCCATGGACCGCGCCCGCATCCGCGACGAGCGCAAAGCCGCCAAAAAGTAGTTCATTTGGGACGTCAGCCTGCTAGGATGTAGAGCGGACTTTAGCTATATAAGGAGTATCCGACGTGTCTATGCGTACCGATGATTTTGACTATAACCTGCCCGAAGAGCTCATCGCCCAAGCGCCTGCCGAGCCGCGCGACTCCTGCCGCCTGCTGGTGGTGGATCGCAAAGGCTCCCAGGCGGGAATGCCGCTGGAGCACGGCGGCACCGTCGAGCACCGCATCTTCCGCGACATCATCGATTATATCGAGCCGGGCGATGTGCTCGTCATCAACAAGACGCGCGTGATGCCGGCCCGCCTGATCGGTCGCAAGGCCGGCTCGGGCGGCGTGGTCGAGACGCTGCTGCTCAAGCGCCGCGAGGATATTGACCCGCTGGGCCATGTTTGGGAGTGCCTGGTCAAGCCGGGCAAGCGCCTGAAGCCCGGTGCACAGATTGAGTATCGCGCCGGTGGCGCCCATGCGCCCGTGGGGGCTCCCGTGGTGCTGACGGCCGAGGTCGTCGACTTTGTCACCGATAGCCGCGGCGGCCGCCTGGTGCGTTTTGAGCCGGCCGGCTGCAATGCCGCCGGCGACCCGCGCACGCTCGACGAGGCCATCCATGCTGCCGGCCACGTGCCGCTGCCGCCCTACATTACCGATTACGAGGGCGATCCCGAGAAGTACCAGACCGTCTACGCCATGAAGGAGGAGCACTCGGCTGCCGCTCCCACGGCGGGTCTGCACTTTACCCCCGAGCTCATGGCCGCTATCGAGGCCAAGGGTGCGAAGTTTGCCGCCGTCGAGCTCGAGGTGGGCATTGATACCTTCCGCTTGGTGGAGGAGGACGACCCTACGCAGCACGTCATGCACACCGAGCGTTACCACGTATCGCAGGAGGTTGTCGACGCCGTGCATAAGGCGAAGGCCGAGGGACACCGCGTGATCGCCGTCGGCACCACCGCCGTGCGCTCGCTCGAGAGCGCTTTTGACGCGGACGCGCCGGTGTCCGATCCGGCCGTGACGGCGCGCTATTTTGAGGACCGCGAGGACGGGGCCGACACGCTTGGCCGCGGTGACATCGTGGTACGCGAGAACGCGACAACGCAGCTCTACCTCATGCCTGGCTCGACCTATCACGTGGTCGACGCACTGATCACTAACTTCCACGTGCCGCGCTCCACGCTCATGATGCTCGTGAGCGCACTTGCCACCCGCGACCAGATCATGGATGCCTACGCTGCTGCTATCGAGGAGCGTTACCGCTTCTTCAGCTTTGGCGACGCCATGCTCATTTGTTAGTTACGCGGTTCTACGAACCGCGTAACTGCTCGACGCTGCAAACCCGCCAGAGCGGCAATCTGCCTTTCAACTTCGGCGGCATGACCAGAAGGTCAATGCCGCCTTGTTTCAAGGCACCTTGCTCGCTCTGGCGGGTTTTCGCTGTCCGCGCCAAAACATCGGCGTTGCCGTGGTTCAACCTGCCAAAAAGGGACAGGTTTATTTTGGCAGGTTTTATTTGGGCAAACGTTGTTGGCGCAATGGGGACTGGTTTATATTCACCAAGTTGGTGCAAAGTAGCCTGACCCCTTTGCACCAAAAAGTTGCGGTGAGATAGTTCTTGAATTGGCCTTTTTGATGGCTAAACAGGAACTATCTCACCGCAACTGCCTTGAGTGTTTTTTGGCAGCTAGTTTACTTGCTCGCGAAGAGCCCGATCAGGACGATCACGAGGATTACGGCGATGATGCAGACGATGGCTCCGGTGAATTTGATGCGTGAGTCGCGGGTGCGCTCGCGCACGTCGTCCTCGGCGGCTTCGAGTTGAGCCACTTCACGCTCAGTTTCGGCGTGCTCGGCCTTATCGAGGGCCAGGGAGCCCGCGAGCGATTCGGTAATCTCGGGATGGTCATGCACCTCGGTCGCCTGCTCGATGATCGACTGTGCGTGCGCGACGTCCGCCTGGGCATTGGCAATAGCCTGCTCTTGCTCTCGACGCGCTTTGTCCTCGGCGGCGATCTTCTCGCGCAGTTCGCGCTGGCGCGTTGCGGCGGCGGCTTTTGCGGTCTGCAGCTCGTCGCGCGCGGCATCGGCCTCGGCCGTCACGGCCTGATGGGTACGCTTGGCGTCAGCGATGGGGGCTTGTGCCTGCTCGACGGCGTGCTCGGCGGCCGCGAGTGAGTGCTCAAGATCGGCGGTGATGTGCGGGACATCTTCCTCGGCTTTGCGCAGGGCATCGGCCGTGTCGGAGATCTGCATCGAAAGCTCGCTGGTGCGCACCGTGTAATTGGCGGGATTCGCCGAAGGATTGCGCTGCAGCTCGGCATACTCGCGGCGCAGCGTTTCGAGTTGAGCGCGCGTGGCATCGACGGTTTGCTGCGCTGCGGCAACGCCGGCGTCGCGCTCGGCCTGCACCTTGTCGCGGATGCGCTTGGAATCCTCGAGGCGGCGAACGAGGCGGTTACCGGTTTCGCGCGAGCTTGCTTCGCGCGCCTCCACGGCATCGAGTGCGGCTTTGAGACGCCGCTCGGTGGCATCGTCCTCTTCTTTTATTTGCTCGAGCTGCGCCTTGAGCTCTGTTGCCTTGGCAGCATGGGTATCGCGGCCGATTTCTGCCGCCGCCGCGGCCTTTTGTGCCGTGTCGATGGTCTGGCGCTGCTCGGCGACGATTTGGTCGTAGCGGCCTGCGATGTCCTGGCGCGTCTCGAGTTCCTCGCCTTGATCGGCGATGCGCTGCTCCAACTCTGCCAGGTGATCGCGTGCATCGGCGAGCGCCTTCTTTGCGGCATTCATCTCGCGCATGGCCGAGGCACCCTGGGCGATAAAAGCGCCTACGGCGTTGGCGGTGTTTGAGACGGCGCCTCCCAGATCGCGGCTGGCTGCGGGGGCATGCGGGGCGGTCGGGCGAGCGGCGTTTGCCGTGCCCGCATCGGGCGTCTGCGGCGTGGCGATGTTGCCGGTGCCGCCCTCGATCACGGAAAAGCCGGCAGCGTGCGGATCGACTGCGTCGGCACCAATGGTGGGGTGCTCGAGCTGCAGGAACGAGGGCAGGGTGCTGCCTTGGTCGGCAACGGGGGTTTCGCCGGGCACGAAGGTCGAGGCGGCCTCGGCGGCCTCCTCTTCTTCGGCGTCAATATCGGCGTCGGCCACGGCGTTTTTCATCGCTTTGACGGCATCCATCATGGAGTCCATGACGGCATCGAGCTCTTCTTCCGAAGACACCTCGATAGGGCCTTCTGCTTGCGGGGCGGCGTCCTTTTCGGGGGCGTCGTCCTGAGCGGCCGAATCGTCGTTTTGCTCGCCGGCATCTTGGGCCGCAGGGATTTCCGTCGCAGCGCCGTTATCCAGAGTGGCGTCGTCGACGTCGGTATCATTGCAGGTCGCAGCGTCAGTATCTGCGGCGACGTCTGCTGAATCATCAATATGCTGTTGAGTCTGGGGGTCCAGCTCGTCTGTCATAGGCATGTGCTCCTCATCGTTGTTTGTCACCCTATGATAAAGTCTCGCGCCGACATCCCGCGCCCCGCAGCAAAGTTTCAAAACGTGTTCGATGACTCGCTTGGATAGCAAATATTCGTCCTCTAAATTCAGTTTACGCTTGACATTCCCTTCGCCGAATGACGTTGCGCCGTTCGCCTGGTGCGGTCTTTATTTTTCACTTGAACCCGCTAAAGTTGCATTTCAGCATTTGGCGCGTGAAGTTGGATACGCGCAGTCGGCGGGCGTGCCCGTCGCGATTCGAAAGGACTTCGTATGGGACTTTTCACTGGTAAGACCGTAATCGTTACCGGCGGCGGCAAGGCCACGCTTAAGGACGGCTCCGCTGGCTCCATCGGCTACGGCATTGATATCGCTTTTGCCAAGGAGGGCGCAAACCTCGTCATTACCGGCCGCAACGTTGCCAAGCTCGAGGCTGCCAAGGAGTCCCTCGAGGCCGAGTACGGCATCAAGGTTCTGCCTGTTCAGGCCGATGTCTCGGCTGGTCAGGACAACGAGGCCGTCGTCCAGAACGTCATCGACAAGGCCATCGAGGAGTTCGGCCGCATCGACGCCGTCGTCAACAACGCTCAGGCCAGTGCCTCGGGCGTGACCATCGCCGACCACACCATGGATCAGTTTAACCTGGCCATTTATTCCGGTCTGTATGCCACCTATCTGTACATGCAGAAGGCCTATCCGCACCTGAAGGAGACCAAGGGCTCCGTGGTCAACTTTGCCTCGGGCGCCGGCCTGTTTGGCAACTACGGCCAGTGCAGCTATGCCGCTGCCAAGGAGGGCATCCGCGGTCTGACTCGCGTTGCAGCCAACGAGTGGGGCAAGGACGGCATCAACGTCAACATCGTGTGCCCGCTTGCTTGGACCGCTGCGCTCGAGAACTTCCAGGATGCCTATCCCGAGGCGTTCAAGGCCAACGTCCACATGCCGCCGGCAGGCCACTACGGCGACGTCGAGAAGGAGATTGGCCGCGTGGTCGTTCAGCTCTGCGGCCCCGACTTTAAGTACATGAACGGCGAGACTGTCACCCTCGAGGGTGGCATGGGACAGCGGCCTTAAGGGTTCCGCCGTTCTACCGAACGGCGGACCGGCCGACGCTGCGCGGTCGCCAGAGCGACAACTTGTCATTCAAAGAGGGCGGCATGACCAGAAGGTCTATGCCGTCCTCTTTTCATGCCAATTTGTTCGCTCTGGCGACCGCTCGCTGACATTCCCAAAACATCGGCGTTGGCGTGGCTGGTAAATAGCTCCACTCATTGGGGACGTACTTAAATGAGTACCCGCCGAACGAGAGTGGATAATCTCCCGTTTTTGGTCTGTGTTTCGGGCAAAAGTGGGAGATTATCCACTCTCATGAGATGGGCGTCCGAAAATCCACGCTCGTTTGCTGCCCCCTTTGCGTCAGTTTCTGTCGAGTCGGTGCTCCTTGCGGGTTGCCCGTATAATGGTTTGCGTATGAACCGCAACCAAGGAGTTCCAGTTTATGGACCAGAGCCTTTTTAAATTCGACCTGATCGCCGAGGACCCGACGACGCACGCGCGTGCCGGCGTACTGCACACCCCGCACGGCGATATCGAGACGCCAATCTTTATGCCCGTGGGCACCAAGGCAAACGTCAAGGGTATTCCTACCGAGACCGTCAAACAGCTCGGCGCCCAGATCGTGCTTGCCAACACCTATCACCTGTCCATGCGTCCCGGCGAGGACACCATTGCCGAGCTGGGCGGCCTGCACAAGTTTATGAACTGGCACGGCCCCATTCTTACCGATTCGGGCGGCTTCCAGGTGTTCAGCCACAACGACGCCGTCAAGCTCACCGACGAGGGCGTGCGCTTTATCGTCAATGACTACGACGGCCGCCACGTGTTCTGGACGCCCGAGGACAACATGGAAATCGCCATGAAGCTCGGCTCCGATATCTGCATGCAGCTCGACCAGTGCCCGGGCTATCCCGCCACGCGCGCCTACGTCGAGCGCGCCGTTGAGCTGTCGAGTATGTGGGCCGAGCGCTGCTATAAGGCGCATACCCGCGATGACCAGGCGCTCTTTGGCATCGTTCAGGGCGGCATGCACCTGGATCTGCGCCTGCGCTCGCTGCGCCATCTGGAGGAGTGCGGCGACTTCCCGGGTTACGGCATCGGCGGCTATTCGGTGGGCGAGGACCACGAGACCATGTTCGAGACGCTGGCACCGCTGGTTTCCGAGTACATGCCTAAGCACAAGCCGCGCTACCTCATGGGCGTCGGCAACCCTACCACGCTCGTGCGCGGCGTGGGCGTGGGTATCGACATGTTCGACTGCGTGCTGCCGACGCGCACCGGCCGCATGGGTACGGCGTTCTCCAGTGAAGGTCGCCTTAACTTCCGCAACGCGCGCTTTGCGCACGACGACGGCCCTATCGACCCCACCTGCACCTGCCCGGTGTGCACGGGCGGCTACAGCCGTGCGCTCATCCGTCACATGGTCACGCAGAAGGAGATGCTCGGCGGTATTCTGCTGTCGATGCACAACATCTACTACCTGCTCAACCTTATGCAGCGTGCCCGTCAGGCCATTATCGAGGGCCGCTACGGCGCGTTTGTGAGCGACTGGATGAACAGTCCTGCGGCGGTGGACTACTAAGAGCGGCGCGGGCGCTTGCAGAGCGCTAGCAACGGCAAGGGGCGAGCGCTGGCCGGTCATCACGTTCGCTAACACCGTCTGCGAGACCGATGACCGATAGCTTGCAAGCACTTGATGCATCGTGGGTACCATATCGAATAGTTGATGTTCGGGCGGGTGTTTGACGCATGGCGTCGACCCCGCCCGTTTTTCTTTTTCTCGATAGGAGTACCCATGATTAAGAACGAGAATATCGAGGGCGAGCCTGCCTACGACGAGACGTACCGACGCGGTCCCGTGGTCATGCGCGGCCCCATGATTCCCAAGGACAACACCTACGCCAACCTGCTGGCGCCCGAGGACTCGACCGACTGGTTGCACACCGACCCCTGGCGCGTGCTGCGCATCCAGGCCGAGTTTGTCGATGGCTTTGGCGCACTTGCCGAGCTCGGGCCCGCTGTGACCATCTTCGGCAGCGCCCGCACGCCCAAGACCGATCCGCTCTATAAGGCGGCGCGCACGGTCGGCCGCAAAATCGCCCAGCGCGGCGTGGCGGTCATCACCGGTGGCGGCCCCGGCATCATGGAAGCGGCCAACAGGGGAGCGGCGAGTGTCAACGGCAAGTCAGTTGGCCTGGGCATTGAATTGCCGCACGAGCATGGGCTCAATAAATACGTGAACCTCGGCATGGACTTCCGTTACTTCTTTGTGCGCAAGACCATGTTCGTCAAATACAGCTCGGGCGCCATCGTGTTTCCCGGAGGTTTTGGTACGCTCGACGAAATGTTCGAGGTGCTCACGCTGGTGCAGACACACAAGGTCAAGCGCATGCCGCTCGTGCTGGTGGGCACCGAGTACTGGCAGGGCCTATTCGACTGGCTTAACGGTCCGGTGATGGATGCCGGTATGATCAGCCCGCTCGATCCAGACCTCGTCCACATCACCGACGACCTCAACGAAGCCGTCGACATTGCCCTAAGTGGGCTGATGTAGGGACAAGGCTTCTTCGCTTATAGATGAATAATGGCAGTCTGATGCTAGCTAACATCAGACTGCCATCTATATTGGGTATACTGATGCAAAAGACGAGAGCGAGGAGGTCGCGTATGTCTACTGCAACGGTTAAGCCTACGACGGTTCGCATCGAAGAGGGGCTCAAGGAACAGGCGACTGAGTTCTTGGATACGGTTGGTCTGAGTCTCAATTCGTATCTCAACCTTGCTGTTCGGCAGCTGGTAAATCAGCGAAAGATTCCTTTTGAAATTGTGGGTCGGCCCGAAGTTCCCAATGAGGCGACGAGGCGTGCCATGGTGATTGCCGAGGCTCATGAGTTGGGGATTCTGCCGGACGACAGCCCGTCATTCACTAACGCTGATGAGCTTATATCGTTCCTCGATGAGGACTAGCGATGTTTGAGATTAAAGTCGAGGCTCAGTTTAAGGCGGATTACAAACGGACGATGCGCATCCATCCGCAGCTAAAAACCGAGTTTAAGGCGGCAGTCGCAGAGCTTGCAGCTCGCGGCTCGCTTCCCGCGGAATATGGCGCCCATGAGCTTTCAAACCCGGGCGGCAATTACAACGGCCACATCGATTTCCATCTATCCGATGGGTTGGTCGATGTGGTCGTTCTGTACTTGCCGCATAAGACTAATCCTGTGATCCGACTGGTCAGAATGGGCTCGCATGAGGAACTGTTCCGGGGCCCGCAGGGCTGATTGCCGATTTCTAAGTTGCGGTGGAATAGGGATTGATTTGCGGCTGATAAGCCAAAAACAGTCCCTATTCCACCGCAAGTGGTAAAGGTGCCCCTAGTGGATGGGCTGGTAGCGGGGACAGTAGCTAATGGCGATGGCGTCGACGCCTACATGGGTGGCGATGGTGCAGCCGATGGGGCCGGTGCCGGCGTCCACGTAGTTCTGGCCTGCGAGTGCTTGGTTGACGAGCTCCTGCTCCTCGTCGGCGCCGGTCGTGAGCACGCGCACGCTGGAGCCCGGATGTTCGGCCAAAAATGCGAGGCAATCGGCCATGGTGTTGGCGACGATGCGCTTGGCGCCGCGGCCCTTTTTGATGGCCTTGATCTCGCCCGATTTCCACTCCGGCGAAACGGCCAGGCGAATGTTGAGCATCTGCGTCAGCTGGCCGGCGAGCTTGGGCGCGCGGCCGTTCTTAACGAGGTTCTCGAGCGTGCGGGGAATCAGCAGCAGGTGGGCGTCGGGCAGTGTCGCGCGGATCTGCGCCTCGGTCTCGTCTAGGCTGCGGCCGTCCTCGCGCATGGCTAACGCGTACTCCACCAGCAGGCCCTCGGCACCCGAGCCGGTGCGCGAGTCGATGCAGCGCACGTCGAGCTCGTGCGTTTCGGCCGTCAGACTGGCGTTGGCATAGCAGGCGGACCACTCGCTGCACAGCGAGATAAAGATGGCGCTGTCGTGGCCGTCGGCGCGCACGCGGTCAAAGAGCGCCTTGAACTCGCCGGCGCTCGGCTGCGAGGTGTGCGGCAGCTGCTCGGAGCCGGCCATGCGCGCGACGTACTCCCCGGCGGTAATCTGCACCTGGTCGAGCAGGTCCTCGCCCTCGATAATCACATGCAGCGGAATCACGTAAATGCCGAGCTCTTGGGCGCGGGCGGGGGAGATGTCCGACGTGGAGTCGGTTATGATGGCAAAAGACATAATTGCACCTTTCGTTGGGGCGCTTGCGCGCCGCCTTCTGAGAGCAAAGTGCGACAAGTATAGTAGAGTCGTTCCACATTACTAGGTTTAAATGTTGAATAGTCAACAGTTTGAAGTGTCGGTGTGGAAATCGTCAACTGGGGAAGAGGAATGCCGATGGAGGCGTTGAAGATAGGCAAACGGCCGGTCGTGCTGTTCGATTTTGACGGCACGGTGGCAGATACGGGCCGGGCGGTGATGACCTCGACGCGCAAGACGCTGGCTGCGCGCGGGTTTTCTGAGGCGCAGATGGGTGACCTGCGTCGCATGATCGGGCCGCCCCTGTGGAAGAGCTTTCACGACTTTTACGGCTTTTCCCGCGAGGAGTCGCTGGTGGTGGCCGACGAGTATCGCGCCTTTTTTGATGAACTGGGACCGGAGGAGTACCCCGTGTTCGATGGGATCCCCGAGCTGCTGGATGGGTTGGTCACCCAAGGCAAGCGTATGGCCGTGGCGACGTCGCGCATGGAGGCCAAGTGCATCGACATGGTGCGTGAGCTCGGGCTCTCTCAGTTTGAGGCGGTGGTTGGCATGAATCCGCCGCAGGGTCGCGAGACCAAGGCCGATTCGGTCCGCGATGCCTTGGCGGCGCTCGGCGCGACGGCCGACGATGCCGTGATGATCGGCGATCGCTTTAACGATGTGGAGGGCGCGCACGCGATGGGCGTGCCGTGCATCGGCATCTATTCGGGCGCGGCGGCGCCGGGCGAGCACGAGGCGGCGGGTGCCGATGCGGTGGTGCACTCGGTGGCCGAGCTTGCTAAACTTTTCGCTATCTAATGACGTAATGTGAGGGGCGGGCGTGCCCGCTGCTCATTGGTAAGGAGGTCGTCCATGAATCAGGTGGAGCAGAGCGTTGCCGAGTATGTCGACGAAGTCTGGGAAGATGTCGTCGCCGATATCGAGCAGCTGGTGAGTTATCCGTCCGTGGCCGATGCTGCTGATGCGGAGCCCGGCGCGCCGTTTGGCCGCCCGGTCCGTGACGCACTCGATTGCGCGCTCGGCATCGCGCAGAAGCTCGGCTACCAGACGAGCGACGACGAGGGCTATGTGGGCATCGCCGATATTCCGGGCCGCGGCGATAAGCAGCTCGCGACTATCTGCCATGTGGACGTGGTGCCTGCCGGCCCCGGCTGGAATACCGACCCATTTGCGATGGAGCGTCGCGAGGGCTGGCTGCTCGGCCGCGGCGTGATCGACGACAAGGGCCCGGCGGTGCTGTCGCTCTACGCTGGTGCTTATCTGCTCAAACACGGCATTGTGCCGCGCTATACCTTCCGCGCGCTGCTGGGCTGCGATGAGGAAGTGGGCATGTCCGACGTTCACCATTATCTGGAGAACCACGTAGACCCCGACTTTCTGTTTACGCCCGATGCCGAGTTCCCGGTCTGCAATGCCGAGAAGGGCCAGTTTGGGGCGACGTTTGTGAGTCCCAAGATCGACGGCGGACGCATCGTATCGTGGAGCGGTGCCGAGGCGAGCAACGCCATTCCGTCGCAGTCTATCTGCGAGCTCGCGATTGACGCCGATGAGCTGCCGGCACCGGTCGAGAACGCCGACCGCCTGGAGATTACGGCGCTCGATAACGGCCATGCGCAGATTTTTGCCCACGGCATTGGCGGTCATGCCTCGATGCCCGAGGGAACGATCAATGCCGTCGGCCTGATCGTGTCGTATCTGCGTGAGGCCGAGGACGCGTTTGGTGTCCGTGACGAGCGCCTGCTGACGCCTGCCGAGCACGAGTTTGTCAAGTTTTTGGCCTTTGTGCATGCTGACGCCTATGGCCGCGGCCTGGGTATCGACGCGACGAGCCCCGCGTTTGGTCCGCTCACCTGCAACCCCGGCGTCATCCGTGTGGCGGATGGCCACATCGAGCAGGTCATTGACGTGCGCTTCCCCGATAGCACGAGTGCCGATACCATCTGCGAGCAACTCGAACCGCTCGTGGGGCGCTTTGGCGTGACGTACCGTGTGGGTCGTGCAAAGGTGCCGTTCTCGGTCTCTGCCGACGATCCGGCCGTGAAGGCGCTGATTGATACCTATAACGAGTTTACGGGTAAGCATGCCGAACCTTTTGCCATGGGCGGCGGCACGTATGCGCGCAACTTTGCCCGCGCCGTCTCGTTTGGCCCCGAGGAGACCGGCCTGGAGCTGCCCGCATGGGGCGGCCAGATGCACGGCCCCAACGAGTGCGCCAACGAGGAACAGCTCAAGCAAGCACTCAAGATTTACATCGTGGCAATCCTGCGCCTCAACGAGCTCGAACTTTAAGGTTACGCGGTTTTCCAATCTAAGTTGCGGTGGAATAGTTCCTAGAATGGGCCATTTGATGGCCAAACAGGAATTATTTCACCGCAACTTCGTTTTTATTGGTGTAAAAGGCGGATCATGCTTGGTGGTGAATTTGTTATTCGTTTGTAAAGCCGAGCCGCGCTTGTGGTAAGGGTCTATCAGATGCCCGTAAGAAACCGCAGTTGGCGCGGGCGCTGCCCGGTCGGGGCCGTATCTTTCCAAACAGCAAAGCGGGCGGGGTGCCCGCGAGTCGCATGTATGAAAGGAAGATCATGCTCGATCAGGCTTATTCTCGTCGTCAGTTCCTCGGCCTCGCTGGTGGTCTTGCCAGCATCGTCGGCCTCGGTCTCGTTGGTTGCGGTGGCGCAGGCGCTTCCAACGCCGCTGACAAGGGTAGCGCCGCTGCTGCCGAGTCCGTCTCCGGCGAGGTGACCTACGACGGTGCCTCCTCGTTCCAGGCTCTCGTCGAGGCCGCTGCCGAGAAGTTCATGGATGCCAACCCGGACGTCTCCGTCTCCGGCTCGGGCAACGGTTCGGGCAAGGGCCTGACCGCTGTCGCCGCCGGCACCGTCACCATCGGTAACTCCGACGTCTTCGCCGAGACCAAGCTCGAGGCCGACCAGGTCAAGAACCTCGTCGACCACGAGGTCGCCGTTGTGGGCATGGGTCCCGTCGTCTCCAAGAACGTGACGGTCGACGACCTGTCCCTTGAGCAGCTCAAGGGCATCTTCTCCGGCCAGATCACCAACTGGAAGGAGGTCGGCGGCGATGACGCCACTATCGTCGTGCTCAACCGCAAGGCCGGCTCCGGTACCCGCGCCACCTTCGAGGCAGCCGTCTTTGGCGACGAGGCCGTCGACTTTAAGGGCGACGCCGAGCTCGACAAGTCCGGCGATGTCCAGACTCAGATGGGCAGCACCGACAACGCCATCTCCTACCTGGACTTCTCGCACTTCGATGACTCCAAGTTCAACGCCATCAAGGTCGAGGGCGTGGAGCCCAAGAGCAAGAACGTCACCGACGACTCCTTTAAGATCTGGGCTACCGAGCACATGTACTGCGCTAAGGACGCCGACGAGGCCACCAAGGCCTTCCTGGAGTTCATGCTTTCCGGCGACGTCCAGGGCAAGCTCGTCGAGGAGCAGGGCTTCATCCCCGTCTCTGCCATGAAGGTCGTTAAGGATGCCAGCGGCAAGGTCTCCGCTAAATAAGTAATCGCCCCGGAAAGGTTTGCAATGGCAAAACAGCTGCCAAAACGCGACCTTGAGAACGTGGGCCTGGGCGTCACGGGCGCGTGCGTAGCGCTCGTGACGCTTGTCGTTGCCGCGCTCATCTTTATGGTCGCCCAAAAGGGCCTCTCGGCTTTTCTCAAGGACGGCGTTTCGGCCGTCGAGTTCTTCACCGGCACCAAGTGGGACCTAGCCAACACGGCCGAAAACGGCCTGCCCTACACCGGCGCCCTGCCCCTGATCGTCACCTCATTTGCGGTCATGGTACTCTCCACGATCATTGCGCTGCCCATCGCCATCGGCTCTGCCATCTTTGCAGTCGAGATTAGCCCTAAGTTTGGTTCCAAGGTCTTTCAGCCGCTTATTGAGCTTTTGACCGGCATTCCCTCGGTCGTCTTTGGCCTGATCGGTTTTCACGTGGTCGTCGGTCTTATGAAGAGCGTTTTCCACGTGAGTACGGGCCTGGGCATCTTGCCCGGCGCCATCGTGCTGGCCGTCATGATCCTGCCGACCATGACCACGCTTTCGGTCGATGGCCTGCGCGCCGTGCCCGACAGCTACCGTCAGGGCTCGCTTGCGCTGGGCTACACTCGCTGGCAGACCATCTGGCACGTGGTGCTCAAGTCCGCCATGCCGTCGCTCATGACTGCGGTCATCCTGGGCATGACCCGCGCCTTTGGCGAGACGCTCGCCGTGCGCATGGTTATCGGCGGCATCGAGGCCATGCCGACGTCGCTGCTGTCGCCGGCGTCCACCATCACCACCACGCTTACCACGTCTATGGCGGTCTATGCCGAGGGTTCGGCCCAGGACGATGTTCTGTGGGCGCTCGGTCTGCTGCTGATGGGCATGAGCCTCATCTTCATCCTGATCATCCACCTTATCGGCCGCAAGGGGGCGAAGGCTCGTGGCTAGCACGCGCATCCACATCGACGAGGCGAGACTCGGGCGCGTCCAAACGCAGGACCGCATCGCCACGGGCGTGCTGACGGCAATCGCCGCCATCGTCATGCTCATCGTCGTCTCCATGGTGGCCTATATCCTGTTCGAGGGCATCTCGACGCTGTTCCAGCCGGGCTTTCTCACGCAGCCCGCGCGCGCCAACGGCACCCAGGGCGGCGTGCTCTATCAGCTGTTCGACTCGTTCTATCTGCTGCTGATCACCCTAGCCATCTCGGTGCCCATCAGTCTGGGCGGCGCGGTCTTTCTGGTTGAGTACGCGCCGAATGGGCCCATCCGCGACATCGCCTCCACCGCCATCGAGACGCTGTCCTCGCTGCCCTCCATCGTTGTCGGCATGTTCGGTTTCCTGGTGTTCTCGGTGCAGCTGGGCTGGAAGTACTCCATCATCTCCGGCGCCGTCGCGCTCACCATGTTCAACATTCCCATCCTGGTGCGCGTGATCCAACAGGCGCTCGAGGACGTGCCGCAGGCCCAGCGCGATGCGTGCCTGGCCATGGGCCTTACTCGCTGGGAGGCTACGCTGCACATCCTGGTCCCCGAGGCCATGCCTGCCATCGTGACCGGCATCGTGCTTTCGGCCGGCCGCGTGTTTGGCGAGGCCGCGGCGCTGCTCTTTACCTCGGGCATGAGCTCGCCGGTGCGCCTGAACTTCTTGAGCTTTAACCTGTCGAGTCCCACCTGCGCCTGGAACGTGTTCCGTCCCGGCGAGTCGCTCGCCGTGCACATCTACAAGATCTATGGCGAGGGCAGCCCCGAGGCCCAGCAGATCGTCTGGGGCACCGCGGCGCTGCTGATGATCTGCGTGCTGCTGTTTAACGTAGTCGCCCGTATCGTGGGCAAGCAACTGGCAAGGAAGATGACGGCCGAATGAGCGAGATGAAAGCAACGCCCGCAACCGAAGCGGCATCGTCCGACACTCAAGACTTCCTGTCGAGTGTGGGAGAGAGCGAGAAGCGCGTGCGCGTGAGCGGCAAGGCCGTGAGCGACGAGGTCGTGCTCTCCACCAAGGACGTCAACGTGTACTATGGCGACCACCATGCACTGCACAATACATCACTCGACTTTCACAAGGGCGAGATCACGGCGCTCATCGGGCCTTCGGGCTGCGGTAAGTCGACTTTTTTGCGCAGCCTCAACCTCATGAATCGCGAGATTCGCGGCTGCCGCGTGGAGGGCGAGATCAACTACCGCGGGCGCAACGTGAACACCAAGACCGAAAACACCTACGAGCTGCGTCGCTCCATTGGCATGGTGTTCCAGCAGCCCAACCCCTTCCGCAAGTCCATTCGCGACAACATCACGTTTGCGCCCAAGCGCCACGGCATCACCGACCGTGACGAGCTCGATTGCATGGTCGAGGAAAGCCTGCGTGGTGCGGCGCTGTGGGACGAGGTCAAGGACAAGCTCGACAAGAGCGCCTACGCGCTTTCGGGCGGCCAGCAGCAGCGTCTGTGCATTGCGCGCACGCTGGCGCTCAACCCCGACGTGATCCTGTTTGACGAGCCCTGCTCGGCGCTCGACCCCATCTCAACGCTGGCGATCGAGGACCTCATGTCATCGATCGTTGCCGACCGCGCCATCGTCATCGTGACGCACAACATGGAGCAGGCGTCGCGCGTGTCCAACCGCACGGCGTTCTTCTACATGGGCGATATGGTCGAGTACGACGAGACCGACGAGATTTTCCAACGGCCCAAGGATAAGCGGCTGAATGATTACCTCACCGGCATGTTCTCCTAGTCCGGGACATGCTTGAGGCCCGCGGCGGCCGCGGTTGCCGCGGGACTGATTGGAGAGGCGGGTCATCTCTTGCGTGAGATGGCCCGCCTTTTTGCTCCGCGACCGAAACGACCACCGCAAAGGGGACAGGCACCTTCGTGGTGGTTTGGGGTGGGGCTCGCTGCTATCATGGACAACGTTGAATTTCTACGAAGGAGCAGGGCATATGGCGATTCTTTTGGGATGCGATTCCGTCAGCCTAGAGTTTCCCACCAAGCATATTTTCGATAGCGTGACGCTCGGCGTGGGCGAGGGCGACCGTATTGGTATCGTCGGCAAAAACGGCGACGGCAAGTCGACGCTGCTGAGCGTACTCGCCGGCACGTTGGAGCCCGACGACGGCCGCGTGACGCATCGCCGCGACACGACGATCGGATTGCTCGGCCAAAAGGACAACCTGGTCGATACCGACACCGTGCATCATGCCGTCGTCGGTGACACGCCCGAGTATGAGTGGGCCTCGAGCCCGCGCACGCGTCAGATCCTGGCCGGCCTTATTAGCGATGTGCCCTGGGAGGGCACGGTGGGCGAGCTTTCGGGCGGCCAGCGCCGTCGCGTGGACCTCGCGCGCCTGCTGATCGGCGACTACGACGTGCTCATGCTCGACGAGCCTACCAACCACCTGGACATGCGTACCATCAACTGGCTCGCGCGTCACTTAAAGGCCCGCTGGCAGCGCAGCCAGGGCGCCATGCTCGTGGTCACGCACGACCGCTGGTTCTTGGACGAGGTCTGTACCAGCATGTGGGAGGTCCACGACGGCCAGGTCGACCCCTTCGAGGGCGGTTACTCCGCATATATCCTGCAGCGCGTGGAGCGCGACCGCATGGCCGCAGTTACCGAGGAGCGCCGTCGAAACATGGCGCGCAAGGAGCTCGCGTGGCTGAGCCGCGGCGCCCAGGCGCGCTCCACCAAGCCCAAGTTTCGTGTGGATGCCGCTCGCGAGCTCATCGCCGACGTACCGCCCGTACGCGACGAGCTGGAGCTTAAGCGTCTGGCGGTGAGCCGCCTGGGCAAGCAGGTTATCGACGTAGTCGACGTGGATGCCGGCTATGCGGATACCGATGGCGCGCCCAAGCAGGTGCTCTCCGATGTGACCTGGCTCATCGGCGCGGGCGACCGCTATGGTCTTTTGGGCGAGAACGGCGCTGGCAAGTCGACGCTGCTCGATGTGATCCAGGGTAAGATTGAGCCCACGCGCGGCCGTGTGAAGATTGGCCAGACGGTGCGCTTTGGCGTGCTGTCGCAGCAGCTCGAGGAGCTCGAACCCTACATGGGCGACACGATCCGCGAGGTGCTCGGCAACTATAAGAAGTACTACGTCATCGACGGCAAGGAGACTTCGCCCGAGAAGCTCTGCGAGCGCCTGGGCTTTACGACACAGCAGCTCTGGAGCCGCATCGGCGATCTTTCGGGCGGCCAGCGCCGTCGCCTGTCGCTGCTGCTGACGATCCTGGACGAGCCCAACGTGCTCATCCTGGACGAGCCCGGCAACGACCTGGATACCGACATGCTCGCGATTGTCGAGGACCTGCTCGACGGCTGGCCCGGCACGTTGATCCTGGTGACACACGACCGCTTCTTGATGGAGCGCGTGACCGACCAGCAGTGGGCGCTGCTCGACGGCCACCTGACGCATATGCCCGGCGGCGTCGACCAGTACCTGCGCCTGTGCAACGCCACCGCCGAGGGCGAGCCCGTGGGCGCGCCGAGCGCCAAGACCGGCACGTTCGACACCGGCGCCGCAGCGGTTGCGGCCGATAAGCCCAAGGCGAGCGGGCAGCCCAACGGCCTGTCCAACGCCGAGCGCCAGAAGCTCCGCCGCGAGGTAAGCTCACTCGAGCGCAAGATGGAGACGCAGCGCGCCCGCGTGGAGGAGGCCGAGGCCGCCATGGCCCAGGTCGATCCCACCAACTACGCGGCGCTGGGCGAACAGCAGGCGAAGATCGACGAGGCCCACGCCGCCATGGACGAGCTGGAGATGGCGTGGCTTGAGGCGAGCGAAAAGCTCGAGGGCGAGGAGTAGACGAGGATGATCAAAGCCGCGTTTTTCGATATCGACGGCACGCTGCTGAGCTTTAAGACCCACCGGATTCCGGCGTCGGCGCAGCAGGTGCTCGACAGCTTTCACGAGCAGGGGATTGCGTGCGTGATCGCCACGGGTCGTCCGACCTACCAGATGCCCGATTGGCTGTTCAACTTGGGTTGGGATGCGTACATTACGCTTTCGGGCCAGCACTGCTTTGATGCCGAGGGCGTCTACCGTAGCTGCCCGATTGACCCGGGCGACGTTGCGGTGATTGTGGACCAGGTGGCGCAGGGGCGCTACGACTCGCTGTGCATGCAGGGCGAGAACTCGTTTGTGAACCGCCTGTCCGAGCGCGTGGTGACGGCCGGCAGCAACGCGGGAATCGTCTACCACGAGGAGCCGTTTGAGCATGCCTTCGATGCGCCGGTTTACCAGTTCTGCGCCTTTGTGGACCCGGCCGACGAGCATATCGTGACCGATGCGGTGTCGCATTCACTCACTACGCGCTGGTGTGACCTGTTCTGCGACATTATTCCGGCAAACGGCGGCAAGGACCTGGGCGTGGCGGCGACGCTGGAGCGCCTGGGCATCGACGCGAGCGAGGCGATTGCCTTTGGCGACGGCGAGAACGACCTGTCGATGTTCTCGGCCGTGGGCACAAGTGTGGCCATGGGCAACGCGCAGGAGACCGTGAAGGCCGCAGCGACCTACGTTACGACCGCTGTAGACGACGACGGCATCTACAACGCCGCCAAGCACTTTGGCCTGGTGTAGCTGCGGATTCGGCACTTGGGGACGTTCCTTTTGTGCCGGCAGCTGGGGACACCCCTTGTACGTTGCGCACCGTGTCGCCCTGCTTGTCCCACGCATTTTGTGAAACACGGTTAACTTTTTAAACAACGTAGTAAGACATGGGCAACTTTTGCGGTAAAGTAAGCCAAGGAAAGTATCCAAAGGCTAACTAACAATCATCGCGAAAGGCGGCCCATGGCCCTACGTGAATCCGGAGAAGACTATCTCGAATCTATTTATGTGCTCTCGAAGCACCAAGGCATCGTTCGATCGATTGACGTTGCCGAATACCTGGGCGTAACCAAGGCAAGCGTCTCCAAGGCCATGGCGACGCTGGAGAACAGCGGCTACGTGGGGATGGGCAAACGCGATGTGCATCTGACGGAACGCGGTCTTGAGGTTGCCCGTCAAATGTGGGAGCGCCATTGCTTTTTTGTGGGGCTGCTAGAGGACGCTGGCGTATCGCCCGAGGTTGCCTCGCAAGAGGGCTGCCACATGGAGCATTGCCTGAGCGAGGAGAGCTTCGAGAAGCTAAGGGCGATGCTGGGGCGGGAAGATGTAGCGGGTCCAACAACAGAAGCCTAACTGACCCACAGTAGCGCGGAGTTCACGCAAAGCGCGAACCAGCGACCGGGACCAGCGGCCCTTTCGGCAATGTCCAATTCAGACAAGGAACCCCGTCAGCAAGCGATGCCCAAGAACCGCCAGCAACGTCACCGCAGGCCGGGGCCGGGCTTGGTTTTGAAAACATTCCGCAGCGCGAGGCCCGCCTTTCCGTTGCTCCGCAGGAGCAGGAAAGGCGGGCCTCATGCGCGAGGACGTTTTCAAAACCAAGCCCGGCCCCGGCCGGAGGGACCACGAGTGCTACAGGTTCTTGACACCCATCGCGCGCATGGCGTTCAGGATGGCGATGATCGCCACGCCTACGTCGCCGAACACGGCAAGCCACATATTGGCGATGCCCAGCGCTGCCAGCACCAGAATCAGCAGCTTAACGCCCAGTGCAAAGATGATGTTCTGCCAGACGATCGCCATGGTCTTGCGTGCCACGCGGATCGCACGGGAGATATTGGACGGCTTGTCATCCATCAGCACCACGTCGGCGGCCTCAATCGCGGCGTCGGACCCCATGGCGCCCATGGCAATGCCCACATCGGCGCGCGTAAGCACTGGCGCATCGTTGATGCCGTCGCCGACAAAGGCGAGCTTGCCCTTGCCGCTTTCGGCCGCGAGCAGCGCTTCAACACGCTCGACCTTGTCGCCCGGCAGCAGCTGCGCATGGAACTCGTCGAGGCCGAGCTGCTTGGCCACCGCAGCAGCCACTTCCTCGCGGTCGCCCGTGAGCATAACGGTGCGCTTGACGCCGGCGGCGTGCAGGTCGCGGATCGTCTGCTCGGCATCGGCCTTAACGGTGTCTGCAATCACGATGTGGCCGGCATACACGCCGTCCACGAGCACGTGGAGGATCGTGCCGACAACCTCACAGTCCGGTGCTTCAACGCCGGCCGCGGCGAGCATCTTGGCGTTGCCGACGACGACATGCTTGCCGTCGATGGTCGCCGACACGCCGTGGCCCGCGTCATTGGCGGAATCCGTCACGCGCTTGGGGTCGAGCTCGCCCTGGTAGGCGGCGCGCACGGACTGCGCGATGGGGTGATCGGAGAACGACTCCGCAAGGGCTGCGACTTCGAGCAGCGACTGCTCGGTATAGCTGGCCTCGGGGTGCACCGCGACCACCGAGAACGTGCCGTTGGTGAGGGTGCCCGTCTTGTCAAAGACGACGGTGTCCACGTCGGCGAGCGTTTCGAGGTAGTTGGAGCCTTTGATGAGAACGCCCAGCTTGGACGCGCCGCCGATGCCGCCAAAGAAGCTCAGCGGCACGCTAATCACGAGCGCGCATGGGCAGCTGACGACCAGGAAGGTCAGGCCGCGCAGAATCCAGTCGGACCAGGCGCCGGTGATCAGGCCGCCGCCAAGGGCGAGCACCGCGGCCGCGCCGGTGACGGCGGGGGTGTAGACGCGGGCAAAGCGTGTGATGAAGTTCTCGGTGCGTGCCTTCTTTTCGCTGGCATTCTCCACGAGCTCCAGGACGCGCGCGACGGTGGACTCGCCAAACGGCTTGGTGGTGCGCACGTGGATGAGGCCCGTCATGTTGATGCAGCCGCTGATGATATCGTCGCCGGACTTGGCGGGGCGGGGGACTGACTCGCCCGTGAGCGCGGCGGTGTCGAGCTGGGTTTCGCCCTCGACGATGACGCCGTCGATGGGCACGCGCTCGCCGGGCTTGACGACGATGACGGTGCCGACGGCGATGTCATCGGGAAAGACCTGCTCGAGTGTGCCGTCGGGTTGCTCGACGTTGGCGTAATCGGGCGCGATGTCCATCATGGCACTGATCGATTTGCGGCTCTTGCCCACGGCGTAGGCCTGGAACAGCTCGCCAACCTGATAGAACAGCATGACGGCGGCGCCTTCGGCCATGTGCGGGTCGGTGTCGGGGAAGAGTACCATGGCAAATGCGCCGATGGTCGCGACCGCCATGAGGAAGCTTTCGTCGAAAGCCTTGCCGCGGCGGATGTTGCTGAACGCCTTCTGGAGCACGTCGTAGCCGGCAATCAGGAACGGCACCAGGAACAGCACGAAGCTGGCGTAGATGTCGCCCGGGGTGCCGAATACGGCGGTAAGGGCACCGAGCTCGTCGAGGGCGTACACCACCGCAAAAATGCCTAGCGCTACCAGGATACGATTGCGCTTATGTTCAAGTGACTCTTTCTTCTTGCGCTTCTTCTTTTTCTTCTTGGGATCGGCGGTTGCCATGATTCAATCCTCCCATTTGAATGTATGAACACTCGCTCATATAATTTCGCGAGCAAAGGCCTCGGCAAGCGCGGCCTTGCGGGCCAGCGTAACCTGGGCTAGAGAATGATCTCGCAGTCGGGCTCGGCGTCGGCGGTGAACTCCACGACGCGGTCGAGAACCTCGTCGAACTCGGCGTCGTCGGCCTCGAGCGTCAACTTCTGGGTCATAAAGTTGACCGAAACGGACTTGACGCCCTCGAGCTTGGCAAGTTCGTCCTGAAGCTCGCGCGCGCAGTTGGCGCAGTCGATCTCGTCGAGCTTGAACTGCTTTTTCATGGTGGGTTCCTTTCCCTGTTTTTGCGGCTTGGGTGTAGGCCGCGCTGGTACCGTGGTTGATCGCTATTCGCAGATGTGGCTCATGCCCTGGTTGAGCATGGTATAGACATGATCATCGGCGAGCGAGTAGAGGATGTTGCGGCCGTCGCGTCGGAATTTGACCAGGTGTGACTGCTTGAGCGTGCGCAGCTGGTGTGACACCGCAGACTGCGAGGTCGCGGTCGCTTCGGCGATGTCTGCCACGCAGAGTTCGCGGCCCATGAGGGCGTAGAGGATCTTAATGCGCGTGGTGTCGCTGAAGACCTTGAACAGGTCGGCAAGGTCGTACAGCAGCTCCTCGTCGGGAAGGTCCTCGGGCGAGCAGGTGGTGGGGACGTCGGGCGCGATGGTGGTGTCGATGCTGGACTTTATTTCATCAGCGGGATCGCTCATTGCAATATCCTTTCATATGAACATGCGCTCATATAACTTACTTCCGAGTATATGAGCGCATGTTCATATGTCAATATAATTCACGAAATATTTTGCTATCGAATGCCCTGGTGGCGGCTAAAGGCATCGATGATCGCGGATAAGGCCGCCGATGCCAACGTGGGTACCTTAGCGACGTGCAAAAACGGGCCGATATCCACTTGGATATCGGCCCGCATTGCATCGCTTGAGGAGGACGTCTCGGCGTGTCACTTTTGCACGAGGTGCTATGGCCCGGCAGGTATTGCTCGCGAATGGCGCCTCTGCTTGGCAATCTACTTGGCAAACAGGTTCTTGAGGTTGAACTCGGCCTGCACCGTGCGGAGCATGAGGTCGGTGTCGTCGAGGCCCAGGTGCTGCTCGTTGGCGTCGGCGGCGAGGGTGCCGCGTCGGCGGGCCCAGTTTTCGAGTGCGGCGGGCGCGGACTCTCGGGGAAGCGAGCGCACATCGGCGTCCAGGCTGCGGCAGATCTGGCGCGAGTCGATGACGATAATCTTACCCGCGCGGCGTGCCTCGGCGTAACCGTCCAAGTGGATCTTGAACCAACTGTCCTCAAAGGCGGCGTTGTGCGCCATGTATGGGTACTTCTTCATAAGCTTGAGCAACTGCTTTTGCAGTTCCTTGTTCTCGCGGAAGGGCGTTTTGCCGTCAATGTCATCCCAGGTGATGTGGTGGATATTCGACAACGGCACATCCTCGCCGCGGTAGATATCGGGCAGGCCGCAGTAGTGTGCCTCGGCGTCATGCGGGACGGCGTCGCTGGTGAGCTCCATGATCTCCCAGCCCACGTTGATGATGTAGCCGCGCTCGGGTGCGCGGCCGGTGGTCTCGATGTCGATGCCGAGCACCGTGCCCTGAATGGGCTTGCGAGCGTAGGCCACGCCGAGTGCGTCGCGGTCGCCGCGGATCTCGCGCATGACGGACGCGGCGGTGCGCTTTTGCATCTTGCCGATGGCGGCGCAGGTGTCGGCGTCGGACAGGCCGCGCGAAAGCGTTGCGGGCGTCACGTTGCGCAGACGCGCCTCGCCAATCTGGTCGCACAGGTCGCGGTTGCGGTCGGCCAGGTCGCGCACGGTGGCAAAGTCGAAGCCGGGGTCGCCCTCGGCGGTAAAGTACTCGGTCTCGAGCACCTTGAGGGCCTCCTCGCCCTTCTGGCGCTCGGACTCCATGGCGCCGTGGTCGCCGTAGATAAACATGGGGATAAACGGCTGGCGCTCGTATTCGAGTGCTTGCGATACGTTCATATGCTGCTCCTTGGACGGGCCGCGTCGTGCGGCTCGGGTTTGTCGAGTTATGGCGAGATGATAGTTTACCATGGGCAACTATTGGCATCGCGCCTAGGACAACTACAATACCCTAGTTGACCGCTAGGACTTTTACAATGCTGCCGAAAGACACGAAAGGTTCCATCCGTCATGGATTTGCTGATTGATATTCTGCTCGACGCCGGCAAGGACACGCTCTCGCTGGTGCCGTTCTTGTTGGTGACATATCTGGTCCTCGAGACGCTTGAGCATGTTGCGGGCGACCGCGTTAACGGCGCCATCAAGCGTGCCGGCGCCGCTGGCCCCGTGGCCGGCTCGTTGCTGGGCATGGTGCCGCAGTGCGGCTTTTCGGCGATGGCGGCAACGCTGTACGCCGGTCGCGTCGTGACGCTGGGAACCCTGGTGGCGGTGTTTCTCTCGACCTCCGACGAGATGCTGCCGCTGCTACTTGCCGAGCAGGTTCCCGTGCAGACTATGGCGATGCTTTTGGCTTCGAAAGCGCTGATCGCGCTGGTCACGGGCTTTATCGTAGATGCCGCCATTCGCGGTCTGCGTCGCAATGCCCGTGCGCATGCGGCGATTCGCCGTACCGTGTTGGGAACCGCTGTCAATCCGGCGCACGTTAACTGCGCGCATGACGATCACAGCGGCGGTGACATCATCGACGAGGTTGCCGAGGCGGGCGTGAGCGCCGACCACATCCATGAGCTGTGTGAGCGTGACCATTGCGGTTGTGATGAAGGCGAGGATGAGGACGAGCGCGAACACGGACATGGCCACGATCACGGTCATGAGGGCGAGCATGAACACCATCATGACCACGGTCACTCCCACTCACACGAAGGTGCGCCCGTCCTGTCGATTATCCGCAGCGCCATCTCGCATACCGTGCAGGTATCGGTATTCATTTTCCTGGTGACGCTGATTCTGGTCGCCGTGCTCGAGACCTTTGGCGAGTCCGCGATCGAGCAGTTCCTGCGTGGCAACGAGACGCTCGCCGTCCTGGGTTCGGCGCTTGTCGGCCTGATCCCCAACTGCTCGGCGAGCGTGGTCATTACGCAGCTGTATCTGGAAGGCGCGCTGCAGCTGGCACCGATGCTCGCCGGCACGCTCATCTCTGCCGGTGTGGGTTATCTGGTGCTGTTCCGCACCAATCGCAGCGCTCGCGAAAACGCCGTGTTCCTGGTCATGATGTACGTCATCGGCGCTGGCTGGGGCCTTATCCTTTCCGCCTTTGGTCTCTAAGTAGGCCTAACAAAACGGGCTTCAAAATAGCCATGCACTGCGCCTGCGCAATGCGGCGACGCATGGCATTTTGAAGCCCGTTTTTTGTTAAGCCATGGATCCTAAGCGCTCACACCGCCCAAAACAAAAAGGCAGATTTTTAGGCATGTCCCAAAAATCTGCCTTGGTTAGCGGAGCAGCTCGGTGAGGCTGCGCTTAAAGCGGGCGCGGTCTTCGCTGGTGAAGGCTGCCGGTCCGCGGGTGCGACCGCCGGCGCGACGCACCTTCTTTTCCTCGTGACGAATAAACAGCTGCATGTCGATGGTGGCTTTGTCGTACACGCGCCCGCGCACGCCGATGGCGGCGGCATCGCGGCCGAGCACCATGCTCGCCAGGCCTATGTCCTGAGTCACGACCACATCGCCCGCCTGCAGGCGCTCGATAATGGCAAAGTCGGCGCTATCGGCGCCCACGCTCACATCGAGCGTGGTGACCCAAAAGCCGCGTCGCGCGTGCTCGGCATCGCGCGGATCGTCGCGGCGAATGTGCCGCTCCAGGTTTTGCGTGCTGTTGCCGGCGATAACCACGGCAACGCCCGCCCGCCGCGCGCAGTCGATCGACTCGCGCGTAACCGGGCAGGCGTCGGCATCAATAAACAGCGTTCGCGGCATCTAGTGCACCAGTTTGCCAAACTGAATGGCGCGGACAATGAGCGTCACGCCAAACACCAGGAGCGCGGCGCCGCTAAAGATGACGAGCATCTTTGCCGACCACAGCGGATAGATAAACACGAACATGCCGGCGATGATGGAGAGCGCGCCGCTCAGGATGGCGAGGGCGCGGTTGGACGAAAGCTCGGACTCCAGAATGGACATGACACCTTCGACGATCCAGCCAAAGCCAGCCACGACCACCACGAGCGTGGTGAGCGTCGCGGTCGAGAAGGCCTGATTGCGCAGGATTATGACGCCGCCCAGGATGATGAGCAGGTTGGAGATGATGCTCGTCACGCGCCAGCCGGCGGGCAGCAGCGGCTCAAAAATGGCGGTGAACAGCCTGACGCCAGCCGTGATCACAAAGTAGAAGCCCAGGACGGTCGTCAGGAAGACGAGGGACTTGGCGGGCGCAAACAGCAGCGCGATGCCGGCAAGCAGTGCGATGACGCCCGTGGCGGCGTAGATCCAGCGCACGGCCTTGATTGCCTTGCCTGCCATGCTTTTCTCGTCAAATCCAAACAGATTCGACTGCTGGTCGTCGTTCTTAAAGATGCCCATGAGGTCTCCTTTCCGCACGGCGTTTGCCGTCATTGTTGTTTTTGCGGCGTATGCCGCAGTTGCTACAACAAGTATCGCCTAAAGGCACCGGCGTATGGGTCGGGGAGGGCGAAGTGTAACCCAAAGGTCCCGATTTGTTCTCGTTGTTCCCCATGTCGCGTTTTTCTATTCAACAGGTGTAGAACATTGCGGCTCTGTTCGTTATTGCCTGCGTTTTAGGTTAGATTTTCCTAAGAACAATTGCCTTGTATTGGGGGTCTCTATGAACGAAGCTGTTCCCGCGGCGCCGTCGAGCGTGGAGTCGATGGCAAAGCAAGGTTGCGAAAAGCTCGGTCTGGAATCGTTTGACGCGCTGGTTCGTCGCGCCCGCACATGCCGCCGTTTTGACGAGTCCATGCGCGTGCCGCGCGAGTTTTTGCTTGAGCTGGCAGAGCTGGCGCACCTGGCTCCCTGCGGCGCCAACGCTCAGCGCCTACGCTTTCATGTGGTGAGCGACGCCGAGGAGTGTTCGAGCTTATTTGAAAAGCTCACATGGGCTGGTGCGCTCAAGGATTGGTCGGGTCCTGTCGAGGGCGAGCGCCCGACCGGCTATATCGCGATCCTTGCAGAGCGTCCCGCTCCGGGCAAGCCTGCCGCGCCAATCACCGAGGCAGACACTGGTATCGCCGCGCAGACGATGATGCTCGCCGCCCGCAGCGCTACGCCCGAGGTGGCGGCGTGCATGTTCAAGGCTTTTCCGCCTCGTGCGATTGATGTCATGGGACTTGACGGCGACAAGTACGAGGTCAAGCTGATCATGGTCTTTGGCGTTCCCACCGAGACACAGGTGATCGATGCAATTGATTCCAACCCCGACGGCTCTATTAATTACTGGCGTGATGAGGCACAGGTACACCACGTACCCAAGCGCCCGCTTGCCGACGTGCTGGTGTAGCTGCGTCGTCGCGGCGCGATCCGGCGGCAAAACCACCACAAAGGTGCCTGGCCCCTTTGTGGTGCTGCGAGGGGAGGGCATGTGGCCGATCTGTATTTGGTACGGCATGGGCAGACCGAGCTCAACGTGCGGAACATTTTGCAGGGCTGGCACGATTCGCCGCTTACGGTGCGCGGGCGCGAGCAGGCACTGGCGACGCGCGCGGCGTTTGAGGCGCGCGGCATCTCCTTTGACCATGCGTATTCGTCTCCGTTGGGTCGGGCACGGTGTACGGCAGAGCTGATCGTTGGCGAGGGCCGTTCCATAGAGCTGGTCGATGACCTGCGCGAGTGGCATTTGGGATCGTTGGAGGGCACATCAAACCGCGAGATGCCGGCGCAACCCTGGGGCGATTATCCGGTCGCCTTTGGTGGCGAGTCGGAAAGTGAGCTTCGCGCACGTATGGTCGCGGCGCTGTCTCGTATTATGGCCCGGCCTCGGCACGACTGCGTGCTGGCCGTTTCCCACGGCTCAGCCTGCCAGGAGTTTCTTGAGTATGTGGCCGGCGGGGGAGAACAGCTCGACAACGGCGCCGTGCTTCATTTTAGCTATTGTGATGGGGCGTTTTCGCTCCTTGATTGGTAACGAGCGAAAGGACCCCCCTATGAATAAAGATCTGTATCTGGTCCGTCATGGACAGACGATATTCAACCTTAAGCGCATTATTCAGGGTTGGAGCGATTCGCCACTCACGCAGCTTGGTTGCGACCAGGCGGTGCGCGCCGGTATGTTCTTGCGTGCGCGTGGCATCGAACCCGATCATGCCTACACCTCCACACTGCACCGCACCGAGCAGACTATCGCCAACCTGTGGCCGGGCCTTGCCTACGAGCGCCTTGATGGCCTGCGCGAGTGGTTCTTTGGCGACTTTGAGGCCGAGCGCGTGATGCTCATGCCCGAGCGCCCGTGGCGCGACTTCTACCGCCAGTTTGGCGGCGAGGGCCAGATGCAGGTGCGCGAGCGCATGGTGGCGACGTTGACCGATCTTATGCGATGTCCGGACCACGAGTGCGTGCTCGCGGTGAGCCATGCCTCGTCCATCAAGGAGTTTTTGGACCACGTGAGGGGAGCGGCGGCCGACGAGCGCGAACGCGTTCCGGGCAACTGCTCGGTGCTGCATTTTGCGTTTGACGATGCGACCGATACGTTTGAGCTGGTCGAAGTCTTTACGCAAGAAGATTATGCGCGCGAGCTGGGTCTTGAGCCGCTCGTGGCGGCAGCGGGTCCGCAGCGCGGGTAGCGCGGGCGTGGCGATGCGGATTGCCGACATCATTGCTCGATGCGAAAGGTGCGGGGATGCATGCGCATGTATCCCCGCCCCTTGTTTGTTGAGCGGCCGAGTCTTTGTACTGGGCGTTTACGCCCTGTTAGAACCGTGCGATCTGGTGGGTGAGCAGGCCCGTTGGAACCTGCGGTGCGCCGCCGGTGACCTGCGCGGCGGGGAATAACGCGGCAACGGTAAAGTTGAACGGCTCTTTGCCCGTGTAGGTGCCGGCTGCGCGGGCCTCGTCTGCCAAAAGCTGCGCCGCTCCTGCCAGCGCGGTAGCGTAGACGGGGTCGTCTACCGGCGTCGGCTCCGGTGCCTGGTCGAGCATGGCTCGGATGGCGGCAACGGCGTCCTCGCGCTTGACCTCCCACACGCGGTGCGTAATGCCGGCGGGGTCGGTGACGGCATAGAGCGACGCGCCCTCTTTGGCGGCGCCGAGGATGATATCCATGACGGGTGATGCTTCGTAGACGAGCGTTACAGGGCGGGGCTGCACCTTAAGCGCGGCGATTGCACGGGCGGCTGCAGCTGTACCTGCGGAGGGCGCGTCGTCGCACGCCAGCACGCCGACCGGGCAAATCGCCACAACGCCCGTCACGCGCCCCGGCTCTCCGGAGCATTCGTACGCGTAATACGCCGCGCCCGGATCTTTGAGCATAAGCCCGTCGGCGATGGCGTCGCGCAGGGCGTCGTTGCTGCTCAGGATACCGCCCATCTGCGGCAGCGCTTCGAGCACGCGGTCCCGAGCTGGGCGGATGCAGGGAAACGGAAGTGCTTTCATGGGCGGTCCTAACGCGCGAGTCGGTTTGTTCGCGGCTTATTATGCCCCAACTTGGACGCTTGCGTCCCAGAGCGTGTTGTCAACAAGCGCGATGAGCACGTTCTGGCAGCGAACGATATCGGCATGGGCCCCGGCTCGTTGGGCTTATGCGCGAGCACCAACGAGCCGGGGCCGTAGCTCATGCAATTGCGGTTACCCGTCTTGCCGGCAATGACGGCGGTATCGGTGCAGCCGGTAAAGAAGCTGGCGGGTACGTCCGCGTCTGTCACGTCATCGGCGGCGCGCTTGAGTGCAGCTAGGAGGGGAGAGCCTGGGTCGCGCTCGATGGCGTCCCAGGGTGACGGTATCCATGTGGCAGATGTAGACGAGCCTCGCCTCGTCGCTCACGCCCGGCACGGTAATCATAAGGTTGCGGCGCCCGGGGAGTACTTCGAGCTCCTCAATCTGCACGGCACCGAGTACTGGATGGCTCAGCTGCGCCATCCGCTCCTCAGCCAACGCCTTGATATAGCGCTCGATCTCGCCCTCATACGCACCCGGGGTCCGAGCTGTCAATCTTCACAAGCTCCTGCACAAGGCGCCAGGCAAAGTCCTCATCAACCATATGTAACCTCACAATCAGTTTGCTTTGCAAACCGATTGTGAGTCACCTGCAGATTCGCGACGCGCGCGTAGCAGCATTTACCGTTCGCAGGCCGAGCCATCGCGTTTGCCGTCCGGGCGGGTTTACAAACGACGCGGTGGGTACGTACCTTTCATGGACGACATGCTGTGCGACATATCTGCCTTTCGGTATCACCGGATACCTCCACAGGTTTTGGCAATAATGCCGGACCTGCCCGATTCTGTGGACGATCCGCGCAGGGAACGTCTTTGTGAGCATCCGCTCGTCAAGCATTTCCTGGGCACCCCGTTACATGTGTTGGCGCAGGGCGGCTGCGGACGTAAGGGCGGTCGCATCGTCAGGCATGTTTGGAACGGGGAGAGGCCGTTTGGCTCCGTGCGGCAGACGGAGTTTGGCCTTGATGTCGCGTCTCCGCTCTTTACCCTGCTAACCCTGGCTTCCTCGGTCTCAAACGAGCGTCTGATCATGTGCATGTATGAGATGTGCGGTACCTTTGCCGTGTGCAAGATTGCGCCTCAGGTAAAGTTGGCGCTTGAGCAGGCATATGGGGGCCGATGGGGTGACGCACGGTTGGGCTGGGAAAACGTAAAGGATGCCTCGGGGAATCCAACGGACTTGTGGAAACGACCTCCCTTGATCGAGCTTTCTGAACTTACGGAGTTCGCAAATAAGATCCAGGGGCTCCGCGGTGCTAAATCGTTCACGCGTGCCGCGAAATGCATTACGGGGATTGTGGCATCGCCGCTTGAGGTCCAAGCTTCGATGCTGTTTGGCCTTTCGAGGCTGCGCGGCGGCGAAGGGCTGCGCCTTACCAATAACGTCGAGATTCGCATGACGCGCAGCGCCCGCCTGATTTCGGGGCTTGATAGGCGCTACGCCGATATTCTGCTGGCAAATAAGGACGGCAGCCGAGAGTGCCTGGTTGAATGCCAAGGTAAAGCCATTCACGGATCCATAGAATCCAAGATCTCGGACTCCGATCGAACGACGGCCCTGCAAGCCATGGGATATCCCGTCGTTCTGATGACCTATGGTCAGCTGGTCGACTCCGATGCCTTCCATGTAGTGATGGAACTCATCATGTCCTATCTCGATATGCCGTTGAAAGACAAGACACCGCGGCAGCAAGAGCTCGAACGGCGGCTTCGTGAGGAGATTTTTATCGATTGGGCGGGAATGTAGCCGCGCGGGTGGAAAACGGTCGCGGAAGCTAGGGTTTTAGTTGCGAATAGCCTTCAATTGCTCCTTGGAATTGGCTTGAAAAGTGCTACCTAGAGCAAGTTATTTCGGAAAATGGACAGTCAACATTAGTTTGGCATATAGAGATCGATTTTTACCTACTAAAACCCCTGATAAAGCTGTTTGTAAAAGCAGTTGTGCTTAGCGACTAGGGCCTCACTGTCGATTATCCGAAAAAACTTATTATGGGTAGCATTTTCAAAACCAGCCGGAGCAACGAAATCGGCCCCCGTTTCGTGAAAACGGGGGCCGAATGGACTTCGTGGTCTGTCTGGCAGGCTTGGCGCCGACGCTACTTGATCACGCGCACGCGATACATCGACGGAATCTGCTTGAGCGCCTCGATGGTGCTGCTGTTCAGGTGCTCGTCGGTGTCGAACATGGTGTAGGCGTTCTCGCCAGCGGACTCGTTGGTCATACGCTGCACGTTGGCGTTGTCCTTGGCGAGAATGGCCGTGATCTGGCCGATCATGTTGGGCACGTTGGCGTGCAGGCAGGCGATGCGGCTCGCGGCGCGCGCCTTGCCCATGCTGCAGGCGGGATAGTTGACGCTGTGCGCGATATTGCCGTTTTCCAGGTAATCCTTGAGCTCGCTGATCGCCATGTCGGCGCAGTTGGCCTCGGCCTCGCCGGTGCCGGCGCCCGAGTGCGTGGTGATAAACGTATTGGGCATCTTGACGGTCTTGGGCGTGGCAAAGTCGCAGCTAAACCAGCTAAGCTTGCCCTCGCGCAGGGCGGCGTCGACGGCGTCCTCGTCAATGGTGGTCTCGCGCGCGTAGTTGATGAGCACGGCGTCGGGTGCCAGCAGGTTGATTTGCTCGGTACTGATCATGCCGATGGTGTCGGCCTTGCTGGGCACGTGCACGGTGAGGTAGTCGCAGCCGCGGCAGAGGTCCTCGAGCGTGCCCACGCGCTGCACCTCGCGGCTCAGCACCCACGCGTGCTCGACGGAAATGAACGGATCGTAGCCGTAGACATCCATGCCCAGATCGACGCAGGCGTTGGCGACCTTGGAGCCTACGTTGCCCAGACCGATAACGCCGATGCGCTTGCCCTTGAGCTCGCGGCCCACAAAGGCCTTCTTGGCCTTTTCGGCGTCGACCTGAATCTCGGGGTCGTCGGCGTTGTCGCGCACCCAATTCATCGACTGCACGACGCCGCGGCTCGAGAGCACCAGCATGCCAAGGACGAGCTCCTTGACGGCGTTGCTGTTGGCGCCGGGGGAGTTAAAGACGACGACGCCCTTCTTGGCGTACTCCTCGACGGGGATGTTGTTGACGCCGGCGCCGCAGCGGGCGATGGCGCGGATGCCCTCGGGCAGCTTGTAGCCGTGCAGGTCGGTCGAGCGCATCAGGATGGCGTCGGCCTCCTCGGCGGTGTCCACAAACTCGTAGCCCTCGCCAAACTCGACTTTGCCGTCTTTAGTGATGTCGTCGATGGTCTTAATCTTGCGCATGAAAAACTCCTTAGCAGGTTTGGTTTAAACAGGTGGTTTGAAGTGGCTGGTCGGCCCGCGCGTTGCGGGCTAGTTAGATCGCGGGCTCAAACTATGCTGCGCTTCGAAGTCCTTCATGTACGAGGCCAGTGCCTGCGTGTCTTCCATGGTCACGGCGTTGTAGACGCTCGCGCGCATGCCGCCCACCAGGCGATGGCCCTTGACGTTTTGAATCTGGTGCTCGGCCGCGCCTGCGACAAAGGCCGCGTCGAGTTCGGCGTCGTCGGTGCGGAAGGTGACGTTGGCGATGGAGCGGCTGTCGGCCTGCGCGGTGCCATGGAACAGCTCGCTGTGCTCGAGCAGGTCGTAGAGCAGGTTGGCCTTGGCCCAGTTGTGTTCGGCCATGGCGGCGAGTCCGCCGGTCTGCTCCACCCAATGGAACACCTTGCCGCACACGTAGATGCCAAAGGTGTTGGGCGTGTTGAGCATGGAGCCCTTGGCGGCCTGGGTCTTAAGGTCCAGGTACTGCGGCGTCTGCGCAAAGGCGGGGCCATCTGTGATGAGGTCGTCGCGCACGATGACCACGGTCACGCCCGCGGCGCCGGCGTTTTTCTGTGCGCCAGCGTAAATGAGCCCGTAGAGCTCAACGTCGAGCGGCTGCGACAAAAAGCAGCTCGAGACATCGGCGACCAGCGGCACATCGCCGCAATCGGGCAGCTCGTGGTACATGGTGCCAAAGATGGTGTTGTTCTGGCAGATGTAGACGTAGTCGAGCCCGCCGCCCGCGGCCTCGGCGGCAATGCGCGCGTTGATGTCGGCCATGTCAGGGATGCGGTCGAAATTGGTGTCCTCGGAGCTCGCGAGCAGCACGGCCTCGCCGTACTTTGCGGCCTCCTTGTACGCCTTGTTGGCAAAGTTGCCGGTCACGACGTAGCCGGCGCGGCCGCGGCGCATGAGGTTCATGGGGATGCCCGCAAACTGCAGCGTGGCGCCGCCCTGCAAAAACAGGACATGGTAGTTGTCGGGGATGCTCAGCAGGCGGCGCAGGGTTGCCTCGGCGTCGTCGATGATCTGCTGGTACATGCTAGATCGATGGCTCATCTCGAGCACGGACATGCCGCAACCGCGGTAGTCCATCATCTCGTCGGCGATCTCGGCGAGCACGCTTGTAGGCAGCGCGGCCGGGCCAGCTGAGAAGTTGTGCACACGTGCCATCTTCTAGTTCCCCTCGTAGTCGTTTGAACGTTCGGGATACTTTAGCACAGTGGAGCGCCAGGCGCGACCGCATCACGGTAAAACTCGACTGCGCCGCTATGATTTACAGGATGGTTACATGGGGGAGGGCGGTCGTTAGGTCTATATCACCGGGATATACCGTGACAAATACTCCTTGAGCGCCGGGTCGCATACATAAAGAAACGTTCCCAACATGCCGCGCGTCATGAGAACGTAGTAGGCGTTGACGATAATCTTTCGTAGGTCGTCGTCGCTTGCCTTTTTCTTTGCGACGGTATCTTTGAAGTTTGCCTTGTTAACGCAGACGCCCCCTTTGTCGGTGTCGTAGTAAATGTCTGGCCCCAGAATTACGAAGCCGTAGTTGAGGTCGTAGCCCTGTACCGTGTGGATGCATCCGACCTCGTTGACGGCGTTGGGGGAGTTAACCCAATCCTTTTGACTCGAGTTCCAACGTTTAGGGATGCCCTCAATGACGATGTCGAACGCGTCTTTGTGTTTCTTCGTTTCCCACTTCCACGCAAAACCTGCCGTCATGCGGGATAGACCAACTTCTTCTTCCTTGGCTTGCTGTAGGGAACAGAAATCCTCAAATTGGTTGACGATTCCAAACTGGTATCTGGGGGTATCGCTGTTCGGATCCCCGGTTCGCGAATCGTAAGGCTCCGATGAAAAGAGATTCTTGAATTTCATGCCGGCATGCATATACGCTTTGTTATCGAGTAGATCATATACAAAGTCGAGATACTCATCGCCGCCGCGTACTCGCATTTGCGTGCTTAGGCTGAACTCTTCAGTTTCAATGCCCTCTTCTTCGAGTTGGTTAAGTCGCCGCTCAAGACCGTCTCGATTGAGGCCGGATGCCCTGACTTGCTGCTTGGGGTCATAATACAGATATGCCTTGTCGCAGCATTTGAATATCCAGTCAACTTGGTTGCTTGTGTGCGGAAGGCCGAGGCGATTGCAGGTGCCGTAAAAAGCTCCGATACCGGCGCCGGCGGTTAAGCAGTTACCCAGTCGATGTGCTTCATCGACAAGTAGGATGTCATAACGATCATTTTTGGTTACGTCACTGGGGCTCAAGATATCGCCAGGCTTTAACCCTGGAAGGAAGTGCGTGAGTTTCCTGAGGGTCTTCTTCAGGGAATCCATGGGGGTGACAAAACCGACTCGCAGGCCGGAAAGGTTGGGCTCATTTTTGATTTTGAACATGAGACTGATGGCGAGGATTGTTTTACCTGTTCCCGGCGCGCCATTCACGACGGTTATACGTTCTCTTTTTGAGCCGCCATGTTTTACGTCTTCATGCTCCTGTTCGAGACGTTTAAAAATCGTCTCGATCGTTTCGTATTGGTCGGGCGTAAGCGTCTTGAAAGGCGAGAACTTGAACAGGTCGGAGTTCTCGAGCTCTTCAATCGGATGAATCGCGTATTTTTCTTCGCGAAGCTTTGTCCAGAGGTCTCGGAACCTCTGGCGATACTGAGGCCGCTCAAAATAATCGAATTGGGCATAGCCGTTGTTGGCATTGGTGACCTGGTATTTTTCGTCGGCACAGAACAGCTCAATAAGTCGATTCTCGAACTCGAACGTTGCGGACTGGTTGAAGGTGGGATTGTCGATCAGAAGGGTCCGGTCGAAGTCCTTGTCCACGTTTGCAGCGTGTTGTTTCATACGGCGCTGGTAATTGGTTGTTTGGCCGATGTATGCCGTCTTGTTTCTGCTGTTGGTAAGAATGTAAAGGACAGGCCAACTCTCGTCATGATGGGCTCCAGGCTTTGGCGTGCCAAAGTCCTGAAGCGATTCGCTTGTCTCAAAGGGCTGGGGTAGGGGAAGCGTGTATTGCCGAAGGGCGAACTCATTACTCATGATGGTTCGCCTTTCTGTATTCGTTAGATGATGCGTCGACGGGGTAGCGCTCGCCATTGCGCTTGAGCTTAGACGAAAGCGCCGCTGGCAGGTCGATTTCATTTAAATCTGAGAAACGCAGAAGGAAAAGGAGCGTGTCGGCGACTTCGTCTTCGATAGCTTGGCGTTGCTCGGTGTCTTCGAACATTTCTGCAATGCGCTCGTCGCTCACAAAACGAAAGAGCTGAAGGAGCTCGGAGGACTCAGTTGCCATGCCGATGGCAAGCTCTTTTGGCGTGTGATATTTGCGCCAGTCGCGTGCATCACAAAAGTCCCTGACTTGTTTCGTCATGGCATCGAGCTTATCCATCGTCCGCAACCTCCCTGATGTTCATTGTTTTATTATGGCCGTATCTGGTATTTATTGCACATCATTTGGGGTGTGCGGTTTGTTCGGTCGCGATTGGCCGGTAGGAGGTTTCACCATGAAGATCGAAGTTGACGTAGGTCAGCTGCGCGAGAGCCTGCTCGACCGCGTGGGGTCTGCGGCGGGCGTGGGCTTTCCGGCCGCCATGCTCGACGTGATGGATATCGAGGACGAGTCGCCCCAAGAGCTCCTAGCCCGAGCCGAACGCGAAGGCCTCGACCTCCGTGTCTTCGCCACTGGCGACGATACGGACGACGGCTGGTAGCCATAGCCACCCCTCAACTCCATCCCCTCAATAAGTTGCGGTGAAATAGGGACTGTTTAGGCTGCTAGAAGGCCTATTCAGTCCCTATTTCACCGCAACTTATGGGTGGGGATGGCTACGACGCTAGCGTGGCAATGACGGCTTCGTCGCCGGCGTATATGAGGGTGTTGCCGTCGGGGATGATCGTTTGGCCGTTGCGCTTGAGCATCACGACGATAAAGGGGTGCTTGCCCTGCGGCACGTCGCGCAGGCGCTGTCCAGCCAAGCGACCGTGGGGTGTTACGGTGACCTCGCGCAGCGTAACCTCGGCACGCTCTTCAAACGTCGGTGCGGCCATAACCAGAAGGTCTCCTTCCTCAATTACGGTATCGCCGTTGGGCAGCACCGGGTGCGCACCGTCGCGCAGCACCAAGACAACCAGCATGTCCGTCGCGCTGCCAATATCGGCGAGCGAGCGACCGGCAAACGGGTGGCCCGCACCCACCTTGAGCTTAACGAACGACATGCCGTTCTCGTCGCGGTAATCGTTAAACGTTCGGCGCACGTCGCCGGCCGCATCGATCATGTCGAGCTTTTTCGCCACTGCCGGTAGCAGCGAGCCCTGCACTACAATGCTCGACACGGCAATCACAAAGACCAGGTCAAATAGGTCGTGCCCACCGGGAACACCGACCACCACGGCAAAGAGGCTAAACACGACCGAAGCCGCGCCGCGCAGACCCGCCCAGCTTACGAGCGCGACTTGGCGAGGATTGGTCTTAAAGGGCGCCAACAGCAGGCCGACGGCGATGGGACGGCTCACGAAGAGCATAAACGCCATGAGCGCCAGGCCAGGTAGCAGCATTTGCGGCAGGCGTGCGGGCGTCACGAGCAGGCCGAGCAAAAAGAAGATCGTCATCTCGGCCATCTCGGTAAGGGTGTCAAAGAAGTGCGCCATCTCGACCTTGCCGGTGATGTCGCTCGCGCCCAGAACAATACCTGCCAGGTATACGGCCAAAAAGCCGTTGCCGCCCAGATAGCTCGGCAGCGCGTAGGCGACGATCGCCACGGCGAACAAAAAGATAGTCTGCGCGCCCTCGGCCGTTGCGTGTGCGCGCTCAATCAGGCGGCTGGATGTCCAGCCGATGGCAAGGCCCAGCCCCACGCCCAGGACGATCTGCTTGGCCAGCAGTACGGGAATGTCGATGTCGCCGCCGGCCGCGAGGGTAGCGAGTACCGCGGTGAGCATGTAGGCGACGGGGTCGTTGGAGCCCGATTCCACCTCGAGCAGCGAGTCGGTGCCGCCCTTTAGTGACAGGCTATGCTCGCGCAGCACGCTAAAGACGCTGGCCGCGTCGGTGGATGCCACGACCGAGCCCAGCAGCAGGCCGCCGATCCAGTCGAAGCCCAGCGCGAAGTGCGCAAAGGCGCCCGTGATGCCGGCGGTGGCGATAACGCCGAGCGTGCTCAGCAGTACCGCGGGCGCGGCGACGGGTTTGGCACGGTCGATGTTGGTGTTAAAGCCGCCGTAGAACATGATGAACAGCAGTGCCGTGCTGCAGACGGTTTCGGTGAGCGCGTAGTCGCTAAAGTCGATGCGCGCCGGACCGTTGACGCCCATCAGCATGCCCAGCGCGATAAAGATGAGCAGGGTGGGGAAGGGGAGCTTTTTGCCGACGGGTTTGATGGTCAGGCACAAAATGATGACGAGGCCGATAAAGAGAAGTATCTGGTTCATGGATAGTGTCCGCTCCTGGGTGGTTGGCGTGGCACGGTCAGTTGTCTGCGGTTATTTGTACCCAAAGGTGGTGGGTTTATGGGGCCGAGCCGCGGGCGTTCGCATTATCGACACGAGGCGGGGGCGCGGGCGGTGCTGGTTGGGGCGTTGGCGCTGGTGGCGCGGTGTTTTCGGGGCGTGCGGGCGGCCGCTTGTGACCGTTGGCAGCGGTGGCACTTTCCAGCTTTATTGCAACGGAGTACAATGGGTAACGTTTAAGTTCAACTTGAAGTTTTAGTCGTGGCATCGGGCTTCGGCCGTAATGCAGGGAAAGGCGTTCCATGGCGATCTATGTGACATCTGATGCTCACGGGCACGTGCGCGCGCTGGACGAGGCCCTTTCCAAGATTTCGCTGACGTCCGACGACACGCTGTATGTGCTGGGCGACATGATCGACCGCGGTCCCGATCCGGTCGGTGTCATCAACTTGGTGCGGTCGCTGCCCAACGCTCGCGTGCTTAAGGGCAACCACGAGCAGATCATGCTCGACGCGATCATTGGCCAGGACCCGCTCGATGCCGAGACCTGGGATATCAATGGCGGTTGGACCACGCGTCAGCAGCTCAACGAAATGGAATTTGAGGCATACGAGGAGCTGGTGCGCTGGGCTGCCGCCCTGCCGCTCTACGCGGTGGTCGAGACTGCCGAGCGACCGTATCTGCTGGTGCACGCCGGCGTTCAGACCGAGGCGGCGCGTGCGTTTTTGCTTGAGCATGGTGTCGATTGCGGCGACGGCAGGGGAGCGGTCGATGCCGATAGCGAGCTGCTGCAGCAAATGCTCGCCGTGCAGTCGTCCGATGACTTGCTGTGGATTCGTCACGGCTACTGGGATGCTCCGACGGGACTGCTTTCTGCCGAGGGCAAGGGCCCGGTCGTGGTGAGCGGCCACACGCCCACGGTGTCGCTGGGGCGTTATTGCGAGGTTGGCGGCCTGGCAGGGCTCGATGAGGAGTCGGGCCGCGGGCGGATGGTGCGCTTGGGTGGCGAGGATACCGCCGGCGTGCCCGATCGCATCGATATCGACTGTGCGGCGGCCACCGGTTCCGAGTTCGGCCGCGTGGGCATCCTGCGCCTGGACGACGGGGCGGAGTTTTATGCGAACATCAACCCGGGCGAATAATCGCTGCAAAGGGTAGCTAATTTGGGACGGGGCCTTTTTGACTACTTTTGCCCTTCTGCCCGCTAATTGATTTTTCTGGGACGGGGATTAAATAATCATTTGGCCGCCCGCTGGCTAAGTGAGTAGACTTTTTGGGAAATGCCGAGCACTCAACATGTTCGCCTCAATAAAACCGCAGGTCACAGACTTGTGCTTTGTCGGTGTGGTCGGGGATTCGGTAAAAGTCTACTCACTTAGTTTTGCGTGATGCATATTGTCCGCAACGAGACCCCAGCCGGGGTGATTCCATCGCAAATTCCGGTGACCGGGGGCAGCTAATTAGGCGCCGTATGGGTTGCGGTCGCGTTCGATGCGTTGGCGGATGTGGGCGTACTCGACAATCAGCAGCACCAGCAGCAGGGCCATGATAGCCAGGTAACTCACGACGGCGCCCATCAGGCCCAGCAGGTTGATCAGGATCACCGGGAGCACCACGCTCACGGCAAAGCAGATGAGGTAAATCTTGGTGACGTCGCCGGCGTGGCGCAGCACCGTGATAATGGCGTAGATAAAATCGATGGCCGCGGTTACGCCGCCGGCGACGACCATCAGCAGCGCCAGTGTGCGGTAGCGCTCAAAGCTGAGGCCGTACATAAAGCTCATGATGGGGATGCCAGGGCCTTCCATAAACGCGGCGCATGCGCCGGTGATGACCACGATCAGCGCCATGACGGCGACAATAATTAAGTCAAAACGGCGGCGTTTGCGCGGGTTCGCCCAAATGCTCGACAGACGCAAAAGCTGCGGTTTATAGACAAATCCAATGCTCAGCAAAATAGCCTGCGCCGGAAAGAACAGGGCATTAAAGTACAGCTGATATTTGTAGGCCAGCGTGCCTTCCATCACAAACTTGGGCATGCTCTCGATGAGGTTGAACAGGAACAGTGCGCCAAAGAGCGGGGCGCACTGGACAAACAGGTGGCCGACCTCGCGCAGGCTCACGCGACGCGATTTTTCGGTTTCGAGCAGGGCCAGCGGCGCGGTGACCAGCACGAGCGAGACGATGGCGGTGACACCCATGGCCATGGCCGCGATGGGCATGCTGCGCGTAAGGAACAGCGCCACGCTAAAGACCGCGATGACGCCGACGGAGCGCAGCGTTTGGCTCATGCCGGCCAGGTAGAGTTTATCGGCCTGCTGCAGGCGGCCCTCGTACACGTCCGCTACGCCGTCGATCACCTTATACAGGTAGACGCCCAGGCCGATCGTTGCCATCTGCGCGTCGTAGCCGCGGGCACTGCTGTATGCAAGGCCGCAGGCCAGCGCGAATGCTCCGCAAAGCCAGCGGTTGAGCTGGTAGGAGGCAAAGGACGCCTTCTCGTCGATGTCCGAGACCTGAAAATTGCGCACGCCGTAGTTGCACGCGATCATGATGAGCGTGCCGGTGACAAACGCAATGGAGAACTTGCCGGCTTCCTCGGCGCCCACGAGCTGCGTGGACACGATGGTGAGCAGAGGAAACGCCATGCCCCATACGGCGGTGCCCAGGGTATTCCAAAGGTAGTCGCGACGGGTGGCATGATCTTCGTACTCGGCTTCTTGCGTGGAGAAGCCGCCGCCGTAGACGGCTCCGAGCAGGCGGTTCCACCAGGCATTGACCATGCGGTGGATGGGGCCGGGCTGGCGATCGCGCTCGCGGCGACGGCGTGTGGCCTGGTTGCTGTCGGGACCGCCGGCGTTACGCTGGCTTAGCTCTTGGATTCGTGCGAGCTCCTCGGCGGTGTGCGATGCGGGGAACAGGCCGTTCTCGATGCGTCCGCCCTGCCCGTGCGCCCCGCCCGATACGGTGGGGTCGGTGACGCCGTTGCGGCGGGCGATGGCGCGGCGGATGCTATCGAGGGGCGTGATGCTCAAGGCGGAGTCCTTTCTATTGCTGCGCTCTAGTATAGACGCGGCGGTGTTTGCTCGTGTTTTTGAACGGATTGTTCAATATTTCGGCAGGCGGCAGAAAATTGTCGGTAAGCGTGCGGTATCCTGTTCAAGTTTTATGACACCCCCGATGCCGCCCTCGCGGTACCAAGGAGCTTTTACCCATGGACGTCGCCGCATTTTTGCTGGCTCTTGTGCCTATCATCTGGCTTGTCGTGATGCTGCTGTGCTTTAAATGGCCGGCCTGGAAAGCCGCGATTGGTTCGTTTGTTCTTTCGTGCGTGCTCGCCTTTGCGTGGTGGCATTTGCCGGTGGCGCAGATAGCCACGGCCTCGCTCGAGGGCTTTTTGATGGCGCTGTGGCCCATCGTGTTGGTGATTATCGCCGCCGTCTTTACGTATAACCTCTGCGTTCGCACGGGCGCCATGGACGTGATCGGCAGCATGATCACCTCCATCAGCAGCGATCGCCGTCTGCTGGCGCTGCTCGTGGCGTGGTGCTTCGGCGGCTTTATGGAGGGCATGGCTGGCTTTGGTACCGCTGTCGCCATTCCCGCCGGCATGCTCGCGGGCCTTGGTTTTGAGGCCGTGCCTGCCGTGCTGATCTGCCTGCTGGCCAACGGCGTGCCCACGCCCTACGGCTCCATCGGCATCCCCACGGTGTCCGTTGCCGACCTGGTGGGTCTGGATTCCCTGCACCTGGCGACCGTTCAGCTGGTGCAGCTCGCACCGTTCTTTGTGGTGATGCCGCTGCTCATCGTGTTGGTTGCGGGCCGCGTGACCGACGATCAAGGCGATGTTGCGAGCGTAGGCGAGCGCCTGCACGGCGTGGCCGGTATCGCGCTGCTCTCTGGCGCGTCCTTTGTCGGCGCTGCCCTGGTCGTCGCTATGTTTGTGGGCCCCGAGCTTGCCGTGGTCGTGGGCTCCATCGTGTCGCTCGCGCTGACCGCCGCGCTTGCCATGCGCGCCGAGAAGTCCGGTCACCTGGACGCGCGCTTTCACATGAATATCGAGGCCGGTGAGCAGCTCACCGCTAAGTCGGCGCTTTCTGCCTGGTCGTGTTTCATCCTGATTTTTGTACTGCTGTTGGGTACGTCCAACCTGGTGCCCGCCGTGCATGCCGCGCTTGCGCCCTTTGCGAGTCACGTGCAGGTGTATTGCGGCGAGAACCCCGGCACGCTCACGTTTTCGTGGATTAACACGCCGGGTGTTTGGATCTTCCTGGCCGCGTTTATCGGCGGCGCCATTCAGGGGGCTTCGCCGCGCATGATGGGCGAGGTGCTGGCCGCGACTGTGAAGCAGATGATGCCGACGGTAATCACGATGCTTTCGGTGCTGGGCTGTGCCAAGGTGATGGGCTATGCGGGCATGATCTCTTCGATCAGTGCGTTCTGCATTGCCGTCGCCGGTGGTCTGTACCCGATTCTGGCCCCGTGGATCGGTGCCGTCGGTGCGTTCGTGACCGGTTCGGGCACATCGTCGGGCATGCTGTTTGGTCCCATTCAGAGCCAGGCCGCTTCGGCGCTGGGTGTGAGCGACTACTGGATGGTTGCGTTGAACGCCCTGGGTGTCGCCGCCGGTAAGATGGTCTCGCCGCAGACGCTCGCGATTGGCCTCGCTGCCGTGCACGTGCGCGGTAAGGACGCCGAGCTCCTGGGCGCAGTGCTGCCCTACGCCGCCGGCATGCTGATCCTCATGAGCGTCATCGCCATGCTCGGCCAAGGCCTGCCGCTGTAGTCGGCACTTTGGGAACGTCCCTAAGTGCCGGCATCTAGGGACACTCCTTGGTTGTTGCCTGTTTAAGAGTGTCCCCAACGACTGGTCCATAAGTGTCCCCAACGATTAGTCGATTAAGAACGTCCCCAATGACCAGGCCGCTTGCCTGTGATTTTTGACCGTTGGGCGGGCGCTTCGCCGTTGCCGCAAAAACGTTTTTGCATATCGGGTACAACGGGCTTTACGTGAGTAAAGTGCGCGCTGCGTCCGCGTGTCGCGTTTTTAAAGGAGGCCCCATGCCTGGTGTTACCCCTGCAGAAGTTCTGTCCAACTTTGGTATTACGCTGGTCGAAGATCCCGCCGATAATCAGCCCCGCCTGCTGGTTGATCTACCCGCCGCGGAGCTCGTCGAGTACGCTATCCGCCGCGAAGAAGGCCGCATGGCATCCAACGGCGCGCTGGTGATCGAGACGGGGGAGCGCACCGGCCGTTCACCCAACGATCGTTTTATCGTTGACACCCCCGATGTTCACGACAAGATCGCCTGGGGCGCCGTCAACCGACCGCTTTCGATTGAGAGCTACGAGACCATCAAGGCCGGTATCGTCGACTACCTCAACGAGCGCGACGTGTTTGTCACGCGCGGCATGGCGGGCGCCGACCGCAACCACACGCGTCGCCTGCTCGTCGCCTGCGAGCGTGCCAGCCAGGCGCTCTTTATTAAGCAAATGCTCGCTCGTCCGCTTGCCCGCGAAATTGCGCGCACCGGCGAGCCGGACTTTTGCGTGCTCGCGGCACCTGGCTACCAGTGCGACCCCGCCATCAAGGGCCTCAACTCCAGCGCTGCCGTGGTCATCAACTTCCAGGAGCGCGTGATTCTGGTTGCCGGCACCGGTTACTCCGGCGAAATCAAAAAGTCCATCTTCAGCGTTATGAACTACCTGCTGCCTGTCGAGGACGACGTGCTGCCCATGCACTGCTCGGCCAGCATGGATCCCGTCACGCATGAGACCGCGGTGTTCTTTGGCCTCTCCGGCACGGGTAAGACCACGCTTTCGGCCAACCCCACGCGCCTGCTGATCGGCGACGACGAGCACGGCTGGTCCGACATGGGCATCTTTAACGTCGAGGGCGGCTGCTACGCCAAGTGCGAGGGCTTGGATGCGTTCCACGAGCCCGAGATCTTCAACGCTGTTCGCTTTGGCGCCATCTGCGAAAACGTGGTGCTCGATGAGAATCGCAAGCCTAACTATGATGACATCTCGATCACGCACAATACGCGCGTGGCCTATCCCGTCGAGCACATTCCCAACGCGTGGACCAAGGGCATGGGCACCACCCCGAGCGTTGTGCTGTTTTTGACCTGTGATGCCTTTGGCGTGCTGCCGCCCATCTCGCGCCTGACGGCCGACGCCGCCATGTATCACTTTGTGACGGGCTTTACGGCCAAGATCCCCGGCACCGAGGTCGGCGTCACCGAGCCCACGCCCACGTTCTCCTCGCTGTTCGGAGAGCCGTTTATGCCGCTCGACCCCATGGTCTATGCCAAGATGCTCGGTGAGCGTATCGCCGACGGTCGCACGCGCGTCTATCTGGTCAACACCGGCTGGATTGGCGGCGGTTATGGCGTGGGCCATCGCATCGAGCTTGCCTACACGCGCGCCCTGGTGGCCCGCGCCCTCGACGGTACCATCGAGGACAGCGAGTTTGTGCACGACGATATTTTTAACGTTGACATTCCCACTACGTGCCACGGTGTGCCCGATGGCATCCTGGTGCCGCGCCAGTACTGGCAGAGCACCGCTCGCTACGACGAGGCAGCGCACAACCTGGCGGTGATGTTTGAGGAGAACTTCGAGAAGAAGTACTCGCACCTGCCCGAGTCCGTCAAGGCCGCCGGCCCGCACGCTCAAGTGCCCGCCGACGCCCGTCATCGCGGCCGCGGCCTGCTGGGACTCCGCCGCTAGCGTCGCCTCAGACCCAAAACCACCATAAAGGGGACAGGCACCTTTGTGGTGGTTTTGCTCGCGCGGATGACTCGGGTTACAATACGCCTGACATCTCGCCCCCTTCTCCGGATGGGGGCAGCGTAAGCGCTCTTGTGGCGGCACCGTAGGACTTTGAAGGTGGCCGTCGTAAGGGCGCTTTTTGTTTGGGTGCCCTCGCTCGGGCGCGAATCGTGAAGGGAGCATGTATGAAGAGCTTTATTGCCGAGGATTCATTTTGGGAGCTGTTTCCTCAGGCGGCGGTCGGTGTTGTGGTCGTGGAGGGTATGAAGCCCGCGGCCCAGATACCTCAAGAGGATGTGGACGCGATAGCGGCGCTGCTCGACCGTGCCAATATCGATGCGGAGCGTCATCTGACCAGCGATACAATCAGCGAGAACGCACCGGTCAAGGCATGGCGCGAGGCCTATCGTCTGTTCAAGACCAAAAAGGGCGCGCGCTGTTCAATCGAGAACCTGCTCAAGCGCGTGCTCAAGGGCAAGCCGGTGGGCCACATTACGCCCGCGGTGGATATCTATAACACGGTGTCGCTGTCCTATGCACTGCCCGTGGGAGGCGAGGATCTGCATGCGATTGAGGTGGACCTTCGCCTGAAGGTGACCGACGGCGGGGATGCGTTCCTGCCGCTTGGCGAGGAAGCGGACGACCCGACGCTGCCCGGCGAGCTCGCCTACATTGACGATGCGGGCGCCGTGTGCCGCTGCTGGAACTGGCGCGACGGCGTTCGAACGGCTCTATCCGACGATTCGGCCGACGCATTCCTGGCGATTGAGTGCGTAGAGCCCGAGCGAATGGGGGACTGCCAGGCCGCCATCGACCGTCTTGCCGATCTGCTCGAGCGCTATCTGGGAGCGACGGTTGTCGTTAAGACGCTTGTGACCCGCGACAATCCCCGCGTGGAGCTGTAGCAACTTCTGCAAATCATACTCGCCGGTCAAAACCACCACAAAGGTGCCTGTCCCCTTTGTGGTGGTTTTTATGTTGATGAGTTAACAAATAGGGCGTGCGGGGCTTGCGGTCGCTGGGTACGGCTAAGATGTTTACCCGTTAGCATTATGCAAGCGAAAGGCGGTCGTCTCCCATGCAACAGAGCGACGAGACACGTTTCGAGGACTTTGTCGGACTGATCAGTGGACTCTACAAGGAGATCCAGCGCATTAAGACATCTGAGGGCGCAAGGCTGGGCCTTAAGGGCTCCGACATCATGTGCCTGTACTATCTTGAGCGCAGCAAGGACGGCCTGACTGGTGCCGACCTCGCCCGCATGGCTGGCGTGACCCGCGCTGCCGTCTCGCGCACGCTGGCGCATCTGGAGGAGGGCGGCTACGTCGAAGTCGACGATTCGGGCGATGCCGCCGTTAAGTATCGCGCCCCGGTTCGCCTGACCACGTTGGGCGGCGAGAGCATGAACGAGGCCGATTGCATTATTCGTGAAGTGCTCGACACCACCGGCAAGGCCATGGGCGTGGAGCAGCGTGAGCAGATGTATGCGTCGCTGCGTACGATTCTCAACACCTTGCGCGAGCTGTAGGGCCGCCTAGGCATTTGCTTCCCATTAACAACTGCATCGTCCCGTTTGAGCGCGTATACCGTGCCGGGGCATTGCTGTCAAAATTCCCTGCGCGGGACCTGCGCAAGAAAGGATTCGCTATGTCCGTCCGCATTATTACCGATTCCGCAAGCGATATGTCGCCGGCCGAGCACCCGGCACTGGACGTTTTGCCGCTGTCCGTCACCTTTGGCACCGATGTGTACATGGATGGCGTCGACATCGATCACCAGCGCTTTTACGAGATGCTCGTGGAGCGCGATGAGCTGCCCAAGACCGGCCAGGTCAACCCGTACGCGTTCTCGCAGGCTATCGCCGAGATTCGCGAAGCCGGCGATGAGGCTGTGATTATTACCGTGGGCGCTAAGCTGTCGGGCACCAATCAGAGCGCCCGTACCGCACTAGCCGAGGCGCCGGGCGGCGATGTGTACGTGGTTGATAGCAACAACGTCACCCTGGGTGAACGCATTCTGGTTGAGTATGCGCTGCGCTTGGTGGACGAGGGCCGTAGCGCGGCCCAGATCGCGGCGGCGGTCGAGGCCGTGCGCGACCGCGTGGTGGTTATCGGCCTGCTCGAGACGCTGGAGTACCTGGTGCGCGGCGGTCGCCTGTCTGCTGCTGCCGGCGCCGTGGGTACGCTGCTCAACGTAAAGCCCGTGGTAGCTGCCGAGGACGGTCTGATTGTGCAGCTGGGAAAGGCGCGCGGTTCCAAGAACGGCCGCAACCTGCTGAACCAAAAGGTCGAAAAGGCGGGCGGCATCGACTTTTCCATGCCGCTGGCGCTCGGCTATACGGGCCTTTCGGATGCGGTGCTCAAGAAGTATATCGAGGACAGCGCGGCACTGTGGGCTGGCCACACCGAGGGCGAGCTGCCCGTTCACACCATCGGTGCCACCATCGGTACCCACGTAGGCCCCGGTGCCGTAGCCGTAGCCTTCTTCCAGCCCGCCAACTAACCAACCTGCCAACAAATGATCCCTTGGGGACGGAGGAAAACGGATCATCGACCGCACGGAGGCCACGAATGATCCGTTTTCCTCCGTCCCCAAGGGATCATTTCTTTATGCTGTTAATGCGGAGAAGGGAGCGAGCGATGGCGTCTGAGGGCTTTTTTGAACGGGTGTACGAGGTGGTCGAGCAGATCCCCGAAGGGATGGTCGCCACGTATGGTCAGGTGGCGCTGCTTGCCGGTCGTCCACGAAGTGCGCGGTACGTGGGGTATGCCCTGCACAGCAATCCGCGCCCCGGCGAGATACCCTGCCATCGCGTGGTGTTTGCCGACGGGCGCATATGCGAGGGTTTTGCTTTTGGCGGTCCCGATGCTCAACGTGAGCTTTTGCTAGGGGAGGGCGTGACGTTTGTCGACCCCATGCACGTCGATCTGGGCGCCTGTCGCTGGCCCGCCGGACTCTAACAGATCTGCCGTGGCCAAAACTACCACAAAGGTGCCTGTCCCCTTTGCGGCGGTTTTCCGTTGTAGGTTTACCGGGGCTAACTTATGGAGAAGCTATGGCGGCTCATATTGATGCTGCAAAGTAAACCACGGTGAACTATATTTTATTCAACAACGGAGCGGGCAATAGGCGATGAAAAAGCCTGCCCTGTTGAGTTTGATTCGCATCCCTCCCCTCTGTGCGATTCAACGGTGTACTTCGGGAACGGGCCCGCTGGCAACTGACTGCCGGCGGGCCCGTTCCCGTTTGTCGGGGGAGTGCGATGGGCGGAGCCGAACCGGTCGGGCACCAAAAAAAGGCGGACGCCGTAGCGCCCGCCCTATAGCAATCGAAAGTTCAAACCAGCAGGTCGGTCTAGTACACCATGCCCATGGCGTCCCGAACCTCGGCCAGGGTCTGCTCGGCGATCTCGTTGGCGCGACGGTTGCCCTCGTGCAGCACGTCCTTCACGTAGTCCAGATCGTTCTCGTAGCGCTGACGACGCTCACGGATCGGGGCGAAGTACTCGTTGACGGCCTCGGTCACGTACTTCTTGAGCTGGCCGGAGCCGCCCATGCCGATCTCCTCGGCAATCTCGACCTCGGAGCGGCCGGTGCAGATGGCGGCCGTCGAAAGCAGGCCGGACACGCCGGGGCGGTTCTCGGGGTCGAACGTGATCATGCGCTCGGAGTCGGTCTGGCTCTTCTTGATGCGCTTGGCCGTCTCCTCGGCGGTCATCGAGATGTTGATGGCGTTGCCGTAGCTCTTGCTCATCTTGCGACCGTCCAGGCCGGGCAGCAGTGGGGTCTCGGACAGCAGCGCATCGACCTCGGGGAACACCTTGCCGTAGCGGTTGTTAAAGCGGCGGGCGATGGTGCGGGTGAGCTCGATGTGCGGCAGCTGATCGCGACCGACGGGCACCACATTGCCCTTGCAGAACAGGATGTCGCAGGCCTGGTGCACCGGGTAGGTGAGCAGAAGGCCGGTGAGCTCGTGGCCCGAGGCCTCCATCTCGGCCTTGACCGTGGGGTTGCGCGCCAGCTCAGCCTCGGACACCAGCGACAGGAACGGCAGCATGAGCTGGTTTGCGGCGGGCACGGCGGAGTGCGCGTAGATCATGGTCTTGTCGGGGTCGATTCCGCAGGCAAGGTAGTCCATCACCATGTTGTACACGTTGTCCTGGATGTGCTCGGTGGTGTCGCGGTCGGTGATGACCTGGTAGTCGGCGATGAGCACGTTGGTCTTGGCGCCCATGTTCTGCAGCTCGACGCGGCCCTTGAGGGTGCCAAAGTAGTGGCCCAGGTGCAGACGGCCGGTGGGGCGGTCGCCGGTAAGCATGGTGAACTTCTCGGGCGTCTTGGCCAGGCCCTCGCGAATGGCGTTGCTCTTTTGCAGCGCGACTTCGTAGCTGTTCTCGTTTGGCATGATTGCTCCTAACGTATGTTCATGGGTCAAGATGATAACGCGTTTATTGGAGGGTCGGGGCGTAAGTAAGCGAGGGGCGGGGGAGAGGTGGCTTGCACGATGGGCACGGGGCTGCGCATGGTCAGCGGCGCCCGGGCACATCCTCGGCAGCTTACCCTAGAGCTTGTGGTGGCGCTCTTCCTTGCATTCCTCGGCTGCCTGCTCCTCCTGCTTAAAGGCGGGGTCGTCGGGGGTTACCAGCTCGTCCTCGTGCGTGCGCTTGTTGTAATGGTGGCGCAGCACGGGCTCAAACAGGTGCAGGTGCTTGGCGAAGGCCGCCGAGCCAATGGCGAGCACGGTAAAGATGAGCACGCGCGTGGGCACTTCGACCTGATTGATGGCGGCGGCGCCGGCCGAAAGCATAATGCACCACGCATAGATGAGCAGTACGGCCTGCTTTTGGTTGTAGCCCTCTTGAATGAGGCGGTGGTGGATGTGGCCCTTGTCGGCCTGCCCAATGCTAATGTGGGCGCGCTTGCGGCGCACAATGGCGCTAAACGTATCGATGATAGGCACGCCCGCCACGATGAGCGGGATGATGAGCGAGGTGAGCGCGGCGGTGCGGCTCACGTTGAGCAGCGAGATGGAACCCAGCGCAAAGCCCAGCAGCAGCGAACCCGAGTCGCCCAAGAAGATACTCGCGGGGTTGAAGTTGTAGCGCAAAAAGGCCAAGCAGGCACCAAACAACGCGATGGAGAGCGCGGCGGCATCGATGCGGCCCGAGAGAACGGCCATCGAGAACATCGTGAACGATGCGATGCCACAGATGCCCGTCGCCAGGCCGTCAAGGCCGTCAATGAGGTTGATGATGTTGGTGAACGCCACCAGGTAGACCACGGTGATGGGATAGGCGAGCCAGCCGAGCATAATCTCGCCGGGGGCAAGCGGGTTGACGATGACGCCGATTTTTAGGCCGCCCACGCAGGCGATGAGCGCGGCGAGGACCTGGCCGGCCAGCTTTTGCTTGGGCTTGAGCTGGAAGATGTCGTCGATCGCGCCGGTCGCAAAGATGACGGTAAAAGAAAGCGCAAGTATGGGGTAGCTGATGTGCAGACGGGGGTGGGGCACCAAAACGGGTGGCCAGCCCAGGTACCAGGTGCCTAGGATTTGCACAATGCAGGCGACGACGAGGCCCAAAAAGACCGCCGTGCCGCCCATGCGCGGGATGGGCTTAGTGTTGATGCGGCGCTTGGAAGGATAGTCGACGGCGTCGAGCTTGATTGCCAGGCGCTTGACCAGGGGCACCGCAAGGAAGGTCGCGATAAAAGCCGCGGCCGCCACGCAAAGGTACGGTATGAAGCTCGTGGAGGAAGCCATGAATCGATAAACCGCCAAGCGTCGAAGGAAAAGGTCAAAGGATGCCACGCCACAAAGGGTATAGCTGACCCATGATACTCGACTAAGGAGGGTGTGAGGAATTGCACGGGGCGATAATCACGCGCTTACCAGATATTCGAGTGATAGTGGGACTCTGCCTGGTGCCTTTTGGGAATCATGGCGGGATTTGCAATGGCGATTTTCGGCAAAAGAAAACCACCCCCCACGTTACGAAAATGAACCCACCTAAAACAGGTGGGTGCCCTCATCGACTGTTCCAGCGTCCTTAACAACGAAGGATACCTGTACTAGGTACGACTGTGTGGGCTCCCTAAATAAACGCGACGGTTCACCCAGTTGCTCCGCGGGGGGCGGAATACCTACATCATAAAGCGGCACTTTGTGGATTCCAGTCTTGACATTACAAAAATCGTGTCGGACGATTACGGCGCCTTGGGCTCGAGCCGTCTGTGCGGTTGGCCCTTTTGCGTTTGAGCTGCTGAATCGTTGTTTTGGAGCATGTTTTTATGCCGACGTCGTTGACCGAACTTTTTTCGCCCGCCTGCCATTTGTGTCCGCGCCGCTGCGGTGCGGCGCGCGATGAGGGCGCGCACGGCGTATGCGGTGCTAACGACACGCTCAAGGTGGCCCGCGCCGCGCTTCATATGTGGGAGGAGCCGCCTATCTCGGGCGAGGCCGGTTCGGGCACAATCTTCTTTAGCGGCTGCTCGCTCAAATGCGTCTATTGTCAGAACCACGAGATCTCGACGGGCAATTTTGGGCTTGAGATTTCGCCCGAGCGCCTGATCGAGATTATGTTGGAGCTGCAGGACCAGGGTGCCAACAATATTAACCTGGTGACGGCGACGCACTACGCGCACCTGCTGCCGGTTACGATTGCCGCGGCACGGGCGCGCGGGCTGGTCATCCCAATCGTCTACAACACGAGCGGTTATGAGCGTGCGAGTGCCGTGTCGGCGCTCGGCGATCTGGTCGATGTGTGGCTTACCGACTTTAAATATGCCGATGCGGCGCTTGCACAGTCGCTCTCTCACATTAAGGATTACCCGCGTGTGGCCGTGTCGGGCTTAGCGCAAATGGCGCGCGAAATTGAGCGCCGCGGGGGAGAGCTGGTGGACGAGGACGGGCTCATGAAGCGCGGCATGATCGTGCGCCATCTGGTACTGCCGGGACATGCAGACGATTCGTGTCGCGTGCTGGACCTGGTGTGGCAGACGGTGGGCGATGTGCCGATCTCGGTCATGAACCAGTACACGCCCAATGCGCTCATGCGCGAGCAGGGCGGCGACCTGGCGCGTGCTGTGACGCGCGAGGAGTACGAGCAGGTACTCGACCATGCCGATGACCTTGGCTTTACGACGATGTTCTGGCAAGAGGGCGGCGCGGTAGACGAGAGCTTTACCCCGGCCTTCGACACCACCGGCGTCCTCACCAGCGCAAAGTAGCGCGTTCGCCGATGATTTTTCTGGGACGGGGATTAAAAAATCATCGAGAGGATTTCTTGCTCGAAAGGTAGTCAAAATGGCCCCGTCTCAAAAAGACTGGTTATTGGGCGTTGACAGTTGGCGAGCCGTAGGTAAAATAACAACTTGTCCTGGGGACGTAGCTCAGTTGGGAGAGCGCTGCCGTCGCATGGCAGAGGCCGAGGGTTCGACTCCCTTCGTCTCCACCCTTGGATTTGATAAGCCGCTGACATAGTGTCGGCGGCTTTTTTTAAAAAGAAAGGGCGGTACCATGGCCGAGCTTGAGTCCCAACCATTGTCTGACGAGGAGCGCGCCGAGTTGGAAGAGCTCCGCGCCGAGAAGGCCCGCCGCGAGGCTCAGGAAGAGGCTCGTCGCGAGCGTGAGGAGCTGGCTGCCCTGCGTGCCGAGCGCGCAAAGGCCGAGGAGGCCGCCGCGAATGCCGCATCCGAGCGCAAGCCCATGCCCGCACCCAAGCCCGCCACTGCGAAGCCTGCGCCTGCCACACCCAAACCTCAATCTAAAAAGGTGGCTCATCCCAAGCCCGCCGAGCCCAAGCCGAGTCGTGACGAGATGACCTTTGCCCAGCGCATGGTCACCTCCAAGGAGCCTACGGCCGAGGGCGAGATCCCCGGTATGGCCCCGGCTCAAAAGATCATTATCGCGCTCGCCTTGGTCGCGTTTGTCGTCTTTATGGTCTACACGATTACGGGCAGCATGGGCCTGCACTAATCTGTTCGCGCCGGGCTCCATGCCCGCACGTCCGCCTTGTCCAACCCTCAACTTCTGCACAACGCATCCGAAAGGTCGCCCCATGGCTTTGACCGACATCTCGCATCCCACCGACATCGCAATGCTCACCGATCTGTACGAGCTCACTATGGCCCAGGGCCTGTGGGAGAGCGGCAAGGCCAATGAGCAGGGTTGTTTTACCGCGTTTTACCGCGACCATCCCTTTGGTAGCGCCTACGCCGTCATGTGCGGCACCGCCGAGCTGCCTGAGCTGGTCGAGAACCTGCGCTTTACGCCCGAGGATATCGACTACCTCGCCTCGCTCCAGGCCCCGGCCGGCGGCGCGATGTTCAAGCCTGGATTCCTCGATTACCTGCGCGTTTTTCGTGCGCATGTAAATATCGATGCCGTCCCTGAGGGCGAGCTCGTCTTTCCGCGCGAGCCCATGGTGCGCGTCACCGGCCCCGCGCTGGAGTGCCAGCTGCTCGAGACAGCGCTGCTCAACATCGTCGGCTTCCAGACACTTGTCGCCACCAAGACGGCGCGCGTGGTGTTGGCGGCGGACGGTCGTCCCGTGGCCGAGTTTGGTCTGCGCCGCGCCCAGGGTCCCGATGGCGGCCTGGCCGTCGCGCGCGCGAGCTATGTGGCCGGCTGTTCCTCTACGTCCAATGTGCTCGCCGGTCGCCGCTACGGTATTCCCGTCTTTGGCACGCATGCGCACAGCTGGGTGATGAGCTTCGATTCCGAGCTCGAGGCCTTCCGCGCCTTTGCCAAGTCGAGCCCCAAGAACTGTACGCTGCTCATCGACACCTACGATGTGCGTGAGGGCTGCGAGCATGCCATTACGGTTGCCAAGGAGATGGAGGCGGTGGGCGAGCGCCTGTCGGCTATTCGCATCGACTCGGGCGACCTCGCCAAGCTCTCCAAGTATGTGCGCGGCCGTTTTGATGCCGAGGGCCTGCCCTATGTGGGGATCTCGGTTTCCAACGATCTTGACGAGTACACGATTCAGTCACTGCTCGACCAGGGTGCGCCTATCGATAGCTTTGGCGTGGGCACCAAGCTCGCGACCTGCTATGACCAGCCGGCGCTGGGCGGCGTGTACAAGCTTTCCGCCCGCCGTGCGAGCGAGACGGACCCGTGGACGCCGGTGGTCAAGCTCTCCGAGCAGCCCTACAAGCGCACGATCCCGGGCGTGCAGCGCGTGCGCCGCTATTACGACGGCTTTGGCGGCCCGATCTGCGACATCATCTATGACGAGGATCATCTGGCGGGGGAGGGCGCCGCGCGTGGCAATACCCTCGTGGCCGTGAATGATGCCGCCCTGGTGACCGACGTTTCCGAGCTTGAGTATCGCGAGCTGCTGGCGCCGATCGTGCGCGATGGCAGTGCCGTTGCCCCGCGCGAGAGCATTGAGGACGCACGCGAGCGTTGCACCTGGGCACTGGACCATCTGGATCCGGTCTACAAGCGCTTCCTGTACCCGCAGACTTATGTGGTGGGCATGGAGCAGGGCCTGGCACAGGTGCGCGACGAGCTCGTGCGCAAGAACATGGCCGCGGCTTCGGCCTTCCCCTGGGCAAAATGATCCGAAGGGGACGGAGGAAAACGGATCATTTTCTCGCCCGCCTGCTCAACATTCGATTGGTTTGACGTATGACGACTTCTTATAAAACGATGGTGGTAAAGATCGGTTCGTCCACGGTGGTGGGCGCCGACGGCAAGGTCAACCGCGCCTTTATCGGCGGGCTTGCCGATCAGGCCGCAGCCCTGCGCAAACTCGGCTGGCGCCTGGTCGTGGTGAGCTCGGGCGCTATCGCCTGCGGCTATCCCGTGTTGGGCTTCGACCGCAAGCCGGTCGGCGACCTGCCGAGCCTGCAGGCCTGCGCCTCGGCCGGTCAGTGTATCATCTCGTCGGCCTACGACGAGGAGTTTCATGCGCGCGACCTGCTCACCTCGCTCGTGCTGCTCACGCGCCACGATACGGCCCGCCGCACGTCCTACCTGCACGCACGCGACGCCCTGCTGCGCCTGGTGGAGCTTGGCGTGGTGCCGGTTGTCAACGAGAACGATACCGTTACTGTCGACGAGATCAAGTTTGGCGACAACGACACGCTGGCGGCGCTCGTAAGCTGCTTGGTTTCTGCCGATCTGTGCGTGACGCTCTCGGACATCGATGGGCTCTATACCGCCAATCCGCATGAGGACCCAACGGCCGAGTTTGTCCCGGTCGTGCATAAGATCGATGCCAAGATCATCGCCTCGGCGGGCGATTCTTCCACATCGGTGGGCACAGGCGGCATGATTACCAAGATCCGCGCGAGCCGCATTCTGATGACGGCGGGCATTCAGAGCGTGATCTGCTCGGGCGAGGAGCCCGATGCGCTCGTGCGCCTCGCTCGCGGCGAGAGTGTGGGCACGCTGTTCGATCCGCCGGCGGAGCGTCTGGACATTGCGCCCCGCAAGCTGTGGATCGCGCTGGGCGACAAGGCGCATGGCTCGGTGACGGTCGATGACGGCGCCGCGAAGGCGCTGGTCAGCCGTGGCTCGTCCTTGCTCGCGGTGGGTATTCGCGAGGTCGATGGTCAGTTTGCCGAGGGCGATGTGCTCGACGTGTGCGACCCGAGCGGTATGGTTGTCGCGCGTGGTATTGCCGAGGCCGATTCGGACGTGCTGGAGCTTGCAGCCGGACGCCGCCAGGACCAGATTGCCGGCAACCGCCTGCTGGCAGACCTGGCCGAGAAGCCCGCGATTCATCGAGATAACTTAATCGTCTTCGCCTAACCAATTGACGCTGCAAACGCCCCTAAGCGGCAATCTGACGTTCAATCGTCGGGCATGACCAGAAGGTCAATGCCCTCCTCTTTCACGTCACCTTGCTCGCTTAGGGGCGTTTTCGCTTTCCGTCCTCTTTCTACAATGACTTCATTAACCTGGCACTTGGGGACGTTCCTTTTGTGCCGGCAGTTGGGGACACTCCTTTGCTAGAAGATCCTGCGCAGGTCTCCGCGGTTGAGGGCTTCGTCGAAGAGGTGCTTGAACACCGCGCTGCCGTGCAGGCCATCGTGCTCAAACTCGTTGGTCACCCAGGCATGCGAGTTGCCCACGCGGCTGAGCGTGTCGAGCTGCAAGCCCGAGTCCACGTACATGTCGTCGAAGTACACCGCGGCCTGGAGTGGCACCTCGTTGCACGCTAGGCGCTGCGGGTCGTAGATCTTGTCCCAGCTGGTGTCTTCCATCAGCAGGTCCATGGCGGGCTTGAAGGGCTTGAGCTCAGGCATCTGCTCAAACATCCACGGGAACATGGCCTCGCCGGTAAACATGAGCGGGCGCGCGAGCGTGTCGAACTCGGCGCGATGGGCCTTTTCCTCGGCTGCAGCCCAGTGAATGGGCATGGTGTCGCCGTCGGCGTAGATGAACTCCTGCAGCGTCCAGTAAAGCGGGTTTGTGCGCGTGTTGGTGCGCTCGAAGGCGTGCATCAAAAAGCTGTCGGATACCGAGGAACCGCAGCTCAGCGTACCGTCGCCATCAACAAACGCGTGGTCGATAATCCAGTGCATGCGCTCAAAGCTCGGCTTCATGCCAAAGTCGCTGCCCATGAGCTGCAGGCGCTCGACCGTCATCGGCGAGCCGTCGGGCAGTGCGGGCTTTTGCTCCTCGAGGGCATCTGCCAGGGCCGCCACGCGTTCGACGTCGGCGGGGTAGCGGTCATAATACTGCTGGGTCTTGGCCGCCATGCGCGGGAAGGTGTGCGCGTAGACCTCGCTGGCGCTCGCCGGCACGTGCGGAATGCCGCCGCAGGTAAAGCTTGCCGTTACGCCCTCGGGGAAAAGCGATAGATAGCTCAACGTCAAAAAGCCGCCGTAGCTCTGCCCGAGTGTGACCCAGGGCTTGCCGCCAAAGCCCACCAGGCGCAGGTACTCAAAATCGCGCACGATGGAGCTGGCGAGGTGGCGCTTGAGGAAGTCCGCCTGCGAGTGGGCCGCATCGGCTCCTGCTGCCTCGGCGCGATCGCCCAGAGCCGCGATCGTACGCCCGTCTACGCAGCTGCTGCGCCCGGTACCTCGCTGGTCGGGCAGCACGACGCGGAAATGCTTGACGGCCTCCTCGATCCAGCCATCGCTTGTGGGCGACAGCGGACGCGGGCTCTCGCCGCCGGGGCCGCCCTGCAAAAAGAGGAGGAGCGGCAAGTCGTCGTTAATGCGGTCGGGTGCGCAAACCACACGGTAGAAGAGCTTGATGCTTTCGGGTGCACCGGCGATGGGCGCCGGCATTGCGCCGCGGCGCATGGTACTGCCGACGGCCAAAAGCATGGGCTCCAGGCCGCGCCAGTCGAGGGGGACGTCGATGCTGTGGTCCTCGACGTAGAGGCCGGGGACGTGGTACGAAGTGATGAGCGCCATGTGATGCTTCCATTCGTTGCGGTGTTTCGGGTTGACCAATTCTACCGCCGTCTGCGAGGATGCGTGCAAATCGGCTACCATGGTTGGCAAACATCTAAGAGAAAGGGCCGTTCATGTCGGTCGATATAGCCACCTACGTTCACGATCTTGCCGTTGAGGCCAAGGCCGCTTCGGGCGCGCTTGCCACGGCGAGCGATGTCCAGCGCCAGGAGGCCGTGCGCGCCATGGCCGCGGCGCTGCGCGACGGCGTCGATTCCATCGTTGCCGCCAACGAGCTCGATATGTCCGCCGCGCGTGATGCAGGCACCTCGGCTGGCCTGCTCGATCGCCTGTTGCTGACGCCCGAGCGCGTCGAGAGTATGGCCGCCGGCCTGGAGAAGCTCGCTGAGCTGCCCGATCCTGTCGGCCGCGTGCTCGACCACCGCGTGCTTGCAAGTGGTGTGGACCTGACCCGCGTGAGCGTGCCGCTGGGTCTGGTTGCCATGGTGTATGAGGCGCGTCCCAACGTGACGGCCGATGCCGCTGGCATCTGCATCCGCACCGGCAACGCCTGCATCCTGCGCGGCGGTTCGTTGGCCTATCACTCGTGCGCCATGATTGCCGAACTGCTGGCCGATGCCCTCGAGGCGCAGGGCTTCCCGCGCGAGGCCGTCTCGATGATTGAGTCTACCGACCGCGAGGCCACCGGCGAGCTCATGAAGCTTCGCGGCATCGTCGATGTGCTCATTCCGCGTGGCGGTGCGGGCCTGATCCAGCGCTGCGTGCGCGAGTCGCTTGTGCCGGTGATCGAGACGGGTACAGGCAACTGCCACATCTACGTGCATGAATCCGCTGACTTTGACAAGGCGCTCAACATTATCGTCAATGCCAAGACCCAGCGCGTGGGCGTGTGCAATGCCGCTGAGTCGCTGCTGGTCGACCGCGCCGTGGCAGATTCGTTTTTGCCGGCGGCCGTGGCCGTGCTGCACGACCACGGCGTGCTGATTCACGGTGACGAGGCCACGTGCGCCGCATGCGCCGATGCCGGTCTTGCCGAGGGCGATGACTTTGTTGCCGCAACCGAGGAGGACTGGGGACGCGAGTATCTGGCGCTCGAGATGAGCGTGAAGGTCGTGGCAAACGAGGACGAGGCCATCGCACACATCAACCGCTACGGCACCATGCATTCCGAGGCCATCATCGCCGAGGACGAGGATGCCTGCGAGCGCTTCCTGGATGCGGTCGACGCCTCGGCCGTGTACGCCAACGCCAGCACGCGCTTCACCGACGGCGGCGAGTTTGGCCTGGGCGCCGAGATCGGCATCTCGACCCAAAAGCTCCACGCCCGCGGCCCCTTTGCCGCCGAGGCCCTCACCACCTACAAATATAAGCTCCGCGGCACCGGCCAGGTCCGCCCCTAAACCTCTCGCAAACGAAAAACCACCACAAAGGGGACAGGCACCTTCGTGGTGGTTATAGGTGGCGTGGGCGGTTAGGCCTGGAAGGTGTCGCGGTCGGGGGCGAAGGACTGCATTGCTGCGATGGTGCGGTCGAAGAGCTCGGGGAGCTCCCAGCCCAGCATCTCGGCGCCCTGTGAAATCACGTCGCGCGAGCAGCCGGCGGCAAAGCGCTTGTCCTTGAACTTTTTCTTGAGCGACTTAGTCGTAAAGTCCATGACGCTTTTGCTCGGACGCATGATCACGGCAGCACCGATCAGGCCGGTGAGCTCGTCGCAGGCAAACAGGATCTTTTCCATCTGCAGCTCGGGCTTGGGCAGCGAAGAGTTGAAATCGGACGTGTGCGTCTGGATGGCGCGGATGAGCTCAGGCGATGCGCCCTCGCCCTCAAGAATCTCGGCCGCATAGATAGTGTGGTTCATGGGGTCGTCCTCATGTTCCTCCCAATCCAGGTCGTGTAGCAGGCCGACGATGCCCCAAAACTCCTCGTTCTCGGGGTCGAACTCGCGCGCAAAGTAGCGCATGGTGCCCTCGACCGTTTCGCCGTGGGTGATGTGGAACGGGTCTTTGTTGTGCTCGTTGAGCAATTCGAACGCACGGTCGCGGGTGATTCCGGCGGAAAGCAGCTCTGCCATAAAAGACTCCTTGTGTTCGTAGGTATCGCTAAGAATGAATACTACTAGAACGACTAGAACGAAAAAACCACCACAAAGGTGCCTGTCCCCTTTGTGGTGGTTTTGGCGTGGGCAGGTTAGTTGAGGGCGGCTTGGGCTAGGCGGGCTTCGGCGGCCTCTTCGGTGACACCCAGGGCCACGGCGAACTCCTCGATGGAGCGGCGCTTGGCTTCCTTAAGTACGCGCATGTAGTAGGAGCTGGGCTTTTTATCTGCTTCCTCGGCCTGGCGAATACGGTGCATCATGGTTTTTGCCACGCGAACCGTCTCGGGCGCGCCCAGCTTGAGCTGCTGCTTAAAGTGCGTCTCCTCGAGCGAGCTATTGCGCTCGGTAAAGGTGTCGCACTCCAGCTCATCGTAGTGGCTCAGCAGGTGCTCTGCATCTTGCTGGGAGATAGCGGCATGCAGACGGTCGGCCTGCGCCACGGGGTACATGAGAATCGTCTGCGCATGTCCCTGCTTGGTCTCGAGCAACAACATGGGCTGCGGTGTGTCGTCCCTAAAGCCGACGACGGTGCAGACTCCCTGACCCGGATGAATGACGTGTTGACCGATTGAGAACATGCTACCTCCAACTTATACGAATTTACGTATGTTAAGAATACCACGCTGACGTGCGCAAACCATCACTTTATGCAGGAAAAGCACACAACTCCGATAGGTAAGAGTATTCGATAAATAGAACGGCTTATTCATACGTTTATGCATTTCTAGAACGTGTATAAACAGCAGGCAAACCGCCAACTTTGTACCGCCGCGCAAGAGCGGTAGTCATTTTTGTGCATATGCAATATCTATTAGCTTTACCCTGCGACAGTAGTTACCGCTTGTGATAGAGTGCTACAAACTCTGGCTTTTGCCCTACGAGTGACCAAGAGCTCGGGGGCTTTAACACAAGGAGGATCTATGCCCGAGAAGATTGAAGAGCTGGTACGCGCTGCGCTTGCTGCGGCCCAGGAGGCCGGCGACCTTTCCGCATTTGAACTTGACGATTGCGCTATCGAGCGACCGGCTGATACTTCTCATGGCGAGTGGACCTCCACCATGGCCCTGAAGTCCGCCAAGCTGGCTCACTGCGCCCCGCGCAAGATCGCAGAGGCCGTCGTTGCCCATATGCCCGAGGACCACGCGATCGAGAAGGTCGAGATCGCCGGTCCTGGCTTCATCAACTTCTACCTCTCCGTCGCCGTCAAGAACGCCATCTTTGGCGAGGCCCGCGAGAAGGGTATGGACTTCGCTAAGTCCAACGTCGGTGGCGGCCTGAAGACCCAGGTCGAGTTCGTCTCCGCCAACCCCGTCGGCCCCATGCACATCGGTCATGGTCGCTGGGCCGCTCTGGGCGACTCCCTTTGTCGTGTGATGGACCACGCCGGTTACGACATCCAGCGTGAGTTCTACATCAACGACCACGGCTCTCAGATGAACACCTTCGGCAACTCCATCAGCACGCGCTATATGCAGCTTGCCGATATCATCGCCAAGCAGGGCGTGGATATCGACGAGGCTCACAAGCTTCTGATCGCCGACCGCGACGCCTTTGTTGCCGACGAGGGCGACGAGCACCCCGAGACCCATCCGTATCAGGACAACTTTGCCGAGACTCTGGGCAAGGACTCCTACGGCGGCGACTACATCATCGACGAGGCTGCCGAGTTCTGGCGCACCGACGGCGACAAGTGGGTCAACGCCGATCCGCAGGAGCGCATGGAGAGCTTCCGCGAGCGCGGCTACGTAAAGATGGTCGACAACATGCGCGACCTCTGCCACGCCGTTAACTGCGACTTCGATCGTTGGTTCTCCGAGCGCTCCCTGTACGTGAAGGACACCGAGGGCGAGACCGCCGGCACCTCCGCCGTCGACCGCGCCTTTGAGAAGCTCGACAAGATGGGCTACCTCTACACCAAGGACGGCGCCCTGTGGTTCCGCTCCACCGATCTGGGCGACGACAAGGACCGCGTCCTGATCAAGTCCGACGGCGAGTACACCTACTTCGCCTCCGACGTTGCCTATCACTGGGATAAGTTCCAGCGTGTCGACCACGTCATCGACATCTGGGGCGCCGACCACCACGGCTACATCGACCGCGTCCGCTGCGTCTGCGACGCTCTTGGCTATCCCGGCAAGTTTGAGGTTCTGCTGGGCCAGCTCGTCAACCTGCTGCGCAACGGCAAGCCTGTCCGTATGTCCAAGCGCAAGGGCACCATGGTGACCCTGCAGGAACTCGTCGACGAGGTCGGCTCTGACGCCGCCCGCTACACGCTCATCTCCAAGAGCTCCAACCAGATGGTCGACTTCGACATTGAGGCCGTCAAGAAGCGCGACAACTCCAACCCGGTGTACTACGTGCAGTACGCTCACGCTCGCGTGTGCTCCATCCTGCGCCGTGCCGCCGACGTTACCGCCGAGCAGGCCGCCGAGATGGGCATGAAGGCCGTCGCCGAGAAGGCTATTGGCGAGAACGTCGATTACTCGCTGCTGACCGACCCGACCGAGCTTGCCCTTTCGCGTAAGCTCAACGAGCTCACCGACCTCATCGGTAGCTGCGCTCGCGATCGCGCCCCGTTCCGCCTGACGCACTTTGCCGAGGAGCTCGCCGGCGACTTCCACAGCTTCTACGCTGCCTGCCAGGTTCTGCCGAGCGAGGGCCGTCCCGTCGACCCCGAGCTCTCGCGCGCCCGTCTGGCCGCTTGCGACGCCGTCCGCGTGACGCTCGCCCTGGTGCTTACCCTCGTTGGCGTTTCTGCTCCCGAGCAGATGTAAGCGCTGGTCGTTTGACTGCGTTGGTTTGGTTTAACTGAGCCTTCTAAGCCCGATCTCCCATGCGGAGGTCGGGTTTTTTGCATTTTTCGAGACTGTTTGGTTTGCTGGAAAATGCTACCAAATCGCAACTATACCGGTTTACTACGATGAATCGAGGGATTCCAATCACACGGGCTTTTCACCGAAAAGTGCAAGCCATCTAGCTGGGGTTTTATTTTTTCGGTTTTTTGGCGTGGTCGTGGTTGAGCGATTCATCGTAGTAAACAGCCATAGTTTTGAAAATGACCCTAGGGGACGGAGGAAAACGGATCATTTTTGTCCCGTGGAGGAGCGGTGGGATACCTTCTGCCAAGAATCGGGGGCATCTACTACGTTTAAGTGCGTACCCCGAACCACGCCGAAAATCGCAATATTAAAACCGCAGGTAGCAGGTCTGCGACTTTCGAAAAAAAGTGAGTATGGTCAGGGGTGCGGGGGCAAACGTAGTAGATGGGCGCGATTCGTGGCACATCGATCTTGGGGCCGATGCCCTTGTCCCTTAGCTGTTCCGTTTTCTCGATGCTTGAGGCTTGATCTGCCTTCTTCTTATGAGTTGCGGTGGAATGGTTCCTGCTTGAGAGGTGCCGGCCGGGATTTGGGAACTATTTCACCGCAGCTTATGATGTGGCGATGGTGTACGCCGGAACTTTGTAAAGAGCATCCCTTTTGAGTAGTCGTTTAAGAACGTCCCCGATGACTAAGTTGCAGGTGGTTGCGGTTGTGTTACACTAACGCTGCGTATATAACGCAATCATCTCTATACAGATCAATGATGTCCGTCGGTATTTGACGGAGCTAGACTGTTTAGCCGCCCTGAAGGTTTATGCAGGGAGCATGTGATCACAGGGCTTGAAAAGAAAGTTGAGCAAACACTGTGTCTGATCAACAACAAGAAAACGAAATAACGACGACGCAAACGGCTCCCGCTGCACCGGTTACGTCGGACCAGGCCGTGCTTTCCGCGCCGGCGCAGGTCTCGGCTCCCGAGGCGCTTAAGGCCGCCGCGCCCACCACGCCCGTTGCTAGCGAGGAGGCTGCTCCCGCTAAGCCTAAGCGCACGCGTCGTTTGGCCAAGTCTGCTGCGGACGGCGAGGAGGCTGCAAAGCCCAAGCGTCGTACGACGCGCACCACGCGCGCGAAGCGCCCCGTTGCCACCGATGCTTCGGCCCCCATTTCCGATGAGGTCGCGCAGGCCCGTGCACTGGCGCAGATTAGCGAGGCCCAGGTTGTGCGTGCCCGCCGTCGCGCTGCCGAGCGCGAGGCCGCGGCATTGACTGAGTTCGCTGCGCCGGTCGCCCCCGAGGCTCCTGCTGCCGAACAGTCGGCCGAGAAGCCGGCACCGCGCACGCGTCGCCGTACGGCAGCCAAGACGCAGCAGCCCGTCGAGCAGCTGACTCCTGAGGTCGCTGAAGCTCCGGCTCGTTCTGCGGCAGGGGAGGGTGCTTCCTCCGCTGAGCCCGTCGTGCACGCTGAAGTCAACGAGGTTCCCGTCGTTGATCCGGCTCTGCGCCCGCATCGTCGCGGCCGCAAGCCCAAGGCGTATGTTGAGGCCGAGAAAGCCGCTGCCGCAGCAGCTGCTGCCCAGGGCGCAGCGGTGACGGCCGAGCCTACGGCCACGGTCGATGCCCTGGTCCAGGACGCTCCGTCCACCGAGGCTCCCGCATCTGCCGATGCCGAGCCCGCCGATGTCCGTCCCGGCCGCAGCCGTCGCACCGCGGCAAAGCGCTCGACGAAGGCGAAGGTCAAGGCTGAGGCCAAGTCCGTCGACGACAAGTCCTCCGAGGCAACCGCCGATGCCGCTTCCGAGGCCGAGAACGTCGACCAACCGGCAACTGATAAGCCCAAGCGTACGCGCAAGAAGTCCGCAAAGGCCAAGTTTGCCGAGCAGCAGGGCGACGCCGATCCCAGCGCCCATGCCAACGCCGACGCCAAGGCAGAGGGCGAGGCTCCGTCCGGCACCGATACACCCGCAGCCGCGGCTGACGGGGGCGTCGAGAACGAAGAGGGCACCCGTCCCAACCGTCGTCAGCACAAGCGCAACGACGAGCGCAACGACCGCAAGGACGATCGCAACAACGACCGCCGCAGCCGTCAGCGCGACCGCAAGCAGCGCAACAAGGAGCGCAACGCCGCCCCCACCGAGCCCACGCTTTCGCGCGAGGAGCTTGCGGCCATGAAGGTCGCCGAGCTGCGCGAGAAGGCAAAAGAGTTCGAGATCGAGACGACCGGCAAGAAGAAGGCCGAGCTTGTCGAGGAGATCTACACGACCGCCGCGAAGGCCGAGGGCTTCCGCGATATTAAGGGCATCCTGCAGATTCGCCCGGACAGCTCCGGCATCATCCATGCCCACGGTTACATGAAGTCCAACGAAGACGCCTTCGTCCCCGCTTACCTCATCCGCTCCGCACGCCTGCGCACGGGCGATGTCATCGAGGGTTCGCTGCGCCCCTCGCGCGGCGGCGACAAGCGAGCCGGCCTCGCCAAGATCACGACCGTTAACGGCATGGATCCCGAGCAGATCCGCAACCGCCCCAAGTTCGGCGACCTTACCCCGGTCTATCCCAACGAGCCGCTGCGCATGGAGCATGGCAAGGATTCCATCACCGGTCGCGCCATCGATATCGTGTCGCCGATCGGCAAGGGCCAGCGTGGCCTGATTGTGTCGCCGCCCAAGGCCGGCAAGACAACGATCCTTAAGAAGATCTGCCAGTCCATCTCAATCAACAACCCCGAGGTGCACCTCATCTGCCTGCTCGTCGACGAGCGCCCCGAAGAGGTCACCGATATGCAGCGCTCTATCAAGGGCGAGGTCGTGGCCTCGACCTTCGATATGCCCGCCGACAACCACACCCGCGTGGCCGAGCTCGTCATCGAGCGTGCCAAGCGCATTGTGGAGCTGGGCGGCGATGTCGTGGTGGTGCTCGACTCCATCACACGTCTTGCGCGCGCCTACAACCTGGCGGCACCCGCCTCGGGCCGTATCCTTTCGGGCGGCGTCGATTCGGCAGCTCTCTATCCGCCCAAGCGTTTCCTGGGTGCAGCCCGCAATATCGAAAACGGCGGCTCGCTCACCATCCTCGCCTCCGCCCTTATCGACACCGGCTCCAAGATGGATGAGGTCATCTTTGAGGAGTTCAAGGGCACCGGCAACATGGAGCTCAAGCTCGACCGCGATCTTGCCGATCGCCGCATCTTCCCGGCCATCGACCCCGTTGCCTCCGGTACGCGCAACGAGGACCTGCTGGTCGACGAGCAGATGCGCCCGTTTGTGTTTGGCCTGCGTCGCATCCTCGCCGGTATGAACAACACCGAGCGCGCGGCGGCGTCGTTTATCAAGGGCCTTAAGGGCACCAACACCAACCAGGAGTTCCTGGTGCGTTCGGCCAAAAAGCACAGCGACTACGAGCAGACGTTTTAGACCAAAAGCCGCACGCTATATCGCCATAAGAACGGGCAATCGGGCCGGGGTTTATGCCCCGGCCCTTTCTTTACGGCGCCACTCGGCAACATTTTTTGACCTTATGACCGACAAGCAGCGGTTTTCGAGCCATAATCCGGCCTCATCGCTTGCAATCGGAGGGTCGGTTTCGCATAATAACTTTTAAGCTTCGCGACGGAAAACGCAGATGAAACGAACCATATACCGTTGCTTTGGGACGCATGTCCCGCTTCATCTTCTCTCGCGCAGCCAACTAAATGATGCGATTTGGGTGCTGGAAGATGGGGAGAGCTCATGGCTTCTTCTGATGCAACACAACGAGCAGTCCTTGCCGGACTTTCCTGCGGGATCGGCCTTGCCGCCCCCGTGGTGATGTATGCTGCGACGTTGCCGTTCTCGTCGGTCAACGAGACGGTTGTCGCGGGCGCGGTTCCCTTCGCCGTTGGTGCGGTGGCGGGCGTGGGCATCTACGCAGCCTCGCTGGGCATCTCCGAGTATCGCGCTGAGCGTGATGGCCGCCTGTTTGAGCCCGATGCCGTGGGCGGCGCCGCTCAGTTTGGCCGTACCCATAACGAGTTCAAGACCGCCTCGATTCCCGCGCAGCAGCAGGGGGCGGCGCCTCAGCCTGCGGCCCCGGCCGATCAGGCCAATGCCGCACAGCCTTCTTCCGCATTTCTCTCCGGCCTGACCGGTGCGTTCCAGCGCCGCCACGCCGACGATGGCGTTCCCACCATCGCGCGCGCGGCTAACGCCATGGATGAGGCCGAGGCCTGGTCTATGATCGACAGTATGCTCGATGACGATTCCCCGGTCAGCTGCGATCCCGTGCGTTCGCGCGATGTCTACCAGGTCGCAATCGACGAGCTCACCAACGGTGGAAAGACCGGTTCTTACAATCGCGATGACATTGCCGCTGCCGCACGCGCCGTCTCGGGCTCTCATGCAGCCCCTGTGGGCAGCACCGCAGCCTTCGTGGCGCTTGTAGCCAACGCAGCCAACAATGCCGCCTATAACGGCGCGTCGTCGGCTGCGTACGCCTCTGCCGCGTCGGCTGCTTCGGCCGGCCAACAGAGCGCAGCTCAGGCGGCTCCTGTCGCCGACCCCTTTGCCGATGAGCCCCTGGCTGTCGACGAGGAGACCATTGCCGCTCGCCGTGCTGCCGAAAGCTCGCTTTGGGGCGCTTCGGCCCAAATGCAGGCCGCGGAGGCGGCGCCGTACAACGCCAAGCTCGCCAGCATGCCCATCATTTCCGATGCCAAGGGTGTGGATCTCTCCGATCTGGACGAGCCTGCCGCCATCACTGCTTCTATCGATACCCAAGATCGCGTGGATACCGATAGTCTCCCCGATGCCTCTCTCGAGGAAGATATCCCCATGGCCGATTATTCGGGCCACGAGGACATGTGGGCCGCCGCCATGGCGATCATGGCCGAGGCTGCCGAGCCCGCCCCCGTGGCGGTGCCCACGCCTGCAGCCTCACCTGTCTCGGTTGCTCCCGTCTATGTCGGCCGCCACAGCTCCGTGCTTCCCGAGGATACCGCGCGTATCTCACGCGAGGGTATCGAGCGCGCCGAGGCTATCGCTGCCGGCGTTATGGAAAACCGCCGCCACGAGCGCGTCAATCAGATTCTCGAGGAAGAGATCAACCGTCTGCAGTCTGCGGCCGTCAAGCGCACGGGCCGTGCCTATCTGAGCGTTATCGAGGGCGGTACCGCCAGCTTTACGCCGCTGCGCGCGGAGGCATAATTGCCGCATGGTTAAGGTCAATCGAAAATGGGCACTTGCCGCCTGCGCCATGGTGCTCGTCATTTGGGGCAATTCGCTGGTTCCCGGTACGGGGTCTGGTTCGTTGAGCTTGTCGATCATGGAATCCATTCGCGGCTTTTTGCAGGCCCTGGGGCTTCCATACGAGTGGGTGACCAACTTCGTCGTGCGCAAATGCGCTCATTTTACCGAGTACATGGTGCTTGGCATCTTGGCGACGCACGCCTTTGACCTCGAAGGCCGACGCACGTTTGATGTGTTGCTGCCCACGGCGGTGTTCTTGCTGCTCGTTCCCTCTATCGACGAGACGATTCAGCTTTTTGTGCCCGGTCGCGCCGGCATGATTACCGATGTGATGATCGACTGCTGCGGGGCGACGACAGGCGTCGTGCTCCGATATCTCTTACGGTCGCTGATATGTACCAAAAAGGCCGCCTAGGACGTTTGCTTGGTCCTAGGCGGCCTTATGCGTTTGAGGGCTCCTGCGGGGCGTGACGGCGTTGTCCGGGCGTTTTACGAGTTTGGCTACGCCGCGCCCCGTTGATGTGTCCTTTACTGGAGCGCCTGGGCGCCCAGGGCGAGGCAGCCCATGATGCCCTGCTTGCCATCGAGGCTGTTGTTGACAATGTAGGTATCGATGTCGTTGACCTCGGGCGTGACGATATAGCCGTTGAGCATCTCGGCGCACTTTTTGCGTGCGAGCGGCACGATGGGGGTGTGGTCGGCCACGCCGCCGCCGATGATGATCTTTTGCGGCGCGTAGCACAGCGTGTAGGTCATGAGCGCCTGTGCCAGATAGCCTGCGAGCAGGTCCATGGCCTCCGGGTCATCGGCCATGTCTCCGGCGCTCTTGCCATCCCAGCGCTTTTTAACGCCGGGGCCGGCGATGAGGCCCTCGAGGCAGTTGTCGTGGAAGGGGCAAGCGCTATGCTCGCCGATGGTGTCGCGCGGGTCGCGCGTGACCAGGATGTGGCCGGCCTCGGGATGCATCATGCCATGCACGAGCTTACCGCCCGAGAGAACGCCGGCGCCCACGCCGGTGCCGATGGTCAGGTAGACCACGTCCGTGAGGCCCTGGGCGCAACCAAAGGTGACCTCGCCCAGGCAGGCGACGTTGACATCGGTGTCGTAGCCACAGGGAATATTGAGCTCGTTTTGGATGGTGCCCAGCAGGTCGAAGTAGCGCCATGCCGTTTTGGGCGTCTCCAGGATCTTGCCGTATTGGGGCGAGGCGGGGTTGACCGCGGTGGGCCCAAAGGCGCCGATGCCCAGCGCGGCGATGCCCTTGTCGGCAAACCATGCATTGACGGCCTCAACGGTCTCCTGCGGGGTCGTGGTCGCGATCTGCTCACGCTCCAGGACCGTACCGTCTGCATAGCCCGTGGCGCAGACCATCTTGGTGCCGCCGGCCTCGAGCGCTCCGATAAGCTGCTGTTCTGCCATAGTATTCCTCTCTCTGGGACGAGTTGCTCCGTGACTAAAGTATAGAGCTCTAAACCATTTAAGAAAGCGCTATAAAAAGAAGCCTCGCAACGCGGCGGGCGGTGCGAGGCTTCTTTGGTTACTTTAGCTGCCGGGCCGTCCTTACCCGCGCGGCTTGATTTTATCACGTAGCGACTTGAGGTTCTCCAGCGCCGCGTTAAGCGTCTCGTCTCGCTTGGCAAAGTGGAAACGAATCAGATGGTTGACGGGCTCGCGGAAGAAGCTCGAGCCGGGCACGGCGCCCACGCCCACCTTAGACGCGAGGTCCTCGCAGAATTCGAGGTCGCTGTCATAGCCAAACTCAGAGATGTCCATCATGACGTAGTAGGCGCCCTGCGGCACGTTGTGCTCAAGACCGATGCTATCGAGCCCCTGGCAGAACAGGTCGCGTTTGGCGGTGTAGAGGTCGAGGACCTCCTGGTAATAGCTGTCGTCGAATTTGAGGGCGGTGACGACGGCTTCCTGCAGGGGAGCGGCGGCACCCACGGTGAGAAAGTCGTGGACCTTCTTGATGCGCTCGGTGATCTGGGTCGGGGCAATGGTGTAGCCCAGACGCCAGCCGGTGATGGAGTACGTCTTAGACAGCGAGCTGCAGCTGATAGTGCGCTCGAACATGCCGGGCAGCGTGGCCATATAGACGTGCTCGTGGGGCGCGTAGACGATGTGCTCGTACACCTCGTCGGTGATGCAGTAGGCGTCGTACTTTTTGCAGAGGTCGGCGATAAAGGTGAGCTCCTCGCGCGTAAAGACCTTGCCGCAAGGGTTGGAAGGGTTGCACAGGACAATCGCCTTGGGATCGTTATCACGGAAGGCCGCCTCGAGGACCTCGCGATCGAATTCGAACGTGGGCGGGTTGAGCGGCACGTAGATGGGCTCGGCACCTGAGAGGATGGTATCGGCGCCGTAGTTCTCGTAGAACGGCGAGAAGATGACGACCTTGTCTCCGGGGTTCGTAACCGTCATCATGGCGGCCATCATGGCCTCGGTGGAGCCACAGGTGACCACGATGTTCTGGTTGGGGTCGACCGGCATGCCCATAAAGTGCTCCTGCTTGGCAGCGAGCGCCTCGCGCATGGCCTGGGAGCCCCAGGTGATGGAGTACTGGTGATAGAGCGGCTTGGGGTCGGCGGCGATGGTGCTCAGGCTGTTGAGCAGCTGCGCCGGGGGATCGAAGTCAGGGAAGCCCTGCGAGAGGTTGACGGCACCGTACTTATTGGAGATGCGTGTCATGCGGCGGATGACCGAATCGGTGAATGATGCCGTGCGATTGGAGAGTTCTTTCATGACGGTCCTTTCGAGGGTTTGCAGTGGGGCAAGTTTACTCCTATGAAAAGGGTGGGAATTGCTCGAAACGCACTCGAAAAACTCTTTTCAAAATTCTTGAAAATTGGGGCTTGCATCGCATGGCGTTCCTTGCAATAATAGTCGAGCGCGAAGCGCACAGGACACGGTGGGTGTAGCTCAGTTGGCTAGAGCGACGGGTTGTGGTCCCGTAGGTCGAGGGTTCGAGTCCCTTTACCCACCCCAGTTCTTGCTTCGTGTTGATATCGGGTCGTTAGCTCAGTTGGTAGAGCAGGGGACTCTTAATCCCAAGGTCCAGGGTTCGACCCCCTGACGGCCCACCATACGATATCTCCTCTAAAGTCCAGCCATAACGGACTTTAGCTTTGGGTCGTTAGCTCAGTTGGTAGAGCAGGGGACTCTTAATCCCAAGGTCCAGGGTTCGAACCCCTGACGGCCCACCAAAGCATGTTAAAGCGACTGGCTTCGGCTGGTCGCTTTTTTCGTTGACCTCACATGGGGTCGAACCCGAAAGGGCGCGGAGCTGAGCTGTCTGCACCGTGATTCCCTTAGGGAAAACACGGCTCAAGCCCCGTAAGCGTGTTCTCCTTGGGGGAATCATACTTACGGGGCTCGATGCATGTTGAGAAATTGTGATCAAACTCAAAGTGTGAATCGATTCAGTCTGCTCGATAGTGCGAACCGAGGCTTTCAGTCCGTTTGCGCATGGCTTTGACCATCTCCGCAGCCAGCTGAATCTGCGACTTTAGGCGGGCGAGGGCAGCGATTTCGCTGTCATTGGCGTGCGGCTTATGCAGCGACGTCGCCTCGTCTTGTAGGCTTTCAAGCTCTTGAAGCGCCTCGGATAGGCCTGGTTCGGTCCTGTTGATCATGCAGTAGGTGCTCATTGTGTGTTTGAGGCAGCGGGTTAGGCGCTCGGCGACTGCTGTAGCGATGCCATGCTCGGGGAGGGCGACATCCACCGGTGCGTCAGTCTCGGGAGCGTCCAGTGCTGCTCGAGCCGCCGATGCGCCCGCGATACGCCCGAATACGATGCCATTGGCGCTCGACAGCCCTCCGATGCGGTCGGCGCCGTGCATGCCGCCTGTTGCCTCGCCACAGGCGTAGAGGCCCTCAACGCCCGTGTACGTGGTCTTGTCGATCTTGATACCGCCGTTAGCGGCGTGGGCATACATCGCCACACGTATCTCGTCGCTCGGAGCGATACCATGCTCGTCTTGTAGCCAAGTGGCAAATGTCTGCACGAACTCGGGGACATTCTCTCGCGGGAAGTCGTAGTGGAGCGCCAGGCCTTCGGCACCCGCTTGATCGATGGCAAGATCGATGGCGCGGGAAGCCAGGCGTGAAGTGAAGGGACCATATCCGGAGCGCTGTTCAAGCAAATCGTCCAGCTTGACGTCGGCGATATCGACCGGCTGGTCGAACTTGACGTAGCGCCAGGTCTTCTCGTTAAAGACAAGGTTGCGCTTAGGCTCAATGAATCCGGGCATCATCTGCATGAACTCTATATTAGTAAGGGACGCACCGTGCGACCGCGCGATGGCTTGTGATGAGCTGAGCACGTCGGCGGAAGTGAGGCTGCGCTCGAATAGACCGCCGGTACCGCCGGCGGCGATGATAGTGGCCTTGGCTGTAAAGGTCACAATGCGCTCGTCCGTTTGGTTGAAGAGCACGGCGCCGGTAATCTTTCCGGTTGTGCTTTCAACAAGGTCTATAAGCTCGTGTCGGGGGAGCAGACGAATGCCAAGAGACTTGATCTGGGCCGCACACGCGTCTTCAAGAGGCTTTCGGGTCAGGCCGCGCCAATTGCGTGTCTTATGGTCAAAGCAGGGAATAAATTGCTTTTGCTGGGCGCTTTCGGCGCTTTGCGGACGCTGGAGTTCTACGCCCAGATCCTGTTCGAGCCAGTCAATCGCCTTGGGAATGCCGTGGACGAACGTCTGGACGAGTTCGGGGTCGGCAACGCCGCCACCGACGGTTTGGATGGTGTCGATAAGGTCTTGTTCGTCGTCTTTGTCGACGGGACCAATAAGCCCGAGGCCCCAGGTGCCCGGGAAGAAGCTCGATCCGCTCATGGTCTTGCCAGCGCATGCGATGGCAACGGTCGCGCCCGCGCGTGCTGCTTCTATGGCGGCGCAAAGGCCCGCGATGCCCGATCCGATTACCAGTACATCAGTTGATTCCATAGGATTCCTTTCTCGTTCGCGCATTGTCGCACGGGTGATCGGCAAAGGTATCGTGAAGACATAGGTATTCGGTAAAGGGCCAAAATGGAAGGTGGGCGTTACCGATGCTTTATCGCCCAACATAGTCTTCTCAATAAGTTGCGGTGAAATTGGGACTCACAAGGCTTCTGGAGCAGTCAGATGGCCTGTATTTACTCGCAACTGGTATACCGGGAGGACCGCTAAGAAGTTGCGGTGGAATAGTTCCTGTTTGGAAGGAGGGGCGGCTGTTTAGGAACTATTTCACCGCAACTGAGGGAGGGACAAAAAAGGGCCACTACCCGGGTGGGTAGCGGCCCTAAAGCTCAACTACATGAGCATCGCGCGGGCGCGATTAGGCCTTGAGGGCCTCCTCGACGGCGACAGCGCAGGCAACGGTGGCACCGACCATGGGGTTGTTGCCCATGCCGATGAGACCCATCATGTCGACGTGCGCAGGCACGGAGGAAGAACCGGCGAACTGGGCGTCGGAGTGCATACGGCCCATGGTGTCGGTCATGCCGTAAGAGGCAGGGCCGGCGCCCATGTTGTCCGGGTGCAGGGTACGGCCAGTGCCGCCACCAGAAGCGACGGAGAAGTACTTCTTGCCAGCCTCGAGGCGCTCCTTCTTGTAGGTGCCAGCGACGGGGTGCTGGAAGCGCGTGGGGTTGGTGGAGTTACCGGTGATCGAGATGTCGACGTTCTCGTGCCACATGATGGCAACGCCCTCGCGGACGTCGTCGGCGCCGTAGCAGTTGACGGCGGCGCGGGGACCATCGGAGTAGGGGATGGTCTCGACGACCTTGAGCTCGCCCGTGAAGTAGTCGAACTGGGTCTTCACGTAGGTGAAGCCGTTGATGCGGGCGATGATCTGAGCGGCGTCCTTGCCCAGACCGTTGAGGATAACGCGCAGCGGCTTCTTGCGAGCCTTGTTGGCGTTCAGAGCCAGGCCGATAGCGCCCTCAGCGGCAGCGAAGGACTCGTGGCCAGCCAGGAAGGCGAAGCACTCGGTGTCGTCGGAGAGCAGCATGGCGCCCAGGTTGCCGTGGCCCAGACCGACCTTGCGGTCCTCGGCGACGGAGCCGGGAACGGTGAAGGCCTGGATGCCCTCGCCGATGATGGCAGCAGCCTCAGAAGCGGACTTGGCGCCACGCTTGACAGCGAGAGCGCAGCCGAGGGTGTAGGCCCACTCGGCGTTCTGGAAGGCGATGGACTGGGTGTTGTTGACGATCTCACGCGGGTTGAAGCCCTTGTCGGTGCAGATCTGCAGAGCTTCCTCGAGGGAGGCGATGCCGTTGTCGGCGAGGCACTTGTTGATCTTGTCAGCGCGGCGCTCGTAACCTTCGAACGTAACAGTCATAGTTATTTCCCTCCCTTTCTACTCGTGAACCGGGAACACGCTGGCGACGGAGTGAGTCTCCTCGTCGGTGCGCGGGTCGATGTACTTGGCAGCGTTCTCCCACTGACCATAGTGGCCCATAGCGCCAGCGATGGCCTCCTCGGGGGTCTTGCCGGCCTTGACGGCGTCGGTGAACTTGCCGAGGTTCAGGAACTCGAACGCGATGATCTCGTTCTTGTCGTTGAGAGCCATGCGGGTGACGTAGCCCTGAGCGAGCTCGAGGTAACGAGCGCCCTTGGCCTTGGTGCCGAACATGGTACCGACCTGAGAGCGAAGGCCCTTGCCGAGGTCGTCGAGGGAGGCGCCCACGGGCAGGCCGCCCTCGGAGAACGCGGTCTGGCTGCGGCCGTAAACGATCTGCAGGAAGATCTCGCGCATAGCAACGTTGATGGCGTCGCAGACGAGGTCGGTGTTGAGGGCCTCGAGGATGGTCTTACCGGGAAGGATCTCGGAAGCCATGGCGGCAGAGTGGGTCATGCCCGAGCAGCCGATGGTCTCAACGAGGGCCTCCTCGATGATGCCGTCCTTGACGTTCAGCGTGAGCTTGCAGGCGCCCTGCTGAGGTGCGCACCAACCCACACCGTGCGTAAGACCGGAGATGTCGGAAATCTCCTTAGCCTGGACCCACTTGCCCTCCTCGGGGATGGGTGCGGGGCCGTGGTATGCACCCTTGGCAACGGGGCACATGTTCTCCACTTCCTGTGAGTACTGCATGCCTCTCCTCTCTATCGTGTTGGCGTCCCGTCTGGGGGTCGTGGCTGGCGATTGCCGGGCGACCCTTCGAAAGGGACATGACATGCAGCCCCTATAATACCGCGAAATGCACGGAATATTCGGCGAACGGCTCAGTTTTCGTAGCGAGAAGCGCGGAACTTTCAATTGAAACGATTTAACTAAACTGTTTGTGGTTGTGCGGTCCGTTGAAGGGGCTCGGTTGTGGTCAAGCTTTTGGCAAGGCTGCGTTGCCTGACCTGTGGCTATATTGCCGTTCGCCATCGGATTGCCGCCTTTTACCGTCGACGGGTGCCATTTTGCGTGAATGTTTTGATGGCACGTTTCAATCGTGATGTATTGGATGGTAAGCAGATCCCGGCGAAGGGAGCGCCATGCAGCGCGTTTGGAAAACGATCACCGGTTTTTACCATGTTTGTGCCCGCGGTATGGGCGGGCAGTTGATCTTTGAGAGCGACGAGGACCGGTGGGAGTTTTTGGAACTGATGCGCGACTGCTGCCGCGATGCCCAGGTGACGATTGTGGCCTGGTGTCTCATGAGCGACTACGTGGATCTGGTGCTTTTGGATTACGAGGACGAAATGAGCGCTGCTATGCAGCGGCTGCTGTTGACGTATGCTCGTCGGTTCAATAAGCGCGCTGGGCGCGCGGGCTGCCTATTTCGTGAGCGTTTTGAGCGCCGCTTGCTCGATACCGACTGGCAGGTGATGGAGGCTATTCGCTCCGTACACGCCGATCCGCAGGAGGAGGGCATTAGCCTAATCGAGCGTTATCCCTGGAGCAGCTTTGCGGAGCATCTGCGCGCTTACGACAGCGATGCGGCCGATGTCACGAGGGGATTTTCCGATCCTTCTTGTGTACTTGAACTTTTTGGTTCTGCCGAGGGCTTTATTGCCTATTCGCTAGCGATGCCCGACGGCGGCGAACCGGTGCTGTGCGATATGAAAGAGACGGAGTGGGAACGCCACGCCTTTGCCGACAGGTTGGCGAAGAGCCTCGGGGCTCCGCTCCACGGGGTTAAAGCCGCACCGCCGGCGCGGCGCGATGCCGTTATCGTTGGATTGCGCGATGCCGGATTTACGGTGCGTCAGATTGAGCGGTATACGGGTATTGGCAAAAGTACCGTTTCTCGCATTGTGCGCGCTTATGCGCAGGTGGACGCGCAGGCCGAGAGCTCGAAATAAAGGCAGAAAAGAAAATGGCCGAATCGCGAAAGCTAAGCGATTCGGCCAACAGAATTCTTCAGATTTGAGACAACTACTACTGATTATTTTGTCCCGTGAGCATGCCGTCGAGGGTGCGCCAGGCTAACTCGGCGCATTTGACGCGGGCGGGCATGTGCGAGATGTCCTGGAGCTGGGCGGCCTCGTCCAGGTCTTCCAGGTCTTCCTCGGAGAGCTGCTCGCCACGGATCATGGCGAGGAAAAGCCCTGCCAGACGACGTGCTTCCTCGACCGTCTCGCCGGTGATGAGGTCGGCCATGATATCGGCGCTGGCCTGGCTGATGGCGCAGCCGTGACCGGTAAAGGAGGCCTCCTCGATCACGTTGTTCTCGACACGCAGCTGCAGAGTGAGCTCATCGCCGCAGCTGGGGTTGATGCCGTCGTGCTCGTGCGTGGGGGCATCCATCTCGTACTTGTAGTCGGGGTGCGAGTTGTGCTCCATAAACGTGGTAGAGGTGTACAGATTACCCATTGAACGTGCTCCAAACGTGATGCAGGCCGGCGATGAACTTGTCGATATCGGCCTTGTCGTTGTAGAAGGCCACGCTGGCGCGGCAGCAGGCAAGGTTCTCGACGCCCAGCCAGGTGAGCAGAGGCTGCGCGCAGTGGTGACCGGCGCGGATGCAAACGCCGTCCATGTCCATGATGCTCGCGACATCGTGCGGGTGGATGCCCTTGACGTTAAAGCTGACGACGCCGTGGTGGTTGTCCCAATAGATGGAGCCGATGATCTGGACAAAGTCGAGCTGCATGAGCTCGCCCATCAGGTAGTGGACGAGTGCCTTCTCACGGGTCTGGATGTTTTCGTAGCCTACCGTGTTGACCAGGTAGTCAAGCGCCGCGCCCGTGGCGAAGATGCCGGCGGCGTCCTGCGTGCCGGCCTCGAATTTCTCGGGGACGGGCGCCCAGACGGCGTCTTGCTCGGTGACCGAGTCGATCATCTCGCCGCCGGTAAGCATGGGCGGCATGGCGTTGAGCAGGTCCATCTTGCCCCACAGCACGCCGATGCCCATGGGGCCCATAGCCTTGTGCGCGCTAAAGGCAAAGAAATCGGCTCCCAGATCGGCCACATCGACCGGCATGTGCGGCAGCGACTGCGCACCGTCGACGACCAGATAGCCGCCGTACTTGTGCACGAGCTTGCCGAGGTTCTTGACCGGATTCTCAACGCCCAGCACGTTAGAGACCTGACCCACGGCCAAGATCTTGGTCTTGGGGCCCACCTTGGACAGAACTTCCTCGGTCGTTAGCTGGCCGGTCTTGGTGGGGTAGAGGTAGACGAGCTTGGCGCCGGTCTCGCGGCAGACCTGCTGCCACGGGATCAGGTTGGAGTGGTGCTCCATGATGGTGATGACGACCTCGTCGCCCGGCTCCAGCACCGTGGGCGCAAAGCTCTTGGCGACCAGGTTGAGCGACTCGCTCGTGTTGCGGGTGAAGACGACCTCGTTGGCCTGGGGGGCGCCGATGACATCGGCGATCTGCTGGCGCACCTTCGCGATAGCCTCGGTGGCCTCGACGGACAGCGAGTACAGGCCGCGCAGGGGGTTGGCGTTCATGCGCTGGTAGAAGTCGCGCTCGGCGTCGAGCACGCAGGCGGGGCGCTGTGCGGTAGCGGCGCTATCGAGGAAGGCGATCTCGGGGTGCTGCTGGAACAGCGGGAACTGCGCCTTGTAGGGATTGGTCTCGATGTCGACGGTAGGCCAGCCGCGCGAGGCCTCGTCGCTGGCGTCGAGCTCCATGGGCTCGGGGGCAGTACAGGTATCGCATTTAACGTGCTCGGTGTCGATCATGCGAGCTCCTCCTCAAAGTTGTCGATTAGGTTGTTGCCCAAGCGAACGACGGCGGCGCGGGTGCGCTCGTCGATGGCGGAAAGCGCGGCGTCCTCCAGCTTGGCGCGGATGAACAGGTCCTCGGCGGCGTTTTGGTCAAGGCCGCGGCAGGCGAGGTAGAACAGCTGCTCGTCGCGGACGTGACCGATGGTGGCGCCGTGGTTGCCGGCGACGTCGTCCTCGTCGCAGAGGATGACGGGAACGGTCTTGTTGTCGACGCCCTTGTTGGCCAAGAGCACCGTCTCGCGCTCGGTGCCGACGGCACCCTTGCAGCCGTGCACGAGGTCGATGGTGCCGCGGTAGACCTTCTTTGACGTGCCAGTCAGCACGCCGTTGGCGTCGATCTCGCACTCGGTCTTGCGGCCGCGGTGGCGCAGCTCGTAGTTAAAGTCACGCACCTGTTCGCGGGCACCCAGGTAATCGGTATCGATGGTCACCTTGGCGGTGTCGCCCAGCAGGTCGCCGGCAAGGCCGGTGGCGCTGGCGCCGGCACCCAGAACGGTGTGCTGCACGTTGACGCGCGCGCCCTCGTCCAGGAACAGACCGGTGTCGTCGAGCGCGATCCAGCTGTCATCGAGCGTCTGCGTGCAGGTTACGTTGACGGTGGCGTACTCGTGAGCGCACACGCGCAGCACGGAGCCCACGACGCCTTGGCCGTTGACGGGGGAGTCCAGGGCGATCTGCAGGTCGAGCGTTGCCTGCGGACGGGCGACGACATCGATAGCGGCGATGGCCGCGGCGGCGTCGACACCGCTCACGCGCACGGTAACCGTGGCGCGTCCGTACGCGGGCACATCGATGACGACGCGCTTGGTGGCGTGATCGGCCAGATAGGTGTAGGCGGCCTCGCCCATGCCGGTCTCGAAGGCCTCGGCAGGGGAGAGCTCCTCCTCGAGCTTGATGGCGCCGGCCTGGTAGACAGAGGTGGCGGGCACGTCGAGCTCGGTCTCGGGCGTGATGCGGGCACGATCGGCGGCGTCGCCGGGGGCGGAGGCGCGGCGCTCGGGGAAGCGCTCGGCCATGGCATCCATGGCGGCGTCGAAGGCGTCGGCCGAGCCGGCAAACTGCTCGTCCAGCCCCTCGATCTCAACGGCCTCGGCGGGAGCGGCGGCAAGCTCGTCCGAAAGCTCAAGCTTGGTCTGGTTCATTTTGAGCCAGCCCCAAGTTGCTGCCGGCATCGCATTAACCTGCTCGAGCGTGGTAGCAGCGGTGTTCGTGGTCTCTTTCATTATCCGATCGCTCCTTCCATCTCGAGCTTGATTAGGTTGTTCATCTCGACGGCGTACTCAAGCGGCAGCTCCTTGGAGACCGGGTTGGCAAAGCCGTTGACGATCATGGTGCGGGCCTCTTCCTCCGATATGCCGCGGCTCATCAGGTAGAACACCTTGTCGTCGCCGATGCGGCCGATGGTGGCCTCGTGGCCGATGTCGACGTTCTTGGCGCGGATGTCCATGGCGGGGATGGTATCGGAGCGGCTCTGGTCGTCGAGCATCAGCGACTGGCAGCTCACGGTTGCTTTGGAACCTTCGGCCTTAGGCGTGGCCACGATGGAGCTGCGGAAGGTCTGGATGCCGCCGCTCTTGGAGATACCCTTGGTCTCGACGGTTGCCGAGGTGTCGGGCGCGTTGAGCACGACCTTGCAGCCGGTATCGAGGTTCTGGCCGGCGCCGGCAAAGGTAATGCCGGTAAAGCTCGAGCGGGCGCGACGGCCGTTGAGCACGCTCATAGGGTAGAGGTAGCCCACGTGGCTGCCGAAGGAGCCGCTGATCCACTCGATGTCGCCGTCCTCGTCCACGCGCGCACGCTTGGTGTTGAGGTTGTACATGTTCTTGGACCAGTTCTCGATGGTCGAGTATCGCAGGTGCGCACGCTTGCCCACAAAGAGCTCCACAGCGCCGGCGTGGAGGTTGGCCACGTTGTACTTGGGTGCGGAGCAGCCCTCGATAAAGTGCAGGTCGGCGTCGTCCTCGACGATGATGAGCGTGTGCTCAAACTGGCCGGCGCCCTTGGCGTTGAGGCGGAAGTAGCTCTGCAGCGGAAAATCGAGCTTGGTGCCCTTGGGCACGTAGACAAACGAGCCGCCCGACCACACGGCGCCGTGCAGGGCCGCAAACTTGTGGTCGGTGGGCGGGATGAGCGTCATAAACTTCTCGTGGATGAGCGGCTCCCACTGCGGGTCGTGCAGGGCCTCTTCGATGCCGGAGTAGACGATGCCCATCTTGGACGCGGTGTCCTGCATGTTGTGGTAGACGAGCTCGGAGTCGTACTGCGCGCCGACGCCCGCCAGGTAGCTGCGCTCGGCCTCGGGGATACCCAAGCGCTCAAAGGTGTTCTTGATGTCGTCGGGCACCGACTCCCAGTCGTGCTTTTGGTCGGTGTTGGGCTTGACGTAGGTGACGATGTTGTCCATGTCCAGGCCCTCGATGGAGGGGCCCCACGTCGGATTGGGGAAGCGGTTAAAGATCTCGAGGGATTTGAGGCGCAGGTCGAGCATCCACTGCGGCTCGTCCTTCTTGGCGCTGATCTCGCGCACGATGTCGGGCGTGATGCCGGCGTCGAGGCGCTCGAATCCCTCCTCGCCATAGGTGAAGTCGTAGAGGCTGCGGTCGATGTCCGCGACCTCGGTGCGGTTCTTGGTCATTGCGTCGCCCCTTTACGCCTGCTGCTCGGCAGCGGCGGCCTCAACTTGGGCGTGCTGCTCGGCGGCCTCGCGCTCGAAGGTCTCAAAACCGTTCTTGTCGATCCAGGGGATCAGCGAGGCGTCGTCCTCGCGCACGATGTGGCCCTTGACCATAACGTGGACGCGGTCGACATCCAGGTGCTCCAGGATGCGCGTGTTGTGCGTGATGATGAGCATGGAGCCGTCGCAGCTCTTGCGGTAGGCGTCCATGCCATGGCTGACGGTGGACAGGGCGTCGACGTCCAGGCCCGAGTCGGTTTCGTCCAGGATGGCGAGCTTAGGCTGCAGCAGCAGAAGCTGGAGCATCTCGACCTTCTTTTTCTCGCCGCCCGAGAAGCCCACGCCCAGCTCGCGGTTGAGGTAGGCGGTGTCCATGTTGAGCTCTGCCGCGAGCTCCTTGACGCGCCGGCGGAACTCCTTGCCCTTCATCTCCAGGCCGGGGCGGCCGGCGATGCTGGCACGCAAAAAGCTCGACAGCGGCACGCCCGGGATCTCGACCGGGGCCTGGAAGCTCAGGAACAGGCCGGCGCGCGAGCGCTTGTCGGTGGTGAGCTCGGTGATGTCCTGGCCGTCAAAGACGATGCGGCCGTCGTTGACGGTATAGACAGGGTCGCCCATGACCAGGTGGCCGAGGGTGGACTTGCCGGCGCCGTTGGGTCCCATCAGCACGTGGGTCTCGCCGGCGGCGACGTTGAGGTTGACGTTGTGGAGGATGGTCTTCTCGTCCACGGAGGCGGTCAGACCTTCGATGGAAAGCAGCGGATTTGCGCTCATGCTGTCCCTCTCTGTATATGGTGTACTCATAGGTGTACGAAACCCTAGGAATCTTCTCGGAATAAAGTTACTATGGGTTCGGCGTTAGTCAAGGGAAAACCCGACTAATCCACTCGACTTTTCTAGATGTGGGACATAATAATCAGGCTTGTTTGCCCCGCGTGCATAAGATTTGGGACAAACAAGCCTGGTATTTTGTCCCGGCAACGATGAGAGGGTAGGTATGCTCATTTCTTCTAAGGGCCGCTATGCCCTCCGGCTGATGATCTATATCGCAGCGCTTGGTGACGTCGAGGGCAAAATCGCCCTGCGCGAGGTCGCCGACCGCGAGCATATCTCGCAAAAGTATTTGGAGCAGCTGGTCCGTCCGCTCATGAAGGCGGGCCTGCTTAAGAGCGTGCGCGGCAAGGGTGGCGGCTACATGATGGCCAAGGACCCCGCCGAGGTGCGTGCCGGCGACATCCTGCGTGCCGTCGAGGGCAGCACGGCTCCGGTGGCGTGCGATGGCATCGACAACAGCTGCACTCGCAGCGATCTTTGCTCGACCGTCAAGTTCTGGCGCGGTCTGGACGACGTAATCGAAAAGTACGTCGACGGTGTGACGTTGGCCGACCTAGCCGCCGTCCCCGAGATCAACTTTGACATTAAGCTGTAGGGGCTGGCTTTCGTGAAGTCGTACGAAGCCTTTGATTCGCGTCTGGCACTGCTAGAGACAGCTCGATTCCAAGATTTCGATAACGACTATGTTGTCTCCGGATGTGCATATATCTATGAGCAGGTTTTCGGTATCTCAATTACGCTCCTTAAGCGTCTGCTCGAGTATGAGGGCGCCACGCTTGCCGCGTCGGGGTCTCCTCGTGCCATCTTGAAGGAGTCCTACCGATTCTACGACTTTATTGATGAGGCGGCCTGGCTAGATATGCTCAGAGATCGTAACACGAACGTTCATATTTATGACAACAAGCTTGCTCAAGATTTGATTCAGCGCATCTTGAACGTCTATATTCCCGCTTTCTGTCAGTTGAGAGACGGGTTGATGGAGCGTTACGGCGAGCTTCTGCTGGCTCCCGACGATCAGTTTGTTTAATTCCTTAAGATTTCGCGGAGGGTTGTTGCCGTTTACCGATGGGTTGTTGTGCAACAAACGGGGAGCTGTAATACTGAATCCATCTTTGCAAACTGCACTTTAACCACACCAATGCAGGGAGGATGTATGCAACCCAAGCATTCCGCGATTGTTGCGGGCCTGACGCTGGCGCTTTCGTTTGGCGCCGTTGCCGCACCCGCAACCGCTATAGCCGAGGAGCCCACGCCGGGCGTTGCCTCGGATGCCACCGATATCGATAAGGGCCTCTACACCCAGCAGTCTTTCTCGGGCGTGCTGAGGTCGGTTCAGGGTGTTTCGTTTGTCAATGTGACCGACGAGATGAAGTACTTTACCAAGTACGAGAGCCACGGCAATTACAACCAGGGCTTTTCGTATGGCGACGGATACAACGCGCTGGGTTATTACCAGTTCGATCGCCGTTGGTCGCTTATTCCGTTTATGAAGCAGGTCTATAACTACGACTCTGCTAAGTACAGCATGCTTAAGGACGCGATTGACCGCGGCAGCGAGATTTCCAACGGAAGCAACCCCATGTATGCGAACGGCCAGCTCACCGAGCTAGGCCGCTTCGCGCAAGATGCCTTCCTGGGCGCTTACAACACCGATCCGGCTGAGTTCTCGGCGCTGCAGGATGCCTATGCGTACAACTCCTACTATGCGGTGACCGAGTCGTGGCTTAAGAACGCTCTGGGCATTGATATTTCCGGTCGTGCCGATTGCGTCAAGGGCATGGTGTGGAGTATCACCAATATGTGCGGCACGGGTGGCTGCCAAGATTTTTTCCGTTGGGCAAACCTTTCTAACAGCATGACGGACCGCGAGTTTGTGACCGCGCTTTCGAACAGCGTGGTCAATAACGTGGCGACCAAGTATGCAAGCCAGCCTCAGTACCACGAGGGCTGGAAGAACCGCTACCGCAATGAGCTCAAGGATTGTCTGGTCTATATTGCCGAGGACGAGAAGAACGAAGCAGCTGATAGGAATGAAGCTGCTGATAAGAACGAAGCTGCTGATAAGAAGCCTGAGGAATCGGAGCCTCCGTCGACGCCCGATTCCAGCCAGACTCCTGAGGGGTCTAAGCCCGCAGAGAAGCCCGATACTAATAACAATGAGAGCAATGGAGGCGAGACGAATAAGCCTGCTACCGGTACCGGCAGCAACAACACCGGCTCTCCCGAGTCCTCCAACGGCTCGACCGGCAATGACTCCTCTAAACCTTCCAACGGTTCGAGCGATTCCTCTGCCGGAGCCGGCTCTGGCTCTAACGATGGGTCTGGCTCCAATAGCTCTAAGGACGATTCGAATAAGGGGGCGGATGCGCCCGTCACCCCGACGAACAAGAAGCCCTCTGTTTCCGAAGTGTTTGGCTCCACGCTGGGGTCTTTGATGGCTGGTCCAAGCGGCAACTCGTCTTCTAACAAGAACAATGTCGGTCAGAACTCCGTGACGAAAACCGACGCCACGCAGGCCGACTCTAAGGACAATAAATCCGAGGGCAAATCCGAAAAGTCCGAAACGGATAAGGGTTCTGGTTTTGAGGAGAAGAAGGACAACTCCGAGGAGAAGGACAACAAGTCCGACGGTGCCGAGAACAATAACAACGGCGCCGATATCGCTGGAGGCAACAAGGAAAATACCGGTGTCAACAAAGATGGTGCCGGCGACAACAAAGATAACAATGGCGGCGGTAAGAACGATTCTGGCTCCGGCAATAGTAACGCTGGCAACAATGGTGGCATCATGCCCAAGACGGGCGACCTCATTGTTATGGCGAGCCTTGCCAGCGCGAGCCTGGCTACGCTTGGTGCCACGTCTATTGTGAGCGGTAAGCATAAACTCGATCAGCAGAATAAGGCTGCTGGTGAGGACGGTTCCGAGGAGTAAGTTCCTGGTCGCCTGATAATCTAAGAACTAGGACGGGGTCCGGTGCAACTGCATCGGGCCCTGTTTTGTTGTGCATCGATTAGTTATGCCCCCTCACACCTCATGTTGCTACCGTTGCCCGAAACGTCTGTATGACGGCATAATTGCGGTTGAGTTGCTCGATACAATGGGCATCGTGCTGCGTTTTAGGGAGAAGTTACGGTGTCTGAACAGGCGATTTATGGTGATACTGCCTACTATGGCGTAGAGTTGATCGATCGCTCGGGTAACGGGGCGCTACCGGTCGGCGAACATGACTTTGCCGAGGCCATGGATCGATGCGTGCTAGTCGACAAGACGATGTTTATTGCCGATGTCTTGGATGCTGATGCCTCTGTTGTGGTGTGCTGTCGACCCGAGGGTTTTGGCAAGAGCATGAACTTGTCGATGCTCAAGGCTTTTCTGGAGCTTCCTGCGGTCGGTCGCGCCGGTCGGAGCTTTTTTGCCGATACTCAGATTTGGGATGCGGACGGCGGGCGCTATCGGGATGATTACGCTTGCTATCCGGTGATATCGCTGGACTTTTCTGGTGCCGCATGGCGTGGCGCCGCTGTTGCCGGCGTCGTGCGTGATGCTCTTTCGGGCGAATGCGCTCGCTTGTTGCCACTCTTGGAAGCTCCGGATTTGCCACGAGATAAGATGCGCCACATCGAGCGCGTTGCGCGCGGCGTGGCGAGCGAGGATGAGATCGCCTCGGTGCTTGGCGTTCTCATTGAGCTGCTGGAGATGGCTTGCGATGAGCAGGTTGTATTGCTCGTTGATGGGTACGACGCGGCGTGGTCGCCCAGCGCGAGCGCGAGGGACGCTTCCGGCGCCGGTCCGGCGGAGCTGCTCGATCGCGTGCTGTTCGACGCCATTGCCGCCGCGGGCAATTCGCTACGCTTGGCTTGTCTGATGGGGGAGCGTCCTGACCCTGCCGAGATGGCGCTTTCTTCACGCAACTGCTCGTATTGTCTTTCGACACCCCTTTCGACGTGGTGCGACCGTTGGTTCGGCTTTTCGGATGCCGAGGTCGAGGCTCTGCTGAATCATGCTGGACGCGAGGAATACCTTGATGATGCGCGCGAATGGCTCGAGGGATATCGGTTTGGCAGGGTCTATTGCTCGTGTCCGGCGCGTGTGATCGGTTTTCTGGACCGAGGCTGCACGGCGCCTGTGCGAGCCGATCTGTATGGGTATGCCGATTTCCTGAGTAGGGTAGTTGCCGGGTGGAATCTTGATCGCCTTTCGGCTCTGTTCGATTTGCTCGAGGCCCATGGATGCGTTGAGGTCCCAGTCTGTTTGGGTGCTGCGGGGCTAGAGGCCTCGTCTGATGATGGCCTGTGGACGGCGCTGTATCTGTCCGGTTTCCTGACGACGGATATGATTGAGGAGCCGGAGCATAGTGGTCGCCTCCGTGCTCTGCGGTTGCCCAATAATGAGCTTCGCCAGGCCTTGCGTCTGGTGATTATTGAGTGGTTTGAGTGTGCTGCCGAAGACATTCGAGACGTCGATGCGTTTCGAGACGGGTTGTGCCGTGGGGACGAGGGTGCGGTGGAGCGGGCGTTAGAACGCATCCTGGGAGATGCGGGAATCGGTGCGAACAACCCAGATGCGCAGCTGCCATATCACCTGCTCTTGCAGGGACTCTGCTTTGGATTGCCGGGCTATGCCAATCCTGCCTCGAGGCGAAAGTGCGGCACGGATCGCTGGGACATCCAGGTTTTTCCTACGGGCGTCGTGCTCGACATAGCCGATACGATAGGCATGCTCGACGAGCGTCCGCTGATAACGGTCAACATGATGTATGACCCCGGCGTGGACGCGCTCGGCCTAGAGCTGCTGGCCGTTCAGGCGCTGCTCGACATAGAGCGCGACGGTATCGACAAGATTCGCGTACCGCGACCCGGCGTGGGCCGTATGCGCTGGGGATTTGGGTTTGATGGGCGGCATGTGGCAGCGGTGTGCCAGCGGCTGTAGGGGGCGATGTTGCAGGCGCGCCCGCTACTCCGCGTCCTTCATGGGCGGCATGGGCTTCCAGTCGGGATCCTTGATGATCTTGCGGGCGTCTTTCATGCCGCGGCGCAGCGCCGGGATGCCGGTCTTAAAGCATTTGTCGACCGCTGCAAGACGAATGAACTCCTTGCAGAAGGTCGCGGCGTTACCCAGACGGAACAGGATGGGACGGTAATCGCCGTAGATCTGCATGTAGCGGGCCAAAAAGCCGCGATTGCGCATGATGTAGTAGCGGTTGGTGTCGCTCGTGGAGTTGAGCTGGCGTTTGCCGGCGATGTCCCAGTTAGAGACGGCGCGGGCGCGCTTGAGCACCACGTCGGCAACCACAGCGGCGGAGAAGTGCTGGCTGGCAACATAGCCGTAGCAGGCATCGTCGCCGTAGATGAAAAAGCGCGCATCGGGCAGGCCGATCTTGTCGACTACGCGACGGGAGAACAGGCCGCCTTCAAAGCACAGCTGGTTCATGGCGCGGTAGCCCTCGGGGCCCAGGTCCCACTTGGCGATGGGGTTGGGGATACCAAGCGAAAGGATGAGCTGGTACTGCCAAAAGAAGGCGCCACCGTCGAAGTCCAGGCGCGAACCCTGGATGACGTCGTAGCGGTCCGTCCATTTGGCCAGGCGCTCAATACCCTCGGGGATGACGAGTACGTCGTCGTCCATCACCCAAAACCACTGGGCGCCTAGGTCATAGGCGCATTTGGTGCCGGCGGAGAAGCCGCCCGCGCCGCCGCCGTTTTCGAGCTGCGGGGCGTAGATGACGCGGTCGGTGCCGCCCTTTGCATCGGGCTGATCGGCGTCGATGCCCCACAGGTTGGCGAGGCGCTCGTTGAATGCGGCGCACATGGTCTCGGTCTCGCGTGAATTCTCGTTGTCGACGATCACGATACGCCAAGGCGTTGCCGTGAGCTCGGTCATGGAGTCGAACAGGTTGGCCAGAAGCTCCTGGCGCTTATAGGTGACGACGACGATGGCAAGCTTGTCGATGGGAGCGGGAAGGGTGGAAGTCATGGGGAATATATCCTTTCACGCGTGGCGGGCGAGCGCCGCACGGAAGCTATCGAATGCGTCGTTTGGACGGCACCTATTGTAAAGGGTCGCTGCGCCATGTTGGCAAGGTTTGAATAAAACGCAGGAACCTGCCATGGGCGTGGCGACCGCGATTAAGCGTAGCGCCTCGATGGATATGTTGTGTGCGGCTTTGGGCCGCATGGCGTCCTTTCGTATCGGTTTGCCTCTGCGGGCTCCATAGATTATATAAACGTCCGCGGGCGGGACGACCCTTTGATACCATTAACGGCAGGTAATTCCTAAGGAGCACATTTGTCTACTAATTCCTCTGGCAGCCCCGTCCTGTCGCTGCTTATTCCCATCTACAACGTTGAGCGCTACCTGCGCGAGTGCCTCGATTCCGCTGTGGCGCAGACGCTCGAGGACATCGAGATCATCTGTATCAACGACGGCTCTACCGATAACTCGCCGGCGATTATTCGCGAGTACATGGAACACGATGCGCGTGTGAAGATGATCGATAAGGCCAACAGCGGTTACGGCGACTCTATGAACCACGGGCTCGAGATGGCGCGCGGCAAGTACGTGGGCATTCTGGAGTCCGATGACTTTATGGCGCCCGATGCGCTGGAGAAGCTCGTGGCGGCAGCTGAGCGCAATGGCGCCGACTTTGCGAAGGCGAATTTTGACTTTTACTGGTCCAAGCCCGAGGAGCGCCGCTCGCTGCACGAGATGTTTAGGCCCAAGGACTGCGGCAAGCCGGTACACCCGAGCGATACGACGCAGTTCTTTAAGCAAAAGCCGTCGATTTGGTCGTCCGTGTACCGCCGCGATTTTCTTAAGCGCAACGGCATCAAGTTTCTGCCGACTCCGGGAGCATCCTTTCAGGACACGTCGTTTGCCTTTAAGGTGATCGCCTGCGCCGACAAGGCTGTTTACCTGCACGATGCCGTGCTTTCGTATCGTCAGGACAACGAGAACTCCTCGGTCAATTCTTCGGCTAAGGTCTTTTGCGTCAATACCGAGTATGCCGAAATCGAGCGCTGGATCCGAGAAGATTATGCTCGCGATCACGCAAGCGATGACGTCGCCCGCATGCTCAAGTTCAATCAGCTCATTAAGTACGATTCGTATATGTGGAACTACGTTCGCTTGTCGCCCGAGTTCTATAAGGAGTTTCTGGTGCAGATGGCCAAGGAGTTCCAAGCGGCCTTGGACGCCGGGGAGTTTTCGCTGGATGATCTTAAGCCGTGGAAGCGTGCGAATCTCGCTGCCATCCTTAAAGATCCTGAGTCCTGGGTTGACGAGCATCCGCACTTTGCGACGGATGGTGCCTTGGAACGCGCCAAATACTACGCATCGGTTGGAGGCCCCGGCGTACTCGCTGCCTTCCTTGTCGAATCGTTGAGGGGGTAGGTCGGTATGGGAGAGACCTCGATTCCCAAAGCGACTATTGTCGTTCCCGTATACAACTCCGCGCGCTCCATTCAGAGATGCCTCGATTCGCTGTTGGCCCAGTCTGAGCGCTCGATTCAGGTTGTCTGCGTCAACGACGGTTCGGTTGACGATTCGCTGGGCGTCTTGCGTCAAATTGCGCAGGCCGACGACCGTGTGCTGGTGATTGACCAGGAAAACGCAGGCGTCTCGTGCGCTCGAAATGCCGGTATCGATGCGGCCGATGGCGAGGTCATCTTCTTTGTGGACGCCGACGATTACATCGACGCCCAGACGGTCGAGTGCGTGCTGCATGCCATGGAGTCTGCAGATGCCGAGGTCGCCGTTTTTGGCGGCGTCTGCGAGCCGTCCGACGCCGCACCCAAACGCGTCCAGCAACTCATGAGCCCCATAGCTAGTACCTTTGGCGCCCGTGATCCCCAGTTGCTGTTCCATGCGAATGCGCAGCCGTATGCGTGCCGCGCGGCTTTTTCGCGCGAGCTGCTCAATCGCGAAGGCATACGCTTTGCCCCCGGCTTGGCCTTGGGCGAGGACGTTGTGTTCCAGTTCGCAGCTTATGCGTTGGCCTCAAAGACCGTTGTCATGCCGGACAGGTTCTACCACTACGTGATGGAGAGCGAATCGGCGACGCACGAGTTCAACAGTGCCGAGGCACGCGCCAAAAAGCTCGACGCTCATATGAGCATGCTCGAGGAAGTCTTGGAGGATTGGGCAGTTTACGGCCTTTTGGATCTTTGCCCCGGCGAGCTGATCACCTGGTTCTTGGACCTTATTGTGTTTGACTTGGCGCGTCTGGACGCCGACGGTTTCTGTCGCGTGGCCGGTCGCGTCAATATGGATTTCACAACGTCTTTGGGAACGGAGTGGGCGGATATGCCTGCTAAGGGAGCCGCTCGCCGTGTTGCCCATAAGCTCGTTGCGGCGACCTCGGGCGTTTCGATGGCAGACGCCACGCTGTTCTATCTTTCGACTCGCGGTCTCAAGGCCTGCCTGGAGCGCTTTATCTAATTCTGGGCGCTGCCGCGCGCCGTTACTTCGCTGCTAAAATAACCCTGTTACACGCTATTCAACAGGAGGTTCTCTTGCAGAACTCTGATACCCCTAAAGTTTCGCTGCTTGTTCCCATCTGCAATGTTGAGCGCTACCTGCGCGAGTGTCTCGATTCTGCCATTGCGCAGACGCTTAGGGACATTGAGATCATTTGCATCAACGACGGTTCTACCGATAGCTCGCCGGATATCATCCGCGAGTACATGGAGCGCGATGAGCGCGTCAAGATGATCGACAAGGCCAACAGTGGCTACGGCGACTCGATGAACCGCGGCCTGGAGATGGCGCGTGGCGAGTACGTGGGCATTTTGGAGTCCGATGACTTTATGTTCGAGGATTCGCTTCAAAAGCTGGTTGCCAAGGCCGATGCCGAGCATGCCGATGTCGTTAAGGGCGACTTTTACTTGTATTGGTCCACGCCCAGCGAGCGCCGAGAGCTTTTTGGGATTATCGACGAGCATATGACGGGCGCGGCGTATCGCCCCGCCGATCGCCCGGGTATCTTCTACCGCAAGCCTTCCATTTGGTCTGCCATCTATCGGCGCGAGTTCCTCAATGACAATCAGATTCGGTTCCTCCCCACGCCGGGCGCCTCGTATCAGGACGCGGGCTTTAACTTTAAGGTTTGGGCGTGCGCCGAGCGCGCTGCGTTTATTGCGGATCCCATTTTGTGCTATCGCCAGGATAACGAGAAGAGTTCTGTTAATTCGCCCAACAAGGTGTTTTGCGTGTGCGACGAATATGCCGAGATGCAGCGCTTTTTGGATGAACGCCCCGGGCTCAAGGCTCAGCTTCAGGGTATTTTGATGCGCATGAAGGTCGATACGTACCGCTGGAATGACGAGCGTCTGGTCGATGAGTTGCGTGAGCGGTTTTGGGAGAAGGCGTCTCCCGAGCTTAAGGCTGATTGGGATGCCGATCGCTTTGACCTGTCGCTCTTCGACCCGCGCGGCGAGACCGACCTGCGTTTGATGGTCAAATCGCCCCGTGCCTATATCGATTCGCGCTTTGGCTTTAAAAAGCCGGGCAAGCTCAATACGTTTAAGCACTACTTTAAGATAGGCGGGCTGCCGCTGGTCTGGCGCGTGCTGACGTATCAGCGTACCTACGGCGATAACCCGCATCCCGACGACGTGCCGGCGGCACAGTAGGAGCGCGTGACCATGGCTACCCCTAGGATTTCCGTCGTCGTTCCCATCTACAAGGTGGAGGAGTGCCTGGCATGGTGCCTGGACTCCCTACTCGCGCAGGATATGCCCGATTGGGAGGGCGTGCTGGTTAACGATGGTTCGCCGGATGGTTCGTGCGACATCGCCGCTGCCTATTGCGAAAAGGATACACGCTTTAAGCTTGTCGATAAGCCCAACGGTGGTCTGTCGAGCGCGCGCAATGCGGGCATCGCTGCGTCCACGGCGTCTGTCGTTGCGTTTTTGGATTCCGACGACCGGTTTACGCCTGATGCGTGCCGCGTAATCGTTGATGCCTTTGAGCGTGAGGATTGCGACGTTTTGACCTTTGGCGCAAACCCGTATCCGCTGGAGGCGGGGTATCCGTGGCTTAACTATGTGCTGAGTCCGCGCGATGTGTCGTTTGTGGGCTATAGCTCCGACCTGCTGTTTAAGGAAGCGTCTCGCCCCTTTGCATGGCGCACCGCTTGCAAGCGCGCTTTTTTGCTGGGCAACGGGATCGTGTTCGATGAAACCGTTAAGTATGGCGAGGACCAGGTCTTCGATTTTGCCGTCTATGGTCGCTCGCGTAAGACCGCGCTTATCTCGAACAAGCTGTACGACTATCGCGTGGCACGCAAGGGCTCGCTCATGGACACCATGCGCTATGACGATGAGACGCGTTTGCTGGAGCACGTGAAGATATACTCCGCGGTGCTGGCCGATTGGCGCCATGATGGGCTCGATGCCCAGCATGCCGATGACCTGGCGTACTTCCTGTGTGATCTGGTACTGTACGATGCACTCAGGCTGCTGAGCTCGGGCTGCGGCAAGGTTTTTGCTGCCGTTGCCGCGGCGCTTGATGGTTCTGCCGTGGGCAACGATGCCGCGCTCGCGCAATGTGCTCCTTCTGTTGCCGCTATGGTGCGTGCGGCACTTGTCGGTAAGGTGCCTGCTGCTCGTTCGTGCAAAAAGCTCATGTTCGATTACGACGTCTTGAGGTTTGGGCGCCTGGGCGCGTGCAAGCGCATGGCCGCGAATGCTCTGGGAAAGCGAGAGGTGTAGATGAGTATCAAGCGTTTAGCGCTTTGCCGCAGCCAGGGCCGCCTGTTTGTGCTGCTTCGTTTTGCCGGCCAGGATATCGCGGAGATTATTGAGCAAGAAGGTTCTCAGGCCTTTGTCCGCGCGACGACCAATGGCGTTTGCGTGCCGTCTTTGGCACTGCCGGTCGATCATGGCCGCGTGCTCGCGCTTTGTCCCTCCGTTGCCGATTATGAGCGCGAGCTCGTTGTCTTGATGCTTCCGTTTATGGACGGCTCTACAATTGACGTCTCATTTGCGTCCGGCGGTAAAAGGCTGGGCTCTATTCGCCTTGATAGTCGTATTGCCAAGTTGGAATCTAAGATTAATTACAAAGCAAAGCCTGCGCTGTGCGCGCTTGTCCGCGACGCGCAGCGCGGCGAGTGCTGCGGTCGCTACGAGATCGATGCCGTTCGTTATTTACCGGCAGATGAGGGCGTCGTCTGGCGCTATGAGGTCAAGTGGGCGGGAGATCCCCAGTGCGTCCCTGAGCTCCAGATCTTCGATACGCACATGAATGCGATCGATGCCACGGTGCATGTGTTTGAGTCGCAGGTCGATGTTCCCCAGCAGAACGGATGTCGCGTCAATAAAACGTATCTGAGCGTTGAGATGCCTCAGGATATACGCGATTTTGTCGTGATTGCGGCTGATCCCACGGGCCAAATCCAGAGTGGATTTTGTGCCATGGATGGTCGTTTGTACAACGGCATGGTCGACGACAGTTGGAACCGCATGAAGGATGCGCGCGCGGATGATGCGGCCTATCGACGTTGGTTTGAGCAACATCGCGCAAAGCCGGGTGATTTGGCGTGCCAGCGTGTCGCTTCGGCGGCATTTGCCTATAGGCCGCTCGTGAGCATTGTAGTGCCGTGCTATAGGACCGATCGGGTTTACCTGCGCGAGTTGCTGGACTCTGTGCTATCCCAGAGCTATGACAACTGGGAATTGCTGCTTATGGACGCCTCGCCCGATTGGGACGCGGTGTCCAATCTTGCGGCCGACGCCAATGACGAGCGGATTCGTCGTTTTGAGCTGCCTGGCAACGGCGGCATTGTACTCAACACCAACGCTGGCATTCAGCAAGCGACGGGCGACTACATCGCATTTTTGGACCACGATGACATTCTGGAGCCGGATGCGTTGTTCCACTATGTCACCGCGTTGAACAAAGCGGCAGAGGGGGAGCGTCCGCAGGTCCTGTTCTGTGACGAGGACATGTTCCAGAAAACGGGGGAGTGGGGTCAGCCGGTCTTTAAGACGCGGCTCAATGTTGACCTGCTCTATAGCCATAACTGCGTGACGCATTTTCTGATGGTGGAGAAGGCGCTTATCGATCGCATTGGCATGTCGCCGGAAGACGTCGCGGGTGCCCAGGATTACGACCTGACGCTTCGCTGCCTTGCATCGGGCGCGCGCTTTGAGCATATTGCTCATGCGTTGTATCACTGGCGCGTGCACCCCGGTTCTACCGCTGATGGCTCTGCGGATAGCAAGCCGTATGCTATTGAAGCCGGTCGTTTGGCGTTGCAGCGCCATTTTGACGCGCTGGGCGTTCGCGGAACGGTCGAGGAGACCGAGACGCCGTTTGTCTACCGCATGCGCTATGCGCTGTCGGAGCCTGCGCCGCTGGTGAGTATTGTGATTCCCACCAAGGATCACATTGAGACGCTCGATGCCTGTGTGATGTCTATCGCCCAGAAGGCCACGTATGCCAATTACGAGATCGTCTTGGTGGAGAACAACAGTGAAGATCCGGAGACGTTTGCGTATTACGAAACCCTGCCGGAGCGCGTGGCCGCAGTATCTGAAGGCAAAGGTAACGCACGCGTTGTGTACTGGCCGGGCGAGTTCAATTACTCCCAGATTATCAACTTTGGCGTAGAGCATGCCAAGGGCGACTATCTACTGCTGCTGAACAACGATACCGAGGTCATAAGCCCCGACTTTATCGAAGAGATGATGGGCTATCTGCAACGTCCCGATGCGGGTGTGGTGGGTGCCAAACTCTACTTTGCCGATTATTTGGTGCAGCACGCTGGCATTTTGGTCGGCGTGCGTGGCGCACTTGCTCATGCCAACCAGGACTTCTCGGCAAAGCGCGAGGGCTATCTTGCCCGTGCTGTGCGTCCGGGCAACTTTAGTGCCGTAACGGGTGCCTGCCAGATGGTGCGACGCGACGTATTTGAGCTGGTCGGCGGCTACAACGAGGAATTCGCCGTCGGCTTTAACGACGCGGACTTTTGCCTGCGCGTGTGGGAGGCGGGCTACCGTACCATCTTTACGCCCTATGCCGTGCTGTGCCACTACGAGTTCACCTCGCGCGGCAGGGAAGAGGCCAACGAGGAAAAACTGCGCCGCTGGAAGCGCGAGCAGGCGCTGTTCATGCAGCGCTGGCCGGAGTTCTTCTTGACGGGCGATCCGTGGTTGGGGCAGAACTTATCCACTGAGAGCGAGTATTTCTCACTTTAGAGAGTCGGGATGCCGTTGCATGGTATGGTTTGCCATTTGTTTGATAATAATTATGTGGCAGATGTGTAGTGTAATTGCAGTTAAATGGGTTAATACAAGTTTGATTAAATTGCGCCACGCTTGCCCTACCTGCTTTTTGGCGAATTAATTAAGGGTGGATGAAAGATTGCTTGTGGCTGGATTGTAGAGGTGAAAGAGAGGCGATTTTTTTCGAGCTCTCTCACTTTGATATGATTGCAACGTTTTTCGTTCGAAGGATATGTGCATGCGTCAAATAAAAAGACAAATACTATTTGGATTTTCTTTACTGCTATTTGGGCTTGCGTTCGCGCACTCTTGCTATGGCGATACCTCGCGATCATTAGTTGAAAACTCGTGGAGATATGAAAATGGCGAAATCGTTTCTTCGCTTAACGCCTCTGAAGACGAAGGTATCTCGACATTATCGATAACGGATTTGCCAACTGGGGCGACTGCTGAGGGAATCGATGTCAGCGAACATCAAAAAAAAGTTGATTGGGAAGCTGTTAAGGCTTCTGGTATCGATTTTGCCATTCTTCGAATTGGGTTCGGCGCTCCTTCTTTCGGCGGCCGACTCGACTACCAATTTCAAAGGAATATCTCTGAGTGCGAACGCCTAGGAATTCCTTACGGCATATACTTATATTCATATGCGTGGGATGACTCGCAGGCGGAAGATGAAGCTTCGTTTGTGATCGATAATTTGGCGGGACATACCCCGCAGCTTCCCGTTTATTACGATCTTGAAGATAATTCCATTATCGCAGAGGGTAGACAAGCTGGAATTGCTTCCAGGGCCTCAATTTTTTGCAACCGTATTACTAGCGCTGGATATTCGGTTGGTATTTACGCGAATCTGTATTGGTTTAACAACGTCTTGACTGATCAGGTTTTTAAGTCATCCGCATGGGACCATTGGATTGCGCAGTATAACTATCAGTGTGATTACACTGGCAACTACAGTATTTGGCAATATGCGAGCGATGGTCTTGTTCCGGGTGTTAACGGCTACGTTGATATGAATTATTCCTACGGTTCTGTCGTTGCGGAGTCAGTTAAAGCTCAGCGTGCCGACGAGCTCGCATCCCAGCACGCGGGCGACCTCGCCGACGGGACGTACGTGATCAGGTCCGCCAAGCGCCCCTCCTCCGCCCTCGAGGCGAAGGGCGGCAGGACGGCCAACGGTACCGCGGTCTCCCTGTACGACGTCAACGGAACCGTCGCGCAGGCCTGGACGGTGACCCACGAGGGCGACTACGTCGTCATCAGGAACGCCAAGAGCGGGAGGGCCATCGACCCGACCGGCCCGTCCTCCGACCCGGGGACCAAGCTCCAGCTCTGGGACGCGAGCGGTACCCGGCCCCAGCGCTGGATCGCGATCAGGAGGGACGACGGGGGCTACGAGTTCCGCTCGGCGATGGACCCCGACGCCGCGTTCGACCTAACCTCGGGCAAGACCTCGAACGGGACGTGGGCCCAGCTGTACACCGCCAACGGCACCGAGGCGCAGTCGTGGGCGCTTGAGGCCTACGAGCTGCCCGAGACCCGTGCCGACGAGCTCGCATCCCAGCACGCGGGCGACCTCGCCGACGGGACGTACGTGATCAGGTCCGCCAAGCGCCCCTCCTCCGCCCTCGAGGCGAAGGGCGGCAGGACGGCCAACGGTACCGCGGTCTCCCTGTACGACGTCAACGGAACCGTCGCGCAGGCCTGGACGGTGACCCACGAGGGCGACTACGTCGTCATCAGGAACGCCAAGAGCGGGAGGGCCATCGACCCGACCGGCCCGTCCTCCGACCCGGGGACCAAGCTCCAGCTCTGGGACGCGAGCGGTACCCGGCCCCAGCGCTGGATCGCGATCAGGAGGGACGACGGGGGCTACGAGTTCCGCTCGGCGATGGACCCCGACGCCGCGTTCGACCTAACCTCGGGCAAGACCTCGAACGGGACGTGGGCCCAGCTGTACACCGCCAACGGCACCGAGGCGCAGTCGTGGCTACTTAGTGTTTCTAAGTAGTTGATGCTGGGTTTATTGGCGTAAATTATCAGTATTCAACGGATTGCTTTAAACTAAAGCAATCCGTTTTGTCTTGATTGGATGTCAGTGAGTAGAGAACTGTCTGATAAACAGAATATTTTATATAACGCTGCGGGTTCTTTGATTTATCTAGGTTGCCAGTGGCTTCTCACGGTTTTAGTTGTCCGCTTAAGTGATGGACTTGAATATGCTGGCAATTTGGCGCTTGCGATGTCCATCGCAAATATTTTTGTACCTTTTGCTCAGTATAGAATGAGAACCATTCAAGTTTCAGATGTGAGCCATAGCTTTTCTGCTGGTGATTATCTTGGTTTCAGGTTCTTAACCGTAATCGCAGCACTCATTGGCTCAATGATATATAGCTATTTCACTTGTGCATCTAGCGCATTGTTATCTATCTTTATTTATCTTTTATACAAAGCCCTTGAACTTGTTATCGATGTTTTCCATGGCCTGGATCAGCAGAATTACAGGATGGATTATGTCGGTATTTCATTTGCGCTTCGGGGAATATTGTCGGTGACGGCATTCTCAGTTGCTCTAATTATGAATTTGAGTCTCGAAATGGCTCTTGTGATCATGACTCTTGTCTGCATTCCTGTCTGCTTGTTCTTTGATATCCCAAAAGCACAGCAATTTGATACGCTACGTCCTATTATTAATAAATCAACAGTCTTCTATTTTCTTAAAATCGGGATTTTGCCGGCTGCTTCTTTATTTGCTTGCAGTGCGGCCATGACATTTCCTCGACAAATGCTAAGTTCATTTTTCGGAACGGCTAGTCTTGGAATATATGCCTCGGTTGCTTCGCCAATTGCTATCGTTCAAACGGGGGCTTCTTATATCTATACGCCCTTGATAGGTAGATTCGCCGAGCATTTTTCCCGTGGCGATAATAAATCCTTTATATCTTTATTCATCAAAGTTAGTCTGACGATGCTGGCTCTCGTTGCTGCGCTTTCTTTGCTATTTAGTTTTTTCGGTCACTATTTCCTCTATTTGCTATATGGCGGAGAAGTTGCTGAGCATACTGAGCTGTTGGTGCCCATGTTAATCTGTTCGCTCTTTACGGTCTTACTCTGGTTTGCAAATGATTTATTGGTTGCCATGAGAAAAGTAATTGAGTCTTTTATTGGTAACGCAGCCGCAGCACTTCTAGCGTTGGCATTTTCTTTCTATTTCGTCCCGAATTTCTCTATGAACGGCGTTAGCTTTACCGGAATATTAGGCTATGGGTTAGCGTTTGTTTTTTCACTCTGTTTTATTATTTATACCCTTAAGTCGACTAAGGGGGATTTTCGTTGATTAAGGTAAGTGTGATCGTCCCCGTATTTAACGCCGAAAACTATCTAAGACAGTGCCTGGATTCACTTGTTAATCAAACCTATTCAAATTACGAAGTAATATGCATTGATGATTGCAGCTCTGATTCGTCCCAAGCGATTCTTGCTGATTACGCAGGACGTTGCTCAGATAAACTGACCGTTCTCTATAACGATGAAAATGTCGGTCAAGGTAAATCAAGGATTCGTGGCTTAAGCATTGCGTCGGGCGAGTATATTATGTTCGTTGATAGCGATGACTATGTGGCTGGCAACTATATCAGTCGCTATGTTGCTGATGTATTACATCAGGACTTTGATCTAATTATTGGTGGCTACACGCGTGATGTAGACGGTGCTTTATCAACATATATCCCAAGCGATAGTGTTTGGAGCGTTGTCACGTATTCAGTTGCTTGCTGCAAAATGATAAAGAAGTCTTTCATCCAAGATCATAATATTGATTTTAGTGATGCCCGGAAAGGGGAAGATATTTATTTTAATCTGTCCCTCTATTATTGGGGGGCTACGTATAAAGTGATTGATTATGCTGGTTATTATTATCGCCTAAATAGGAAATCGACCACTCAAACTCTTGGGAGTAACCATAATTTCGATGGTTTGATTTTCGATATGTTTGACTCTTTCCTTGAGTCGCACGATTTAAGTTCATTGAACAAAACTGATTACGATGTAATTGAGTATGCATATTTGGCAAATGTGTTCAATGCCTTATTAACATATTGTCGCGGATGCGGTCTCAAGGTGATGTCGACCAAGCTGAAGTTCGCTAAAGCCAAAATGAGCCAACAGTTTCCCAGCTATCCTTCAAACCCTTTAATCGGATTGTTCTCGCCAAAGGGTCAATCTCTTAAAATCCGGGTCGCTCTTTTTGTGATGATTAAGTTGGCTCCATTTGGAGTGGATAGACTTGTTTTATCGGCTTTAGCTTTGGCATAGTTTACGGAGCAACATGAATAACTCCCCAAGAATTCTTGTCATAATACCTGCCTATAATGAGCGGGAGAGTATTGTCTCTACTGTTGATTCAGTGGTTCGAGCTGGCTATGACTACGTTGTGGTTAATGATGGATCCACGGATGACACGCTCGATATTTGTCGAAAGAATAATATCAATGTACTGAATCTGCCTCAGAATCTCGGTATCGGTGGCGCTGTTCAGGCTGGACATAAATATGCTCAACACTTTGGATATGACATCGATGTACAGGTCGATGGCGATGGGCAGCATGATCCTGCTTATATCTATAAGCTTGTAGATAGAATAATTGCCGGTGCAGATTTGGTCGTAGGTTCAAGATTTTTGGAACAGACAGAAGGTTTCCAGTCTTCCTTTCTTAGGAGAGTTGGAATAACTTGGCTTTCCGGTGTAATAAAACTGGTCACACATCAAAGAATTACGGATCCAACTTCTGGTTTCAGAGCGTGCAATATCAAGGCAATTGATTTGTTTTGTAAAAAATATCCAGCCGATTATCCTGAGCCCGATTCTATCGTATCGGCTCTTTCGCGGGGTCTGAAAGTTACTGAAGTGTCAGTGGTGATGAAAGAACGTCAGGGCGGATCTTCGTCCATTTCAGGTTTTTCCAGCATTTACTACATGATTAAAGTGACACTTGCAATAATAATTTCGGCTTTCTCGAACTAGGGGTTTTGATGTCTGCACCGTTACAGTTGGCAATCGTTATCGCCTGTCTACTGCTTGCAATTTATGTTATACGTCTAATTCTTAAAGATAAATTACAGCTGCGTTATTCGCTTCTCTGGCTTGCATTGGTCGTGGCTCTTTTGATCTGTGGCTTATTTCCACAACCGCTGTATTCCATTTCTTCCTTTTTTGGTTTTGCAACTTCATCCAATTTCATTTTCGTGGTCGGTTTTCTATTTTTAATCCTGATCTTGCTATCTCTAAGCTCTATTGTTAGTAAGCAAGCTATTGCTATTAAGAACTTGACACAAAAAATTGCATTGCTCGATAAGGAAATTAACAAGGATTAGGAAATAACGTTGAATTACTTAGCACATGACCACACTTTTGTTCTTTGCGCCTATGGGGAGTCTCCTTACCTGGCCGACTGTCTCTCCTCGCTTGTAAACCAACAGCAGGCTAGCGATATTATTGTTTCGACCTCAACTCCGAACACGTATATAGATCAGACTGCTTCTCGATTTAACGTTCCAGTTGTTATTAATGACGGGAAGCCTAGCATCAGCCATGATTGGAACTGCGCAATTGGTCATGCACGGACTCCTTTGGTTACCATTGCTCATCAAGACGATGTGTATTCTCCGAATTACACTCTGGAAATGCTTCGTTCCGTCAATCACTCCTGTGATCCTTTGATTTTCTTCTCGAATTATGGTGAGCTTCGCAACGGTGAATTTGTTGATGAAAATTCCATCCTTAAAGTGAAGAGGGTTCTACTCAATAAATTTGCCCGTTTGGGTAATTCTGCATCCACTCGAGATAAGCGCCATATTCTCAAGTTTGGTTCGGCGATTTGCTGTCCTTCAGTTACTTATAATCTGGATACTCTTAAGACCCCACTGTTTTCTAGTTCTATGAAATGTGATTTAGACTGGGAGGCATGGGAGAGGTTCTCACGGCTTAAGGGGTCTTTCGTCTATTCACCAGAGATTCTTATGCATCACAGAATTCATGAAGGATCAGAGACAACTGCGCTGATAGAGGATGACACTAGAAGCAATGAAGATCTTGAAATGCTTCATAAGTTTTGGCCTCATGTGGTTGCTATGATTCTGTTCCGTTTCTATTCGCTTAGTCAGTCGAGCAATTCGTTAGTTTAGTTTGGTGCTTTATGTCTTATAACACGGTTATCGAAGAGCGTCATTGGTGCGTTCTGACCCACCTGCTTATAGTTCTCATGCCTTTTGTTGCGGGTCTATATTCGGAACTATTTTTCGAGAGCATCGGTTATTTTACTCCCGACTTATTGAATGGTTGTATTTCAGTAAAGTCGACTATTTGCGTTCTTGCTTTTTCATCTCTTTGGGGAATAAGCCTGTATCTTCTTGTATTTAGATGCGAACATGTGCTTGCGTTTATTTGCGAGCATAGATACTTTATTTTTCTAACGCTCTTTCTCGCCATTGTTGTTTTAGATATCAATTTCTCATCAATTGGTATTTGGGCATCTTCAATCAATGGCGGCAATGGAAGCGGCCTGTTATTTGGTCAGCCTAGAGTTATCAGAACCGATGAATATAATGTGTCTACACTTTGGAGTTTTTCTCAGGAGTTTAATGGCTATAGCCCCCTGAGCTCAATTCTTGGGGGAGGAAATACTGATACTCGATTTGTATACAATTCTCCATCTTGGAGTCTGATCACTCTTTTTCGTCCTAGTCTTTGGGGCTTTCTTCTTTTTGGATCTTCAAGAGGGCTTTCTTGGTTTTGGGCGTTTAAATATGTCTTCTTATTCCTGTCTGCATATGACTGCGTTTCTGTTTTTTGTCAAAATAAGAAAATTGCTTTGGCATTTTCAACGCTGATATCGCTTTCCCCCCTTTTGATGTGGTGGGATGGCTGGGATGGCCTCATTTTTGGACAATACTTGGTTGTATTTTTCTTAAAATGGTTAAACTCTGGCTCACTAGTTAAATCGTCCATTTGCTCGGTGATAATTGCCTGGCTGTGCGGTTGTTATCTATTTGTCCTTTATCCAGCATGGATGGTTCCCTTTTTTTATATATTTGCGCTCATGGGTTTGACACAGCTATACATCTATTCAAAGAAGGGCGGAAAATTTAATCTGCTAAAGATTTCCATTCTATTTGTAGCAATTTGTCTGCTGGTTGCAAGCGTCATTTCAATTTTCATTTCTTCGAGTGATTCTGTCAAAGCAATGACTTCAACAGTTTATCCCGGCGCTCGTTTTTCAACGGGCGGCGGCGGTTTTTCTGAAATTGTGCGATATGGTTACCCGCTGTTTTTCGCTATCCAGCAGCCTAGTTTTTCTAATGCCTGTGCTCTGTCGACGATTTTTTGCCTGTTTCCCTTGGGTACTATTTTTGGAACCATTTCATTCTTTAAATTTAAAAATAGAAGTATTGCTCCTTTTTTAATCCTGCAATTATTTGTTTTCATTTTCATTTGCGTTGGAGTTTCGCCTTTCGTTTCCAAAATCACTTTATTTTCTAATGTTCCGACTTCGAGGGCTGTTTTTCCTTTCGGCTATATTGAGCTATTTCTTTTTTGTTATTCAATGGATTGGAGGATTTCGGAAAATTCCTCTCCTGAATCGCGCAACAAATTAAATGTTCTTGCCTGCCTTGCTGGCGCTGGCTGCTTTTCTATCTTGATAACTATCCTTAATGTTGTTTTTGGCCAAGGCGACTTCAGATTATTGTTTGTCGTTATATTGATTTGCGTTCTGTTTTGCATCTCCATTTGCTCTTTTTCAATTCAATGCGGCTTGCAAATGTCCGTTAACGCTATGTTATATGTTGTTTTATGCACTATGTTGGTTAGCGGATTGGCTGTTCATCCCGTACAACGTGGTATTTCTCCTGTAAACGGGTCGTCACTTTCAGTTTACGTTAGATCTGTTGTTAATAAAGATAAGGATGGGTTATGGGCTGTTGAAGAAAATCCTTCTTTAGGGAATTACATTGCTGCTAATGGAGCTCATTGTTTAACCACTACAGAAGGCTATCCCAATTTATCTTTGTGGCACTCGCTCGACCCAACTGGTAAATATGAAAACTGTTATAACCGGTATGCACATGTGAGCATGTCCCTTGGGGGGTCATCTGTTACATTTAAATTAGAGTACGAGGACCATTTTCGTGTCACGATGCCCTTTGATTGTCTCAATGATCTTGGGGTTAAATACCTATTGTCGTCAAAGGATTACTCTTTAACTCCTGATAGTGATAGGTGGTTTAGTTCTGTCCATTGTTGCAATGGCTACTATATTTATACAGTTAAGTAATATCGTGAAATATAGGGGATTTTCGGAATAATGGGAATTTATTATCAGGGCGTTTGTCGAGGGTTTGGATCCGTCTATATACCGTTTACCTATAAAGCATCCTCTGGTGAAGATGTTGTCGTAGACGTTGAGACCGAAAGGGGCTCCAAGGTACCTCACTCGATTCAATTCGATGAAGAACGGGGGATTGCAACCATTGTAACTCCGCTTTTTTCATGCAAAAAATTTCTTATTAAAGTGATTGGCTCTGATGGATTTGATGTTGCGCTTTCTCTATCGTTTATAAAATGGCTATCCCGGTTTAACTATAAATTCAATTCCAGCGATGCGTTATATTCGAGAGATATTGAGTCTGATTCTTATCAAGGACAGATTCATGTTCGATGCAATACTGTTGTTGCAGTTCCGGACAAAAATGAGCTGATTGTTAAAGGAGTTATTTGCGCCCCTGAAGATTGTGATGCTAGTGACATATATGTATGCAATGGTCAGTCGATTGTTTTGAATGATTATCCAATAAATTTAAATAAGCCCTCACTGGTTAAATATAAGGGTCTTAATAGGATTGAACGAGGTTTCTCGATTCGAATCCCAGATGATGGATCTTCTTATTGTATAGTCGCATCTTCAAATGTTCAGGGTTCAACTGGATTCCTCTCACTTGATCCTGCTGCTGTTAGGTACATGCTAAATGCTTTTTCGCCACTCTTTTATAAGGCCTCTTCTCCAGGCAATTATTCAGAAATGCGAAGAGTGCGGAGACGCTCGCTTGGTATTTCTTGCAAATTGAATAAGCCGCTAGATATTAGCTCTGCGAAATTCAGCATAATAGTTCCTTTATATAAGACTCCTATTTTGTTTTTTCGTGAAATGGTCGATTCGGTCGTCTCTCAGGTATATCAAAATTGGGAGCTCATTCTAGTTAACGCCAGTCCCGAATGTATGGAATTGCAGAAAGAACTGGGCGGCTTAACTGATTCTAGAATTAAAGTTATTACCCTTGAAGAGAACAAGGGGATTGCTGAGAATACTAACGCTGGTATCGCCGCCGCCGTTGGCGACTATGTCGTGTTTTTCGATCACGACGATACGCTCGATCCGTTTGCTCTGTATAGATACGCAGAGCGAATTCAGGACCGTTCTGATACTGATGCACTGTATTGCGATGAGGACTTCTTGAATGAGGCCGGTGAGTATGTATCTCCTCATTTCAAGTCTGATTTCAATCTAGATTTGCTTCGCGTTCATAACTATATAACCCATCTGCTTTGCGTTCGCGCCTCGTTCGCTAAAGAGCTGATGTTACGGAAAGAGTTCGATGGGGCTCAAGACTATGATTTTCTGCTGCGTTTGGTAGAGAGAACTCAGAGTATCTATCATGTTCGTGAGGTTCTCTATCATTGGAGAATTAGCGATACGTCAACTGCGAAGAGCGCGGGAAATAAGAACTATGCCGACGAAGCTGGTAGAAAGGCATTGCAAGAGCATTTGGATCGCTGCGGATTGAATGGTGCTGCGGAGTTAACTGATTCCGCCTGTTTCTATCACATTTCCTATGCTCTTAATGAAGAGGCTTTGGTCAGTATCGTTATTCCAAATAAAGATAGCGTTGAGGTTCTGCGCCGTTGCATCGACTCTATCGAGGAAAAAACGGATTATCGCAACTTCGAGATTCTGGTTATTGAGAATAACAGTACAGAAGATGCGACATTTGAGTATTACCGCACTGTTTCCGAGCAATATGAGAACGTTCGTATTGTTACGTGGAATGGTCCGTTTAACTATTCCGCTATCAATAACTATGGTGTTGGGCTAACGTCTGGCAAATACCTGCTGTTCTTGAATAATGACACTGAGGTTATTGAGGGCGGTTGGCTATCTTCAATGCTCTCTTTCTGTCAGCGTGAGGACGTTGGAGCCGTCGGTGCAAAACTGCTCTACCCGGATGATACGGTGCAGCATGCGGGCGTTATGATGATTTACTGCAACAATGAAGGCGAAATGGGCGGACCCATTCACGTGTTCAATAATCTTGACCGCAATGATCCAGGCTACATGCGTCGCGCTGTTATTTCACAAGATTTAAGTGCTGTTACCGCTGCATGCATGATGACAAAGCGTTCTGTATTTGAAGAGCTAAATGGGTTTAACGAGGACTTTGAGGTTGCTTTTAATGACGTTGATTTTTGCCTGAGAGTTCGCTCGCTCGACAAGCTTGTTGTTTTCGATGCCGATGCCCTCTTGTATCATTATGAGTCCTTCAGCCGTGGCTATGAGACTGGTGAAAAGAAAGTCCGATTTATGCGTGAGCAGGGCAAATTACGCACTGCTTGGGCGGAGTATTATGTCAACGGTGACCCTTATCACAGTCCGATGAGTACTCGATGACGTTTGGATTGTCATGATTGATCAAAACCTTGTTCTCTTTGAATCGAATCCAGATTTCGCTGACAATTCTCGTGCCTTGTATGATTACATCGTCGATAAGACTGATTTCAAGACTTTTTGGGTTGTTAAGGATCCGGCTATGCTAGGGCCCATGAGGGCTGCTGGCGTTGACTGTGATATTGAGAATTCAGACCGCGCTATTGCTATGGAGCAATGTGCTCATTATTTGGTTACGTCCAGCTTTATGTTTGCGTACAATAAGCATCCGGGGCAGATTCATGTTTCGGCATGGCATGGCTTTGGCCCTAAGACCATCGGGTTTGATGAAGATGCAGCGTCTGAATCAAGTGCGCTTAGAGATTTGAAGGTCATTACGACCCAATGTGATCTTCTGACCACTACATCACGTATGTCGCAGCTTATGATGGCCGGTATGCTTTCTATGGACCCTCGCAAGGTAATGAATTCCGGTTTCCCGAGAAATGATTACCTTTTTACAACTGATGGCAGAAAACTCCTGGAAGGCGCTTTGGGGGTTGATTTCGGCAGCAGTAAATTGATTATGTATCTGCCCACGATGCGCAAGGGTCTAAAGGCTGAAGGCGGTCAATTCGATAAAAATATCTTTAATTACGAGGATTACGACGCTGCTGGCCTTGATGAGTTCCTGAAGCTGAATGATGCTTATGTAATTGCGAAGATGCACTTTGCCGATGATTCGAGCTTCAACCAAGGTTCTTTTGAGCTACCCAAAAGGGTTTTATTCCTCGATAGTCTGTCTTTGGGTTCGAAGTTGCTCACCATTTACCATGTTCTTAACGCATTCGACTTATTGATAACTGACTACTCGTCAGTGTATGTAGACTATCTTCTTCTTAATAGGCCTATTGTCTTTTCATGTCCGGATTTCGAAGAATACAAGAAGGACAGAGGATTCATTAGCGATGACCCACGCTGGATGATGCCTGGGGCTTTTGTTAAGTCGCAATCCGAGTTATTGAGCGCGCTTGGTTCGTTTTTTAATGGAGTTGACGCTGCTGTTTCATTGCGTGAGTCGTTCATGCCAGTCATTCATTCTCATAGGGATGCAAAAGCTGCTGAGCGTGTTGTTCAAAGGATGATCGGAGTGGCCAGCACCCACTCGCGTGACTGCGACAAGGAAATCGGTTCATGCTTTGCGGACTCGAATTCCCCTTTGCGGCAGTATATGAATCTACGTTCCAAAGCGGAGCTATTTTTAGACTATGGTTCGGGCTTCAATTCTGAAGACGTTCTGTCTATCGAATATACGTCTAACTGTTTTGGGTCTCATGTCTGCCTGACTTTTAATGTCCCTTCTGGCGTTAACGAAGTTCGCTTTGACCCCGCCGATGACGGTTCATTTCTCCTAAAGGATGTTTCCTTCTCTTTTAACGGAACGCCATTGATTTGGGGCGCGCTAAATGGTTCTGAATCACACTCCAATATCGTATTCTGCGGACTTGACCCCCAGATTCTGGTCTCAGGTTTTGATGGCTCGGCCGGTGAGCTGTGTGTCAATTTCGACAGATGCGAGCTTGGAGATTCAGCTGACTATGTTTCATGTCTCATGGAGCGCGGACGCTCTCTTTCAGAAGAGCCCGTGCATTCTCTTTCAGGGTCATTGAGTCGTGTATTTAGGTTTGGTAGGCATTGACGTGAAGCGCGTTATTACATATGGAACGTTTGATTTACTTCATTACGGGCATATCAATTTATTAAGGAGGGCCAAGCAGTATGGCGACTATCTAATAGTCGCCTTGTCTACCGATGACTTCAATTGGAATCAGAAGAGAAAGAAGTGTTATTTCTCTTTTGATAAACGCAAAGCTCTTCTTGAAGCAATTCGTTACGTTGACCTTGTGATTCCCGAAGAATCGTGGGACCAGAAAGTGACTGACGTGCGTGAATACCATATCGATACGTTTGTTATGGGCGATGATTGGAAAGGCGAATTCGACTTTCTGCAGGATGAGGGCGTTGATGTCGTTTACCTGCCACGCACGCCGGAAGTTTCCACCACTCAAATTAAACGTGATCTAAAATCCTAGTAGTCGGTAAGGTTCTTGTGCGAATTTAGCATTGTGGGATTATCAATAATAGAATTAACCTAACGGTTTGATTTCTGTTAGAAAGGTTCTTCAATTATGAAGGGCATCATCCTCTCCGGCGGGTCCGGAACCCGCCTGTACCCGCTCACGCTCGTGACCTCCAAGCAGCTGCTGCCGGTCTACGACAAGCCCATGATCTACTACCCGCTGTCCACCCTCATGCTGGCGGGCATCCGGGACATCCTGGTCATCTCCACGCCGACGGACCTCCCCAACTTCGAGCGCCTGCTCGGGGACGGCTCGCGCTACGGCGTGAACCTCTCCTACGCCGAGCAGCCGAGCCCGGACGGCCTGGCGCAGGCCTTCACCATCGGCGAGGAGTTCATCGCCGGCGAGCCGTGCGCCCTCGTGCTCGGCGACAACATCTTCTACGGCAACGGCCTGTCGCGCCACCTGACGCGCGCCGTCCAGAACGCCGTGTCGGGCCGCGCCACGGTCTTCGGCTACCATGTGGACGACCCCGAGCGCTTCGGCGTCGTGGAGTTCGACGGGGAGGGCCGTGCCGTCTCCATCGAGGAGAAGCCCGAGCGCCCCAAGAGCTCCTACGCAGTCACCGGACTCTACTTTTACCCGGGCGACGTGGCCGCCAAGGCGCACGAGGTGAGGCCCTCGGCCCGCGGCGAGCTGGAGATCACCACGCTCAACCAGATGTACCTGGAGGAGGGGACGCTGTCCGTCGTCACCCTGGGCCGCGGCTACGCGTGGCTGGACACCGGCACCATGGAGAGCCTGCACGAGGCCGCGGAGTTCGTCCGCGCCGTGGAGCACTCCCAGGACCTGCCGGTCTCGGTCCCCGAGGAGATCGCCTGGGAGAACGGCTGGATCACGACCGCCGAGCTGGAGGAGGCCGCGAAGGCCTACGGCAAGTCGGTCTACGGCCAGCACCTCAAGAAGGTCGCCGCCGGCGAGATCGTCAACAGCCCGCGCGAGTACTAGGGTATATTGGGTAGAATCTTCCTAGGCGTTATGGAGAAGGGAGTTATCAATGGCTACATCTAGTATTAAAGCGCCTATTCGGGTTACCTCTGTTGAAGGCGCCAGGGCCTTATGCGAAGCATATGAAAAAGGATTAGCGATGGATGCCTCGATTAAATCCCCGAAGCGCTTAACCGGCGGACGGCTATCAGTTGAGAAGCAAAAAGCAATCGATAAATTGTTCGCCAAAATGGGTATTTAGACATGGCTCTGGTCGCATATTCGTTATTTGATCTTTGCGAAGCTCAATCGGAGGAGAAGGTCGAATCGGTCCTCTCCTCCTTTTCGTGCGAGCGGAATTCTGACATTGAGCTTTTCGTGCGTTGTAAGGCTCTTGAATTTAACAGGCGCGGGGCTGCATCTTCATATTTGGTATTTGATGTCGACAGCGCCTCGTTTGTTGGTTTTTATGCACTTGCGCTAAAAGTTGCTAGTATTCCCGCGATCAATGTGAGTCGGTCGTTTCGAAAGAAATTCGAATATTTCGGTGAGTACGACTCGGCTTCTGATTCTATTGAGCTTCCTGTTGTGCTGCTTGCCCAATTTGGCAAAAATGATCGTTATGCTGATCTCGTGAGTGGCGAGCAGTTAACGTCTCTTGCAGAGGATTCTGTGCGCGAGGTTCATCGTCTAGCAGGCGGTAGATTTGTCGTTCTTGACGCTGTTGATGCGCGAGGTCTGTTGAACTTTTATACTAATTTGGGCTTTAGGAAGTACGGTAACCGCGAGAATAGCGAGGACGTTTCTTCTGACAGCGCATCATTTGTTCAGATGTTTAAGTACGTTCATCCAAACGGGTAGATTTAATTTGGAGCATTATGTCTGAGATTTTTGAACCTAAGAACATCATCGTCACGGGCGGCTGCGGCTTCATCGGCAGCAACTTCGTGCACTACATCGTGAACAACCACCCCGAGGTGCACGTCACCGTTCTGGACAAGCTGACCTACGCCGGCAACCCCGAGAACATCGCCGGGCTGCCTTCCGACCGCGTGGAGCTCGTCGTGGGCGACATCTGCGACGCCGAGCTGCTGGACAGGCTGGTGCCGGGCCACGACGCCATCGTGCACTACGCCGCGGAGTCCCACAACGACAACTCCATCGCCGACCCGGAGCCCTTCCTGCGCACCAACGTCGAGGGCACCTTCCGCCTGCTGGAGGCCGTCCGGAAATACGGCGTCCGCTACCACCACGTCTCCACCGACGAGGTCTACGGCGACCTTGCGCTCGACGACCCCGCCAAGTTCACCGAGGAGACGCCCTACCACCCGAGCTCCCCGTACAGCTCGACCAAGGCGTCCTCCGACATGCTCGTGCGCGCCTGGACCCGCACCTACGGCCTGCGCACCACGATCTCCAACTGCTCCAACAACTACGGCCCCTACCAGCACGTGGAGAAGTTCATCCCCAGGCAGATAACCAACATCATCGACGGGGTCAAGCCGAAGCTCTACGGACGCGGCGAGAACGTCCGCGACTGGATCCACACCGAGGACCACAGCTCGGCCGTCTGGGACATCCTCGCGAAGGGCCGCATGGGGGAGACCTACCTCATCGGCGCCGACGGCGAGAGGAACAACATCACGGTCCTGCGCATGATCCTGGAGGCCATGGGGCGCGACCCCGAGGACTTCGACTGGGTCGCCGACCGCCCCGGCCACGACCGCCGCTACGCCATCGACTCCACGAAGCTCCAGCGCGAGCTCGGCTGGAGGCCGGCCCACACCGACTTCGCCGAGGGCCTGAAGGCCACCATCGACTGGTACGTCGCCAACGAGTCCTGGTGGCGCCCGGCCAAGGAGGCCACCGAGGCCAGGTACAGGGCTCAGGGCCAGTAGGCCGCCCGAGTGCCCTTACGGGGCGCCCTGGGCGGACCGCAGGGCATGGGGATGATCCTGCGGCCCGCCCGGGGCGCCCGCAACCACCGTATCGTCGATAGGAGCTTTTCCCACATGGCAGACATCGCATTCGAGAAGGACCTCTCCGTCACCGAGACCGGCATCGGGGGCCTCAAGGTCGTCGACCTGGCCGTCCACGGCGACTCGCGCGGCTGGTTCAAGGAGAACTGGCAGCGCGCCAAGATGACCTCTCTTGGCATCCCCGACCTCAAGGTCGTCCAGAACAACGTCTCCTACAACGAGAAGAGGGGCGTCACGCGCGGCATCCACGCGGAGCCCTGGGACAAGTTCATCTCCGTCGCCCGCGGCAGCGTCTTCGGCGCCTGGGTGGACCTGCGCGAGGGCAGCGCCACCTACGGGAAGGTCTACACCTGCACGCTCGACCCGAGCAGGGCCATCTACGTCCCGCGCGGCGTGGGCAACTCCTTCCAGGCCCTGGAGGACGGCACCGCCTACACCTACCTGGTGGACGCCCACTGGTCGCTGGAGCTCAAGAGGACCTACACCTTCGTTAACCTCGCCGACCCCGAGCTCGCCATCGAGTGGCCGATCCCGCTCGACCAGGCCACCGTCTCCGAGGCGGACAAAAACCACCCGATGCTGAAGGACGTCGTCCCGATGGCGCCCAGGAGGACGCTCGTCACCGGCTGCAACGGGCAGCTGGGCCGCGCGGTGCGCGCGCTGGCCGAGGAGCGCGGCGTCGCCAAGGGCTTCGACTTCTGCGACATCGACACCTTCGACATGTCCGACCCGGACGCCTACGCACAGTACGACTGGTCGCTCTACGGCACCGTGATCAACTGCGGCGCCTACACTGCCGTGGATAAAGCGGAGACCCCCGAGGGCCGCGTGGCCGCCTGGAAGGCCAACGCGACCGGCCCGGCCCTCCTCGCCCGCACCTGCGCCGAGCACGGGATCACGCTGGTCCACGTGTCCTCCGACTACGTCTTCGACGGCGCCGCCGAGGTGCATGGCGAGGAGGAGCCCCTCAGCCCGCTGTCCGTCTACGGCCAGACCAAGGCCGCAGGCGACGTCGCCGTGGCCGGGTGCCCGCGCCACTACATCATGCGCAGCTCCTGGGTCATCGGCGAGGGGCACAACTTCGTCAAGACGATGAAGGGCCTCTCCGACCGCGTCGCCGACCCCGAGGACAAGCTGGAACAGGTCACTGTGGTCGACGACCAGCTGGGCCGCCTGACCTTCACGCGCGACATGGCCGAGGCCATCTTCCACGTGCTGGACGCGAAGGCCCCCTACGGCACCTATAACTGCACCGGCTCCGGCGCCGTCAAGTCTTGGGCCGACATCGCCCGTGCCGTCTTCGAGGCCGCCAACGGCAACGGCGACAAAGTGGTCCCGCTTGCCACCGCCGACTACTACGCGAGCGCCGAGGACCCCATCGCCCCTCGCCCGGTCCACTCAGCGCTCGACCTGTCCAGGCTCGAGTCGGTCGGCTTCCGCATGCCCGACTGGGAGGAAGAGCTGGGGGAGTACCTCAAGACGCTCTAGCCGCTGTTATTGAATTGACGAGAGCAAAAGCCGCCGTTCTTAACGGCGGCTTTTCTTGTTTCTGGCGAATAGCCCCGCTGTAACAAGGGCAACGGCGGTCGCCAAACTCACCGCAAGCCCCGCAAATGCGCCCGGGGTCCTATAGCTCATTACGATCTTATTCGTGCCTTTCTGCACGCTCAAGCATGACAAGCCCTTATCGGCGGCGGGCGCCAGCTCTGCGGCGGTGCCGTTTACCGTTACGTTCCAGCCCTCATCGTACGGAACGCTCAGCAGCAGGTTGCCGTCATCCTTGGCGGTATACTCGCCTTCGATCCTTCCGTCCTCAAAAACCGTCGGAATAAACTCGCTCGTCTTAAACTCGTTAATGATCTGTTTGAAAACGTCCAGATTGAGGGCGTAAAAGACCGGTTCATTGTTTTGGGGCATGTCTGTATAGCCCTCTGCGACTCCGATTGACACCGTATGCTGGCTCGGGGCGTCCGATGTATCCGCAACCTGGCGGATATTATTGTCGAATCTCCAGGCCTCGTTTTCAATCGTTTTCTGGTCGATGGTAAGGGCGACGGGCCAATAGCTGCCGGCAGTCGCATCTTTGTTGATGTAGAGATATCCGATGGAACCCGACGGCACGGTGACGTTCCACTGCCTTAAGTTCTCGTCATCTTCCGTGTTCGTGGCCTCGATTTTGGTATAGAGCTTTACCTCGCGGCCTAGGATTTTGCTGTAGAGGTCGTTTTGCTTTTCGAAGGGGTTCTCGATCTTCAGCGTGCTGTTTTGGATATCGCTTGAGGCTGCGACGCCAATGCTGAGCGCATAGGGGTTCTCGTACACCGCGCTTGTGGAGTCCGCCTGATTCGTCTTGGCCGAAACGTATCCCGCAGGTGCGTTCTCGGGTATGGCATACTTGACTCCCAGTAAGGCATCGACGGCAAGAATGGGCTCTGCATAACGGGTCGAAAACTCGCCGACACTGCTGTATCCAAGGGAGTTGAGCAGTGCAATTGCCTGCGGGTTGTTTGCCGATGAATATGAAGACAGTTGGTTGTATCCAAGCGCCAGGCCTTCGTTGAGGGCAGCGCTATCGGCGCGCGTGATCGTACGGTCGATGCGGTAGAAAGACGCCGAATCCCGGCCTTGAATGGCTGTGATCGTGTTGGTTGCGGTGGCGACATAGGCGCTGTTGGCTTCTTCGGAATAGCCTGTGTACAGCTGGTTCCACATAACATGGGCGTTGGCAAATAGTTCAATTGCCGTGAGCGCCAGGAGCGGCATGATGATGGCCGGACGATGGGCTCGACGTAATGTTGGCCGCTCATTGAGTTTCTGCAACGCGTATCCTGCGGCCCACAACGCAAAGAAGCTAAGCAAAAAAGCTGTGCGCGAGTAGAAGCCGTTAGGAACGCGCATGCCGCACCAGATGTACTCGAGCGGGCTCAAAACGGAGCTTGCGACCAGGGTTATCGTGACGACGAGTGTTGCGATACGCGTCTTGATTGAAACCGTGCGGTTAACCAGCAGGCTCAACGCAAGCAGCATCATGATGATGCCGCAATGGAACTGCGGTGTGCTATCGTTGTTTACCCACATGCAGGGAAGAAAGCCCCTGATAAGCGACTTGAGGCTGGTTTTAAGTAGGGGGCCGAGTGCCAGAACGGGACCGCCCTTGGACATGGCAAGGATGGTCGGCAAAAAGGTCCATGCGGACAGGAGCAGTCCAAGCGCGATACCCCCGGCGAATCGCAGGGCTCGATCGAGCATGAGCTTCAAGCTAAATCCTTCTTCTGTTACACAATCGATAAATTCGACCAATACGAAGATGCAGAGGAACAGGATGCTGATGTAGGCCGTATACCAGCAGAACATGACATTGAGCGCCGTTGCGATGACGAGGCGGGTCATGCGCTGCTTGCGGATGAGTTCGTAGCATCCGTAGGCGCAGATGGGCAGCAGGATGAGGCAATCGATCCAGAGCGGGTTGCGCAGGTTGCTGATGGTCCAGCTGCAAAATGTGAACGAGAGGGAAAGCAGGAATGCTGCGGGCTTGGGTAGGCCAAAGCGCTTTTGCAGGAACCAGGCGCTGCTGATGTGGATACAGCCGAGCTTGAGCGCGGTGATAACAAACACAAAGAGCGTCAGCTTGTCTTGAGGAAACAGTACGCAGAGCAGGTTAAAGGGGCTGGCGAGATAGTAGCTATAGAGCCCCCACGTGTTCATGCCCAGTCCCTGAGAAAAGGAGTAGCGAAGATTCTCCTCGCCCAAAAGGACGCGCCGGAACCAAGCAAAGAAGTCGATGTACTGGTACTTGAGGTCGCTAGCGAGAAACGAGTTGTCGCCAAAGGGGTAGACGTGCCCCGCCGCTGCAAGTGCGACAAAGAGCGCGACGGTAAACGCAAAGCAGGCAGCATAGAATGCTACATTCTTGAACGTGCATTTATTGGACCGTTTCATCAGATTCCTCGTTGGATTCTCGAATGATATAGATGGGACGTCGTTTGGTTTCCAAGTAGGCTTTTGCCAAGTATTCACCGATGATTCCTAAGCACAGAAGCTGCATGCCGCCAAACAGCGTTATGAGGCAGGCGAGCGACGGCCATCCGCCGACGGGGTCACCCCAAACGAGTGTTTTGACCAGGATGACGACGAATCCCAGAATGGCGATGAGGCAGAAAACGATACCCGTGAGAGCGGCGAGGGAGAGCGGCGCCGTGGAAAACGCGACGATGCCGTCGATGGAGTAGATGAGCAGCGACCAAAAGCTCCACTTGGTCTCGCCGGCTACGCGGTTGACGTTTACGTAGGGGAGCCATTTAGTCTTGAAGCCGACCCAGCCGTAAATGCCCTTGGAGAATCGGTTATATTCGCCCATGGAGACGATGGCGTTAACCATGGGGCGCTTCATGAGCCTAAAGTCGCGAGCGCCGTCGACGATGTCCGCATTGGAAATGCGGTTGATGATCTTGTAGAACATGCGGGCGAAGAACGACCTGATTGGAGGCTCCCCTTTGCGGGTGGTCCTGCGCGTAGCGACGTTGTCGTAGTCTTCGGTTCGCAAGATCTCGTACATCTGCGGCAGCAGCGAGGGCGGGTCCTGCATGTCGGCGTCCATGGTGGCGACATAGTCACCCTTTGCATGTTGGAGTCCGGCAAACAGTGCCGCCTCCTTGCCAAAGTTGCGCGAGAAAGAGTGCCATCGGATGGCGTATGGATGCGCCGCCGCAGCTTCTGCTTTCATGACGGAAAGCGTTTTGTCTGCCGAACCGTCATCGATGAGGACGGCTTCAAAGGAGATGCAGGGGTCTTGCTGGGTCATGATGCGAACGACGCCATCGAGCTCTTTAAGAAAGATCGGAAGCGATTCCTGCTCGTTATAGCACGGCACGACAATGGAGATGAGCGGCATGGTGGTTTACCTCTCGTCTGGATTGGAAGTAGGGTGGCCGGGCTGGTCGTCGTAGGCGTATTTGCTGTACACGTTGACCTCCCACTGCTTTTTTTCGACCTTTGCTACTGAATCCAGGATGAATCCGGTTGCAAGGCTCAGACTGCACAGGAACATAAACGACGCGGCGAGCATGGCGGTGGGGAAGCGCGGAACGAGGCCGGTCTGGAAATACTCGACAACTATGGGCATGCCCAGGGCGAGGCCGATCACCGCAAACAGAAGCGCGACGAGGCTGAAGAACTTCAGCGGGCGGTAGTCCTTGAACAGCGTTCCGATCATCGCAACGACTTTAATGCCGTCGCTCACGGTATTGAGCTTAGACTCGGATCCTTCGGGACGATCGCGGTACTCAATGGGCACGTCCTTGATACGCCAGCGGTGATCGACGGCATGGATGGATAGTTCGGTTTCGATCTGAAATCCCTCGGAAAGCACGGGGAACGTTTTGACAAAGGGACGGCTCATGGCGCGGTAGCCGGTCATGACGTCATCGAAGCTGTAGCCATAGATCCACTTGATCATGGCTCGAACTAGGTTGTTGCCAAAACCATGGAAGGCTCGCTTGTTTTCCTCGGCATAGGTCCCATTGGAAAGGCGGTCGCCTACGGTCATGTCGGCCGTGCCGTTAAGGATGGGCTCGCAGAGGGCTTTGGCCGCCTCGGCGGGGTAGGTGTCGTCTCCGTCGACCATCAGGTAGCAATCGGCGTCGATATCGCGAAACATCTGGCGGCACACGTTGCCCTTTCCCTGGCGGGGCTCAAAGCGGACCGTGGCGCCGTGCTCGGTAGCGATGCGTGAGGTATCGTCCGATGAGTTGTTGTCGTAGACATAGACCGTCGCTTGCGGAAGCTCGCGGTGAAAGTCGTCGATGACCTTACCAATCGTGAGCGCTTCGTTGTAGCAAGGGATGATGACGGCGATGGATTCAGAATTCACTTAATGCTCCTTATACATTCAATCCTAGAAAGTATAGCCGTTTGGGCCTGGCATCCTAAGATGTGGGTTAGTTCTCCAGTTTTGTTGCGCGAATCGTTTGCATGGCCGTCGGGTCTATACTGTTCGTTTGTCAACGATTACGAGTAAAGGAGTTGCATCCGTGTCGGATCAGACAAAGCAACAAGAAACTCGCAGTCTGCCTGCGACGTTTGCTAAGAACGAATTTGAGAAGGACGCGTTTATCCTTCGTCAGCTGGTTACCAAGGATTTTAAGATCAAGTATCGCCGTAGCGTTCTGGGCGTCGCATGGTCGGTGCTCAACCCGCTGCTGATGATGATCGTCATGGCCATCGTGTTCTCGACGATTTTTGGCCAGGGCCGCAATGGCTCAATGACGCCCGAGATGTACCCGCTGTACTTGATCGTGGGTAACATTACCTTTGCCGTCATGTCTGAGTCTACTAACCAGGCCCTGACGTCGATCGTGGGCGCTGCCCCTCTGCTCAAGAAGGTTAAGGTGCACCGCTGGGTTTTCCCGGTGCAGAAGGTGCTCTTCTCGCTGGTCAACTTTGCCTTCTCGCTGGTCGCCGTCGCCATCGTCATGCTGTGGTTCCACGTTATGCCTTCTTGGCACCTCATTCTGCTGCCGGTTTGCCTGCTGCTGCTTATGTGCTTCTGCATGGGTCTGGGCATGATGCTCTCTGCTCTTACGGTCTTTTTCCGCGACGTTATGCATCTATGGAGCGTCGTCATTACGGCGTGGACTTACATTACGCCCATCTTCTGGACGACTGACTTCGTTGCGCAAATGCCGCATCTCGTGCGCATTCTGGTCTATGCGAACCCCATGTACAACTATCTGCAGTTTATGCGCGACATCTTCCTGTTCCAGACTACGCCCTCGCTTATGACGTTTGGTATGTGCGTCGCTTGGGCGGTCCTTGCTCTTGCCGTTGGCTACACCGTGTTCCATAAGTCCGAGCGCAAGTTCATCCTCTACATCTAAGGAGTGCTGTGATGACTGAATCTGTTGTTGATTACAGCGAGCAGCCTCTGGCTGTCGAGGTCGACGACGTCACCATGATCTTTAACATGGCGTCCGAGTCGCTGACCAACCTCAAGGAGTACTTCATCAAGCTTGCCAAGCACGAACTGTTCTTTGAGGAGTTTAGGGCGCTCAAGCATATCTCGTTTGATATTCATCGTGGCGAGGTCGTGGGCCTGGTCGGCACCAATGGCTCCGGCAAGTCCACGATGCTCAAGATTATCGCTGGCGTGCTTGAGCCTAGCGAGGGCAGCGTTAAGGTGCACGGTAACATCGCGCCGTTGATTGAGCTTGGTGCCGGCTTTGACCCCGAGCTGACTGCCCGCGAGAACATCTATCTGAACGGCGCCCTGCTCGGCTATACCAAGGAGTTCATCGACGCCAACTTTGACGGCATTATTGAGTTTGCCGAGCTGCAGAACTTTGTCGATATGCCGCTTAAGAACTTCTCCTCGGGCATGGTGGCGCGTATCGCCTTTGCAATCGCAACGATTACCGAGCCCGATATTCTGATCGTTGACGAGACGCTGTCCGTCGGTGACGTGTTCTTCCAGCAGAAGTGCGAGGACCGTATCCAGCACTTTATCCAGAGCGGCGACGTGACGGTTCTGTTCGTTTCGCACTCCATGGAGCAGGTTGAGCGCATCTGCCAGCGTGCCGTTTGGATTGAGAAGGGTGACCTTCGCATGGATGGCCCGGTCGATGAGGTTTGTAAGGCGTATCGCGAGCAGTTCAACTAGGTTATAATTACTTGCGCCTGACAGGCTTGCGCTTGCTTGGGCGTGCGGTTATTTGCTCCATTAGCTCAGTTGGATAGAGCAGGGGACTTCTAATCCCAAGGTCGACGGTTCGAATCCGCCATGGAGCACCATCGTTTATTTAGCCCGGACCCCTTGGTGGTCTGGGCTTTTTTCATATGCCGGTGTTTGTTATTCTTGCCGGGTATACGTTCAAGCCAAAGCCGTGGCGTGAGCTGCTGAGCCAGTCTGGCGATCTTTGCGATCCATGCGGTCGATTGGTTTATTATTTGGCAGACCATGCCTCTGCTTATGACACTGCCGGCATCGTGGCTCTTCGCATCGATTGTGCGCTGTGCCTGCGATATTGGATTGGCGTACGTGATTAAGAAGGCGTAACGACAGTGGGGAGGACCAACTTGGTCCTCCCCACTGTTATTTATTCAGTAGTGTTGCGGTCTTACTTTTCGAGACGTTCCCTCAGCAGCTCCAGCGCGTGGGCGTAGCCCTGGAGGCCTTCGCCGGTTATGGTGGCGAAGCAGGCTAGGCGCGCATAGCTCACCTGGCGGAAGTCCTCGCGCGTCTCTATGGCGCTGATGTGGACTTCGACGGCAGGGATGGCGACGGCCTTGAGGGCGTCGAGGATGGCCACGCTCGTGTGCGTGTAGGCAGCCGGGTTGATGACAATGCCGTCGACCTTGCCGTAAGCCTCCTGGATCTTGTCGACGATGCTGCCCTCGTGGTTGGACTGGAAGACCTCGACCTCGTCAAAACCCTGTGCAGCGCCTGCCTCCTGGCAGATCTGGACCAGGTGGTCGTAGTTGTCACTGCCGTAGATGCCCGGCTCGCGAATGCCGAGCATGTTGAGGTTGGGGCCGTTGATGACGAGTGCTTTCATGGTTGCTTCCTTTGCGGTTGGGCGGGCGGTGAGGCGGAACGAAAAACCACCACAAAGGTGCCTGTCCCCTTTGTGGCGGTTTTTCTTAGAGAGCGGGTGGGAGGGTGTCGAGGACGGCGCGGGCGGTGTTGGCGGCGCAGTCGCGTGAGTCGATGATGTAGTCGGCCCAGGCGCGGTAGCGCGGCATGCGCTGCTCGGCGAGCTTTTCGATGCCATCGCGGGCAGTGATGGGGCGTCCCTTGTGGGCGAGTTCGTCAAGCTTGCGGTTGAGCATCACGATCTGGCTGTTCTGGTGCAGCAGCGGGTAGTTCTCGTCGCGCGTGACCACGCCGCCGCCGGTGGAGAGCACCAGACCACTGCGCTTGGAGATATCGGCCAGCGCCGCCGTCTCCTGCTCGCGGAAGGCCGCCTCGCCGCGCTCGACGATATAGTCGGCACAGGGCATGCCCAGACGCTCCTCAAGTGCGCGGTCCAAGTCGATGTGCTCGCGACCCGTGAGCAGGGCGATCTGCTCGCCCACACGGGTCTTGCCCGAACCCGGCATGCCAATCAGGGCGATGTTCTGCTCGCGGTGAGACAGGCGCTCCGTTACGTCCAGGATGCGCTCGCGCGGGGTGGCTTTGCCGGTGTAGCGCTCAACAGCCTGTGCTGCCTGTGCCACAAGCATGAGCAGGCCGCCGATGCAGGGGATGCCGTGGCGCCCGGCCTCGAGCATCAGACCCGTGCGGGCGGGATTGTAGACAATGTCGATGACGCCCTCGAGCGCATCGAGGCCTTCGAGCGTGCAGGGAGCGTCGGGGCAGTGGGGGAACATGCCGGCAGGCGTGCAGTTGACGAGTAACGCGGCATCGGATTGCTGCGCGATGTTACCGTAGTTGACGTCGCTCGTGCGGCCCACGGGCACCACGACGGCGCCCAGGTCTCCCAGCACTATACTTGCCGTGGTGCCGGCGCCGCCGGTGGCTCCGAGCACGAGGACCTTCTTGCCGGCAACCTCAATCCCCAGCTCCTCGACCAGGCTCTGAAAACCGAAATAGTCGGTGTTGTCGCCGCGCAGGCGGCCATCGGGCAGGCGTGTGATGGTGTTGACGTTGCCCATGCGCTCGGCCAGGGGACTCAACTCGTCCAGGTATTCCATGACGGCGCGCTTGTAGGGGATGGTCACGTTGGTGCCTTCCCACTCGTCGCCCGTCATAAAAGCCTCGAGATCCTCGGGCTCGCGCTCAAAACGCACGTACTCGAGCCCAGCGAGCTCTTTGTAGATGGTCGGGGTGTAGCTATGGCCCAGCACGCGGCCCAGCACGCCGTAGGGGCGGGTTGCGGCGGTATCGGTCATCTAGAGCACCTCCGTGTAGCTGCCAAAGTAGGTGAAGCTCTCGCACACGTCGTCGATCGAGTCGAGCAGGTCGTCGAGGGCCTTGCTGCCAAAGGGGCAGTCCAAGTCAAAGTAGAACATAAACTCAAAGTCATGCCCGGGGATGGGGCGGCTCTCGAGCTTGATGAGGTTGATGTTGAGTGCGTAGAAGCGCTCGAGTACGCGATAGAGCGCGCCCGGCTCGTTGGCCGTGGTGATCATGAGCGAGGTGCGGTTGGCACCGGGATAGACGCGCGGCTCGCGACTGATGACGACAAAGCGCGTGTAGTTGTTGTCCGAGTCTTGAATGTTGGGCTCCAGTACTTCGAGTCCATACAGCGCGGCACAGCTGCGCGAGGCGATAGCGGCGACATCGGTGCGCTCGGAGTTGGCGACCATCTCGGCCGACATGGCGGTGTTGGGGTACTTGGAGGCGTGCAGATTATGGGCCTCGATAAAGCCGGCGCACTGGGCAATGGCTTGGCCGTGGCTGTAGACCTCGCGCACGTCCTGGAACTTGGTGCCGGGTTTGACGAGTAAGTTGTGATCGATCTTGAGGCGCAGCGAGCGCACGATATGGAAGTCGAACTGTGCGAGCAGGTCGTAGACGGCGTTGACCGAGCCAGCGGTTGAGTTTTCGATGGGCAGCACGCCAAATTCGCAAAAGCCGTCGCGTACGGCGCGCATAACCCCCTCAAAGGTCTCAAAGAACGCGATATCTGGCACGTCGAAGAGCTTGCACGCGGCGATCTGGCTGTAGGCGCCTTCGACGCCCTGGCAGGCGACGGTGGCCGTCTGGGGGAAGGGCGTGTCAAAGGCTGCGGTCGTGGCATGGGCCTTTTGCGACACCGTGATGCCCTTGAGCTCGTTGATATAGCGCTGCTGTTCGGCCTTGCTCATGCTCATGAGGAGACGGAACAGGGTGATGGTCTGGGCCTCGTAGCGCTCGGGTGCGCGGCTGGCGAGGTTGTTGAGTTTGGAGCGCTCGCGGGCGGGGTCAAAGACGGCCTTGCCCATCTCGATCTTTGATTTGGCGACCTCGGTGGCAATATCCATGCGCTCGACAAAGCTGTTGAGCAGGGTGGTGTCGATGCCATCGATGGCCTGGCGAATATCGGCAAGGTCCATGGGGCCCCTTTCACGTAACGGCTGAGTTGACAGGCAACCCAGGTGAGGCGGGTTAGAGCTGGGCGGCGTCCTCGAGGAGGGTGTCCCAGATGGCGAGGGCGGCTGCTGCTTCAGCTACGGGGACAGCTCGGGGGACGATACAGGGATCGTGACGGCCGTGCACCGAGAGCTCGGCATTTTCCATAGCGTCCATGTCCACCGTCTGCTGCTCGCGGCCAATCGAGGGCGTCGGCTTTACGGCCATGCGCCACATGACGGGCGCGCCGGTCGAAATGCCGCCTAGGATGCCTCCAGCGTTGTTGTATTCAACCTCGATCTCGCCCGACTCTGCATCGATACGATACGGGTCGTTGTTCTCGCTGCCGCGCATGGCGGCCACGGCAAAGCCCATGCCAAACTCCACGCCCTTTACGGCGGGAATGCCAAACGCGATTTGTGCGATGCGGTTCTCGATGCCGTCGAACATGGGGTCACCGATGCCCGCGGGAAGCCCGTAGATGCCGCACTCCACGATGCCGCCGATGCTGTCGAGTTCATCGCGCGCGGCCAGAATTTCCTCGCGCATGCGACTGGCGGCCGCGGCGTCGATGCAGGGCAGGTCGTTCGTAAGGATTGCCTTGCGGTCGGCCTCGCGATAGATCATGTCGTCCATGGGCAGGTCGGAGATGCCGCCGACCTGCGCGACGTGCGCCATGACCTTGATGCCACGGGCCTCGAGTGCCTGCAGCGCGATACCGCCGGCGATGCACAAGGGAGCCGTAAGACGTCCGGAGAAATGCCCGCCGCCGGCGACGTCGTGCATGTTGTGGTACTTCACGCGCGCAGGAAAGTCTGCGTGCCCGGGGCGGGGCTTGCGGCGCAGCTCGGAATAGTCCTTGGAGCGCGTGTTGGTGTTCTCGATAATTGCTGCGATGGGTGCGCCAGTGGTGTGCCCATCGACCACACCGGCGATGATATGCGCGGCGTCGGCCTCGCGGCGCTTGGTCGCGGTCTCGTCGCGACCGGGGGCGCGACGGTCCAAAAAGGCCTGCAGCTGCTCCTGGTCAATAGCGATACCGGCGGGGATGCCGTCGAGCGAGCAGCCGATAGCAGGGGAGTGCGACTGGCCGAAAATGCTCAGATGCAAAACGTTGCCAAAGGTCGAGGACATGCTATTCCTCCTCGAGCGTGACCTTGCCGCCCAGCAGGCGGTAGTGGTCAAAGAAATCGGGATAGGACTTGTTGACGGCCTCGGCGCCGTGGATCACAACTTCGCCAGTGGCGCGGCTCGCAGCGATGGCGGCCATCATGGCGATGCGGTGGTCGTTGTGCGAATCGACCTCGCCGCCGGTAAAGGCGTCGACACCCTTGATGATGAGGTCGTCGCCGGCAATGCGCACCTGTGCGCCCAGTGCGGTGAGCTCGCGGGTGGTGGTGGCTAGGCGGTCGGATTCCTTGATGCGCAGGCGGGCGCAGTCGCGGATGAACGTGCGGCCTTGCGCCAGCGATGCCACGGCAGAGATAACGGGCACCAAGTCGGGGATGTCGTGCGCGCTCATCTCAAAGCCGGCGAGCTTGTCAGACTGCACAGTGGCGGCGTTGGTGGAGCGCACGATGCGGGCGCCAAAGCGCGAGAGCGCGGCAAGCACGTTGCGATCACCCTGCGCGGAGCTGAGCGACACGCCTTCGACAGTGATGGGGTCGGAGCCGATGGCGCCGGCACACAGCCAAAAGGCGGCGTTGGACCAGTCGCCCTCGACAGCAACGTTGCCTGGAGTGCGGTACGAGCCGCTGTTCACGCGGAAGTTCGTGATCTCGGGCTGGCCGTCCTTGGCGGGGATACGCTCGACGTTGACCTCGACGCCGAAGGCCTTCATGGCCTGGATGGTCAGGTTGATATAGGGGCGGCTCTCGATAAGGCCGGTTACCTGCACGCAAGAGGGCTGGGCCAGCAGCGGGGCTGCCAGCAGCAGGCCGGAGATGTACTGCGAGCTCACGTTGCCGGGCAGGATAAAGGTGCCCGGGCGCATGCGACCGCTTGTCTTGAGCGGAAAACCGCCCAGGCCCTGCAGGTCGCAGCCGGCGGCAATGATCTCGTCGGAGAGCGGGGAGAGGGGGCGTGCGCCCAGGCGGCCCTGGCCCACAAAGGTGGCCTCTGCCCCCAGCGCGCAGGCGACGGGCAGCATAAAGCGGAGCGTGGAGCCGCTCTCGCCGCAGTCGAGCGTGCCGCCCGCAAGTGCCTTGAGCAGGCCAAACTCAATACTCTTCATGGTGGGATGGACCTGGAAGCCGTCCTCGACGGTTTCGATGCGGGCGCCGAGCGCCGTGAGGCAGCGCACCGTGGCTTCGATATCGGCGCAGGTGGTGTTGCAGGTCACATGCGTCTCTCCGTTGGCAAGGGCGGCGCAGATGATGAGGCGGTGCGCCATCGACTTGGATGCGATGGCGGGAACGGTGCCCTTGAGCGGGGAGGGGGTGATGCGGGCTAGCATACGGATGCGTCTCCCTTCTGGCCGAGGCCCTCGGCAATTAAATCATGGAAGGTGGAAAGCGGCGTGCGCTCGATGCTGCAGCGGCCAATGCCGTGCGGAATCACCAGGTCGATAGTGTCACCGGCGCGTTTTTTGTCGTGCAGCGCCTCGGCAAAGACGGCGTCGGCCGAAAGCTCGCAGCGGGTCTTGAGGCCATGACGGGCGCAGAGCTCTTCGATGCGGTCGGGCAGCTCGGCGTCGCAAATGCCGTGCAGGGCCGCGGCGCGCGTGATGATGCCCATGCCGATCGACACGCAGTTGCCGTGTCCCAGCTCAAAGTGCTCGCAGGCCTCGACGGCGTGTCCGGCGCTGTGTCCAAAGTTGAGGAGCTTGCGCTGGTTGGTCTCGCGCTCGTCGGCAACGACCACGGCGCGCTTAATGTCGATGTTGCGGGCGATGATGAGCGCCACGCGGGCCACGTCCTGGTTGAGGAGCTCCAGCGTGAGCGGGGTCTTCTCCAGCTCGGCGAAGAGCTCGGGGTCGGCGATTACGGCGTGCTTGACGACCTCGCCGCAGCCGTCGGCGAACTGCTCGGGCGTGAGGGTTGCCAGGCACCCCACGTCGGCGATGACCACGCTCGGCTGCCAAAAGGCGCCGGCTAGGTTCTTGCCGGCTGCCAGGTCGATGGCCGTCTTGCCGCCCACCGACGAGTCCACCATGGCGAGCAGGCTTGTGGGAATCTGCACAAACTTGCAGCCGCGCATGTAGGTGGCGGCCACAAAGCCGGCCACGTCGCCCACAACGCCGCCGCCGAGCGCCACGATCACGTCGGAACGCGAAAGCTCGTGCTCGGCTACAAACTCGAGAATGGCAACGTAGGTCTCGGCGCGCTTGTGTGCCTCGCCGGCCTCGAAGGTGCAAATGCTTACCTCATAGCCTGACGCCTCCAGGCTCTGCTTGACGGGCATCTGGTAGAGCGGACCCACGTTGGTGTCCGTCACGATGACGGCGCGGGTGCCTCCAGCGGTGGCGCGAACGAGCGGCCCTGTCTGCTCCAGCAAAAAGGTGCCCACGTGCACCTGGTAGGGGCGTGCGGTGTCGATATCGATGGTAATCGCCATAAGCTATGGTCCTTTCGACCTGGCGTGATGGGTGGTCTAGTGGGCGCTCTCATCGTCGAGTGCGCGCTTGATGCGATCGCCCTCGGCAAGGAGATTCTCAAGATAACGCTGGTCGCGGTTCTTGAGCGCACGGCTGTAGGCGCCGAGCGCATCGATCAGATGGTCGATCTCGAAGGCGAGAGCGTCGGCGTCGTCAATCATGAGCTCGGACCACATCTGCGGGTTGAGGTGTGCCACGCGCGTGAGGTCGCGGTAGCTGCCGGCCGAAAAGCCGTGGTGGACCTGGGCGGTGGGGCTCTTTACGTAGGCGTTGGACACCACGTGCGCGAGCTGGCTCGTAAAGGCGATCACGCGGTCGTGCTCGGCAGCGGTGGTCACGCTGAACTTGCCAAACCCCAAGGGGCGCACCATCTCGCGCACCTGGCCCAAGAGCTCCAGTTTGAGGGCATCGTCTACCGCGGGCGGAACGAGCACGAGTGGTGCGCCCTGGAACAGGTCGGCGCGGGAGTGCGCGTAGCCCGAGAACTGCGTGCCCGCCATGGGGTGTGCGCCCACAAAGTAAAAGCCGTGCTCTCGTGCGAGCTCAAAGGCCCGCTCACACACAATGCCCTTCACACCCACGGTGTCGATTACCACGGGGCCCATGATGGCTTCGGTGTCGGTAGCGTCGGCGAGCGCCTGGGCGTGGGCCTCGAGCCACTCGATGCATGCCTCGGGATAGCAGGCAAGGACGATGATGTCGCACTCACCGAGCGTCTCGTCGTTGAGCTCGCCGGCGACGGTACCCATGCTGGCGGCCGTCATCACGTCATCGTCGGGGTCCCAGGCAAGCACGCGAACGCCCGCCTGCGCATAGCCGCGGGCAAAGCTGCCGCCGATGAGGCCCAGGCCCACGATGCCGGCGCACTTGGGGCCGCCTTGGTTGACGCGTGCGTTTCTCACCGTACCCATGGCCTACACCATGGTCTCTTGGCAGACGACCTCGCGGATGGCGCGGATGCGGCGCATGGTGTCATCGAACTGGTCAGGCGTGAGGGCCTGAGCGCCGTCGGACCAAGCGTGGCTCGGGTCGTCGTGGACCTCGATCTCCAGGCCGTTGGCGCCGCAGGCGGTCGCAGCGAGCGCCATGGGCTCGACATAGCGGGTGTAGCCGGTGGCGTGGCTGGGGTCGGCGACGACGGGCAGGTGCGACAGGTGGTGCAGCACCGGCACGGCGTTGAGGTCGAAGGTGTTGCGGGTGCGGGTCTCGAAGGTGCGAATGCCGCGCTCGCACAGGATGACGTTGTCGTTGCCCTCGCTCATGATGTACTCGGCAGCCATGAGCAGCTCGTCGACGGTGCCGGACATGCCGCGCTTGAGCAGGACCGGGGTCTTGGTCTTGCCGACCTCCTTGAGCAGGGGGAAGTTCTGCGCGTTGCGGGCGCCGATCTGCATGACGTCGATCTTCTTATCCAAGAAGACCTGCACGTCGCGCGGGTCCATGATCTCGGTGACGATCGGCATGTCGAGCTCGGCGGATGCCTCGCACAGCAGGTCCAGGCCGGCGGGGCCCATGCCCTGGTAGGCGTACGGGGAGGTGCGGGGCTTGTAGGCGCCGCCGCGCAGCATCGTGGCGCCGGCGGCCTTTACGCGGCGGGCGATGCGGATGAGGTTCTCGCCCTCGACGGAGCAGGGGCCGGCGATGACCTGGAACTGGTCGCCGCCGATTTTGACGCCGTGCCCGCAGTCGATGATGGAGTCCTCGGGGTGGAACTTGCGGTTGGCGCGCTTAAAAGGCTCGGAGACGCGCTGCACGCGCTCGACGACATCCATGGACTCGAGCAGGAACGGGTCGATCTTGGTCGTATCGCCCACCAGGCCGATGATGGTCTCGTTCTCGCCGCGCGAGACGTCGGTCTTGAGACCCTTCTTCTCAATCCAGCTGACGATATGGCCGACGGCCTCGTCGCTGGCGCTCTGCTTTAAAATCGCAATCATGGTGTGCCTCTCACCTCGATGGATAGCTCTTGCAAAAACGGCCCGCATCGCGAGCCGTTATATATGTGCATGAGAGTTTATACTAATTGTTTCACTTTTGCGTTCTAAAGTGAGCCTCTGCGCCGTGTCTCCTACGTAATTGCAAAGCTTTTTCTATTCTTTTGTTAGCCCGTGGCGCACTTGGGTATAATGCCAACCGTTCGCCCTATTAGCTCAGGGGATTAGAGCGTCTGCCTCCGGAGCAGAAGGCCGTTGGTTCGAATCCAACATGGGGCACCATCGAACGTAAGACCGTCCGAACCTCGCATGGTCCGGGCGGTTTTCTTATACCGACGCGACGTGATGGGACGTGGTATGGCAGCAACGGATATCGAGCGCGGGCTTTCGACCGCCGAGGTCGAGGAGCGCATCGCCTCCGGTAAGATCAACCGCAACATGGAGCTTAAGACCAAATCGGTCAAAGAGCTCATCATCGAGAACCTCTGCACGCTGTTTAACTTGATCAACGCTGTCTTGGCGATTTTGGTGTTGCTGACCGGATCGTTCAAGAACCTCACGTTCCTGTTCGTGGTGTTTTTGAATACCGCTATCGGCGTCATCCAGTCCATGCGCTCCAAGAAGATGGTCGATAAGCTTACGCTGCTGACCTCTAAGAAGGCCATCGCGGTGCGCGACGGTGCCGAGGTGGAGCTCGACTTGGACCAGATCGTGCTCGATGACATCATCCGCTTGGGGCGCGGTGACCAGATTCCGGCCGACGCCGTGGTGGTTTCGGGTGAGGCACTCGTGAACGAGAGCCTGCTGACGGGCGAGAGCGATCTCATCAAAAAGCAGCCCGGCTCCGAGCTCATGAGCGGCAGCTTTATCGACTCGGGCCTGCTGCGCGCCCGCGTGATCCATGTTGGCGCCGACAACTACGTGGCCAAGATCAACAACGAGGCCAAGTACGTCAAAAAGGTCAATTCCGAGATCATGAATGCGCTCAACGCCATCGTGCGCTTTGCGAGCCTCATTATGATTCCGCTCGGCCTGGCGCTCTTTGCCTCGAGCGTGAGCGAGCTGTGGGATGCCGCCGGTACGCCGGGCGATAGCGCGCTTTCGTGGTGTTTTTCCGAGCTGCTTGCCGGTCGCGTGCCTTCGTCGGCGCTGCTGTCTACGGTGGGCGCTCTTTTGGGCATGATTCCGCAGGGCCTGGTGCTGCTGACTTCGTCGGTGCTTGCCATCGCCACGGTGCGTCTGGCGCGCCGCAAGGTACTCGCGCAGCAGCTCTACTGTATCGAGACGCTCGCGCGCGTCGACGTGCTGTGCCTGGACAAGACGGGCACCATTACCTCGGGCCGTATGGAGGTCGAGGGCACCTATCCGCTGCCTGTTGAGGGCGTTGGCTTTGGCGCGGACTCGGACGAGGCAGCTGTCCCCGTCGAGACCACGGTCCTCGATTTTGCGCTCGCCAACGTGGCGCGTGCCACCTCGGCAGACGCCAACGAGACCTGTCAGGCGCTGCTCAACTATTACGCTGACCGCCCGGTCGAGGTTTCCGAGCCGCTGGCGGTCATTCCGTTCTCTTCGTCCAAAAAGTGGAGCGGCGCCTCGTTTGCGCAGGGCTCCTATGTGATGGGCGCAGCGCAATTTGTGCTTTCGGAGCGCGTCTTTGCGCAGGTCGAGAATCGTGTGGCCGAGCTTGCCGACACCTGCCGCGTGCTTGTTGTGGCCCGTGTGGACGGCTTTACGCCTGACGGCGATATGGCGGGCGAGGCCGAGCCCGTGGGCTTTGTGACCATTCGCGACGAGATCCGTACCTCGGCTGCCGAGACCATCGGCTACTTTAACGAGCAGGGTGTGACCCTCAACGTGATCAGCGGCGACGACCCGCGCACGGTGTCATCGATCGCGCGCGTGGTGGGCGTTCCGGGGGCCGATGCCTACGTCGACGCCACGACGCTTGATACGCCGTCCAAGATTGATGCGGCGGTGGACCGCTATCACGTCTTTGGTCGCGTGACGCCGCAGCAAAAGCGCGAACTCGTGCAGGCGCTCAAGCGTCGCGACCATACCGTTGCCATGACGGGCGACGGCGTCAACGACGTGCTGGCGCTCAAGGAGGCCGACTGCTCCGTGGCCATGGCCGCCGGTTCCGATGCCGCGCGCAACGTGGCCGAAATCGTGCTGGTCGACAACGATTTTGCCTCGATTCCCGCCGTGGTGGCCGAGGGCCGTCGCTCCATCAACAACTTGCAGCGCTCTGCCGCGCTCTTTCTGACCAAGACGCTGTTCTCGATGGGCTTGGCGGCGCTGTGCATCGCGTTTCCGCCGTATCCGTTCGAGCCGATTCAGATGACGCTCATCAATTTCTTCTGCATCGGCGCGCCGGGTTTTGTGCTGGGTTTGGAGCCCAACAACGCCCGCGTGAAGGGGTCATTCTTGACCAACGTGCTCAAGCGTGCGCTGCCGGCGTCGCTGGCGGTCATTATGGCTGCGGCGCTCGATATCTTTGTGGCGCGCGTGTTCGGCTTTAACCAGCTCACGCTTTCGACCATGTGCCTGCTTACGTCGTGCGCGGCGAGCGTGAGCCTGATCTGGCGCATCTCGCAGCCGCTCACTCCCTTGCGTGTGGTGCTCTTTGTATTTGTCGTCGTCGGCATCTTGGTGGGCGTTATCGGATTCCCAGAGCTGCTGTCTATCGCTAACCTTTCGACGGGTGAGGCGGTTATCTTACTGGCGATCGTCGTCTTTACCTGCACGGTGTTCTTTAAGCTCGCCACGATGATGGATTCGCTTAAGCCGCGTCGTCGCCATGCTGCCACCGGCTTTGGCCGTGGCGTTCGCGTCCGTCTGGGTCGCGGTGGCGGCAAGGTGAGCTCGACGGGCTCAACTGCCCAGCGTTTTGCCAAGCGCGTCGCCGCCGATATGGCGCAGCGCCGTGAGGAGCGCACCGCTCGCGAGGCCGAGGTTCGCGCGCTCGAGGGTGTGGAAAAGGCCCGGCCCAAGAAAAAGAAAGGTGCGGGCACCAATCGTTCGCGGGTGACCAAGTCCGCCCAGGGCATTAAGGTCTCGATGCCGAGTAAGAAGAAAAAGCCCGTAAATAAAGCCTAGCCCAGTCGCCCCGGGGATGATTTTTCTGGGACGGGGATTAAAAAATCATTGTGTACCTAATGATTATTTAATCCCCGTCCCAGAAAAATCATCCCTCTACAAAGACTACCTTGGCGATGTTGAATTGGTGCCTTGCTCCTGTGGGGGCGTGGCGATGCTATGCTCTAACCTCTACTGTATGAATTGCTCCGAAAAGAGGAAGCCGTGATCTGCCCGCATTGCCTTAAGACCATAGAGGACGGCGCCTCGTTCTGCCCCTATTGCAACGCATACGTTGGTCCGGGCGACGGTCCCGAGCATACCGAGTTCGTATTCTGCGATGGTTGTGGCGCACGCCTGTCCCCGCATGATCGGACCTGTCCCAAGTGTGGGCGCCCCGCCCCGGGTATCCTTTCCAAAGACGCGGCTGCATCCGATCTGGCAGCAGGCCGCACGGCCGGCTTTCCGCGCTTGACGCAGGAGCAGATCGATACCGAGGTGCCCCATGCGCCGGCCTCTGCCGCCGCGGTGCTCTCGGATGCCGCCGATCCCAACGAGACCTGCGTGCTGCCTGCCTTCGATAAGGACTTTGGCATCCCCAAGGTCGATATCCCCACACCGGTGTCCCTGCGCGATGATGTCCAGCCCAAAAAGCAAAAGGCCAAGCGCAAGGTCCATCCCGACGAGGATGCCTATCACAAGCACAAGCGCCATATCCCCAAACCGCTTATCGTCATCGCGGTGCTCACCGCCGTGTGCGGTGGTGCGTATTGGTTTGTGACTGCCGATCCTATGGGCGTCATGCCCGGCTTCTACGACCAGTTTGGCCAGGCCGCCAAGACCACCTTCCCGTCGCGCCAAAAGGGCGAGGCCACCGAGAAAGAGTCCAAGCAAGAGGATGCGTCCGAGGTCGTTCAGGAGGAGACCGTCTTAACCGACGACCAGCTCTACGCCAGGCTCGACGGCCTGTACCAGACCATCGTGTCGTACAGCGACGATGATCAGATCGGCGAGGTCATCGATTCGTTTAATAACGGCTATCTGCGTACGCCGCTCTCCACCCGCCAGGAGCTGTCGCAGAGCGCTTATGCCCTGCGCGATCAGATAAAAAAGACCCAGGATGAGCTCAATAACCTCAAGGTTCAGGACGACACCGTCTATGCGGAGGACATCGATCATCTAAAGCAGCTTGCCCAGTGGATGTACGAGCGTGTCGACGTGATCTGCCAGAGCTGGGATATCTCGCTGTCCATTCCCGACGGCGAGTCGCTGAGCGCCCGTCAGAGCGAGATCCTGGCGCCCATCGCACAAGGCGGCAACAGCGCGCTTAACCAGTACGACGCCAACGTGAGCGCATGGAGACCGCAGCAACGTTCGTAATTTGTTGCCCTCCGGCGGCATAACCTGCGTGCGCAATTGATGGAAGCCCGTGCTTATTGCTACAATTTGACCAAATATGCTTTAAACGCACGAGGAAGGAACCACATGTTTGGTTTTAAGAAAGAGCTCTATACGCCCGAGTACCAGCTCGTCGGTGACGAGTGCGCGGTGATCGAGACGTCGAAGGGCACCATCAAGGTCAAGTTTGACGGTGAGGGCGCCCCCATCCATGTGGCGAACTTCTGCGAGCTTTCCACGATGGGTTTTTACGACGGCCTTAAGTTCCATCGCTATGTGCCCGGCTTTGTGATCCAGGGCGGCGACCCCAATACCCGCGATATGTCCGGCGCCGACGTCGCTGCCGGCCTTGAGGGCCCCGACGGCATGCCCGGCACCGGCGGCCCCGGCTACTGCATCAAGGGCGAGTTTGCCACCAATCCGCGTAACAGCCATGTTGACGGCGCGCTTGCCATGGCCCGCTCCATGGATCCCGATTCCGCGGGCTCGCAGTTCTACTTCTGCCTGGGTGCCCAGCACAACCTCGACTCCGGCTATACCGTCTTTGGCACCACGGTCGAGGGCCTCGACGTCATCTCGCAGCTGCGCGCCGGCGACGAGATCGTTCATGTCGAGATCGTTCACGAGTAAAGGGGACTTCCTTGAATAGCCAGCTGATCCAACAGGGCCGCGCCGCTTATCGCGCGGGTGATTATTCCGCTGCCGCCCAGATGCTCGGTGCGGCAAAGACCCCCAGCGAGATTATGGGCGAGGCCGACCATCTGCGCGGCAACGCCTTGATGCACCTGGGCATGTATGCCGAGGCCGCCGAGGCCTACGCCGCCGCCCTCAACGACGGTACCTATGGCAAGCGCGGCGCGCTGCTCACCAACCGCGGCAAGGCGCTTGCTGCCGTGGGTGACTATGTGACCGCAGCCCAGGCATTCTCCGCCGCAACGCAGGATGCATCCTATGCCACGCCGTTTAAGGCCTATCTGGGGCTGGGCAACGCCCTGTTCCAGTCGGGCGATTATGCCAATGCCGGCACCGCCTTCCGTCAGGCCGCCATCGATGGTGCCAACCCGGCTCCCGCTGCCGCCCTTGGCGATCTTGGGCGCTGCTTCATTAAGCTCGGCCGTCCGGCAGACGCCGTAGAGACCTACCGCACGGCCATTGACTTTGCCGGTCCGCGCGATGACACACGTGCGCTTAACGCCGGTATGGGCGAGGCGCTCTCTGCCGCCGGTCGCCCCTCTGACGCGCTCGATGCCTTTAACGCCGCCACCGCCGATGGCATCTACCAGCTCACGCCCGAGCAGGCCGACGAGCTTGCCCGCGTGCACGATTCCCTCGCTGCTCTTTCGGCCCAGACGGCCATGGCCACGGCGCCGGCTCCCGCGATGGATGCTCCCGCCGTCGACCCGCTCGACCCCACGGGTGCTACCGGTCAATTTATGCCCGACCCTTCGGACACCGGCTTCTTCACCCTGTCCGAGTCCGAGATGGTTCAGCAGGACCGTAAGGAGGCCAAGGTCCGTCGTCGCCATCGCCACACGGGCCTCAAGGTTTTCTTGGTGCTGCTTCTGCTGATCGTCATTGCCGCAGGCGGTCTTGGCTTTGCCTACACGCGCGGCCTGGGCTTCCCCTCTCAGGAGTCTGTTGTCACCGACCTGTTCCAGGCCGCAGGTGACGGCGATACCGCCAAGGCCGAGTCCTGTCTGGCCTCCAGCCTGTCCGAGGATGCCAAGTCGATGATCATCTCTTCGATTCCGCAGGGCGCCACTGTCTCCATCGAGGGCATGGATCAGTCCATGACCGAGACCACCGCCAAGGTCAAGGCGTCGCTGTCCAAGGGCGGCGAGCAGGAGTACACCGTCAAATTCGTGCGCTCCGACAACCATGTCGGTTGGGCCGTCTCCTCGCTCGACATCGATTTCTCGGCCGCTGACAACCAGTAGTGACCTTATGAGATTTGGCGCTGCCCGGTGCTTCACCGTAAGTGAGGTGCCGGGCTTGCGCTAGTATGATGGGCTAGTAGTTTTCCAGCAATCATCCAACACATCAGGAGTTGCGTTGTTTTCTTTGATGGATATGTTCTTCGGTAGCTATGCGGGCGATCTTGCCATCGACCTCGGCACCGCCAACACGCTTGTCTCCGTGCGCGGCAAGGGCATCGTCATTCGCGAGCCCTCCGTTGTCGCTATCGACAAGAACGACGAGCGCATCCTGGCTGTCGGTATCGAGGCAAAGCGCATGCTCGGCCGTACGCCCGGCAATATCGTTGCTGTGCGTCCCCTTAAGGACGGCGTTATCGCCGACTTCGACGTTACCGAGGCCATGCTTCGCTATTTTATCGACAAGGCGTCCGAGAAGCGCTATCCGTGGACTCCGCGTCCGCGCGTTGTCGTCTGCGTTCCCTCCGGCGTCACGTCGGTCGAGAAGCGCGCCGTTTTTGAGGCTACGATCCAGGCCGGTGCCCGCCAGGCATACCTGATCGAGGAGCCCATGGCCGCTGCCATCGGCGCCGACTTGCCTGTCGAGGAGCCCACCGGCTCCATGGTCATCGATATCGGTGGCGGTACCACCGAGGTCGCCGTTATCGCCATGGGCGGTATCGTCGTGTCGCAGTCCATCCGCATTGCCGGTGACGAGTTTGATCAGGCCATCCTTACCCACGTTCGCGATGCCTATAACCTGGCTATCGGCGAGCGCACGGCCGAGGACATCAAGATCAAGGTCGGTTCTGCCGTGCCGCTCAAGGACGAGCTCGACGTCGAGGTCAACGGCCGCGATGTGATCACGGGCCTGCCCAAGACCGTGCGCATCGAGAGTGAGGAGATTCGTCGCGCGCTCAACAAGCCGCTCGACGAGATGGCCAAGGCCGTCAAGGACGCCCTCGACGCCACGCCGCCCGATCTTGCCTCGGATCTTATGTACTACGGCATCCTGTTGACCGGCGGCGGTGCGCTGCTGCGCGGCCTCGACGTGCGTCTGCGCGACGAGACCGGCGTTTCGGTCAACGTCAGCCCTACGGCGCTCGACAACGTCGTCAACGGCTGCGCCCGCGTGCTCGAGGCCAACGCGTTTGACGGTGGCTTCGTCCAGACCAATGCTTAATTTCCAAAAGGTGGATTCCATTTGGCACGATCTTCGGGTTTCTCTTCAAATCTGAATACCAAGCGACAATCAACGGGTATGCGCCCGTTGATTGTTTTCAGCGTAATTTCGGTGCTGCTGCTTACGTTTTACATTCGCGAGGGCGAGGCGGGACCGATTCATGCCGTGCGTTCTGGCGTGACGACGATTACCTCGCCGGTGCGTTTTGTGGGCTCGGCTGTGGCCGCGCCCTTTAACGCAATCGGAAACGTGTTCTCAAACCTTACGGCTTCGCAAGACACCCTCGACGAGCTTAAGAAGCAAAACGAGGTCCTGACGTCAAAGGTTGCCGAGCTCTCCGAGGCTCAAAAGACCGCCGAGCGACTCGAGAGCCTGGTCGGTCTTCAGTCGACCTACAACCTCAAGTCCACCGCGGCTCGCATTGTCGGCGCGTCGGGCGATGCCTGGACCTCGACCGTTACCATCGACAAAGGCTCTGCCGACGGTCTTACCATCAACATGCCCGTGACGAGTTCTGCCGGTGTCATCGGTCAGATTATCGAGGTTTCGGCCAAGACCTCCACCGTCCGCCTGATTAGTGATGAGAACTCGGGCGTGTCCGCCATGGTGCAGGATACGCGCGCTCAGGGTATGCTGCAGGGGCAGCCCGACGGTACCCTGCGCCTGGAGCACGTGAGTGTCGATTCCGACGTGAAGGTGGGCGACATCATCGTGACCTCGGGCATCGGCGGCGTATTCCCCAAGGGCCTGCCGCTCGGTACGGTCTCGTCGGTGGAGAAGTCTGCCAACGATGTGTACTACACCATCGTCGTGCGCGCCCAGACAACGGCCGAAAACAACGAGGAAGTGCTGGTCATTACGTCGCTGACCGATGAGCAGTCGGCTTCGGACGAGGATGTGAGCAGCGCCAACAGTACGCCGCAGGGCACCTCGCGCGATGCGGCCACCAAGTCCAAAGACGAAAGCTCGGATGAAGGCTCCGATGCGTCCGACACGACTGACTCGGGCTCGAGCGAATAGGGAGGCATGTCCATGGATCTACACGAACAGGGGACTGGCTCCCGCACTTTTGCGATTGCCGCCATTGTCTGCGTCCTGCTGCAGGCGGGCTTGGCGCCGCAGATCTCCATCGCGGGCGGTCGCGTCAACTTTATGATTATCCTGGTGTGCCTGAGTGTGTTTTCGGGCGATCCCGCGCGGGCCGTCATCTGCGGTTTTTGCAGCGGCCTGTTCTACGACCTGTCGGCAGCCGTGCCGGTGGGCGTGATGTCGCTGTTGCTGACAGTGGGCAGCTTTGCCCTGACACACAGTGCCGCCGGTCAGACGGGCGGCACCCCGAGCGCTCGCGGCATCACGGTGGGCGCCTTTGCGCTTGCCATTAACGTGATCTACAGCATTATCTTGCTGTTTATGGGACTGGAATCGAGTTTTGTCGTGGCGATCTTTGGACACGCCCTGCCGTCCTCGATTCTGACCGGTCTGGTCGCCGTTCCGTTTTTGATGTCCGGCGTCGCGCCGCAGTCTGGCTATGGGTTCTCCGCGCGCGGTGGGCGTCAGACGGGTATGCGCTTTAAGCCCAAGACCCGTAAGCTCAAATAGGGGAGGTCTGTAGATGTCTTCCCAGTTGACGGTTGTTGTCGCTGGCGTCGTCCTGGTCGTGGCCATTGTGGTCGCGCTGGTCATCATGCGACGCGGCGACTCCCGCTTTACCTACGACACGCAGCACGGAACGGCCCCGCGCGCCACCGAGGGCGAGGGCAATACGGCCGCTACGGCCTTCAAGGGCCGCTTTTCCATCCTCACCGCGGGCGTGGGTGCGATGTTTGCCGCGCTTGCCGTTAAGCTGTGGGGCATGCAGATGGTCTCGTCGGACTACTACGACAAGCAGGCCAAGAGCAATCAGACCCGTACCGTTACCACGCCTGCCGTGCGTGGCCGCATCTTGGACCGCAACGGCGTCGCGCTGGTGCAAAACCGCCCCTCGCTCGCCGTCGTCGCCTATCGCGACCTTGCCGACGACAAGGTACTGGTGCGTCATCTTGCCAACGTGCTCGGCATGCCGTATATCGCGGTGCTGCGCAACATCCAGGACAATTCCGAAGGCGCGCAGAGCCTGCATACGATCGCGACTGACGTGCGCCGCTCTACTGTCGCCTACATTCAGGAGCACGCCGGTGAGTTTCCCGGCGTGAAGATCGCCGAGCGCACCGAGCGCCAATACCCGTATGGCGAGACCGCCTGCCATATCTTGGGCTATACCGGCACCATTACCTCCGAGCAGCTCGAGGCGCAGAACAAGAAGTCGTCGGACGGCAGCGATAGCGCGGCTGGCCAGATCTCGTATCAATCTGGCGATATTGTGGGCCAGGCGGGCGTAGAGATTTACTACGAAAATCTGCTGCAGGGCATTCGTGGTGAGCAGACCGTGAAAGTTGACGCCTCGGGTAATGTGACCGGTCAAGCCGGCGCCGTTCCCGCCAAGGCCGGTTCTGACATTAAGCTTACGCTGGATCTTAAGATTCAACAGGCCTGCGAGACGGCTTTGGCGAATGCCATTGAGCTTGCCAAGACCACGGGTCATAGCGATGCCGGCAACGGCGCCGTGGTGTGCCTCGATCCCAACAATGGTGAGATTCTGGGTATGGCGAGCGAGCCCAAGTTTGATCCGTCGGTGTTCATCGGCGGCGTTTCCAACGACGTGTGGACCGAGCTCAACGACGACAAGGGTTCGCATCCGCTGCTCAACCGCGCCATTAGCGGTCAGTATATGTCGGCTTCGACCATCAAGCCGCTCTCGGCTCTGGCCGGTCTTGAGTTTGGAACCTATACCTCAGGTCAGACTACGAACTGCACGGGCTATTGGACGGGTCTGGGCAAGTCATGGGGTAAGTACTGCTGGCTGCATTCCGGTCACGGCACTATGACGCTGCAGTCCGGTATCGCCAACTCGTGCGACCCCGTGTTTTACGATATGGGCAAGGCGTTTTTCTACAACGACCAGCATCCCGAGGGTCTGCAGGAGGTCTTTCGCCGTTGGGGCCTGGGCAAGACCTGCGGCATCGATCTGCCAAGTGAGGGCACCGGTCGCATTCCTGACGCCAAGTGGAAAGAGTCCTACTTTACCGACGCCTCGGCCGAGGACCGCAAGTGGAATGCCGGCGATATGACTAACATCGCTATCGGCCAGGGCGACATTTTGGTGACGCCGCTGCAGATGGCGTGTGCCTACATGGGCCTTGCCAACGGCGGCAAACAGTATGTGCCGCATGTGTTCTTGTCTGCTGTCTCGCGTGATGGCGACGGCGATGCCTACAAGTACAACGGCAAGGGCAAAAAGAAGCGCCTGGAGGCCCATATCAATAGCGATGCCGACCTGGCGCTGGTCCGCAACGGCATGCACGATGTGATTTACTCGGCGTCGACTTCGACCGCCGCACACTTTAACTCCTTGACCCCCACGGTCTACGGCAAGTCCGGCACGGGCGAGAAGAGCGGCGAGGACGATTACGCGTGGTTTTGCGCCTACGCGCCGGCCGATGAGCCCAAGTACGTGATTGTCACTGTCTTGGAACAGGGCGGTGGTGGCTCCGATACCGCGCTGCACGTCGTGCGCGATGTCCTCGGTGCCATTTATGACGAGCCCGACACATCTTCTGCCACGGGCGATTCTTCGGTTCGATAGGAGGTTGCGATGGATTTTTCGCCGGCGGACCTGTTCCGCTCAACTAAAACCGGTTCCCGCAGCAGCCTGGACCGTGTCAACAAGCAGCTTTCGGCCTCGCGCGGCACGTTTCGCCAGAAGGTGCACATCGGCGTGCTGCTGGCAACCTTGGCACTCGTTGCCTATGGTGCCATCATCATTTGGTCGGCATCGCAGTTTAAGGCCGACGCCTCATTTTCGCGCCACCTGTTGGGCATCGGCATCGGTGCGGTGCTTGCGGTGCTCGTCTGGCGTACCGATCTGCGCGGCATCTCTAACTTCTCGACGGCGCTGCTCGTCATCGACCTCATTGTGATTTTCTCGCCCAAGATTCCGGGACTGTCCTATACGGGCGGTCTGGGCATGACGGGCTGGATCAAGATTCCCGGTATCGGTCTTACCTTCCAGCCGGTCGAGCTCGCCAAGCTCATCACGATCTTCTTTATCGCCACGCTTGGTTCGCAGTACAACGGCCGCATCGATACCGCCCGCGACTACATTAAGCTCTGCGGCATGCTCTCCGTTCCGTTTTTGGCCGTCGTCGCCATGGGCGACCTGGGTTCGGGCCTGGTCGTGTTGGTGTCGGGTGCCGTTGTGATCTGCATGAGCGGTGCGCGCCGCGAATGGGTGCTGTCGACCTTGGCTCTGCTCGTGGGTTTGGTGGCGCTCATCCTGGCGCTCGATTCTGTGCTCGATTCTCTTTTGGGCCATGACGTTTTGATCAAGCAGTACCAGATGAACCGACTGACCGTCTTTATCGACCCCGATAATGCCGATTCGGACGATGCCTACAACTTGCAGCAATCGCTCATCGCGGTTGGATCGGGTGGCTTTTTCGGTAAAGGGCTGGGCCATGCGACGCAGTCTGCCGGTGGCTTTCTGCCCGAGTTCCACACCGACTTCGTCTTTGCCTTTTTGTCCGAGACCTTTGGCTTCTGCGGCTCCTTTTTGCTGCTGTGCCTGTACGTGCTGCTCATGTTCTCGACGATTCGCGTCGCCTTTAAGTGTGAGTCTCTGTTCCTACGCTTGTCATGCGTGGGTATCGTCGGCATGTGGGCATTCCAGACCTTCGAGAACATCGGCATGTGCATCGGCATGATGCCGATTACCGGTATTCCGCTGCCGTTCATTAGCTTCGGTTCGTCCTCGATGATGATCCAGTTGCTGACGGTGGGTATCGTACAATCCATATGGCGGCATCGTTCGGGCGCCGCGTAACCGCTGGAGGGGTTTGCTATGAAGATTCCCGTGGACAAGCTGACCCGCGTCTTTAAGATGGGCGCGACCACCAAGAAGGATTCTGACACGCCGGTTCGCGTGTCCGTCTACCTCGATTCGTCTGCCTCGCATTTTTTGGTCGAGACGGTGCGCGATGCCTTCGTGCCGCAGACGACGTCTGGCATTGTGCGCGTTGAGCGCCTGGGTGAGGACCGTATCGTCCCCAAGACCGATACCGACGTGGTGCTGGTCCTTTCGTGCGGATCCGACCGTCTGGAGAGCGCTGTACAGGAGCTTGTGATTGCCGGCGCCCCCGTGTGCGTGCTGGCCGAGTCTGCTGTCGAGGTGCCTTTTATCCAGGAGTCCACGCCCATGCTCGGCGCGGTGGCGGCCACCGATAAGACGTATCTGCTCGAGACGCTTGCCCGCTGGATTCTCGATCGCACGGACAAGGAGACGGCCTTTGCGGCGAACTTTGCTTTTATGCGTATCGCCGCCGCCAACCGCATCATCACCTCGTGCGCGCTTACCAATATGGCGACGGGCGCGCTGGTGTTTTTGCCGGGGGCCGATTATCCCGTTATGGCGCTGGCGCAGGTGGGCATGCTCTTTGAGCTCGCGGCCATCTTTGGACGCGGTATTAAGCCCGAGCGCGGTTATGAGGTCGCGGGCGTGCTTGCCGGCGGCTTGGTGCTCCGCGCCGTCACCCGCGCCCTGGTAAAGCAGACGCCGCATATTGGGTTTGCCGTAAAGGCACTGACCGCCGCCGCGGGAACCTATGGCATGGGCCGTGCGCTCGTGTCGTTGTATGAACGCGACATCGACTACAGCCGTGCCAACGAGGTGGCTGCCGCCACGTTCTCGCGCGTCCGCGACCTGGTGACCACGGTTGCCGGCGCTACTCGTCCCATGGGTCCCTTTGAGGACGCATCTGATCTCGCTGCTTAGGGGTTTCTTTTGCGCGCTGTGTACCAAGACTGTTTTCATTTGATTGAGCCCCTGCTCGCAAAGGTCGAGAAGCCGAGTCGCTATATCGACCATGAGTGGGGCACGCTCTCCAAGGCCGATGCCGATTACCGCTGCTGCATGATCTACCCTGACGTGTATGAGGTCGGTCTGCCCAACCAGGGCATCGCCATTCTCTATAACATCCTCAATCAGGCCGATGGCATTTCCTGCGAGCGCGGCTATGTGCCGTGGCCCGATATGGGCGATGCCATGCGCGAGGCGGGGATTCCGCTGCTGTCGCTCGAGGGCGCGGCGCCTGTGGCCTCGTTCGATATCGTCGGCATGCATGTGCCTCACGAGATGGCCGTCACCAACTTCCTCGAGGCACTCGACCTCGCCGGCATTCCGCTGCTCGCCGCCGACCGTACCGAGGACGATCCCATCATCGTCGCCGGTGGTCCCTCGGTCTATAACCCCGAGCCGTATGCGGCCTTCTTCGATGCCATCCTCATTGGCGAGGGTGAGGAGTCGTTGCTCGAGATCTGTCAGCTGCATCGCCGCTTGCGCGACGAAGGCGTCTCGCGCGCTCAGATTGTCGAGCAGCTCGCGACGGTCGCCGGTACCTATGTGCCGTCTCTGTATGAGGTGCGCTATGACGAGCCCTGCTCGCCGCATGGCTACACCGTGCCGCGCGAAGGCAAGGACGTCCCGCAGGTAGTCTATAAGCGCGTCGTTGAGGACTTTGGAGCTACTAATCCGCTGTCGCAGTCGTGCGTGCCCTACGCGCAGCTCGTTCACGACCGCCTGTCGATTGAGATTCTGCGCGGTTGTGCCCGCGGCTGCCGTTTTTGCCAGGCCGGTATGACCTATCGTCCGGTGCGCGAGCGCTCGGCCGACCAGATTGTTTCCTCGGTGATCCAGGGCCTGCAGAAGACTGGCTATGACGAGGTGTCGCTCACCTCGCTTTCGACCACCGACCACTCCTGCATCCGCGATGTGCTCGGCAGGCTCAACCGCCGCTTGGAGGATACGGGTATTCGCGTATCCATTCCCTCGCAGCGCCTGGATTCGTTTGGCGTGGATATGGCCGAGTCGGTCGCCGGCGAAAAGAAGGGCGGCCTGACGTTTGCCCCCGAAGCCGGCAGTCAGCGCATGCGCGACATCATCAACAAGAACGTGACCGAGGAGGACTTGGACCGTGCGGCCAAGGCGGCCTTCGAGGCCGGCTGGAATCGCATGAAGCTCTACTTCATGATGGGTCTTCCCGGCGAGCGCGACGAGGATATCGTGGCCATCGCCAACCTGGCCGACCATGTGCTCGAGCTCGGCCGCTCCGTGGTTCCCAAGGCGCGCCGCGGCTCCATCTCGGTGTCCATCTCGGTGTCGGTATTTATCCCCAAGGCCGCCACGCCGTTCCAATGGTGCCCGCAGCTCGATTACGACGACGTCAAGCGCCGTCAGAAGCTGCTCATTACGAGCGTTCGCAACCGTGCGGTCCGCGTGCACTACCACGATGCCGAGACCTCGCTCGTCGAGGCCGCGCTGTCTCGCGCCGGCCGCGACATGACGCCTGTCATCATCGATGCCTGGCGTGCGGGTTCGCGTTTTGACGCCTGGGTGGAGCATTTCTCGCTCGATAACTGGAAGTCGGCTGCGGCCAAAAACGGCATCGATCTCAACGAGCTTGTGCACCTGCCCTACGAACTGGATTGGCGCCTGCCTTGGGAGCACGTGAGCCCCGGTTGCTCGCGCGGCTTCCTCGAGCGCGAATACCGTCGCTCGCTGGAGGGCGTCACGACGCCCGACTGCACCCGCACGTCGTGCACCGGCTGCGGAATCTGCCCCACGCTCCATGCCAAGAACGTATTGGTGGGTGATCGCGCATGAGTGAGCGCCTGACCGACAACCCCACGCTCTTTAGGCTTCGCGTTCGCTATGGCAAGCGCGACCGTCTTAAGTACCTGGGCCATCTCGAAGTGATTCATACCATTGAGCGCATCGTGCGTCGCGCGGGGCTGCCCTACGCCGTGACGCAGGGCTTCTCTCCGCATATGCGCGTGGGCTTTTCGTCGGCGCTGCCGGTGGGCACGTCGTCGACCTGCGAGTGGTATGACCTGTTTATGACCGAGTTCGTCGCGCTCGACGAGGCGTTTGAGCGCCTGGCGGCGGCATCTCCGGCCGATCTGGCCCCCATCGAGGCGGCATACATCGACGTGCGCACACCGGCGCTGACGGCGCAACTCACGCGTCTGTCCTATCGTATCGACCTACACTTGGACGCCGAAGCACCCGTGAGCGCCGATGAGGTGCGCGCTGCGATCGATACGCTGCGCGCGGGCCACGGCATCGACTACGCACGCGGCAAGAAGAGCAAGCGCCTAGACCTTGACCACACACTGGTGGGCTATGAGCTCACGGCAGGGGAGCGCCCGGACCATCTGGTGCTCATGATCGACACCCATGCCGACAACGAGGGGTCCATGCGTCCGGAAATTTTGCTTTCCGCAGCTGATGTTTTGTTGCAGGGCTTGACCCCGGGCGTCGATGCACCTATTGTTTCCACCGGTATGCAAGACCTCGTGACCATCTGCTCCTACGATGTCGAGCGTCAGAATCAAGCATGCGAGGACGACGAGGGCCGACTCGTCAGCCCCATACCTGTGCGAACTTGTGGATTTGCTTCACATACTCGTTGACGGGGGTATTATCGCCTGCTACTATATTCGGCTGTTGCACTAACTGATGCATGAAGGGCAAGTAAACATGTACGCAATCGTTAACACGGGCGGCAAGCAGTACAAGGTCGCCACCGACGATGTCATCACCGTCGAGAAGATCGAGGGCAATGAGGGCGATAAGATCACCCTGCCGGTTATCTTCCTCAACGATGGCAAGAAGATCGTCACCGATCCCGACAAGCTGGCCAAGGCCAAGGTTACCGCTCAGATCGTTGAGCAGTTCAAGGGCGAGAAGCAGCTGGTCTTCAAGTTCCACAAGCGTAAGCGCTATCGTCGTCTGAAGGGTCACCGTCAGCAGCTCACCAAGCTGAAGATTGTGAAGGTTCAGGCTACCTCCCGCGCCAAGAAGGCTGTCAAGGCAGAGGCTGAGGCCGTTGCCGAGGCTCCCGTCGCCGAGTAGATTACACTCGTAACGAAAGAGTAGGTATACACAATGGCACACAAAAAAGGACTCGGTTCCTCCCGTAATGGCCGTGACTCCCGCGGTCAGCGCCTTGGCACGAAGCGCTATGCCGGCCAGACGGTAACCACGGGCACGATTCTCGTCCGTCAGCACGGCACGCACATCCACCCGGGTGAGAACGTTGGCCGTGGCAAGGACGACACGCTGTTCGCGCTGGTCGACGGTACCGTTGAGTTCCACAAGGGTATCAAGCATAGGGTCAGCGTACGCCCGCTCGCGAACGCGTAATTCACCCTTCATAGAGCACATATGTGGGAGGCACTTGAGTTTTAGGATTCAAGGGTCTCCCTCTTTTTTGTAGGAGGCGATTCTGTTGTCACAGTTCACCGATATCAGCCGAATTAACGTTTGCGGCGGCGACGGCGGAGCCGGATGCATGTCGTTTAGGCGCGAGGCATTTGTTCCCAAGGGCGGCCCCGATGGCGGTGACGGCGGTCGTGGCGGCAACGTCGTTATCCAGGCCGACGCTCAGCTTTCCTCGCTGATCGATTACCGCTTTAAGCATCACTTCCGTGCTGAGCGCGGAACGCATGGCCAGGGTGCCCGCCGCAACGGCAAAAGCGGAGAGGACCTGATTTTGAAAGTCCCCATGGGCACCGTAGTCCGCGAGCTCGATCCCGAGACGCAGACCCCGATGTTCGAGATTGCCGACCTGGTGCACGACGGTGAGCGCGTTGTCGTGGCGCCCGGTGGTGCCGGCGGTCTGGGCAACACTCACTTTGTGACGTCGGTGCGCCGCGCGCCTGCGTTTGCCCAACTGGGTGAGCCTGCCGAGGAGCATTGGATCGAGCTCGAGATGAAGCTCATGGCCGATGCCGCGCTTGTGGGCTTTCCCTCTGTCGGCAAGTCCTCGCTCATCGCGCGTATGAGCGCTGCCCGTCCCAAGATCGCCGACTACCCGTTTACCACGCTCGTGCCCAATCTGGGCATGGTGCGTGCCGGCGAATATTCTTACGTCGTTGCCGACGTCCCCGGTCTCATCGAGGGCGCGAGCGAGGGACGTGGCCTGGGCCATCAGTTCCTGCGCCACATTGAGCGCACGGCCCTGATCATGCATGTCGTTGACATGACGGGCGGGTTTGAGGATCGTGATCCGGTTGAGGACTATCGCATCATCAACCGTGAGCTCGAGCAGTATGGTGCCGAGCTTTCGGAGCGTCCGCAGATCGTTGTCGCCAACAAGTGCGATGCGCCGGGCACGGCCGACAAGATTGCCGACCTTAAGCGTGCGGCGCTCGACGATGGCCATATGTTCTTTGCCGTGTCCGCTGTGACGGGTGCCGGTCTCAACACGTTGATGCTTGCCGTTGGCGAGCAGGTGGCTAAGCTTCGCGCTGAGCTGGCGGTCTCTAATGAGCCGGTCGATTTGCGCGACGAGGAGTGGGAGCGCCGCCGTCTGCAGCGCGAGAAGCGCTTCCGCATTGTCCAGGAGGAGCCCGGTGCCTTCCGCGTGGTCGGTCGCGCCATCGAGCGCTTGGTTATCCAGACTGACTGGGAAAATGAGGAGGCCGTCATCTACCTGCAGCATAAATTTTCCCGCATGGGTGTCGACGATGCGCTCGAAAAGGCCGGCTGCCGTGCCGGCGACGAGGTTCGCATTTGCCAGCGCGCCTTTGACTTTGAGGGCGCCGAGGACTTCTCGGAGTTCGAGGACGAGTTCGAGGACGGTAGCGAGGACGTCGCCGTCGAGGTCGTTGACGTCGCCGATGATAGCTTGGAGGCTGCCGACGCGGTGGATGCCATTGACGGTACCGATGACGCTTTTGCTGCGGAAGACGTCGAGACCCCGGAGGGCGAGTAAGCCATGTCGCTGCGCGGTGGAATCGGATTGCCTGAACTTCCCATCAAGGATGGGCACGAGTTTCGGCTTGGCATTATGGGCGGCACCTTTGACCCGATTCATTACGGGCACTTGGTAACCGCTGAGCAGGCGCGTGAGTCCCTTGACTTGGACGCCGTGCTCTTTATGCCTGCGGGCTCGCCTGCCTTTAAGCTCGACAAACCGGTGACGCCTGCTGAGGACCGTTATGCCATGACGGTCCTCGCGACCGCCGCGAACCCGGCCTTTTTGGCAAGCCGCTTCGAGATCGATCGTGCCGGTGTCACCTACACAGCCGATACGCTGCGTGCCCTTCGCGAGTTTTACCCGCCACAGGTGAAGCTTTATTTTATTACGGGTGCCGATGCGATTATCGATATTGTGACCTGGCACAATGCAGATGAGATTGCCGAACTGGCAACCTTTATTGCTGCGACGCGTCCCGGCTTTGACATCGATACGGCCCGGGCGCGGATTAAGGAATCGGGGCTGCCGTTCGACGTTCGCTATATTCAGATTCCGGCGCTGGCGATTAGCTCGACCAACATTCGCAAGCGGGTTGCTCGCGGCATGAGCGTGCGCTATCTTACGAGCGAGTCCGTGCTCGGCTATATCCGTAAGCGCGGCCTGTATGCCGATCTTGGGCAAGAAGATTTTGATTGATGGGGGAGAACGTTGTCGGTAGAAGAACAGTTTGAGGACGACGAGCGCGCTCTCTTGACGCGTATCCACGAGTTGCTCGATGTACGCATGAAGGATAAGCGTAAGCGCTACGTGCATTCGCTCGGGGTTGCCGAGACTGCGTTGCACCTAGCCGAGGTGTACGGTGTCGACCGCTTTGATGCCGCTGCCGCCGGCCTGATCCATGACTGGGATAAGGTGCTCTCCGACGACGAGCTGGTCACGCGCGCTCTGCATTATGGCATTAAGATTGCCGGCTCTCCGTCTGCCGCGACGCCGCTTTTGCATGGCCCGGTTGCCGCCTATGAGCTTCCGCAGCTTTTTCCCGAGCTGTCGCCGGCGGTCTTTCAGGCTGTCGACCGTCACACCGTGGGCGCTTGCGACATGACGCCGCTCGATATGGTGGTCTTTGTGGCCGATGCCATCGAACCCAACCGCCACGGCGATTATGCCCATGCGCTGCGCAAGATGGTGGGGAAGTCCTCACTCGACGAGTTGTTCTTCTCCTGTTTTGCGCAGGGTCTGGTCTATGTGATCCAGACCGGGCGTTATCTTTATCCCACGGCTATTACGATTTACAACCATTACGCCCAGCTGCGCTAGCTCGGGTGCGTCTAGAAAGAGGTATTCCATGGCCGACGAGACCATGACCGACGAGCAGATTCTTGAAGGTGTGGAGCACAAGAGCTTCATTGCCACGTCCGACCGCACTGCCGCCTCGCTGTCCGCGAGCGGTGTTGCCGCCGAGGATGTCGCCCGAGCCGCCGCGCAGGCCGCCTACGACAAGAAAGGCGAGGACATTCAGGTGCTCGACCTGACTGAGCTTTCCGATGTGTGCGACTACTTTGTCCTCGCTACCGGCACCAACAACCGCCAGGTCGATTCCATCGTCGACGAGATTGAGGAGAAGGTCGCCGAGGCTTGCGGCGAGCACCCGTTTTCCATCGAGGGCCGCGAGCAGAAGACCTGGATGCTCATGGACTACGGTTCGGTTGTCGTCCACGTCTTCACTCCCGAGGCCCGTGAGTTCTACCGTCTCGAAAAGCTCTGGGGTGACGCCCCCCAGCTTCCCCTCGACCTCCTCTAGTAGCTCATTTGGGACGGGGTTTTTAGCTAACCTTTACCGTTCGCCGGGCAGCTGCATCATTCGCAGCTGCCCGGCTTTCTTTTTGTCTAAGGGACTAATCGTTGAAGCGGGATTGACGGCCGAAGGATAGGGCGGTGTCGCCGAACTTGTCTCGGACGGCGTCGATGGCGACCGAGAGGTCGCGACGGTCGCTGGATTGGGCTCCGCGGTCGTCGATTTCGCAGAACAGGTCGGTCTGGATACCGCCCTGATGGTCAAAGTCGCTCATGCCGACGCCCGCCAGGCGCACATGCATCCCTTCCTGCCAGATGTTGTCGAGCAGTTCGAGCGCCACTGCCACGAAGATGTTCTCATCGTCGGTCGGATGGGGCAGCCGGCGCTGTGCCGAGCGACCGCTTCCATACGAATACTTGAGTTTGAGTGTCACCGTGGCACCCGTTAGTCCCTGACGGCGCAGGCGGCGTCCCACTGACTCTCCCAACAGCGCAATCGCCGCTTCGATGTCCTCACGCTCAGTCAAATCTTTCGCAAAGGTGCGTTCATTGCTGACCGACTTGACCTCGCGCTCTTCATCGAGGCTCGTGACTTCGGAGAGTTCGAGTCCCAGCGCACGCCGGCGCATGCGTTCGCCGTTGATGCCAAAAATAGAGGCCAAGGTGGATTCCGGTGCGCGGGATAGCTCGCCGAGCGTGTAGATGCGCATGCGGCGCAGTCGCTCTTCTGCCGAGCGCCCGATGCCGCTCATGGCAGATACCGGCAGCGCTGCCAAAAAGCGCTGCTCGGTTCCAGGGCGCACGATGGTCAGCCCAAATGGCTTGTCCCGCTCGCTTGCGATCTTTGCGACCGTCTTGTTACAGCCCACGCCAATGGAGCAGGTCACCCCCAGCGCCGCCACGCGATCACTGATGCGCCGTGCAACCAGCAGCGGGTCCTCGGGTGCAAAGCGACCTGGCGTGATGTCGATAAAGGCCTCGTCGATGGATACGCGCTCAACGCGCGGGGTCTCGTCGGCGAGAATCGCCATGACCTGAGCGCTGACCTCGTGGTAGCGATCGAAATGCCCATGCGTCCAAATGGCCTGCGGACAGAGGCGCCGTGCCTCGGCCGAGGGCATGGCGGAGTGCACGCCAAAGCGACGCGCCTCGTATGAGCAGGTGGACACGACGCCGCGAGAATCGGCATCGCCACCCACGATGAGCGGCTTGCCGCGCCACTCGGGATGATCGAGCATCTCCACGCTCGCAAAAAACGCATCGAGATCCATGAGGCCCACCGCCGGTCCCGTCCAGGGCGGCGGCGTGACGCCCGCAGCATCTTCATAACCGTATGTATGTTCGCGTCTTTTCATGGCATGAGTATACCGCGCAGCTCATGTGGGGTGCGTGGATGTGCTTGCAAATCGCGAATTCTTGTCTAAGATATGGATTTGCCTTCGACTACACCGAAGAAGTTGGTCTCACGGACTTCACCTGCCCGCGTCGATGGCGTATTATGTTCAACTGTTTGTTTGTAGTTGCAGCCTAAAGCTGCTTGGTTGGAGGAGTTTCCTTTGGCAGTCAAGATTCGCCTTGCTCGTCACGGCGCTAAGAAGCGTCCGTACTACCGTGTCGTCGTCGCCGATTCCCGCGCCCCGCGTGACGGTCGTATCATCGAGGAGGTTGGCCGCTACAACCCGATGACCGCCCCCAAGACCATCAACCTCGACCTCGAGAAGATCGCTGACTGGCAGTCCAAGGGCGCTCAGCTCACCGACGCTGTCGCTGCTCTGGTCAAGGCCGCCAACGAGGGCGAGAAGACCGAGACCGTCGTCAAGAAGTCCAAGAAGCAGCTCGCCAAAGAGGCCGAGGCCGCTAAGGCTGCCGCTGAGGCCGCTGAGGGCGCCGAGGAGTAAATCGTGCCTGAGGTTGACGCTGCACAGCTCGAGGGTGAGGCAATGCTCTCAGATCGCATCGCCGATCTCGTCGAATATCTCGTTGTTCAGATCGTCGACGACCCGGATTCCGTGAGCCTCGAGGTCATCGATGGTGACGACGCCTCCACGATTGAGGTTTCTGTTGCCGAGGATGACGTCGCTAAGGTCATCGGCCGTCGTGGCCGTACCATCAAGGCCATTCGCACGCTCGCCCGTGCACTGGCCGCTCGCCTCGACACTGCAGTCGAGGTAGAGGTTCTGGGCTAGGACCTTGAGGTCCCAGTACAAAAACATCGCCCGTGTGGTCAAGCCGCACGGAAGGAAGGGGGAGGTCCTCGCGCAGCCGCTGCGGGGGCTTCCTTCTGTATTGACGCCGGGTATGCGCGTTGCCTTGACACCACCGGCGCTCAAGCGCGACCGTTTTTGCACGGTCGTATCCGTCACCGATACGGGCGATGGCGATCTGGTCTCGTTTGAGGGCATTGACGACTTGACGGCCGCCGAGGGCATCACCGGATGCTACGTGCTAGCAGACCGTGACGATTTTGAGCTCGATTCGCTCGACGCTGCCTATACCGACCTGATGGGTCGCGAGGTGGTCGACGAGCGCTTTGGCTCGCTCGGCACGATCGTCGAGATCATGTCGACGCCCGCCAACGATGTTTGGGTTGTCGAGGGCGATCGGTACGGCGAGGTGCTGATTCCCGTGATCGAGCAGGTTGTGCTCGATCTTCCCGATCAGGGGACTATTTCCGTCCACGTTATGGACGGGTTGATTGATATGGACAAGTAGGGAGGACAACATGCTGATCGAGACCCTTTCGGTCTTTCCCGAGATGTTTGAGCCCGTCATGTCCACATCGATCTTGGGCCGCGCCCGCAAGGCCGGCCTTTTTGATTTTAAGGCCTACAACCTGCGTGACTGGACGCACGACCGTCATCGTACCGTTGATGACGAGCCGTACGGCGGCGGGCAGGGCATGCTCATGAAGGTCGAGCCCATCGCCGAGGCCATCGAGGCTATTAGCTCCGAGGGTCCCAAACCCACCGTGGTGTTTTTTACCCCCTGTGGCGAGCCCTTTACGCAGCACGTGGCCGAGCGCCTGCTCAAAAGCGAGCGTCTGCTGTTTGTGTGCAGCCGCTACGAGGGTGTCGACGAGCGCGCGTATGCGTATGCCGACGAGCGCCTGTCGATCGGCGACTACGTGCTTACGGGCGGCGAGCTTCCCGCTATGGTCGTTGCCGACGCCGTCGTGCGTCTGATTCCCGGCGCCCTTGGTGACGAGATGAGCAACGTCGATGAGTCGTTCTCGACTGCCGAGGACGGTGGCCTGCTCGAGTACGCGCAGTACACCCGTCCCGCCGAGTTCAACGGCGAGGGCGTGCCTCCTGTGCTCGTGAGTGGCGATCACGCCAAAGTTGACGCCTGGCGCCGCAAGAACGCCATCGAGCGCACCTGCCGCTGGCGTCCCGACCTGATCGAGACGGCGCGGCTTACGCCCGAGGAGCGCGCTTACGCGCAGGACATCCTGGACGCGTCGTATTCGCAGAGCAAGGAGTGAGAATGGTTCCATCGCAGCATTCCGTGCTAAAGGGTGCGTTTGAGTGGATCGCGGTCGTCGCGATCGCACTGGTCGCTACCTTTTTGATTCGCTCGTTTGTGGTCGAACCCTTTGTGGTGCCCACCGGCTCCATGGAGTCCACGATCGAGATCGGCGACCAGATCCTGGCGCAAAAGGTGAGCCTTGAGCTCGGCCAGCCCGTCAGCCAAGGCGATATTGTGGTGTTCCACAACCCCGATGGCACCTCCGAGCATGATGTTCTCGTCAAGCGTGTTATTGCCACGGCCGGCCAGACGGTCGACCTTCAGGACGGCAAGGTGGTCGTTGACGGCCAAGCGCTCGACGAGGGCTATACGACCGGCATGAGCTGGCCGCTTTCGGTCCAAGCTCCCGGCGCTCAGGTAAGCTATCCCTACACCGTTCCCGACGGGTGCGTGTGGGTGATGGGCGACAACCGCGAAAACTCTGCCGACTCGCGCTACTTTGGTCCCGTTGATCGCTCTGATTTGATCGCCGTGGCGCTTGTGCGCTACTGGCCGCTCAACCGCATCGGCACTATCGACTAAAAACCGCTATAGTACAGTACCTAACCGTGTAATCGTTTCGACGAGGGGATATTAGAGGCATGAACGCTTCATCGCTTTCCTTCCAAGACATCATCCTGCGCCTCCAGCAGTACTGGGGCGAGCAGGGCTGCGTCATTATGCAGCCCTATGACTCCGAGGTCGGTGCCGGTACCTTCCATACCGCGACCACGCTGCGCTCGCTCGGTCCCGCCGAGTGGCGCACCTGCTACGCTCAGCCTTGCCGCCGTCCTGCCGACGGCCGCTACGGCGAGAACCCCAACCGCATGCAGCACTACTATCAGTTCCAGGTGCTCATCAAGCCGTCGCCGGTCAACGCCCAGGAGCTTTACCTGGGGTCTCTTGCCGCTATCGGTCTGGACCCCAACGACCATGACGTCCGTTTTGTCGAGGACGACTGGGAGAGCCCGACGCTGGGCGCCTGGGGCCTTGGCTGGGAGGTCTGGCTCAACGGCATGGAGGTCACGCAGTTTACGTACTTCCAACAGGTTGGCGGCATCGAGGTCGACCCCGTGCCCGTCGAGATCACCTATGGCCTGGAGCGTATCGCCATGTACGCCCAGGGTGTCAACTCCGTCTACGACCTGGTTTGGAGCTATCTGCCCGATGGCACGCCGATGACCTATGGCGACGTGTTCCTGGAGAACGAGCGCGAGTTTAGCGCTTACAACTTTGAGGTCGCTAACGTCGAGATGATGCGTCAGAAGTTTGACGACTACGAGGCCGAGTGCCACTCCTGCCTTGAGCGCAAGCTGCCGCTGCCCGCTTACGACTGCGTCATGAAGTGCAGCCATGCCTTCAACCTGCTCGATGCTCGCGGTGCGCTGTCCGCGGTCGAGCGTGCTAACTACATCCTGCGCGTCCGCGCCGTCGCCAAGGCGTGCTGCGAGGCCTATATGGCCGAGGTCGCCGGAGTCAACGAGAATGCCGACCAGGAAGGCGAGGTGGCGTAAGCTATGGCAGACGCTAAGGATTTCCTGTTTGAGATCGGTACGGAGGAAATGCCCTCCGCACCGTTGAACAATGCCGTCAAGCAGCTCGGCACCATGATCGCCAAGGGCCTCGACGAGGCCGGTCTGGCCCATGGCGAGGTCCGCGTGATCTCGAGCCCGCGTCGTCTGGCTGCGCTCGTGGCCAACGTCGCCACCGCGACCGATGAGGTCCATGAGGTCAAGCGCGGTCCCGCGGCAAACATTGCCTTTGATGCCGACGGCAACGCCACCAAGGCCGCCCAGGGCTTTGCCCGCAAGTGCGGTGTGGCTGCCGAGGACCTGGTCCGTCGCGAGGACACCGACGGTCGCGAGTATGTGTTCGCCGAGAAGAACATTCCCTCTGCACCGGCTACCCCGATCCTGACGGCTCTGTGCGAGAAGACGATCGCCGGGCTGCAGTGGCCCAACTATCGCAGCCAGCGCTGGGGCCACGAGCACGCGACGTTTGTTCGTCCGGTCCGTTGGATCTGCTGCCTTTTGGGTGAGGACGTTGTGCCCGTGTCCTTTGCCGACGTGACGAGCGGCAACACCACGCGTGGCCATCGCGTGCTTGGCCCCGGTGACCATGTGGTCGCCAGCCCCGCCGTCTACGAGCGGGTGCTCGAGGACGCCGGCGTGCTCTCTGCCGAGCGTCGTCGTGAGGCTATCCTTGCCGGTATTGCCGAGGTCGAGGCCGCTCGCCCCGGCTGTCATGTCGACACGCCCAAGAAGGTCTTTGAGGAGGTCATCAACCTCTGCGAGTGGCCGACGGTGCTCGTCGGTACCTTCGACGAGGAGTTCCTCAAGGTCCCGCACGAGATCATCTGCGAGTCCATGCTCACCAACCAGCGCTACTTCCCGATCTATGACGGCGAGGGCAAGCTCACGCGTGAGTTCGTGGTCGTTTCCAACAGCAAGCCCGAGAACGCCGAGCGCGTGATCGACGGCAACGAGCGCGTCGTGCGCGCCCGTCTGGACGACGCCAAGTTCTTCTACGAGGAGGACCTGAAGATCTCCCTCGACGAGTTCCGCGAGCGTCTGGCCAAGGTCGCCTTCCAGGAGAAGCTCGGTAGCGTGCTCGCCAAGTCCGAGCGTATTGAGCAGCTCGCGCTCGCCATCGCCCGTGAGGCCCATCTGGGCGCCCACCTTGCTGCAGACGCTGCTCGCGCTGCGCACCTGTGCAAGGCAGACCTGGTATCCAACGCCGTCGTCGAGTTCACGAGCCAGCAGGGCGTGATGGGCGGTTACTACGCTATCGCGATGGGGGAGAACGACGAGGTCGCCCACGCCATTCGCGATCATTATCGTCCCCGCTTTGCCGGTGACGAGCTGCCCGAGGGCACCGCTGGCTGCATCGTGGCCTGCGCCGACAAGCTCGATACCATTGCCGGTATCTTTGCCATCGGCGAGCCCCCGACCGGCTCCTCCGACCCGTACGCGCTGCGTCGCGCCGCCATCGGCATCATCAACATCCTGCGCGATCGCCTGCCGATTGACCCCACGTCGCTCATCGACTTCGCCCTTGAGCTCTATAGCGAGCAAGGCATTGAGTTCGACGCCGCCGAGGTCGCCCAACAGGTCCGTGACTTCTTCCATGGCCGCCTGGTGAGCATGGCCCGCGACGAGAAGATTCCGGCCGATACCGTCGCCGCCGTTTCCGCGGTGCACATCATCGCTCCGTCCGTCTTCTTCGCCCGCTGCGCCGCGCTCGACGAGGCTCGCAAGAACGATGCCGAGACCTTCGACAACCTGGCTACCGCCTATGCCCGTGCCGCTCACATCTCCAAGCCCGAGCTGGGTGCGGAGTACGACCGCAGCCTGATGGGCGAGGTCGAGCTCGCGCTCGCCGACGCCTCCGAGGCTGCTCAGACCGCTGTCGATGACGCCCTTGCTGCCGAGGATTACCCGGCCGCATTTGCCGCCCTTGCAGCTCTGCGTGCCCCCATCGACCGCTTCTTCGACGAGGTTATGGTCATGGACAAGGACGAGCAGCTCCGCGATAATCGCCTTAAGCTGCTCAACCGCTTCGAGGCCGTTTTCTCCGGCATCGCCAACATCGGTGAGCTTGCCCGCAAAAAGTAAGCCAGCCTGCGCGTAAGCGCAAAAGGAGCCCCGCATGGATTGCCCGGTCACCGCTCGTCCCACCGTTATCGTTATCTCCGACTCGCTCGGTGATACCGCTTGTGAGGTGGTGCTTGCGGCGTCCGGGCAATTTGATGAAGGGGCTTTTCGTTTGTTGCGCCTGCCCAAGGTGAACTCGGTGGAGCAGGTCAAGTCGTTTGTGGGCCCGCGCGTTGATGCGGACCATCGCGATATTGCCGTGTTCCACACCATTGTCGATCCGGCGCTTCGCGCCCGCGTGCTCGATTACCTGGGCATGCTGCATATTCGTTCGGTTGACCTGATCGGCCCAGCGCTCGCCGTGCTGTCGTCGCTCATTGGTGTGCCGCCCAAGGGCGTCGCGGGCGTGATTCACAAGACCGATGACCGCTATTTCCATCGTATCGAGGCCATGGAGTATTTCGTTGAGCACGATGACGGGCGCGGTTCCGATGATCTGTCGGGGGCCGATATCGTGCTGCTGGGTGTATCGCGCACGTCCAAGACGCCGCTGTCGATGTATTTGGCCTATCAGGGCTACAAGGTTGCCAATGTTCCTTTGGCCCATGGCATGGAGCCGCCGAAGTCTATTTACGAGATTGACCCGATGCGGTTGTTTGGCCTGATTTCGACCGTTGACGTCATCTCTGAGATTCGCGATAGCCGCTTGGGCGATGACTATGCTCGCGCCGTCGCCGGCTCCTATGCCGAGCCCGAGAGCGTGCGCAGCGAGCTCGAGGAATCCCGTGCCCTCATGAAGCGTCTGGGCTGCTTTGTGGTGCGTACCGATGGCAAAGCGATTGAGGAGAGCGCCTCCGAGATCATCGGTCATTTGATGGAAATCCAAGAAGCCCGTGCCCGCCGCGCCGCCCGCCGAGGTCAGCAAAGCTAACTCATTGGGGTATCTAAAAATTCACCGTCCTTAAAATACTATCTAAAAATAATGCACGATATTGGTAAAGCGATTTAGCAAAGAACTTGCATTTGAACTGCAATTTTCTTGCAGTGGTATCTTCATAAGGTAACCACCTTTACCTACCGTTTACCGCCGCATTTATCACGTTTACCAAACCCCTCGCCCTCTACGCAAGCCCGCTCAACGTCCGCCGTATAGTTCCCTCACGGCCCGCATCCGGCGGGTCGATTCGTCACCACGGTCGTGCGCGAGAGCGCATGGAAGGGGAAGTATCGTGAGCGATTGCAAGAGGGTTTACCGTTTTGGAACCGACGCCCAGGGCACCTGTGTCACTGAGGGCGACAAGTCCATGAACTTCGTGCTTGGCGGCAAGGGCGCAAACCTTGCCGAGATGAGCCGCATCGGTCTGCCGGTTCCCGGTGGCTTTACCATTACCTGCCAGACCTGTGTCGAGTACTCCGGCGCCGGCAACGTCTGGCCCGAAGGCGCACTTGATGAGATCGTTGCCGCCGAGGCCGACCTCGAGGCTCGCTGCGGCAAGAAGCTCGGCGACGCCTCCGATCCGCTGCTCGTGTCGGTTCGCTCGGGCGCTCCGTTCTCCATGCCCGGCATGATGGACACGGTCCTCAACTTGGGCCTCAACGACGATTCCGTCCAGGGTCTCATCGCCCAGACGCAAAACCCGCGTTTTGCCTGGGATAGCTACCGCCGCTTTATCCAGATGTTCTCCAACGTCGTTATGGGTGTTGACGCCGACCTGTTCGAGAACGCCCTGACTCAGGCCCGCCTGGTCGCCGGCGTTCGTGTCGATTCCGAGCTTTCGGCCGAAGACCTGCAGGAGCTCGTCGAGACCTTTAAGAGCATCTTCTCCGATAACGTCGAGGCCGCCGTGTACCCCGAGCTCGAGGTCGCGGACGGCAAGCCCGTCTTCCCGCACGATCCGGAGCTTCAGCTGCGCCTTGCCATCCAGGCCGTCTTTGGTAGTTGGATGAACGAGCGCGCCTGCATCTACCGCAAGCAGCACGGCATTTCCGACGACCTTGGCACCGCCGTCAACGTCCAGGCTATGGCCTTTGGCAATAAGGGCGAGACCTCGGCGACCGGTGTCGCCTTTACGCGCAACCCGGCCGACGGCACCAAGGAGTTCTACGGCGACTTTCTGGTCAACGCCCAGGGCGAGGACGTCGTCGCCGGCATCCGCAACACCGAGCCCATCGCCGACCTCAAGACCACCCCGGGCCTCGAGTCCGCAGGTGAGGAGCTTGAGCGTGTCTTCCTGACGCTTGAGGATCACTACCGCGACATGTGCGACATCGAGTTCACCATCGAGCAGGGCAAGCTCTGGATGCTCCAGACCCGCGTGGGCAAGCGTACCGCAACCGCCGCTCTGCGCATCGCTATCGAGATGGTCGAGGAAGGCCTTATCACCCGTGAGGAGGCCGTGAGCCGCATCGACCCCGCGCAGCTCGACCAGCTCCTGCACCCGCAGTTCGACTCCTCCAAGAAGTACGAGGCGCTCGCATGCGGCCTCAACGCCAGCCCTGGTGCCGCCGTGGGCGAGGTCGTGTTCTCGAGCGACGATGCCGTCGCGCGCGCCAACGAGGGTCACAAGGTCATTTTGGTTCGCTGGGAGACCAACCCCGATGACCTGAAGGGCATGGTCGCCGCCGAGGGTATCCTGACCAGCCACGGTGGCAAGACGAGCCATGCCGCCGTTATCGCTCGCGGTATGGGTACGCCCTGCGTCTGCGGCGTTGAGCGCTTCCACATCGACGCCGCCGAAAAGGTCGTGCGCATCGAGGGTAGCGATCGTGTGCTGCACGAAGGCGATGTCATCTCCATCGACGGCACCCAGGGCATCGTCGTCGATGGCGCTGTCGATTTGGTCTCCGCCGAGCTCACCGGCGACCTGGACACCATCCTGTCCTGGGCCGACGAGATCCGTCTGGACGAGACCTGTGGCCACGCCAACCATGTGCGCGTCAACGCCGACAATCCCGAGGACGCAGAGCTCGCGCTCGAGTTTGGCGCCGAGGCCATCGGCCTGTGCCGCACCGAGCACATGTTTCTGGGCGATCGCAAGAACATCATCCAGAGCTTCATCCTGTCCGATGATGAGGCCGTGAAGCAGCAGGCCCTCGCCGACCTGCTCAAGGTTCAGACCGAGGACTTCCTGGCGATGTTCAAGACCATGTCCGGTCGCGATGTGGTCGTTCGCCTGCTCGATCCGCCGCTGCACGAGTTCCTGGATAATCCGCGTGAGCTCGAGGTCGCCATCACCAAGAAGGAAGCCGCTGGCGCCAGCGAGGAAGAGCTTGCCGCCCTGCGTGCCCGCCTGCGCCGTATCGACGGCATAGTCGAGTCGAACCCCATGCTCGGCCTGCGCGGTGTGCGCCTGTCCGTCGTCTTTAGCGATCTGCCGCTCATGCAGGTTCGCGCCGTCGCCACGGCTGCTGCTCGACTTATCAAGGAGGGCGTCGACCCGCGCCCCGAGATCATGGTTCCGCTCGTTTCCATTACGGCCGAGCACGTTCAGACTCGCGAAGTCATCGAGCGCGTGATCGCCGAGGTTTCCGCCGAGGAGGGCGTCGAGCTCAATATTCCCGTGGGCACGATGCTCGAGCTGCCGCGTGCCTGCATGGTTGCCGACGAGATCGCGCAGCACGCCGACTTCTTCTGCTTTGGCACCAACGACCTCACGCAGACGACCTTCGGCTTCTCTCGAGACGATGCCGAGGCCAAGTTCATCCCGCTGTACATGCACAAGAAGATTCTGAAGGACAACCCCTTCGAGACCATCGACTCGGCGGTACTGGAGCTGGTGCGCATGGCCGTCGAGAAGGGTCGCACCACCAACCCCGACATGCACTTTGGCGTGTGCGGCGAGCACGGCGGCGACCCCAAGTCCATCAAGGCCCTGTTTAACGTGGCCGATGTGGACTACGTGTCCTGCTCGCCCTATCGCGTGCCCCTCGCGCGTCTGGCTGCCGCTCAGGCCAAGCTCGAGGCGAAGCGTTCCGCCTAACGTTTTGGGTTTGGGCGCCTAGCGTAGCCCCCTTCCCGCCGCCCGTCTCATTCGTGAGGCGGGCGGTTATCATGTGCGGGTTTTGTCTTTTTGTCTGCGTAAAAAATTGTTCTTGCAGCAGAAACCCGCGCGTGTATACTCGAATACGTTTGTTCAACTACGTGCCGGCCAAGGTGGTACGGCACCTCTAGAAGAGTAAGGAATTGCACATGGATTACATCCGCGCAATCGAGCGTCAGCAGATCCGCGAGGACATTCCTCAGGTTCGCGTCGCCGACAACGTCAAGGTTCACTACCGCATTAAGGAAGGCGACCGCGAGCGCATCCAGGTCTTCCAGGGCGACGTCATCCGCATGGCCGGCGCCGGTGCCCGTGAGACCTTCACCGTCCGCAAGATTTCCTTCGGTGTCGGTGTTGAGCGTACCTTCCCGCTTCACAGCCCCAAGATCGCCAAGCTCGAGGTCGTCCGTCATGGTCGCGTCCGTCGCGCCAAGCTGTACTACCTCCGCGACAAGGTGGGCAAGGCTGCTCGCATCCCCGAGAAGCGCTAAGAAGATCGCAGCGTCTGTTCACTCGTTTGGACAAAAGGGTCACCTTCGGGTGGCCCTTCTTTTTATTTGATTTGCATACAAGGAGGCCCCGATATGGCCAACATGACGAGCTCGGTTTCGGCATCGCAGGTTGCCGGCGAGCTGGCGAGCGCCACGTTCGAGGAGATTCCCGCCCTCGTGGAGCATTATCGCGAGGATCCGCGCCAGCAGGTGATCAAGGCTTGCGAACGTGCCCTTAAGCGCCATGCCAAGGAACTTTCCGAACGCGAGCGCGTCAACGGCATGTACGAGCTTATGCATGAGCTCGGCGGTGATGGCGTGGTCGTGGGTGTCGACGAGGTGGGCCGTGGCTCGGTAGCGGGTCCCTTGACCGTGTGTGCCGTGTGTCTTCCGATGGAGCCGCGCATCTGGGGCATCAATGATTCCAAAAAGCTCACGCCGGCGCGCCGCGAGCTGCTCTCGGTGAAGATTGCCGAGGTGGCGACTGCTATCGGCTTTTGCCATATCGCTCCTGCGGATATCGATCAGATGGGCATGGCCCGCGCCATTCGAGCCGCTGTCGCGGGTGCGGTGTCCGATACGGGGCTTGAGCCCGATTGCGTGCTTATGGACGGCAACCCCCTGGGCGCCGTGCCCCATGAGCGCGACGTGGTCAAGGGCGATGCCAAGATCGCCTGTATCGCCGCGGCATCCATCATGGCAAAGGTCACGCGTGACGAGATGATGGTCGAGTACGATGCCGAGTATCCCGAGTACCATTTGGCCGAATCGAAAGGCTATGCGAGTCCCGAGCACATTGAGGCCATTCGCAAACATGGTCTTTCTCCGCTGCACCGTGTGAGCTTTTGCGGAAACTTTCTGCAGACTGAGCGCCTTTTTTAGGCCAATTGTGGAGACTGGGACCTTAAGGGTTCTATAAACCTGCTGGTAGGGGCCGTGTGCAACGCTATTGTTGCGCGCGGCCCCTCATTTGTCGGCATTTGGTTGGTTTTCGGTTTGCTTCCGGTACTTACCCGCATGAAACCTGCCCTCATTATCGAGGCAATGCAGGGAGTGGGAAAGGAGACCCCATGTGTGCCGCAGCCAAAATGAGCAAGACGCAGCAGCTCAAGGAGCGTTGGGAAGAGGGGGAGCTCGATTGCGGGTCGATCACCCCTGAGTTTATCAAGGGGCTCAGTCCTCGCGAGCTCGGTATGCTGGGCGAGCTTATCGCAATCGATTACTTTAACGAGCGCGGCTATGCATTGCTGGAACAAGGCTATCGATGCTCGGAGGGCGAGGCCGACCTGGTGCTGCTCGACGAGCTCGACGATGTGGTGGTGATGGCCGAGGTCAAGACCAGGCGTGTTGCGCTGGATTGCGATACTCGGGTGTTTCCCGAGGAAGCGGTGAACGCCCAAAAGCAGCGGCGCTATCGTCGCATCGCGAGTTGCTATCTCATGGAGCACTATCCGCTCAAGGCGATCCGCTTCGATGCCGTGGGCGTCACCATTCGCGGCGGGCATATCGCCGAGATCGAGCACCAGTACAATGCGTTCGATTGGCAGGTGTCGTGATGGCGTTCGAAACCTTTGCCGTTCACGCTGCCTGTATCCGCGGCGTCGAGGCAATTCCCGTTACGGTCGAGGTATCGCTTGCGGGTGGCATCCCGGGCATCCAGATGCTCGGCATCCCGAGTATGGAGGTCATGGAGTCGCGCGGGCGCATTCGCTGCGCGATGCGCTCTGCGGGATTCGAGATCCCTCGCTCGGGCATTACGGTCAATCTGGCGCCGGGCGATATCCGAAAGACCGGTAGCGGCTTTGACCTGCCGATAGCCATTGCGGTGCTTGCGGCCGATGGGCAGATTCCACGCGACAATCTCGACCGCTGCCTCATTGCCGGCGAGCTCGGCTTGGATGGTACGGTGCTTCCCGTCAGGGGCGAGGTGGCGTTCCAGCTGCTGGCTCGCGACATGGGGCTGTCTTTTATCGCCGGCAGGTCCGACCAGCATGTTCCGCTTTCGGGGGTCGACTGCGGTTTTATCGACCATCTGTCGCAGCTTGCTCACGGTATGGGCGAGGCAGCTCGGCATTATCTGGATTCTGAAGTGCTCGAGGCCACCTTTGAGCTCGAGCTCGATTATGCCGATGTGTTGGGGCAGGAAGTCGCCAAACGCGGCATAGCGCTTGCGGCGGCAGGGGAGCTCGGCCTTCTCATGATCGGCTCGCCCGGTTCGGGCAAGACCATGCTTGCGCGTCGCATGACGGGTATCTTGCCCGAGCTTTCCGTCGAGGACCAGCAGGAGGCGCTGTGCATTCATTCGGTCTTGGGTGAGAACATCGATGGCCTGCTTGCGGGGCATCGGCCGTTTCGAAGCCCCCATCACAGCATATCGACAGCGGGCCTTATTGGCGGAGGGCGCCCGGTGCATCCGGGCGAGATCAGCCTTGCCCATGGCGGCGTGCTCTTTTTGGACGAGCTTGCCGAGTTTCCCACCGGTGTGCTGCAGACGCTCAGGCAGCCTATCGAGCGCGGTTATGTCAGGATCGTGCGCGTCGATGGCGCCTTCACGTTTCCCTCGCGCTTTCAGCTGCTTGCGGCGAGCAATCCCTGTCCCTGCGGCTTTTTGGGCGATCGCGAGGTTCCATGTCGCTGCTCGGCATCGATGGTCGAGCGCTACCGGTCCAAGCTACGCGGTCCCTTGGCCGACCGTATCGACCTGATGATCGACGTGACCCGCCCCGATCCGCAGGTGATTATTGAGGGCGCCGAGGGCATGTCGTCGGCCGAGCTGCGCGACTACGTTGTCCGCGGTAGGGCTTTTCGTGCCTGGCGCGAGACCCATATGGACGATGCGGATGCCGAGGCCGAGGACGACGAGTCCCGCTCTATCGATGGTGTTGTGTCGACCTTTGCGCTCGATCAGGCGGCGGAAACGTGCGTGCTCGGCCTGTCGAAGCGCACGCATCTCACGGGACGCGGCATCGTGCGCCTGGTGCGCATCGCGCGCACGATTGCCGATGTCGCCGAAAGTGAGCGGGTGACGCAAGATCATGTGCTCGAGGCCGCAATGTATCAGGGAAGGAGGGACCAGTGATGGATGAGGCTCGCTACGAACTGCATCCCGGGGATGGGCTGTTCCCCGCTACTGTTCTGGAGCTTTCCGATGTGCCACAGACGCTGTTCGTGCGTGGCGACCCTGAGGTTCTCTCGACACCGGCGCTCTCGATTATCGGTGCGCGCAAGGCCTCTCCCTACGGCCTTGCCGTCGCGGAGCTTGCGGCCAAGGTCGCGGTGGAAGCGGGGGTGACGGTGGTATCGGGCGGTGCGGTCGGTTGCGACCAGGCGTCGGGTTGGGCCGCAGTCAATGCCGGCGGCAAACATGTCGTGGTGTTGGGGACAGGCGCCGATGTAATCTACCCGCGCTCGAGCGCGGGACTCATCGCGCGCACGATCGATACGGGCGGCGCGGTCGTGTCCATCTCGCCTTGGGGTATGGGGCCGCGTAAGTTTGCCTTTCCGCTGCGTAACCGGGTGATTGCCGCGCTTTCGCAGGCGCTCTTCGTGTCGGAGGCTGGCATGCCTTCGGGCACGTTCTCGACGGCGGAGGCCGCCATGGACCTGGGGCGCGAGCTTCTTGCCGTGCCGGGTTCGATTTTGTCACCCGAGTCGCGCGGTACCAACTACCTCATTGCCAACGGCGCCTGCTGCATTATCGACGAGGAGTCCATCGAGATGGCTATCTCTCGCATATACGGCACCCTGCGCTACTCGCGTCCCGATGCGCCCGGTATCGCAGATCTTGACCCCACACAGCGGGCCGTGATGCATGCCCTCATCGCCTCGCCGCTCAAGGTTGAAGACATCGCCACACTCGTCTCGCTCGATGCCGTCGGTGTGCTCAAGCTCCTGGGCTCACTCGAGCTCGAGGGCCTCATCGAGCGCATGATGGATGGAAGGTATGCGCCCTCTAAGTTTGCCCTTCACGCCCAGACGCCCTTCGGTCACAATGGAAAACGTGTCAATTAGAAAGGTGTTTGCAGATGCTGTTTGATCAGGTGACGGTTATCGGTGGCGGTCTGGCGGGATCGGAATGCGCGATTCAGCTGGCAGATCGCGGGTTCGCCGTAAAGCTGTGCGAGATGCGCCCGCAGGTAAGCTCTCCTGCCCACCATACCGATCACTTGGCGGAGCTCGTCTGCTCCAATTCGTTTAAATCGACCCGTCCCGATTCCGCCGCCGGTCTGCTGAAGGCCGAGCTCGAGCGCATGGGCTCTGTGCTGCTCGACTGCGCTCATCGTGCGGCCGTTCCTGCCGGCGGCGCCCTGGCGGTCGACCGCGTCAAGTTTTCCGAGCTCGTCGAGGCTGAGGTTGCCTCCCGCCCCAATATCGAGGTCGTCCACGGTGAGGTCACCCAGATTCCCGAGGGTCATGTGGTTATCGCCGCGGGCCCTCTATGCTCGCCGGCATTGAGTGAGGAGGTCATGAAGCTTGTCGGTGGTGACGCCCTGGCGTTCTTTGACGCGGCCGCCCCGATCGTCGATGCCTCGACGCTCGATATGGACGTGCTGTTCTCGCAGTCGCGCTACGAGGAGCAGGGGAGTGGCGACTATCTCAACGCCCCGCTCAACAAGGAAGAGTACGAGGCCTTTATCGAGGCGCTCACAACGGCCGATCGCGTGGTGCTCAAGGATTTTGAGGGCGGGGACCTGTTCCAGGCCTGCCAGCCTGCCGAGGAGGTTGCGCGCACGGGCAAGGATGCCATCCGCTTTGGCGCCATGAAGCCCGTCGGGCTCACCGACCCGCGCACCGGTCGCCGTCCCTGGGCGGCAATTCAGCTGCGCGCCGAGAACAAGGAGAAGACCGCCTATAACCTGGTTGGCTTCCAGACCAACCTGACCTTCGGCGAACAGAAGCGCGTCTTCCATATGGTTCCCGGCCTGGAGAACGCCGAGTTCTTCCGCTACGGTGTCATGCACCGCAACACCTTTGTTGATGCGCCGCACGTGCTCGATGGCACCTTTGCCGTTCCCGGCACGAGCGTGCGCCTTGCCGGTCAGATTACTGGTACCGAGGGGTACATGGAGGCCGTGGCGACGGGTCTGCTCGCCGCGCTCAACACCTATGCCGAGGCTATCGGTGCCGCGGGCGTCGAGCTGCCGCGCGTGGGCGCCCTGGGTGCGCTTGTGGGGTATGCGACCGATCCGGCTACGGTGGGCTACCAGCCCATGCACGTCAACTTTGGTCTTGTGCCGCCGCTCGAGGACGGTAAGCGTCGCAGCAAGCGCGATCGTTACCAGGCTTACGCGGACCGCGCCCTCAAGGCCCTGGATGCCTATCTCGAAACGCGCTCCGATCTGTTTGGAGGCGAGAGGTCATAGCTTTTGACCTGTACGATGCCGTCGACTCGTTCATTGCCTACATTGCACGCGTCGAAGGGCTCGCTCCCAATACGGTAACCGCCTACGCCTCGCGGCTCGAGCGCTTCGCCGCGTGGTGCGACCGCGAGGACGTCGACGCTCGCGCCGCCGACGTAAGGACCGTTCGTTCCTATTTGGCCGAGCTTTCGCGTGGCCAGGTGGCGGCTCGGACCCTTGCGGCACACCTGTCTGCCATTCGCTCGCTCTATCGGTGGATGGCTGCCGAGGGAATCATTGAGGGCGATGCGGTCTCGGCGATATCCTCGCCCAAGCTGCCGCGCGATCTTCCCGGTGTTCTGACGACCCGGCAAGTCGAGTCGTTGCTCAAGACCCCTGACACCTCGACGCCTGCGGGGCTGCGCGATGCGGCGATGCTCGAGCTGCTCTATGCCTCCGGCGCGCGAATCTCGGAGCTCGCGGCGCTCAACATGGAGTCTATTGCTTGGTCCGAGCGAACGCTGCGACTTTGGGGTAAGGGGAGCAAGGAGCGTATCGTGCCCCTCTATCGGCGCGCTCTCGAGGCGACCCGCCGCTATATTGAGGAGGGGAGGCCACAGCTCCTTGCACAGGCAAAGCGTAGCGACGGTGCGAGCGGCGTGCATCCGCTGTTTATCTCGGCGCGCGGAAACCGCATGAGTGCCGCCATGCTCAGAAGGCGGTTCCACATGCTTGCGGCACTTGCCGGCATTCCTGCCGACATCGCCCCGCATGCGATGCGCCACACCTTTGCGACCGACCTGCTCGAGGGCGGCGCGGATCTGCGCTCGGTTCAGGAGCTGCTGGGGCATGCGAGCTTGTCCACGACGCAGATCTATACGCACCTCACGCCCGACCGACTCAAGCGTGCCGTGAGTCAGGCACACCCCCGCGGCGAGTAGGAGAAGGGCCTCCCGCGCCGCACCGAGGTGTGTGGTTTTGATTGCGGGTTGGCAGGAAGAGGCAATCCTGCTATCATTCATCGGGTTGCTTCACGGCAACAGGTTTTTATCACGCACGCGCGGCTACTTCATACCGTGGTGCCCGGGCTTTGGTAGCACATGTCCGGGTTGGTTTTGGAGGATGACCCCGCGCGGAGGCAAACCACAGGAGGTTTAATATGGCTACCAAGATTAATATCCGCACCCTGCTCGAGGCCGGCTGCCACTTCGGTCACCAGACCCGTCGCTGGAACCCCAAGATGAAGCCGTTCATCTTCGGTGAGCGCAACGGCATCTACATCCTCGACCTCAAGCAGACCATCCTTGACGCCGATCAGGCCTACACCTTCGTCAAGAACGTCGCCAAGGGCGGCAACGTGCTGTTCGTCGGCACCAAGAAGCAGGCTCAGGAGGCCGTTAAGAACGCCGCTGAGCGCGCCAACATGCCTTACATCAACCAGCGTTGGCTCGGCGGCATGCTGACCAACTTCGTCACCATCCGCTCCCGCATCAACCGCATGGAGGAGCTCGAGGCCATGGTCGAGGACGGCCGCATGGCAGTGCTGCCCAAGAAGGAGCAGGCAGTGCTCGGCAAGGAGCTCGCTAAGCTCCAGACCAACCTCGGTGGCGCCCGCGACATGAAGGGTCTGCCCCAGGCTCTCTTCGTCATCGACACCAAGCGCGAGGAGAACGCCATCAAGGAGGCCCAGCGCCTGAACATCCCCGTCGTCGCTCTGATCGACACCAACTCCGATCCCGACGAGGTCGAGTATGGCATCCCCTGCAACGATGACGCCATCTCCGCTGTCACCCTTATGTGCGAGCTCATGGCCGACGCCTGCCTCGCTGGCTCCGGCAAGGAGCAGGTCTCCGAGGCCGAGATGGCCGCCGAGCCCAAGGCCGAGTAAATCAGTCCTACTTAAGTCTTTTTCATCTCTTTGAAAGGAACCACAATGGCCCAGATTACTGCCGCTATGGTCAAGCAGCTCCGCGAGATGACCGACTCCCCGATGATGGAGTGCAAGAAGGCTCTCGTCGAGGCTGACGGCGACATGGACGTCGCTGTTGACGTTCTGCGCAAGAACGGCCTCGCCAAGGCTGCCAAGAAGGCTGGCCGTGAGACCAACGAGGGCGCTGTCGCCGCGTTCGTCTCCGAGGATGGCAAGTCCGGCGCTCTGCTCGAGCTCTCCTGCGAGACCGACTTCGTCGGCTCCAACGCCAAGTTCACCGGCTTTGCTTCTAAGGTCGCCGAGGTTGTCGCTACCACCGAGCCGGCCGATGTCGACGCTCTGCTCGAGAAGCCGATGGGCGAGGAGACCGTTTCCTCCGAGCTCACCGAGATGATTCACATCATGGGCGAGAACATGAAGATCGCTCGTTTCTCCGCCCGCAAGGTCGAGAACGGCGCTCTTGCTTCTTACATCCACATGGGTGGTAAGATCGGCGTCCTCGTCGAGTTCGCTTTCGAGAAGGCCGAGACCGCTCAGGCCGAGTCCTTCAAGACCTTCGCTCACGATGTTGCCCTTCAGGTTGCCGCCGTCGCCCCGATCTGCGCTACCCGCGATCAGGTTCCGGCCGAGACCGTCGAGCACGAGAAGGAGATCTACATGGCTCAGGCTGCCGAGTCCGGCAAGCCCGAGGCTATTCAGGAGAAGATGGCTGTTGGCCGTCTGGAGAAGTTCTACAAGCAGTCCGTGCTCACCGAGCAGGAGTTTATCAAGGACAGCTCCCTCACCATCAAGAAGTACGCTGAGCAGGTCTCCAAGGAGCTCGGCGATACCATTACCGTCGTTGCCTTCGACCGTCTGGTCCGTGGCGAGTAAATAAGCTCTTGTAGCTGGTAATGAGCAGGCTGTGGGTTTTACTCACAGCCTGCTTTTTCATGGCTCTTATCAGAGCCTTTGCTATCATATTGAGAGTCTAATTAAAGGAGGATCGCTTTGTCCGACATCCGATATAAACGCGTGCTTCTGAAGCTTTCCGGCGAAGCACTGATGGGCGACGGCCAATATGGCATCGACCCCAAGATTACCGACCATCTTGCCAAGCAGGTCAAGGAGCTGCTCGCCGTTGGCCATGAGGTCGGCGTTGTTGTCGGCGGCGGCAACATTTTCCGCGGCATGGCCGGCGCTGCCGGTGGCATGGAGCGCGCCCAGGCCGACTACATGGGCATGCTGGCAACCGTTATGAACGCGCTTGCCCTGCAGGATGCCTTTGAGCACAACGATGTTCCCTGCCGCGTGATGAGCGCTATCCAGATGAACGAGATCTGCGAGCCCTATATTCGCCGTCGCGCCATCAACCACCTTTCCAAGGGCAACGTCGTTATTTTTGCCGCCGGTTCGGGCAATCCGTACTTTACGACCGACACCGCCGCGGCTCTTCGTGCCTGCGAGATCGGTGCCGAGATTCTGATTAAGGCCACCAAGGTTGACGGCATCTACGACAAGGATCCTGTCAAGTGTTCCGATGCCGTCCGTTTTGACAAGATTACCTATCACGAGGTTCTCGTCCGCGGTCTGCAGGTTATGGATTCCACGGCCACGGCGCTGTGCCAGGATAACCGTATGCCGATTTTGGTCCTCAACATCGATGGCGAGGACACCGTCAAACGCGCGCTTTCGGGTGAGCCCGTCGGCACGCTCGTCTATCAGGAGGATTAAGCATGGCAGAGAACATCACCGCCCACATGGACAAGTCGCTCGAGTCCCTCAAGCACAACTTCTCCAAGGTTCGCACGGGCCGCGCCAACGCTAACATTCTGTCCGACATTTCGGTCGATTACTACGGTGTTCCCACGCCGGTTACCCAGGTTGCCGCCGTTAAGACCCCCGAGGCTCACATGCTGCTTATCGAGCCCTGGGACAAGGCGCTCGTCAACGCAATCGTGAAGGCTATCAGCGCTTCCGATCTGGGCATTACTCCCAACTCTGACGGTACCGTCGTGCGCCTGCCGTTCCCGGCTCCCACCGAGGAGCGTCGTCGCGAGCTCGTCAAGGAGTGCCGCGAGTATGCCGAGCAGGCCAAGGTCTCCATTCGCAACATCCGTCGCGACTTTAACAACAAGCTCGAGCGCGACGAAGGGCTCACCGAGGACGATGTCCGTCGCGAGCAGGCCAAGGTTCAGAAGTATACCGATGAGTATGTTGCCAAGGTTGAGGAGCTTCTGAAGGAAAAAGAAGCCGAGGTCATGGAGATCTAAGGTGCAATACGACGAGAACAAACTGGTCGAGTACTTTGCCGACGCCCCTGCGGGCGTCGGTTTTTCCGACCTTGACCTCAATAAGATCCCGCATCATATTTCGTGCATCATGGACGGTAACGGTCGCTGGGCCACGGCGCGCGGTCTTGCCCGCACCGAGGGACACAAGGCCGGTATCGTCTCCCTGCGCGAGATCATTACCGCATGCGTGCGCTTGGGCGTCGACGTCCTTTCGGCCTATGCGTTTTCCACCGAAAACTGGAATCGTCCGCAGCATGAGGTCAACGTTTTAATGCATCTGTTTGCCAAGACGTTTATCGATGAGCTGCCGCTGCTTAAGCGCGAAAACGTGCGCGTTGTCTTTTTGGGCGATATTTCCGCACTGCCCAAGAAGACCCGCGATGTCTTTGAGCGGGGTCTTGCCGAGTGTGCCGACCACACCGGCATGACGCTGGCGCTTGCCGTCAACTACGGTGCCCGTGCCGAGATCACCCGTGCTGTCCGTCAGATCGCGCTCGATGCCGCTGCCGGAAAGATCGATCCCGCCGCTATTGACGATGATATGGTTGCTTCGCACCTGTACACCGCTGGGCTGCCCGATCCGGAGCTTGTGATTCGAACCTCCGGCGAGCTTCGCCTTTCGAACTATCTGCTGTGGCAGGTTGCCTATTCCGAGTTTTATGTCACCGATACCTATTGGCCCGACTTTGATCGTTGGGGTCTTGTCAACGCCATTTTGGCCTATCAGGGCCGCGACCGTAGGTTTGGTGGACTGAGCAAGACCGAGGAGGCTTAATCGTGTCCGATCGTCCCAAGGCGTCTGCTCCCAAGGCGTCAACTCCCAAGGCGCCTGCCGCCAAAAGCGGCGCGGCTGCGACTTCGTGGCTGGCCGGCTTTATTACCCGTGCCGCTGCAGGTATCGTCTACGCCGTTGTATTTATTCTCTGCCTGGTTTTGGGTATCGTTCCCACCGCCATCTTCGTTTCCGTCATGAGCGGCCTGTGCTGCTTTGAGTTTTTCCGCATGACGAAGCTCGATGGCAAGGTGGCCAATGAGCGCCTGGGTATCGCTGCTGCCGTGCTCTTTCCGCTCTCGGCGCTGGGTGACTCGCTGCTGTTGAATGCCCTGCTTTTTGCTCTGATGCTTGCGGTGGGTATTTGGTATGTTTGGTCGGCGCGTACCCGCATATCCGATGTAGCTGTGACGCTCATGGGTCCCATCTACACCGGTTTTATGCTGTCGGCCATCGTGCTGCTGCGCGATGCGGTGCCCGGTTTTGCCGGCGCCCTGCTTTCGGTGGGTGTTTGCGCGTCTCTCTGGGTCTCCGATTCGTTTGCCTACATCGTGGGCAGCCGTATCGGCAAGCACAAGATGGTCCCTAAGATTTCTCCCAAAAAGAGCTGGGAGGGCTTTGTCGGCGGCATCTTGGGCTCGGTTCTTATCTGGCTCATTTTGTGGGCGACGCATTTTTATAAGCTGAGCTTGCCCTATGCGCTGCTTTGCGGCGTGGTTGTGTCCATCTTGGGCGTTATCGGCGACCTCATCGAGTCGCGCATCAAGCGCGGCGTGGGCGTCAAGGATTCCGGCAATCTGATTCCGGGCCATGGCGGCATGCTCGACCGTAGCGACTCGCTTATCTTTGGCTGCATTACCGCGCAGCTGCTTTTGATGATCGGAGGCGTGCTGTAATGTCATTCCAGACGACGTATGGCCCCGATGGACGCCTTCGCGTTGCCATTCTGGGCTGTACGGGCTCTATCGGCACGCAGGCACTCGATGTATGCCGTCAGCATGCCGATCGACTGCAGGTGACGGCACTGTCCGTTAACTCCAGCACCTCGGAGCTCGTTGCCGCCGCCCGCGAGTTCTCGGTCCCGGCCGTTGCTGTGGCCGACACCACCCACGGTGCGGACGCTGTACTGCAGGAGTTGCCCGAGGGCACCGAGCTCGGTGTTGGTGCGCAGGCGGTTTGCGAGCTCGCACGTCGCGATGACGTCGACTGTGTCCTTGTTGCCATTGTGGGCGCCGCCGGTCTCGAGGCGAGCCATGCGGCCTTGACCTCAAATAAGCGCCTTGCTCTTGCCAACAAGGAGTCCCTCGTTGTCGGCGGCGATTTGCTGATGCCGTTGGCGCAGCCCGGTCAGCTTATTCCGGTCGACTCCGAGCACTCCGCCATCTACCAGTGCTATCTGGGGGAGAATCCGCGCGAGGCTCACTGCATTTGGCTTACTTGTTCGGGCGGTCCGTTCTTTGGCCGTACGCGCGACGAGCTCAATCGCGTGACACGCGCCGATGCGCTGGCACATCCCACGTGGGCCATGGGGGCCAAGATCACCATCGACTCGGCCACCCTTATGAACAAGGGCCTGGAGCGTATCGAGGCGATGCATCTTTTTGGTTGCGACCTCGACTTTATCAACGTGGTCGTTCAACGTCAGTCAAAGATTCATTCTATGGTCGAGTTTGCCGACGGCTCCGTGATGGCGCATCTCGGTGCGTCCGATATGCGCATTCCCATCCAGTTTGCTTTTTCGTATCCCGAGCGTTGGGATACTCCGGCGCCTCGAATCGATTTTCGTGAGTTGGGGCAGCTTACCTTCGATGCGGCCGACATGGAGACGTTCCGTTGCCTCGCGCTTGCCGAGCGTGCGGGCAAAACGGGCGGCACCATGCCGTGTGTGCTGAATGCCGCCAACGAAGTTGCCGTCGATGCCTTCCTGCACGATGCCTGCACCTTTACCGATATCGATCGTATCGTGGAGTCGTGCATGGATGCACACGATACACAGGCGGTCACATCGTTTGAGCAGCTTCGCGATATCGACTCGTGGGCTCGCGCCAAGGCCGCCGAGGTGCTCGCTGCAACCCGCTCTTAATCGTAAGGATTGCTTTTCGTTTTATGGATACTGTTCTGAGCGTTCTCTCCTCAGTCTTTTGGGGCCTTTTGATGCTATCCGTCCTCGTGTTTCTGCATGAGGGCGGCCACTTTTTGGCGGCCCGTGCGTGCGGCGTGCGCGTCACCGAGTTTTTCTTGGGCCTACCGTGCCGCTTTGACATTCATCGTACGTCGCGTCGCATCGGTACCAAGTTTGGCGTGACGCCGCTGCTGCTGGGTGGCTATGCCGCTATCTGCGGTATGGATCCGACCGATGTCTCGTGCGCCGACCGTGTGCTTGCGGCGATCTATCGTCATGGTCGCGTTTCGGTTGCAGACCTTTCCGTCGAGCTGGAGCTGCCCGAGGAGGATGTTCTCGAGGCTTGTGCCTTGCTTTTGGGCTGGGGTTCCATTGCGCCTTGGTACGAGGAAGGGGAGAAGCCTTCACCCAGCTATTATCCGGTTAGGTACCAGACGCTGCCGCGCGATGCTGCAGGATATACCACCTTTGACGGCCGCAAGTTCGATCGAGAGCATGCGACTGCCGAGGGCGATGTGTGGGAGCTGCCGGTCACTGCTTCGGAGTTCCTCGAGCAGGAGCGTTCGCATACCTATCTGGGCCAGGGTTTTCTCAAGCGTGCCTTTATGCTGCTCGCGGGCATTCTCGTCAATATCCTGACGGGCTTTTTGCTGCTTATGAGCATCTACTCTATCGCCGGCGTATCGGTGCCGGTCGATAGCAATGTGATCGGTCAGGTCGAAGAAGGCTCGATAGCCGCCAAGGCGGGCATCGAGGCCGGCGACACGATTCTTAGTGTCGATGGCGTGTCCTGCTCCAGCTGGATGGATGTGTATGATGCCATCGGCAAGGCTGCCGGTCAGGACGATATCGCCATTGAGTACCAGCGCGACGGTAAGAAACTTTCGACCTCGGTCGCGCTCAAGGAGGACGAGCGTTTGGGTGTTTATGCTTCTACGCAGGTGGTCCATTTGGACCCTATCACCTCGGCGCGCCTGTCGTTCTCCTATGTTCAGCAGACTGCTGAGGGCGTTATGCGTCTGCTGCAGCCGCAGCATACGATGGAGATACTCGATCAGTCCAGCTCGATTGTTGGCATCAGCGTCATGTCTTCTCAGGCGGCGGCAGCCGGCCCCGCGACGTTCTTGACATTTGCCGCGCTCATCTCGTTCTCGCTGGGCTTTATGAACCTGCTGCCCATTCCGCCGCTCGACGGGGGAAAGCTGGTTATCGAGATCATCCAAAAGGTCGCCGGTCGCGAGCTGCCGCTGAAGGTGCAGACGATCGTCAGCTATGTCGGCATCGTGCTCTTTGCGCTGCTGTTTGTCTATATGCTTCGTTCCGACGTCCTTCGATTTATTTTGTAGAGGAGTGTTTGGATTGTCTTTATCCCATCCTTTGCCGCGCGAGCTGACGCGCCCCGTGCATGTGGGCGGCGTTCAGATCGGTGGCGGCGCACCGGTGGTGGTCCAATCCATGACCTGCACCGATACCGCCGACGCGCAGGCAACGCTTGCACAAGTTCGTGCACTCGCCCAGGCGGGTTGTGATGTTGTGCGCGTGAGCGTGCCCACTGAGGCTGCGCTCGAGGGCTTTCGCACGATTTGTGCGGAGTCTCCGGTGCCGATCGTTGCCGATATCCACTTTAACCATAAACTCGCCATTGGTGCTGTGGAGGCCGGTGCCGCTAAGCTCCGCATCAATCCCGGCAATATCGGCGATTGGGCTAAGGTCGATGCCGTGATCGATGCCGCGGGCGCCGCGGGCTGTGCGATTCGCATTGGCGTGAACGCCGGCTCGCTTGAGCAGGATATCGCCGAGCGCGATGACCTTACGCAGCCCGAAAAGCTTGTGATGTCGAGCGAGCGTTTCGTCAAACATTTTGAGGATCGCGGCTTTACCAATATCGTGCTTTCCGCCAAGGCTCATAGCGTGTCCACGACGCTTGACACCTATCGTGCCCTGTCGCGCGAAATCCCCCATGTTCCGCTTCATTTGGGCGTGACTGAGGCCGGAACCAAGCTCCAGGGCACCATTAAGAGCTCTGTGGGCCTGGGAATTTTGCTTTCCGAGGGCATTGGCGACACCATGCGCGTCTCGCTCACGGCCGATCCGGTCGAGGAACCGCCGGTCGCCTGGGGTATTCTGCAGTCGCTCGGCCTTCGCCGCCGTGGTCCCGAGATCGTCTCGTGCCCCACGTGCGCTCGCTGCCAGGTTAACCTCATTCCTATCGCCGAGGAGGTCACCGAGCGGCTTAAGAACTACTCCGCGCCGCTTTCGATTGCCGTGATGGGCTGTGCAGTCAATGGCCCCGGCGAGGCCTCTGACGCCGACTTGGGTGTTGCCTGCGGACGAGGTCAGGGCCTGCTCTTTTCGCACGGCCAGATCATTGGTAAAGTAGCTGAGGACCAAATTGTCGACGCGCTAATGGCCGAGGTCGACAAGCTTATTGAGGAGAAATAAATGACTCGAGCAATGTATATGTCTAAGCTTTATGCTCCGACGCTCAAAGAGGATCCGGCCGACGCCGAGCTTGCGAGCCATCGCCTGCTGCTTCGTGCCGGCATGATTCGCAAGGAGGCCGCCGGTCTCTATTCCTATCTGCCGCTTGCTTGGCGCTCGATTCGCAAGATCGAGAACATCGTGCGCGACGAGATGGACGCTGCCGGCGCCCAGGAGCTCATGATGCCCATCATGGTCGATGCCGAGCTGTGGCGCGAGTCCGGCCGTATCGATGCCTATGGCAAGGAGCTCGTGCGCTTTGATGACCGCCACGGACGCGAGTTCGTGCTTGGTCCCACGCACGAGGAGACCGTGACTGCTCTGGTGCGCAACGAGCTGCGTTCCTACAAGCAGCTGCCGGTGAATCTCTATCACATCCAGGATAAATTCCGCGACGAGTTCCGTCCGCGCTTTGGCCTGATGCGCGGCCGCGAGTTCATCATGAAGGACGCCTACAGCTTCTCCGCCACGCAGGAGAGCCTGCAGGAGGAGTACGACAAGATGAAGCAGGCCTACGCCAACATCTGCGAGCGCTGCTACATCAAGGCCCTGCCCGTTGTTGCCGACTCCGGTGAGATCGGCGGCGATACCTCCGTCGAGTACATGGCGCTGGCCGATGCCGGCGAGGCTTCGCTGGTCTACTGCGACGATTGTGGCTTTGCTGCCGATGACGAGGCGGCAAGCACCAAGGTCGTTGTGACCGAGGGTCCCGGCGACGGCACACTCACCAAGGTCGAGACTCCGGGCATGGGCACCATCGAGGCCGTTGCCAAGTTCTTTGGGTTCCCCGAGAACGGTACACGCAAGTCCCTGGCTCTCATCGACTCCGAGGGTAAGCCGGTTGTGGCCATCGTTCCGGGCGATCACGAGCTCAACGACTGCAAGGCCGAGCACGTCTTTGGCAAGGGCTATCGCATGATGACCGATGAGGAGCTCCAGGCCTACGGTCTGCACAAGGGCTTTATCGGACCGGTTAACCTGCCCGAGGGCATCCGTCTGGTCTGCGACGAGAGTCTGCGCGAGTCCAAGCAGTGGGCCTGCGGTGCCAACGAGGTCGACTATCACTTTACCGGTGCCTGCCCCGAGCGCGATTTTTCCGTCGACGAGTGGGCCGACCTTGTCACTGTCGTTGCCGGCGACCCCTGCCCACACTGCGGCAAGCCGCTTTCCGCTGCCCGCGGTATCGAGGTCTCTCAGGTCTTCCAGCTGGGGACTAAGTATTCCGAGGCCATGGGCGCCACCTTTATGGACGAGGATGGCAAGGAGAAGCCGCTCATCATGGGCTGCTACGGCGTTGGTGTGTCCCGTTCGCTTGCTGCCGTCGTGGAGCAGCACAACGACGAGCACGGTATCGTCTGGCCGGTCTCCGTTGCCCCGTACGAGGTCGCGGTGATTCCGCTCGACCCCAAGAAGGAAGAGTGCGCTACCGTTTGCGACCAAATCGTTGAGGCTCTGTGCGCCGAGGGTATCGAGGTTGTCGTCGATGACCGTGACGAGCGTCCTGGCTTTAAGTTTGCCGACAACGACCTTATGGGCTTCCCGTATCAGGTGATTCTGGGCAAGCGCGGTCTTAAGAATGGCACCGTTGAGCTCAAGGACCGTGCTACGGGCGAGCGCGAGGACGTGGCGATCGATGAGGTCGTCGCCAAGGTTGCCGAGCTTGTGAAGGCAGCACGCCGTTAATCGACATTTCTGCTAGTAGATATAATTGCAGGCCTGCTCCGCATCTCTCTTAGGATGAGATGCGGAGCAGTCTTTTTTGTTGCGTGAATAAGCTCGACGGGTAAAGGAAAACCCCACAGCCCAAATGAGCTGCGGGGTTTTCCTTTGTGCCTCCGATGCGAAATAAATCGCTCAGATACTACTGATAATCGACGACGTCGATCCAGTTCTTCAGGAACTCATCGTTCACGTTGCGCTTACGAGCGAGCTCGGAAGCGGCGACGATGCTCGTCCACTGACGCACGACCTGCATGGGCATGTCGGCGCGGTCGCAGTAGAGCTCCAGGTAGGCCTCAGCCTGGTCCTTGCTGTTGAGGGCAAAGAGCAGGTAGGTGGTGGCAACGTCGGCAGCAGGGGAGCCCTGGGTGGCATGTGCCCAGTCGCAGACGTACAGCTGGCCGTCGTCTCCGACGATGACGTTGGAGGGGTTGAAGTCGCCGTGGCAGACCTTGAACTCCTTGGTCATGCCGTCCAGACGCTCCTGAAGGTTGTAGCGCGTGGTGGCATTGAGCTGATCGAGGCTGTCGATCATGCGGGCGAACTTATCGCGCTGACGGTTGAGCAGCGGGGAGGTGTAGCCGTGGATCTCGATCTGGAGGTCGACGAACATCTCGAGGTACTCACCAAAGCGCTGGGGCTCGGCAGTCATCTTCTCGGCAAGGGTGGTGCCCGGAACCTTCTCGGTCACGAGAGCCCAGCCGTTGGCGTTCTCGAGCTGGGAAACCTCGAGAGCCTTGGGGCTGCGGATGCCGCACTCATTGATGCGGGCAAGATTCAAAGCCTCGTTGAACACGTCGGAGACGGGCTTGGTCTCGTTAAAGACCTTGACGATCTTGTCACCCAGGTCGTAAACGACCTTGTTGCCGCGACGGACGAGCTCGGTCTTGGAATCGGGGAGCAGCATGATTGCATCCTTTCAACGATGCGATAGAAGCAACGGCGGGGGCGTGCGTACACCCGTGCACCCCCGCCGCAAATAACCGTGCTAAAAACTAGCAGACGGCGTAGTCCTGGGGCTCGCGGCCGTAGTAGGCGTCCAGGTAGAGCTCCTTGATCTCGCTCATGAGCGGGTAGCGCGGGTTAGCGCCGGTGCACTGGTCGTTGAATGCCTGCTCGGTCATCTCGTCGAGGGTGTCGAGGAAGTACTGCTCGTCAACACCGTAGTCGGCGATGGTCTTCTTGACACCGATGAAGTCCTTGAGCTCCTCGAGCTTCGTGATGAAGTTCTCGAAGACCTCCTTGTCGTCCTTGCCCTCGATGCCGCAGTACTTGGCCATCTCGGCGTAGTTGTGCAGCGCGTTGGGGTAAGGATACTGGGAGAAGGTACCCATCTTGACGGGAGCCTCGGCGGCGTTGTAGCGCATAACGCGGGTCAGGATGACGGCGTTTGCGAGGCCGTGGGGCAGGTGATGGAAAGCGCCGAGCTTGTGGGCCATGGAGTGGTTGAGGCCCAGGAAGGCGTTGGCGAAGGCCATACCGGCCATGCAGGAGGCGTTGTGCATCTCCTCGCGGGCATGCGGGTCCTTGGCACCGTTCGTGAAGCTGGAGGGCAGGTTCTCGAAGACGAGCTTAGCAGCGCGCTCGGAGAGGCCCTTAGTGTAGTCGGAAGCCATGATGGAGACGTAGGACTCGATGGCGTGGGTCATGACATCGATGCCGGAGGCAGCGGTCAGGCCGCGCGGGGCGGTCATGCAGTTGTCGGCGTCGACGATAGCCATGTTGGGGAGCAGCGCGTAGTCGGCGAGCGGCCACTTGATGCCGGTCTCCTTGTCGGTGATGATGGCGAACGGCGTGCACTCGGAGCCGGTACCCGAAGAGGTCGGGACGGCGACGAAGTAGGCCTTCTTGCCCATCTCGGGGAAGGTGAAGATACGCTTGCGGATGTCCATGAAGTCCATGGCCATGTCCTCAAACTTGCACTCGGGGTGCTCGTACATCATCCACATGATCTTGCCGGCGTCCATAGCGGAGCCACCGCCGACGGCGATGATGACGTCCGGCTCAAAGAGAGCCATCTGCTTGGCGCCGCGACGTGCGCACTGCAGCGACGGATCGGGCTCGACGTCGTAGAAGCAGTCGTGGGCGATGCCCATCTCGTCGAGCTTGGCCTCGATGGCGCGGGTGTTGCCATTCTTGAAGAGGAACTGGTCGGTGACGATGAAGGCGCGCTTCTTGCCCATGACGGTACCGAGCTCGTCGAGGGCGACGGGCGTGGAACCCTTCTTGAAGTAGACCTTCTCGGGAGCGCGGAACCACAGCATGTTCTCACGGCGCTCGGCCACAGTCTTAACGTTGATCAAGTGCTTCACCCCAACGTTCTCGGAGACGGAGTTGCCGCCCCAGGAGCCGCAGCCCAGGGTCAGAGACGGCTTCATGCCAAAGTTGTACAGGTCACCGATGCCGCCGTGCGAAGACGGGGTGTTGATGACGATACGGCAGGCCTTCATGACGTGCTCGAACAGGCTGATCTTCTCGGCCTGGGCGGGGTGCACGTACAGAGAGGCGGTGTGGCCCGGGCCACCGGCGAGCACCAGGTGCTCGGCCTTGTCGACGGCCTCCTGGAAGTCCTTGGCGTGGTACATGGCCAGGACCGGGGAGAGTTTCTCGTGGGAGAACTCCTCCTTGGCGGGGTCGGTAGAGGTGACCTCGGCGATCAGGATCTTGGTCTTGGCGGGAACCTCGATGCCGGCGAGCTCGGCGATCTTGGCGGCAGCCATGCCGGGGATGCGGTGATCGAGAGCGCCGTTCTTGAACATGGCGGCACGCAGAGCCTCCATCTCGGCACCCTGCTTGACGAAGTAGCAGCCGCGCTTCTGGAACTCGGCCTTGACCTGGTCATAGATGGTGTCGATGACGGTCACGGACTGCTCGGAAGCGCAGATCATGCCGTTGTCGAAGGTCTTGGAGTGGATGATGGAGTTGACGGCGAGCAGCACGTCGGCGGTGTCGTCGATGACGACCGGGGTGTTACCGGCGCCAACGCCCAGGGCGGGCTTGCCCGAGGAGTAAGCGGCCTTGACCATGCCCGGGCCACCGGTGGCGAGGATGATGTCGACGTCGCGCATGACCATGTTGGTCAGCTCGATGGAGGGGACATCGACCCAGCCGATGATGCCCTCGGGGGCACCGGCCTTGACGGCGGCGTCAAGCACGAGCTTGGCGGCGGCGATGGTGCACTTGGCGGCAGCCGGGTGCGGGGAGATGATGATGGCGTTGCGGGTCTTCAGGCTGATCAGCGTCTTGAAGATCGCGGTGGAGGTGGGGTTGGTCGTCGGGATGACGGCGCCCACGATGCCGATGGGCTCGGCGATCTTGGTGATGCCGTAAGCCTCGTCGCGCTCCAGGACACCACAGGTCTTGGTGTTCTTGTAAGCGTTGTAGATGTACTCTGCGGCGTAGTGGTTCTTGATGACCTTATCCTCAAGAACGCCGCGGCCGGTCTCCTCGATGGCCATCTTCGCCAACGGGATACGAGCCTTGTTGGCGGCCATGGCGGCCTCATAGAAGATCTTGTCGACCTGCTCCTGCGTGTACGTAGCAAAAAGCGCCTGGGCCTCTCGCATCTGAGCGAGCTTAGCCTCAAGCGCCTCTACGTTGTCCACAATTGCGGGAGTAGTGTTTTCCGGTGACTTTTTCACCATTTGTGTCTCCTTGCGATCGGAGATTTACCCTACGCCTTGCATGATAGCAAGAAATTATTCGGCGAACGGTCAGATTCCTGTAAAAGGCACACTAAAACGCTTCAATACACTGAAGCGTTTTAACTAAACTTTCCTATAGCATCGCCCCACTCATTGGGGACAGGCTTACATGAGTGCTTTCACTCATTTGGGACAGACATCGATTTGTCATTTTGCCGTTCTGGGCCTGTTGTTGCCACTCATTGGATATAAATAGGTTACAGGCTCAGCATTTTGCGTTTCTTCTCTCCTTTTAGGTGTTGCCTGTACAGCTTTGAAAGGAGAGATTATGCCAAGATGCGCCCGTGCCGTTTCGATCACCGGCTATTACCACGTCTTTGACCGCGGCAACTCCAAACAGATTATTTTTGAAGATGACTCCGACCGTTATCGTTTCTTATCGGATATCTCGGACAGGTTTGCGCGCCATGACGTGGCGGTGTTGGCTTGGTGCCTTATGGACAATCACTTCCATTTGATGGTTGATGACCCATTTGACAACCTTTCAAAGGCAATGCAGTGCGCGCTGACGGCATATGCTAAGTATTTCAATGGGAAAACGGGGAGAACGGGACATCTGTTTGACAATCGCTATTCGCGGGTCGCGGTTGAGTCGGACACGCAGGCAGTGCAGCTGCTCGACTATATTCATCTCAATCCCTTGAAGGGTGCGCTTGACTCGCTCGAGGCGTACCGCTGGTCAAGCTATAAGGCATATCAGCTGGGCTATGATCCCTTTGACATCTGTGATGCGGCCCCTATGCTCGATGTTGTCGGAGGCTCCCGTCGCTATTGCGAGCATCTCAAGAAAGTTGGCGGGCGCATCTGGTCAGTGGAGGTTCTTCCGCGCCGGCGGATCCCCGATGAGGAGGCTCTTTCCGTTGCGCGCGAAGTCCTGCCGAGCATAGATCCTGCGCTGCTCAAGGCCCTGCCACGCCCCGAACGCGATGCCTGCCTGCTGAGGCTCAGGCGGGCACATCTCACGGTCAAGCAAATTGCCCGTATCACCGGTATCGGCGCCACAAGCGTGACCAAGGCTACTGCAGGCTGGAAGGATGCAGCGTGAGATAGGGGCCGGAGCCGATCGGGACGCCGCATGCGTGCGTCATGTCTGTCCCCAATGCGTGAAAACACCCATCTAAGTCTGTCCCTAATGCGTGAAAACACTCATGTAAGTCTGTCCCCAATGAGTGCGAATGAGTGCAAAAAGGCGCCCTCCGTAGGGGAGAGCGCCTTTGGTAAGTTCTATGTGAACGCGAGGTCTTTGACCCGGAGAGTCCGAGGTACTTGTTGGTAAGACCTTATTTAGGAGCGCGCAACCTTGCCGGACTTGAGGCAGGTGGAGCAAACGTTCATCTTGCGACGGTGACCATCGACGACGACGTAGACGCGCTGGATGTTGGGGCGGAACTTACGGTTGGTGACGCGGTGAGAGTGGCTGATGGAGCAACCGGCAACGGGGTGCTTACCGCAAACTTCGCAAACTTTGGACATAACTGACCCTCCTTGGGCGACAAACGAACATGTCGCGTTAACAAACAAGCCTGAACTATAGCACAGAAGCAGCTCCCTGTGCGTAATCTACACAGAGATATTTCTCTTTTGGCGATAGTGCCCACGCCACGGCCCTGGACGTAGATCCGATTTGCGTGCAGCAGAGGGGATTATGCCAGCTCGTGTGTGCGTTTTCAAGCTCGTCCCACAAATATATATAGGTTTATTGAGCATTGGGCTCCGTTTACGGAATGCTCTGTATTTATGCTCGCAATTCAGCTTGAGGTTGGCTACACTATCCCTTGACCATTAAAGGGGTACGAGATACCCACATGGAATTACATAGCTGCCAAAGAGCAGCCCTTCCTGTGGGTGTCTGGTTCCGCTTTGAGCGGTCGGGCATCTATTTTTTTGACTGTGTCAGCAGTCAAGACATGTGAGGAAGGAGATCGATGGGCACGACTTCCCCCAAGGCGGTCATTATGGACGAGACCGCCGTCAATCGAGCGATGACCCGCATCGCGCACGAGATTCTCGAGCGCAACGAGGGCTGTGAAGACCTCGCTCTGGTCGGCATCGTCACGCGCGGCGACCTTCTGGCAAAGAAGCTCGCCGAGGAGATCAAGGAGATCGAGGGCGTCGACGTTCCGCTCGGCAGCCTCGACATCAGCTTCTACCGCGATGACTACGCTACCAATTTCGCTCCCGCGATCCACGCCACCAACATTCCCTTTAGCGTCGACGGCAAGCGCGTCGTGCTGGTGGACGACATCCTGTATACGGGCCGTACCATTCGCGCCGCTCTCGACGCCGTCATGGACTTGGGCCGTCCGAGCCGTATTGAGCTGGCAGTCCTCGTTGACCGCGGCCACCGCGAGCTCCCCATCTCGCCGGACTTTGTCGGCAAGAACGTTCCCTCGTCGCATGAGGAGAACGTGCACCTATATATGAAGGAAGTCGACGGCCACACCGCCGTCGAGATTAACGACGTCGCGCCGGGTTCCCACGTGGGCTCCGCGCCGCTGGGAGGTGAGTAGTACCGTGGCGTTCAACCATAAGCACCTGATCGACATTACCGAGTACTCCGAAGAGGACATTAAGCTCATCCTCGAGACCGCCAAGGCGTTCTCCGAGGTCAACGAGCGTGCGATCAAGAAGGTCCCCACGCTCAAGGGCAAGACCATCGTCAACATGTTCAACGAGCCCTCGACGCGCACCCGCAGCTCCTTCGAGCTCGCCGAGAAGCGTCTTTCGGCCGACAGTCTTAACTTTGGCGGCTCCTCGACCTCCACGGTCAAGGGTGAGAGCCTCGTCGACACCGTCGAGACCCTCAACGCCTATAAGATCGACTGCATCGTCGTTCGCGATAAGCACGCCGGTGCTCCCTACATCGTCACGCAGAACTCGCCCGCAAGCGTCATCTGCGCCGGTGACGGCAAGCACAACCATCCCACGCAGGCCCTGCTCGACCTGTACACCATCTGGGAGCACAAGGGTGACTTCCACGGTCTGAAGGTCGCCGTCGTCGGCGATATCGCCCACTCCCGCGTTTGCGGCTCGCTGATCCCCGCCCTTAAGATCATGGGCTGCGAGACCTACGCCGTCGCCCCCGGCACGCTGCTGCCGCCGGCGCCCGAGGTCCTGGGCTGCGACCACGTGACGAGCGACCTCGATTCCGTCCTGCCCGAGCTGGACGTCGTCTACATGCTGCGCGTGCAGCAGGAGCGCCTCGAGGGCGCCCCGTTTCCGACCATTCGTGAGTACCACAAGCTCTTCGGCCTGACCAAGGACCGCGAGAAGCTCATGAAGCCCGATGCGATCATCTGCCACCCGGGCCCCATCAACCGCGGCGTTGAGTTCGACTCCTATATGGCCGACCACCCGCAACGCTCCGTCATCCTGGAGCAGGTCTACGCCGGTATCTGCGTGCGTATGGCTATCCTGTATCTGCTGCTTGGAGGTGCCGATAATGGCCTTGCTTCTTAAGAATGCCCACGTCGTCGACCCGTCCGTCGAGCTTGACGGTGTCGTTGACGTCCTGATTGACGGCGACAAGATCGCCGAGGTCGGCGAGAATCTCGCCGTCGAGGGAGCCGAGGTCCGCGACCTTTCCGGCAAGTACCTCGTCCCTGGCCTGGTGGATATGCACGTTCACCTTCGCGAGCCCGGCTATGAGGTCAAAGAGGACATCGAGAGCGGTACCCGCGCAGCTGCCAAGGGCGGCTTCACCGGCGTGTGCGCCATGCCCAACACCGATCCCGTCACCGATAACGGCACCGTCGTGGAGTTCGTCAAGTCCCGCGCTGCCGAGGTCGGTCACTGCCGCGTCTATCCGTCGGGCGCCATGACCCGCGGCCTTAAGGGCGAGGCTATGTCCGAGATGGGCGATATGGTCGCCCACGGCGCCGTCGCCTTTACCGACGACGGTCGCGGCGTACAGGGCGCGGGCATGCTCCGTCGCTGCATGGACTACGGCAAGATGTTCGGCAAGGTCTTTATGAGCCACTGCCAGGACGAGGACCTGGTCGGCCACGGCCAGATCAACGAGGGCAAGGTTTCGACCCGTCTGGCCCTCGAGGGCTGGCCGGCTGCCGGCGAGGAGCTCCAGATCGCTCGCGACATCGAGATCGCTAAGCTGACCGGTGCCAAGCTGCACATCCAGCACATCTCCACCGCCCATGGCCTGGAAATCGTGCGCGCCGGTAAGGCCGCTGGCGTTCAGGTTACCTGCGAGGCTACCCCGCACCACATGTTCCTGACCGAGAACGACCTGGACGAGACCTACAACACCTCGCTCAAGGTCAATCCGCCGCTGCGCACCGACGAGGACGCCGAGGCCATCCGTCAGGGTGTCATCGACGGTACCGTCGACGTTATCGTCACCGATCACGCTCCGCACACTCCGTGGGAGAAGGCCCGCGAGTTCGAGCTCGCACCCTTTGGCATGATTGGCCTCGAGACCTCGTTGTCGCTCGTGCTCACCGAGCTGGTCAACACGGGCAAGATGAGCGTGGGCCGCATGGTCGAGCTCATGGCCATCAAGCCGCGTGAGATCCTAGGCCTCGACCAGGTTCAGGTCAAGGCGGGCTCCGTTGCCGACCTGACCGTGTTCGATCCCGCTGTCACCTGGACGGTCGGCGAGGACGGTTACGAGTCGCGTGCTGAGAACTCCGGTTTTGCCGGTCGCACGCTCACCGGTCGTGCCACCGATGTGTTTGTCGGCGGCAAGCAGACGCTCGCCGACGGCTGCATCTGCTAGCATAGCCTTATCGCTTTTGTGCGCGGTGCCCTTGCGGTGCCGCGCTTTCTGTTCGTTTTGACCATGCAACCGCATGGGGGATTGGAGCGTCTATGCCCACACCTTCCACTGCACGCATGCACGACTTCGAGGTCGTATCGAACCAGGAGATCGCCGACGGCATCTTCTCGCTCGTCATCTCGGCCCCCAAGCTTGCAAGTGCGCTCAAGCCCGGTCAGTTTGTGAACATTGCCGTGCCCGGCGATGCTTCCTCGCTGCTTCGCGTGCCCCTGAGCTTCTATCGCGCCGACGCCCAGGCCGGCACCGTCGAGCTGTGGTACGCCGTCGTGGGCGACGACACCCGTCGTCTGTCGCAGATGGCCCCCGGTTCCACCTCTAATCTGCTGGGCCCCGGCGGCCGCGGCTGGCTTGTGCCCGAGGGCACCAGGAAGGCGCTGCTCGTTGCGGGCGGCATCGGTGTTCCGCCCGTGCTGTGCCTTGCCGGCAAACTTGCCGAGCAGGGTGTGGCCGTCGACGTGTGCCTGGGCTTTGGCACCGCGTCCAAGGCCGTGGGCATCGATGAGTTCCGCGCGTTGTGCGATACGGTCAATGTGTGCACTGACGACGGTTCGCTTGGCACGCACGGTTTTTGCACCGATCCTGCCGCCGAGCTGCTTGGCGAGGGCGGCTACGACTACGTGGCCAGCTGCGGTCCCGCCGTCATGATGAAGAAGGTCGCCGCCGCTGCCGCCGAGGCCGGCGCGTACTGCGAGGTGTCGCTCGAGCGCATGATGAGCTGTGGCTTTGGTGCCTGCAACACCTGCAATGTCGAGACGGTCGACGGTATGAAGGGCGCCTGCATGTGCGGCCCCGTGTTCGATGCTTCCAAGGTGGTGGTCTTCTAGTGGGTACCGTGAATATGGCCGTCGATTTCGGCGGCGTCAAGATGCAGAACCCCATCAACACCGCAGCCGGTACCTTTGGCTACGGATGGCAGTTCCAGAACTTCTTTGATGTCTCCCAGCTGGGCGCCATCACCACCAAGGGTTGTGCTGCCGAGCCCTGGCCCGGCAACCCCGCGCCCCGCATGGCCGAGATCCCGGGCGGCATGATCAACTCCGTGGGCCTTCAGAACCCCGGCGTGGCTGCCTTTGCCCGTGAGTCCGGCCCGTGGCTCGAGCAGCTTTCCAAGGACGGTTGCCAGGTCATCTGCCAGGTCGCTGGCCACTCCGTTGACGAGTTTGTCCGCGCGCTCGAGATGTATGTCGAGCTGTGCCCCTGGGCTGCCGGCTACGAGATCAACGTCAGCTGCCCCAATATTGCCGCCGGTGGTGCCGCCATGGGCTCCTCGCCCGAGGGCGCTTCTGCCGTTATGGCTGCCTGCCGTAAGGTGACCGATAAGCCGTTGTTCGTCAAGATGGCTCCGGTCAACGTCGCCGAGATTGCGAAGGCTCTCGAGGCCGCGGGTGCCGACGGCCTTTCGGTCATTAACTCCATCCAGGGCATGGCCATCGACGTTCATACCCGCAAGTCCCGTGTGGCCAAGCCCAAGGGCGGCCTTTCGGGCCCGCTGTGCCACCACATCGCCGTTCGCATGGTCTGGGAGGTCGCTCAGGCCGTCGATATCCCCATCAACGGTGTCGGCGGCGTCATGACGGGCGAAGATGCGGCCGAGTTTATCCTGGCTGGCGCTACCTGCGTGTCGGTCGGCATGGCCAACTTTGTCGATCCGTGCGCCTCGATTAAGATCGCGCGCGAGCTCGAGGCCTGGGCGGAGTCTCAGGGCGTGAAGGACATCAACGAACTGGTAGGTGCTTTCGAATGCTAGAGACCGATGCCCGCGACCGCGTTATCGTCGCCCTCGACTGCGACCGTGAGCGTGCACTCGAGCTCGCCCACGAGCTTTCTGGTCATGCCGCTTGGCTCAAGGTGGGCATGACGCTCTATTACGCTGAGGGCCCCGAGATCGTCAAGACGTTCAAGGACTTGGGCTTTAAGGTCTTCCTCGACCTCAAGTTCCATGACATTCCGCACCAGGTGCGCGGCGCCGCCCGTTCGGCCTCGCTCGCCGGTGCCGACCTGCTTTCGGTCCACGGTCTGGGCTCGGGCGCTATGCTCGCTGCGTGCCGTAAGGGTGCCGAGGAGGCGCGCGAGGACCGCGCCAAGCTCGTTGCCATCACCGTGCTCACGAGCATGAATCAGGATTCGCTGGCCGAGATCGGCGTCGAGTCGCCCGTTGCCGAGGAGGCAGCCCGCCTGGCGAAGCTTGCTCAGGCCAACGGCATCGACGGCATCGTGTGCTCTCCGATGGAGGCCCATGACATGCGTGAGCTGCTCGGCCCTGACGCGCTGATCGTGACTCCGGGCGTGCGTCCGGTGGGTGCCGCCTTGGGCGATCAATCCCGCGTGGCGACGCCTTCCCAGGCTATCGAGCGTGGCGCGAGCCACATCGTGGTGGGCCGACCCATCACCGGTGCCGACGACCCGGTTGCCGCATTTGACGCCATCGTTGCCGAGTTGGTCGAAAACGTCGCCTAAAAGATTCCCTCAAGTCATCACTTTTGGGTCTCATTAGCACAAATTAGCCCCTGTGCCTGCGAAAACTTTCCCATCCTTTGTGTGGAATCGCAGGTCAGGGGCTTAACTTTGACCTCCGTATATTGCACTTTTCGCAGGTATCGTCTAACCTATGATGCCGTCGATTGGACATTTAGTGCGTTTGACGTGCTAAAATGCTAATTATTGCATCAGATATAACCCAACTATTTGGAGGTTCGAATGGCACTCCCTCAGCTTACCGACGAGCAGCGCAAGCAGGCTCTTGAGAAGGCTGCCGCCGCACGTCACGCCCGCGCTGAGCTTCGCGAGCAGATCAAGAAGGGCGAGAAGTCCCTCGAGTCCGTGCTCAACTCCGATGACCCCATCGCTTCTCGCATGAAGGTTTCCACTCTCATCGAGTCTCTGCCTGGTTATGGCAAGGCCAAGGCCGCCAAGATCATGGAGGAGCTCGGCATCTCCGCTACCCGTCGCGTCCAGGGCCTCGGCGTCCGTCAGCGCGAGCAGCTCCTCGAGCAGCTGACCAAATAAGTGAGCGCTCAGGATTCAAAGCTCTTTGTGATTTCTGGACCGTCAGGTGCAGGCAAGGGCACGCTCGTCACTCGTGTGCGCGAGCGTCGCTCGAACCTGGGCCTGACGGTTTCGGCTACCACGCGAGCACCACGCAAAGGTGAGGTCGATGGCGTCAACTACTTTTTTCTGACGCGCGAGGAGTTCGACCGCCGCGTGGCAAACGGTGAGTTTGTTGAGTGGGCCGAGGTCCACGGTAACTGCTACGGCACCTTGGTGAGCGAGGTCACATCCAAGCTTGCCTCTGGTTCGTCTCTAATCTTGGAGATCGATGTCCAGGGTGCCTTGCAGGTCAAGGAACGTTTCCCCGAGGCCGTGTTGATTTTTATCAAGCCGCCTTCGCTCGAGGTGCTTCGCGATCGCCTGGTCGGTCGCGGTACCGAGACGCCCGAGACGATCGAGTTGCGTATGGCAAACGCCGCCCATGAACTTGCCCTTGCCGACCGCTACGACGACGTCGTGGTGAATGACGATCTCGACCGCGCGACCGATGAGCTCGTTCGCGTTCTCGATATGCATGAAAGGATCTGAGGTCCGTGTCCGTTGTAAAGCCTTGCATTGACGATCTTCTGGAGAAGACCGATCACAACCGCTTCTTGCTCGCCTCGCTTGCCTCCAAGCGCGCCTGCGACATTAACAGCATGCTGCGTGGCCAGCACAACCGCGTGCTCGCCGTCCAGGATGTCGACGACATCACCATTGCGCTTTCCGGCGCCGATACCATCTCGATGGCTATGGACGAGATTGTCGACGGCGATATCTCCTACGACGAGGCCCGTTACGAGAAGGCGCTCGGCCACAAGGTTGCTGAAGCCTAAATGGCAGCCCGCGTCTGCCTGGTCCACTATCACGAGGTTGGACTGAAGGGCAAGAACCGCGCACATTTTGAGCATATCCTCATGGATAACATCAAGGCGGCCTTGGCCGCCTTTTCCGTGAATGCCGTGTCTCGAATTTCCGGTTATATCCTCGTGACCTTTAACGAGCATCAAGCCGACGAGGCGGCGCGCGTCATTCGCACCGTCCCCGGCGTTGCCCGCGTGTCCCTGGCGTACCACACCAACCGCGACCCGCAGGAGTACTGCGCCGCCGCCGTGAAGGCGCTGCGCGAATTTGGTCCCTTTGAGTCGTTTAAGGTACATGCCAAGCGGTCTAACACCGACTACGAGCTCACCTCGATTGATATCAATCGACAGGTTGGCGAGGTGCTGTGCGAGGCGTTTCCCGATAAAAAGGTCCAGATGCACGATCCCGACGCAATGGTGCACGTGCTGGTGGTCCAGGGTAGCGTCTACGTGTATGCGCGCTCCGAGCGCGGCGTAGGCGGTCTGCCGGTGGGATCTGCCGGCAAGGTCGTGACGCTGCTTTCTTCGGGTATCGATTCCCCAGTGGCGACCTGGATGCTCGCGCGTCGCGGCGCGGTGTGCGTGCCGGTACATTTCTCCGGTCGTCCGCAGACGCCTGATACGAGCGAGTATTTGGTGCAGGACATCATCCGTGCGCTTGAGCCGGGCGTTCAGATCGGTCGCCTGTACGTTGTCCCGTTTGGCGACTGCCAGCGCGAGATCTCGGTGACCTGCCCCAGCAACCTGCGCGTGATCATGTACCGTCGCATTATGTATTCGGTTGCCGAGCGCATTGCGCATATCGAGGGCGCCAAGGCTATCGTGACCGGTGAATCACTCGGTCAGGTTGCTTCCCAGACGCTTGAGAACATCATGGCCGTCAACGAGGCCGTCAAGATCCCCGTGTTCCGTCCGCTCATTGGTTCTGATAAGCAGGAGATCATCGCGCGTGCTGAGGAAATCGGCACGTTTGATATCTCGACCGAGGCAGCGCCCGATTGCTGCACGCTGTTTATGCCGCGTCGTCCCGAGACGCATGCCAAGCTCGATGCCGTGCATGAGGCATGGGAGCTGTTCGATCACGAGGAGATGATTGAGCGTTTGCTCAAACAGACCGAGTATATCGACTTCGAGAGCAACACGTATAAGGCCCCTAAGACCTTAAAACGCAAGCATTCCGAGCTCGCTCCACGTGAGATTTACCAAGATCACGAATAATGTTGTGTATAGACCGGCGGTGATTTTGCATCGTCGGTCTTTTTCTATCTGGGCATTAGGCGATAAACAGTTCATTTGTCGACGTGTGCCTGAATAAATGGACACTTTTCCGCAAGGTTTTGGTCAGCTTTTGGTTTGACCGCGATAACCGGTGTGGACGTGCGGTGGCTGCGACGTTCGTTTCCTGACACGATGGTGTTGGGAGGTGTTTGCTATGGCGCAGCGCGAGCAACACGAACGGGTTAAACGGATGGACCGCTGGGCAGAAAAGCTGCTCGGCCATAAGGCGATGGTCGTGGCGATCCTGGTTGTCATTGCCGCCGCGAGCGGCTTGGCGATGGCAGGTTTTGGTGGTCACTCCAGCGACGTATCGTTTGAGCGTAGTGATGAGGCGAGCGCCTCGGATGTGCGCGGGGCCGGGGATGCCTCTCCTGACGATGCCGATGAGCCGTCTGCCAAGAGCTCCTCTGCTGCCGAGGTGTACGTCGATGTTGATGGCGCCGTTGTGAAGCCTGGCGTGTACCGGCTTAAAGATGGAGCACGGGTGTCCCAGGCGATTGATGCCGCCGGAGGGCTTACGGCCGAGGCGGATGTGACGGGTCTTAACCGTGCGTCCAAGATCACCGATGGTCAAAAGATCTATGTGCCGACGGTAGGGGAGCAACAAACGGCTGCGGCCGTCGGCGGCGCCGAAAGCGGCGCTTCCACGACCCCTGGTACAGGGTCTTCGTCGGGACTTGTGAATATCAATACGGCAAGTGCGGCGGAGCTGCAGACGCTTTCGGGCATCGGGCCTTCTATGGCCCAGTCAATTATCGACGAACGGACGCAAAACGGGGCCTTTGCCTCGGTCGATGACCTTATGCGCGTATCGGGGATCGGTGAGAAGAAACTCGCCAAAATTAAAGATTGCATCTGCGTATGAGTGCGACCGAGCGCGAGCATGTGATGCCACCGCGCCCATTGATGCCGTGGACGATAGCACTTTGTGCCGGCTTGTGTGCGAGCTGTGGGTTAGTGCTTAACATGGCGGCCGATGCGCTGCTGGGAGAGCGGGCGGCGCCCGTCAAATTGCTTATGGCCATTCCCGTTGCGGCAGCAGGGTGCATCGTATTGGCTCGGTCCTGCATGCGCCTTGTGCGGTGGAGGCGATGGCTGTATGCCGCGGCCCTCGGCCTCGTGGCGGGAGCGGTCGTGTCCGCGGGTTGGGTGATAGGGGCGCTGCGCGCTTCGAGGGCGTTGGATAATCGGGCTGCGAGCAGTCTCGAGTTTGTTGTGTACGGCGACCCGTCCATCAATGACGGTGCGTACTCCTATACCTGTGATGCGTATGCGGGCGAAAAGCGTTTGGGTCAGGTACGGCTGTCGTGTGATCGCGAGCTTGGCGCCGGTTCGCATGTACGTGCTATCGGTCGAATTTCGCGCTTTGAGAATGATGCGTATGGGCGCTCACGCGTGCTTCGGGGCGAGCTTCGAAAGGTTAAAGTCGTCCGGTTGGTATCGATCGACGAGGGCCCTCCAGGCCCGTTGTCTTGGCTTCGAAACGAGCTCCTTGCCGTTATCGCGCCCGCGACCGATCCAGCGCGCTCGCTCATTGCCGGCGTTGTCTGCGGACGCTCGGCCGAGCTGCGTGCCCAGCCGGCGGGCGATTGGTTTTCGGTAACGGGCACCGCACATCTTATCGCTGTCTCGGGTAGTCATCTTGCCATCGTGGGGTTTGTGATTGAGAGCGCCCTGCAACAGACACACCTCTCTCGTGGGCTGCAGCGGGGGCTGTTGGTGCTGGCCCTCGCTGCCTATGCCGTTTTTACTGGCGCCTCGCCCTCGGCCGTGCGCGCGTGCTGCATGGTGGCGGCGGCGCTTGTCGCCAACAGCGCCGGACGTCGTCGGCATGGCCTCTCGGCTCTGTTCGTCACTATGGCAATCTTTGTGTTGCTGCGTCCGACGGTATTGTTCGAAATGGGTTTTCAGCTTTCGTGCGTCAGTGTTTTTGCCATCCTTTGTTTTTGCCCCTACGCCACCTACGCCTTGGGCGAGCTGGGCATGCCATCGGGTGTCGCCAGCGTTTTGTCTGTCACGCTGTGCTCGCAGCTGGCGACACTTCCCGTTACGATTCCCGCATTTGAGACGTTTTCGCTCATTGCCCCACTTGCAAATGCCGTGATCGGTCCGGTGATAAGCGTGCTGCTCGCTGTATCGGTTGTGCTGGTGCCCTGCTCGCTTGTGCCGCTGCTGCGTCACGGGGCGCTCGTGGTGCCCATGATTGTCGCCCGCTGTGCGCTGTTCTTTGAACAGCTCTTTGCTGCCGTTCCGGGCGCATCCGTAAGCGTGCCGCCCGATACGCCCTTGGTATATGTGGTGCCGTTCGCGCTGGTGGCCATCTTGGTCTGGTGGCCACGCCCCCGCGCGCGGAGCATGGCAGCGGGGCTGCTGTGTTTAATGCTCGCAGCGGGTGTTCCGTATGTCTATTGGGATCGATGTGCGCCGCCTTCGGTAACGGTCCTCGATGTTGGCCAGGCCGATGCGATTCTGGTTCGTCAGGGTGGCGCCGTGGCACTCGTCGACTGTGGGCTCGATGACCGCGTGGTGTCGGCGTTGGTTCGCAATAACGTCCACCATATCGACGCCGTCTTCGTGACGCATTGGGACGAAGACCATTGGGGCGGTCTTCCCGACGTACTCGATCGTTTTTCGGTTGGAACCATTGCAGTCGCGGCCGATGCACTTGACGGCGCGCCTACTGAGGTCCTGAATCGCCCGGGTGTAACGTATCGGCAGGTGGCTCGCGGAGACACGGTCGATATCGGCGCATTTCGGGCTCGTGTGATGTGGCCGTTTGACACGGTGGATGGCGAGGGCAATGAGGACTCTCTTGTTTTGCTGCTCTCCTACGCTCAGGAAGGCAAGAGCCTGCGCGTGCTCCTTACTGGTGACGCCGAGCTCGATCAGGAGCGCGAGTTTGTACAGGAGGTGGGAGATATCGATGTGCTCAAGCTGGGGCATCATGGCTCAAAAGTTTCCGTCGACACAGACCTGCTGGGCACGCTTAAGCCCGAGTTCTCTATCGCGAGCGCCGGCGAGGGGAATCGTTACGGCCATCCGTCGGATGCCTGCATCGATGCAGTTAAGGAAGCGGGTGGTGCGTTCGCATGCACCATCGAACACGGCGACATTACCGTCACGCCGACCGCGAAGGGCTTTGCCATGCGATGCCAGCGACCGTGATGCCGTCGTTGGCGCGGGACCAACCCCTGGGCTAAAATGGCACGGTACAAACATGAGAGCCTGCGAGAGGGGAGCGCAATGTCCGAAACCGGTCTGCTGCCGGCATATCTGATCGTCGGTAGCGATGGGGTCAAGCGCGACCACGCCGTCTCGCGTATGAAAGCTCGCTTGGAAAAGTCGGGTATGGTTGAGTTCAACCTCGATGAACGCGACATGACGAAAGATCCCGATATCGAGTCGATCATCGGCTCGCTCAATACCTTTCCCATGGGCAGCGAGTTTCGCCTGGTGATCCTCGACGGCTGCTCCAAGCTTGCCAAGGCGGTCTCGGAACCGCTTGTCGAGTACCTCGCAAGTCCCAGCCCCACGACGGTCTGTCTCATTATTGCCGACGCACTTGCCAAGAATACGCGCCTGTATAAGGCAATCGCCAAGATTGACAAGAAGGCCGTGATCGACTGTTCGGGCACCAAGCGCTGGGAGCTCCCGCGCCGCGTGCAGCAGATGGCGACGCAGCACGGAAAGTCCATCTCTACGGCCGCCGCCGAGGAGCTCGTTTCGCGCTCGGGCGAGAACACTCGTATGCTCGATAACGACTTGGCCAAGCTTGCCCAGATGGTCGAGGCGCCACAAATTGAGCTTGCCGATGTAGAGCGCTGGATCGTGCGCACGGCCGAAGTTCAGCCCTGGGACTTTCTCAATGCGGTCTCGGCCCGTGACATGCGCCGCTCGCTTGAGCTCTTCAATCTACTGCCCGCCAAGAGCTATGTGTGGACCTACACGCTGCTGTGCGGGCGCATTCGCGAGCTTATCGTCGCCAAGGCACTCGATGCGCGTGGACAGGGTCGTGAGCTGGCCGCGACGCTCAAGCTTCAGGCCTGGCAGGTCAAAAATCACCTTACCTGGGCGCGTCGTTTTTCGATGACCCAGCTCGTTGCCGCGCTCGAGGGTGCCGTCGATGTGGAGCTCGCGCTCAAGGGTTCGGCTGATTCGGAGACCGCGCTTTTGCTCTGGATTACGAACATCTTGAGAAAATCGTGATGATACCTGCCTATTTGACAAATTCGTTCTATCCCTTTGAGGGGGAGCGTGCTATAGTAGGCGCTTGCATGACCTCACCGTGTCTCAGAGGTGTCATACATTTTTTGCAAGGAACTCGAAAGGAACTCCAGAAGTGGCAAACATCAAGTCTCAGAAGAAGCGTATCCGCACCAATGAGGCAGCTCGCATGCGTAACAAGGCTGTCAAGTCCGAGCTCAAGACGCTGACCAAGCACGTCCAGTCCGCCGTCGCCGAGGGCGACGCCGAGAAGGCCCAGGCTGCCCTCAAGACCGTCACCAAGCGTCTCGACATGGCTGCCGCCAAGCATGTCATCCACAAGAACCAGGCTTCCAACCGCAAGTCCGGTCTAGCCAAGCTCGTGAACAGCATCAACGCCTAAGTTGTAAATTTCACACCACACAGATTACGCGCATAAATGGAGCCTGTTTTATGGAACAGGCTCCATTTTTTGTACCGCTCGGGTAAGATAGTCCGCATGAATACTTCAATTGACATTTCCCACATCCGCAACTTCTCGATCGTTGCGCACATCGACCATGGCAAGTCCACGATCAGTGACCGTATCCTCGAGCTCACCCATACCGTCGACGAGCGCGACATGGAGTCGCAGCTGCTCGACACCATGGATATCGAGCGCGAGCGCGGCATCACGATCAAGTCCAATGCCGTTCGCGTTTCCTATGACGCTGACGATGGCGAGACGTATCAGTTCAACCTGATCGATACACCGGGCCACGTGGACTTTACCTACGAGGTCTCGCGCTCGCTGGCTGCCTGCGAGGGCGCGGTGCTCGTCGTCGACGCCACGCAGGGCGTCGAGGCGCAGACCGTCTCCAACGCGACGCTCGCCATGAACGCCAACTTGGACATTGTTCCGGCCATCAATAAGATCGACCTTCCCTCGGCGCACCCCGACGAGGTTAAGACCGAGATCGAGGATGACCTGGCGATTCCTGCCGACGATGCCGTTTGCGTATCGGGCAAGACCGGCGAGGGCATCCACGATCTGCTGGAGTCCATCGTCTTTTTGATCTCTCCGCCCAAGGGCGATGCGAGCGCGCCGCTCAAGGCGCTTATTCTGGATTCGTACTTCGATGAGTACCGCGGCGTCGTCGCCACGGTCCGCGTCTTTGACGGCTCCATTAAAAAGGGCGATACCCTGCGCATGATGCAGGCCGAGGGCGACTTTTTGGTCGATGGCGTGGGCGTCAAGCGTCCCGCCGAGACCCCGGTCGATGCGCTGACGGTCGGCGAGGTGGGCTACGTGGTCACGGGTCTGAAGGACCCCGAGGCCGTGCGCGTGGGCGATACCCTCACGTGGGCGTCGAATCCCTGCCCCGAGCCGCTTCCCGGCTACCGCGAGGCCAAGCCCATGGTCTACACGGGCCTGTTCCCGATCGACAACAAGGATTACGAGAACCTGCGCGACGCTCTCGATAAGCTGCATGTCAACGACCCGTCGTTGGTGTGGGAGCCCGAGACCTCGGTGGCGCTCGGCTTTGGTTTCCGCGTGGGCTTCTTGGGCCTGCTGCATATGGAGGTCGTCAAGGAGCGCCTGGAGCGCGAGTTCAACCTGGACCTTATTGCCACGAGTCCCTCGGTCGACTATCACGTTTACAAGACCGACGGTGAGATGATTGATGTCCGCAGCCCGCAGGATCTGCCCGAGGCTACGCGCATCGAGCGCATCGAGGAGCCCTACCTTAAGGCCAAGATTATCTGCCCGCCCGAGTATACGGGTGCCGTCATGCAGCTCGCTATCGAGCACCGCGGCGTTACGACCGATATGATCCACCTGACGAGCAAATCGGTCGAGATGCGCTTCGACATGCCGCTCGCCGAGCTCATCTTGGACTTCTTTGACCAGCTCAAGAGTCGCACCAAGGGCTATGCCTCGCTTGACTATGAGTTCAACGAGTATCGTCCCTCCGAGCTCGTCAAGCTCGATATCCTGCTTTCGGGCGACGAGGTGGACGCGCTGTCGTTTATCGTGCACAAGGACAAGGCCTATGGCCTGGCTCGCGGCCTGTGCGACAAGCTCAAGGAAATCATCCCGCGCCAGCTGTTCGAGGTGCCTATTCAGGGTGCCATCGGTAACAAGATTATCGCCCGCTCTACCGTCAAGGCGCGCCGCAAGGACGTTTTGGCCAAGTGCTATGGCGGCGATATCTCGCGTAAGCGCAAGCTGCTCGAGAAGCAGAAAGAGGGCAAGAAGCGCATGAAGGCCATCGGTTCGGTCGAGGTCCCGCAGGAGGCCTTTATGGCGATCCTCAAGGTGGACGAGTAGTTTCCATGGCGCTTTCTGAATACAGTACGCGGCTGCTGGGTGCCTATGCCGAGCAGCCGTTCCTTATGGCTCCCATGGCTGGCGTGACCGACCCCGCCTACCGCATCATGTGCCGCCGCCGCGGTGCCCATCTTGCCTACAGCGAGATGGTGAGCGTGGCGGGTCTTGCCTATGCCAGCAATAAGACGTGGCGCCTGGTGCTACCGGCCGACGAGGAGCAGCAGATCTGCGTACAGCTCTTTGGTTCCAAGCCCGATCAGTTTGCGAGCGCCGTCGCCGCCGTTGAGGAGCGTGTTGACGATCGCCTGTCGCTGATCGACATCAACATGGCCTGCCCGGCTCGCAAGGTCGTTACCAAGGGCGAGGGCTCGGCACTTATGCGCACGCCTGAGCTGGCCGAGCAGATTGTCGAGGCGGCGGTAGGCGCGGCGCACGTGCCCGTGACCGTAAAAATCCGCAAGGGCTTTTACGCCGAAGACCGCAATGCCGCGACGTTTGCCCAGATGCTCGAGGGGGCAGGGGCCGCTGCGGTGGCGGTACATGGTCGCTGTGCCACGCAGCTCTATACGGGCCAGGCCGATTGGTCAGTCGTCGATGAGGTGGCCGACGCCGTCGAGATTCCCGTTATCGGTTCGGGCGACGTGTTCTGCGCCGAGGATGCCGCGGAGCATCTGCGCAACTCCGGCGCCAGCGCCGTGTTCATCGCGCGCGGTATCTATGGCAATCCCTGGGTGTTCGGCGATGCCCGCGCCCTTGCGCTCGATGGCACGCCGGTACCGGTACGTAGCTCGGTCGAGCGCCTGGATGCCCTGCGCGAGCACCTGACGCTCACGCACGAGCTGTTGCCGCTCATGTCGCGTGCCCGTACGTACGCAAGCTGGTATCTAAAGGGGATGCCCCATGCTGCGGCCTGGCGCGCCCAAGTGGTGCGTTGCTCCACATACGAGGAGTTCATGGCATTGGTCGATGATATCGAGCGCGATGTGGTGGCCTGCGAGGCCGCACTTGCCGCCGGCGAGTCGGTGCCCGCTCATCCGCTGGAGGCCTAACGGTGGCCGTTACCGCGCTGTACGTGCATGTTCCGTTTTGCGCCCAAAAGTGCCGGTACTGCGACTTTGACTCTCGCAGTTTTGCTCCGTGCGACCTGAGCGCTGCACTCGATGCCTATTTTGTGCAGTTGTATGCGCGCCTCGATGCCTTTGGCGACGCAGGCGCGCTTGCACAGATCCGCACCGTCTATGTTGGCGGCGGCACGCCGTCGCTGGCGGGAGAGCGTCTGGTGGAGCTTGCCCGGCGTATTTGCATGTGGTGCAAGCCCGTTGAGTTTACCTGCGAGGCCAATCCCGAGTCGTTGACCGCCGGGCTTGCCACTGCGCTTGCCAAGGTCGGTGTCACACGCGTCTCTCTGGGAGTTCAAACCCTTGACAACGCCGAGCTTGCTGCGATTGGCCGTATTCACGATGCCGATCGGGCGCTCGCTGCCATCACGACGGTTAAGGACGCTGGGCTCGATGTGTCCTGCGACCTGATGTGCGGACTTCCCGGGCAGACCGCCGTAAGCTGGCAACGCACGCTCGATGGCGTGCTGGCGGCGGCGCCGCATCATGTGTCGGTGTACCCGCTCACGCTCGAGGAGGGCACGCCGCTCTACCACATGGCGTGTCGCGACGAGTCGCTCGAGCCCGACGAGGATTTTCAGGCTGCGTGCATGGACGCGGCGCGTGAGTGCCTGGGTGCGGCCGGCTATCACCCGTATGAGGTGGCAAGCTACGCGCTCGACGGACATGAGTGTGCCCACAACATTGCCTATTGGACAGGACGGGGCTATCTGGGCTTGGGCCGCTCTGCCGCCGGTATGCTCGACGCCGAGGATTTCGATCGCTTGGCCGGGCTGTTTCCCGACGTGCCTGCTCGCGGCGATGCGTATCGCGTGCGCTTGGTGCAACGCGACGACGCCGCGACGACGTTTGATGCCGAGTATCTGTCGCAGCGCGAGGCTGCGGCCGAGGATTTGATGCTCGCCTGCCGCATGACGCGTGGCATTGGGCCCGATCTGTTGGTTCGCTCGGCAAGCGTGATCGCTGCAGACGAGCTGGTGGCGGCCTGTGACCGTGCGCTCGAGTTGGGTCTTGCCACTTGGGTGCCCGATTATGTCGAGGGGCATGCGGGGTGCGTCGCCTCGAAAGACGTTATCGCAGGTCGTGCCCACGCCCGTTTAGCGCCCACCCACTTGGGCTGGCTCGATGGAAATGTGCTGTTCGAGCTGTTTTGGGGTCTAGCTTAGGCCGCTCGGGTAGAATTACCGCAATATATACGCTGCTGTGAGCAGGAGGTTGCCGCGCATGGCGACGATGAACGAAAAAGATTACTACGAGATTTTGGGTGTCTCCAAGGACGCCACCTCGCGTGATATACAGAAGGCCTTCCAGCAAAAGGCCCGCAAGCTCCATCCGGACGTCAACAAAGAACCTGATGCCGAGGAAAAGTTTAAAGAGGTTTCCGAGGCCTACGCCGTGCTTTCGGACGAGCAGAAGCGTGCGCGCTACGACGCCATGCGCTCGGGCAACCCCTTCGCCGGCGCTCCTACGGCTTCGCCCTATGGCGGCGGCTACGCCGGCAGCGCAGGCTATGGCAATCCCTTTGAGGGCGGCTTTCCCTTTGGTGGCGCCTGGGGCCAGCCGCGTCGCGGGCAGGCTGCCTATAATCCCGAGAACGGCGCCAACGTGGTCGTCGATATCAAGCTCGACGCTAAGGAGGCCAAGGGCGGTGCCCGCAAGACCGTCCGCTATACGCGCTTCGATACCTGTGGCCACTGTGGCGGCTCGGGTTCTGTTTCGTCCGAGCATGCACATACCTGTCCGAGCTGCGGTGGTCGCGGCCACATCGATGTCGACCTGTCCTTCCTGTTCGGTGCCGGCACGTTTCAGTCGGTCTGCCCCGAGTGCGGCGGTTCCGGTAAGGTCGTCGCCGACCCCTGCCCCGATTGCGGCGGCAGCGGCCGTGTCCGTGTGACCTCCGAGCAGACGATTGAGTTTCCTGCCGGTACGCACGATGGCGACGAGGTCCGCATTGGCGGCATGGGTCACGCCGGCACCAACGGTGCCTCGGGTGGCGATCTGGTCGGCCGCGCTCATGTCGAGGCCGAGCGTCTGGAGGGCAAGGCCCGTACCGGTTTTTACCTGATGGGCATCGTGGCGCCGTTTTTGGTGCTGTCGGCCATCTCGGGCGTGTTCTCGGCCTTTGCCGTGATGTGCTTTATTCCGTTTGCCATGGGCCTGTTCATGGTGGTCTCGGACGGCGTGCTGCACCGCAGCCTGCTGTGGTGGAAGCGCGGCGCGATGCAGTTTGCCAACGGTTTTGCCAACGGATTTATGTTTGCGCTCGTGTCGGTTTGGTTTGCGAGCTGCTCGCAACGTGCCATGCTTTCGCCCTACGCAATGCAATAACATCAACCCCTCTGTTTGCGGCCGGCCCAGCTTGGGTATAGGACGCACTGTGACAATAATGAAAGTCGGAAGGATTCGGTCGTGTCGGAAAATAGGGATTACTACGAGGTACTTGGCGTCGACAAGGATGCCGACGCGCGGACGATTAAGCGCGCGTTTCTAAAGAAGGCCCGTACCGTACACCCGGACGTTTCGGACGACCCCGAGGCCGAGGCCAAGTTCAAAGAGCTCAACGAGGCGTATTCCGTTCTTTCCGACGAGCAGAAGCGTGCTAACTACGACCGTTACGGCACCGCGGACGGCCCCGGTGGCTCTGGCTATGTCGACATCAACGATATCTTTGGTGGCATGGGCATGGACGACCTCTTCTCGTCGTTCTTTGGCGGCGGTGCCGGCGGTGGCGCCCGAAATCGCCGTGAGCGTCGTCGCGGCCGCGATATGGCCATCTCCCTTTCGGTGACCCTTGAGGAGGCGGCACTCGGTTGCAAAAAGACGATCAGCTATGACCGCCTTGCCCCCTGCGAGGATTGCAACGGCACCGGTAGGGCCGAGGGCGCACAGGAAAAGCAGTGCAGCCGCTGCCACGGCACGGGCTATGTGACGACGGTCCAGCGTTCTTTCCTGGGCCAGGTTCAGTCCTCTTCGCCCTGTCCCGACTGCCACGGCGAAGGCACGGTCATCGACCATCCCTGCGAGACCTGTGACGGTCAGGGCCGCACGCCTTCGCACGAAAAGATCGATATCGATATTCCCGCCGGCGTTTCGACCGGTCGCCAGCTGCGCGTGAGCGGTTTTGGCGAGGCCGGCCTTCGCGGCGAGCCGTCGGGCGACCTGATCGTCAACGTGCGCGTCGCCGACCACGAGCGTTTTAAGCGCAACGGCGACGACCTGTACCTCGTGAGCGATATCTCGATTGCGCAGGCTGCGCTCGGATGCGAGATCGAGGTCGAGGGCATTATGCCTGACGAGGTCGTCAAGGTGTGCGTCCCCGCTGGCGCCCAGTACGGCGACACCGTGAGCGTCAACAATTACGGCATGCCGCGTATCGGCGGTGGCGGTTCGCGCGGTCGTCTGATCGTGCAGCTGCGTGTGGTCGTCCCCACGAACCTTTCCAATAAGCAGCGCGAGCTGCTTCGCGCCTTTGCCGACGAGATGGGCGATGACGTCGCATCCGGTAAGAAGTCGGTGACCGACCGTATCAAGAGTGCCCTCGACGACATCCTCGATTAAGGAGCCCGCGTGCTCGCACCTCATATCTCTGTCGTCAACCTCGGCTGCCGTGTCAACCGGGTTGAGTCCGACCGTATCACTGCCGATCTAATGCGCCTGGGCTTTGCGATGGTGGAGCCTCAGGATGCTGAGCTGATCGTCATTAACACCTGTGCCGTTACGGGCGAGGCCGAGGCCAAGACCCGTAAGGCCGTTCGCCATGCGCTGGCCTATCCAAACGAGCCCTATGTGGTCGTGACCGGATGCGTGGTCAATCTGCATCCCGAGGAGCTGCTGGAGCTCTCGGACCGCGTGATCGCCGAGCCGTCCAAGATCGATGTCGCCGAACGCGTCTGTGAGGTGCTGGGCGTTGAGTCCGATGACGTTCCCGCCTGCAGCGACGGCGAGGTTGTCGACGCGCTCGGTCGCTCGCGTCTGGGCGTGAAGATCCAGGACGGCTGCAACCATCGTTGCACCTATTGCATTGTGTGGAAGGCCCGCGGCCCCGAGCGCTCCGTGCCGGTCGAGTCCGTACTCGAGCAAGTTCGCGAGGCACAGGAGGCCGGCGTGCCCGAGGTGGTGCTGACGGGTGTGAACCTGGGCGCCTACGATGGCAAGAGCGCGACTGATGAACACGTCGAGATCGATGAGCTGCTCGAGGCGATCATGGAGCGCACGTCCATTCCGCATGTGCGCATTTCCTCGGTCGAGCCCATGGATATCTCCGAGTCCCTGCTTAAGGTCATGGCGCGCTATCCGAAGCGCATCGCCCCGTTTTTACACCTGCCCGTGCAGTCCGGCTGCACCAGGACACTGCATCGCATGGGCCGTCCCTATAGCGCCGAGGCCTTCGAGGAAACGGTGCGCATGATTCGCACCAACTTGCCTCAGGTGTCCCTTTCGTGCGATGTCATCGTCGGTTTTCCCGGTGAGACGGACGAGGAGTTTGAGGAGTCGCTGGCACTGTGCCGCCGTGTGGGCTTTTCGCGTATGCACGTGTTCCGCTACAGCAAGCGTCCCGGTACCCTTGCTGCCGATATGCCCGACCAGGTGCCGCCCGAGGTTATGGCCGAGCGTAGCCGCCGCATGAGGGCCGCGGCGCAGGAACTCGCCATTGCCGACGCTCGCCGTCGCGTGGGAACCGTCGAGCGTGCCGTGCTTGAGTATGGCGACAACCTGACGCTCGGTTCGTTCCATCATGCCCGTCTTGACGATACCTGTGGACTCACAGCCCCGTGCCTGCTCGATGTTGCTATCATCGGAGTCGATGATTCCGGCTTGGTCCATGCACGCAGGGAGGTTCATGGAAGCCTCGAAGATTAGACTTACCGTTCCCGAGGGTATTGACCCCTCGCGCGTTTTGGGCGCCGGCGACGGTGTCCTTCGTGCACTCGAGAGTTTGGTTCGTGCCCATGTGGTCGTCCGTGGCGACAGCATCGCCGTGAGCGGTGACCCGGACGAGGTCGAGCTCGTGGCGCGTTTTTTCGACCATACTTTTCGCGAGGCGGCCGCCGGACGCACGCTGTCTGCCGACGATGTTTCTCGCTGCCTGGCCGTCTTGCGCGACGGTGAGCACGAGGCTACGTCGCTTCGCGATGATGTGCTGCTTTCGTATCGCGGTCGTGCCATTCGCCCCAAGACGCTCGGCCAAAAGCGCTACGTGGATGCCATCCGCTCGCATACCATCACGTTTGGCCTTGGTCCCGCCGGTACCGGTAAGACCTATCTGGCCATGGCGCTCGCCGTTGCCGCGCTCAAGCGTCACGAGGTGGGCCGTCTGATCTTGACGCGTCCGGTTGTCGAGGCGGGGGAGAATCTGGGCTTTTTGCCCGGTACCCTCGAGGAAAAGATTGACCCCTACATGCGTCCGCTCTACGACGCCCTTTTTGACATGATGGATCGCGAGCGCACCGATGAGCTCATGGAGCGCGGCGTGATTGAGATCGCCCCGCTTGCCTACATGCGCGGCCGCACGCTGAGCGATGCCTTCGTGGTGCTCGACGAGGCGCAAAATACCACGCCCGAGCAGATGAAGATGTTCCTGACGCGCCTGGGTTTTAACTCCAAGTTTGTGATTACCGGCGACCTGAGTCAGCGCGACCTGGTGGGTCGTCGCGGCGGTCTTGCCGACGTTGAGCGGATTTTAGGCCGTGTCGACGATGTCGCATTTTCTCACCTCGAGCGTGCCGACGTGGTGCGCCATGCCTTGGTGGGGCGTATCGTCGAGGCATACGATGCTTATGATGATGTGCGCGATAAGCGCGTGCACGACCGAAAGGAGTCCCGTTGAGTGTATTGATCAGCAACGATGCCGAGCTCGATACGCTGCTCGACGCGCAGGAGGTAGAGCACATCTGCGAGGTCGTGCTTGCCGCCGAGGGCGTTGAGCGTGAAGTTGAGATTTCCCTTTCGTATGTCGATGAGGACGAGATGCACGAGCTCAACCACGAGTGGCGCGGTATCGACCGTACCACCGATGTCCTCTCGTTTGAGTGCGACTCGGCCTTTGACGAGGATATTCCCGCCGACGAGACGCTCGAGCTCGGCGATATTATCCTGGCCCCGGAGGTCATTGCCCGCCAGGCCCCCGGCTTTGGTAATAGCCCTACCGACGAGTGCCGCCTGATGCTCGTGCATGGCATGCTGCACCTGCTGGGGTATGACCATATCGAGGACGACGAGGCCGAGGTCATGGAGGCCCGCGAGGACGCCATCTTACGCGATCTGGCGCTCGAGCGCGGCGAGGACCCCAAGCTGGTCCACGTCGGCCCCATCACCAACCACGCCCACGACTAGGAGCCGTCTATGATTCCCGGATCGAACAAGGACCATCCGTCCTTCTTAAAGTCGTTCTCCTACGCCATGGAGGGCTTCGTCACCGCCGTTAAGACCGAGCGCAACATTAAGGTCATGCTCGTGGCGGGCGTGTGCACCGTCATTGCCGGCTGCATCGTGGGGCTCGACATTGCCGAGTGGGCCACGGTTATCATCTGCTGTGGCTTGGTGATTCACGGCGAGCTGTGCAACACCGCCATGGAGGCGATCGTCGACCTGGCGACCCAGGAGCTCCATCCGCTGGCAAAGCGTGCGAAGGATATCGCCGCCGCCTCCGTATACGTACTTTCCATCACCGCCGCGATTGTGGGATTGCTGGTATTTGTCCACGCGCTCGACTTTATTTAGAAAGGGATTTTCATGTCCGACAATATGCAGCCTTTCGATGAAACTCTGGACGACGAGTCCCTGGATGCGGTGGATGCCGAAGCGACCGAGGATTGCGAGGATGTCGAGGAATTCGATCCGTTTGAGGGCATGAGCGACGAGGAGCTCGACGCCCTGTGCGACGAGGATGAGAGCCTCGCGGGTTTTGGCGACGTGGAACCCGGTTTTCGCAGCGGCTTCGTGGCCCTGGTCGGCCGTCCCAACGCCGGTAAGTCCACGCTGCTCAACGCCTGCTATGGCAAAAAGGTTGCCATCACCTCGCCGGTGGCCCAGACCACCCGCCGTCGCATGCGCGCCGTCGTCAATCGCCCCGGCTACCAGCTGGTCTTTGTCGATACCCCGGGTATTCACAAGCCCAAGGACGGCCTGGGGTCCGAGCTCAACAAGAGCGCGCTGTTCGAGCTGAACGATGTCGATGTCGTCGCGTTTTTGATTGATGCCACCAAGCCGATCGGCAGGGGAGACGCCTGGGTTGCCGAGCGCGTCAAGAATGCCCGTTCCAAGAAGGTCCTGGTGCTCACCAAGGCCGATGAGGCCGACCCCGCACAGGTCATGGAGCAGCTTAAGGCCGCCCACGAGCTTATGGAATATGACGACGAGATCGTGACGTCGTCGGTCAAGAACTTCAACGTCGATGCCTTTATCGAGACCGTTGCGCACTTTTTGCCCGAGGGTCCGCGTTGGTTCCCCGAGGACATGGGTACCGACGCTTCCGATGAGACGCTCGTTGCCGAGTTTGTGCGCGAGAAGGTCTTGCGCCGCACCCGTGATGAGATCCCGCACTCCGTTGGCGTGATCTGCGATGCGCTCGAGCAGACCAAGAAGGTGCTGCGCGTGCACGCTACCATTTACGTCGAGCGCGAGGGCCAAAAGGGCATCATCATCGGCAAGGGCGGCGAGATGATCAAACATATCGGTATCGACGCTCGCCGCGATCTTGAGCGCATCTTTGGCACGCAGGTCTTTTTGGAGCTGGACGTGAAGGTCAAGGCCGGCTGGCGTGACGACGAGGCCCAGATTCGCCGCTTTGGCTACAACGCCGAGGACTAAGGACGCGCGGCGCGCATGGCAGGCTCCCGGACATATCGCACGAAGGCGCTCGTCCTCGACAAGACGAAGCTCAAAGAGACGGACCTGATCCTGACGATGCTTGACGAACGGGGTCGGCAGGTTCGCGCCGTGGCAAAGGGCGCCCGCAAACCCGGTGGGCGCCTGGCTGCGCGCTGCGAGCTGTTCTGTACCGTCGATATGCTGCTCGCGCATGGACGGTCGCTTGACGTGGTTTCGCAGGCCGAGCTTATGGAGGCGCCGCTCGGCGCAGCGCCCGATTACGAGACGACTTGCGCCGCAAGCGCAATCGCCGAGGTCGCGCGCGTGTGCTCGTTTGAGGACGCCGAGGACCCGTTTACCTTTGCCATCACGCAGCGAGCGCTTGCCCTGGTGGGCAGCGGGCTCGACACGGCGCACATGGATCTACTTGTGGCGGCGTATGTGTTTAAGCTGCTGTCGCACGTTGGCTACCGACCCGATTTTTCGGCCTGCGTGCTGTGCGGAGACCCCATGCTGTCGTATTTTTCGCCCCAGGCGGGCGGTCTCATGTGCGGGTCGTGTGCGTCGAGCGTTCCGGGTGCCGAGCTGGTGTCGACCGGTGAGGTCGCGTGGCTGCGCGCCCTCATGTCCATGACCTTCGATGCGCTCATGGCCGAGAGGGTTGATCCCCATACTGCCGCTTTTTTGTTGGGGCTTTCGCATGTCTGGGCGGCAACTCATACCGATCAGCGCCTCCGTGCGATGGAATTCATGTTGGGTCGGTGATGATGCGCAGGCGTGGGCTGCTTGTGGTAACATACCGACCTGTTGGTACCTCGATCTTGGATGCTCGCTCCACCGGCGGCTTCCCAGTCCGAGGCGAATAGCGTCGCCCGAGGGCGACAAGAAACGAAAGGTGAAACAATGACTGTTTCCAAAGAGCGCAAGGCGGAGCTGACTGCCCAGTTCGGTAACACCCCGGTCGACACCGGCAACCCCAAGGTTCAGGTCGCCATCCTGTCCGAGCGCATCAAGGAGCTGACCGAGCACATGAAGTCCCACCAGAAGGACTTCCACACCCGTCGTGGCCTGCTCATGCTCGTCGGCCGTCGTCGTCGTCTTCTCTCCTACATTAAGAAGAACGACATCGTCGAGTACCGTGAGCTCATCAAGGCTCTGGGCATCCGCGACAACATCCAGTAAGGATTTGTACATGCTAAGAGCGTCCTGCGCAGCGGGGCGCTCTTTTTGTGTAAGGGCGCGAACAATCACGCTCTGAAGCGTGGCGGGGGCAGGGGGCCCGCGTCACATGAGAAGCCCGCAGGCAAGGGGCCTGTGGGGTAAAGGAGAACAATGACACTCGTATCCAAGACCTTTGAGCTGTACGGCAAGACCTACACCTTTGAGTCGGGCGAGCTTGCCAAGCAGGCCACCGGCGCCTGCCTGGTCAAGCAGGGCGACACCACGATGCTCGACACCGTGGTCGTCTCCAAGGAGCGCAAGAACTACGACTTCTTCCCGCTGACCGTCGACTTCAACGAGAAGATGTACGCCGCTGGCCGCATCCCGGGTGGTTACCTCAAGCGTGAGGGCCGTCCCAGCGAGAAGGCCACGCTCACCGCGCGCATGATCGACCGTCCGATCCGCCCGAGTTTCCCGGACGGCTTCCGCAACGAGGTGCACATCGTCGCCACCTCGCTCGTCGCCGACCAGGTCAACCCCTTCGACGTCATCAACGTCATGGGTGCTTCCCTGGCCATGACGCTCGGTGGCGTGCCCTTCGAGGGCCCGCTTGCCTGCGTGCGCATCGGCCGTAACGTGGAGACTGGCGAGTTTATCGTCAACCCCACCTACGAGGAGCGCGAGAACTCCGATCTGGACCTGGAGCTGGGCGGCTCTGCCGACTTCATCTCGATGGTCGAGGCCGGCGCCGAGGAGATCTCCGAGGACGACATGCTCGCCGCCATGAAGTTTGGCCAGGAGGCCCTTGCTGCCTTCTGCCAGGCCCAGGACGAGTTCGTCGCCGAGTGGGAGCAGGTCAACGGCCCCATCGTCAAGAAGGAGTACCCGCTCGACCAGCCCGTCGAGGAGGTCCAGGAGCGCATCTTTGCCCACTACGACGAGATGGCAGCTGCCCTTCGCGACGCCGACAAGCTCTCTCGTATCGGTAAGGTCGAGGCTCTGAAGGAGTCCATCCGCGCCGAGTTTACCGAGGAGGAGCAGGCCGCTTGGGAGCGCGAGATCCCCGTGGCGCTCAAGAAGCTCGAGAAGAAGGCCATGCGCACCATGGTCGTCGAGACTGGCGAGCGCGTCGATGGCCGTGCTGCAGACGAGATCCGTCCCATCATGGTGAAGGATAACTACCTGCCGCTCGTTCACGGCTCCGGTCTGTTCCAGCGTGGCCAGACCCAGGTGCTCTCCGTCCTGTCGCTCGGCATGCTCAACGAGGGCCAGCGTCTGGATACCATCGAGCCCACCGAGGGCAAGCGCTATATGCACCACTATAACTTCCCGCCGTTCTGCACCGGCGAGACCGGCCGCATGGGCAGCCCCAAGCGTCGCGAGATCGGTCACGGCAACCTTGCCGAGCGCGCTCTGCTCCCGGTGCTCCCCGACGAGAACGAGTTCCCCTACGCCATCCGCGTCGTCTCCGAGGTCATGGAGTCCAACGGCTCCTCTTCGATGGCTTCGACCTGCGGCTCCACGCTCGCCCTTATGGACGGCGGCGTGCCCATTAAGCGCCCGGTCTCCGGTATCGCCATGGGCTTGATCCAGGAGGAGGGCAAGACCGTGGTCCTGTCCGACATCCAGGGTCTCGAGGACTTCCTGGGCGACATGGACTTTAAGGTCACCGGCACCACCGAGGGTATCACCGCTCTTCAGATGGATAACAAGGCCACCGGTCTTACCTTCGACATCCTGGCCCGCGCCCTGCAGCAGGCCAAGGAGGGTCGCGCCTTCATCCTGCAGAAGATGCTCGATGTGATCCCCGAGCCGCGCCACACCACGCGCAGCACCGCTCCGCGCATCGTCTCCATCCAGGTTCCGACCGATAAGATTCGCGACGTCATCGGTTCCGGCGGTAAGGTCATCCGCGGCATTCAGGACGAGACCGGCGCTTCGGTCGACATCCAGGAGGACGGTACCGTCTTTGTCGGCGGCACCGGCGAGTCCGTCGACCAGGCCGTTGAGCGCATCAAGCTCATCATTAAGGTTCCCGAGCCGGGCGAGGAGTACACCGGTCGCGTGGTCTCCATCCAGCCCTTCGGCGCCTTCGTCAACCTGCTGCCTGGCAAGGACGGCCTGCTGCACATCTCCCGCGTCGCCAAGGGCCGTGTGGAGAAGGTCGAGGACGTTCTCAACGTGGGCGACGAGGTCAAGGTCGTCGTCATCGAGGTCGACGATCGCGGCAAGATCTCGCTCGATCGTCTTGACAAGCCCGAGGCCCCGGCTTGCGCCGAGGGTGCCTCCGAGGGCGACGGCGAGCACTTCCAGCGCCGTGAGCGTCCGCGTCGCGAGCACTCCGAGCGCAGTGACCGTCCGCGCCGTCCCGGCGACAACGGAGGCCGCAAGCCCCGCCGTCACCACGACGCCGAGTAACAGCTACACATAAGCAGCTCAACAAGGGCGACTCCGGACAGGGGTCGCCCTTTTGCTTGCGCCCGAGAGGGTCGCATATGAAGTTTCCTGCTCTACAGTCCTGCGCAAGATGGAAAGCACATTAAGTGCTTTCCTTTGCGTGCGGAACTCGCGATAAACTTCATATGCGTCCCTCCCGGGCGCAAGCAAAAGGGCTGGTTAGTGCCGCTCGCTATTGAGTTAGACAGTCTATTCAGTAGTCAGATTTAGATCTGTAGATAGACGTAGCAGCATTTCCTCAGATAAAACCTACTTAAATGAACCTGTCCTTTATTGGCAGGTCTGGTCTCAGCGGCCCCGGCACGGGCTAAGTTTATCGCGAGTTCCGCACGAACAGGAGGCCACTTAATGTGGCCTCCGTCGTGAGCAGGACTGTAGAGCAGGAAACTTAGCCCGTGCCGGGGCCGCTGAGACCAGACCGGCGGGATAGACCAGTTCAGATGGGGCTTTGATGCATGGGTGGTCTGTTGGTGGGCAAATGGGTATGATGCTGTAGTTACTGCATCGACTCTGTGATGCATGTTTGTACGTTCCCGGCGGTCGGTTTGCCAGAAGCGCCCCGTCGGTTGTTCCAGACCCGTTTCGAAGAAAGGAAACCACACGAACCTATGGCAGCTAAAAAATCATCTCCCTTGAAGATCATTCCGCTCGGCGGCCTTGACGGCATCGGCAAGAACATGACGGTCTTCGAGTGCGGCGACGACATGGTGCTCGTCGACGCCGGTCTCATGTTCCCCGACGACTCCCAGCCCGGTATCGACTTGGTACTTCCCGACTACACCTATGTCCTGGAGAACGAGGATAAGCTCCGCGGCATCGTTGTCACCCACGGCCACGAGGACCACACCGGTTCGCTTCCGTACCTGCTGCAGGACCTCAACAACAAGGTGCCCATCTTCTCGAGCAAGCTGACGCTCGGTTTTATCGAGGGTAAGCTCTCCGAGTTCCGCATTCGCGCGCCCAAGTTCCGTGAGGTCAAGGGCGGCAGCCACGTCAATCTCGGTGGCATCTCGCTCGATTTCTTCTCCATGACGCACTCCATTCCGGGCGCTTTGGGCGTATTCATTCGCACCAACCAGGGCACCGTTATGCACACGGGCGACTTTAAGCTCGACCAGACGCCCATCGACGGCGTCACGCCTGACTATGCCGCCATCAGCCGCTTTGCCAAGCAGGGCATCGATCTGCTGCTTTCCGACTCCACCAACGCCACGGTTCCTGGCTTTACCAAGTCCGAGGCCGAGGTCGGCCCCAACCTGCTGCACGCCATCAAGAACGCGCCGGGCCGCGTGTTCGTCGCGTCGTTCTCGAGCCACATCCATCGCCTGCAGCAGATCTGCGATGCCGCCCGCAAGTGTGGGCGCAAGGTCGTCGTGACCGGACGTTCCATGCTCACCAACACCCGCGTGGCGCGTGAGCTTGGCTATCTCAACATCGACGATGCCGATATCATCGATGCCTTCGACATTGATAACCTGCCCGACGATAAGATCGTCGTCATGTGCACCGGTTCTCAGGGCGAGCCGCTGTCGGCCCTGTCCCGCATGGCCAACGGCGAGCACAAGACGCTCTCCATCCACGAGGGCGATACCGTCATCCTCTCGGCCACTCCCGTTCCCGGCAACGAGAAGGCCGTCCAGCAGGTCGTCAACAGCCTGGCCAAGCTTGGCTGCGACGTCTGGGATAAGTCCCGTGCCCTCGTTCATGTCTCGGGTCACGGCAGCCAGGAGGAGCTCAAGCTCATGATGGCCATGGCCAAGCCCACCTACTTTATGCCGGTTCACGGCGAGGCCGTTCACCTGCGCGCCCATGCCCAGCTCGCCCGCAAGATGGGTCTTAAGGACGATCACATCTTTATCCTCGACAATGGTGACACGCTCGAGATGCGCGGCGGTATCGTCAAACGCGGTGCGCCCGTCGAGTCCGGCGTCGTCTATGTCGACGGTCTGCGCATCGGCGATACCGACCCCATCGTCCTTCGCGATCGCCAAAAGCTCGCCAACGACGGTATGGTCACGGCTGTTGCCATCGTCTCTCTCAAGCACAAGAAGATCGAGGCTATCGAGTTCTCGGGCCGCGGTGTTTCGTTTGCCATCGACGACCAGTTCTCCGAGGATGCCTCCGCAGCCATCATGAAGACGATCGAGAAGGGCAAGTTTAGCTTTACCAGGAGCGGCTCCGATGCCATTCGCAAGGCCGTGCGCGATTCGCTCTCCAACTTTATCTGGAGCCGCACGCGCACCCGTCCGATGATCATCCCGGTCGTCATGGAGGTTTAGTTTGGCGCGCGGATCTGCACAAAACGCCAAAGGCAATAAGGCCAGCAACCAACCGGCATCTGCTAAGGGTGCCGGTTCCCATCTTCGTGCCAATAAGGGCCACGAGTCCGAGTTTGATGAGTTCGATCCCCTGGTCGAGCCTTCGGCTAATCGCGATATCGCCGGCGTGGTCATTGCCGTTTTGGCGATTGCGTCCTTCATTGCCGTGATTTCTCCGGCAACGGCACCCGTGACAGCTGCGGTTGCCGGTTTCTATCACCTCGGCTTTGGCCTGGGCGCCTACGTGCTGCCGATCGTCATCTTGCTGTTTGCCGCCACGCTCTTTTTGGGTGAGGACTCGCCGCTCAACATTCGCTCGGTCGCGGGCGGTGCCGTGGTCTTTGTGGCCATTGTTTCTATCCTGTCGCTGATGGTGCCGGGCACGAGCGATTCGTGCGACCTCATGTTTGCGCCGCAGAACCTTTCCGCCTCGGGCGGCTACATTGGCGCCTTTATCGCAAGTGCCTTGCAAAACGCCCTGGGTAAACCTATTGCTATGGTTGTCTTGCTGGGCCTTGTCGTCGTTGGCCTGGTCATCATCGGCTTTTCGGTGGGTGGCGTTTTGCGCTCCGCACGTGATCGCGCTGCCGATTTTGCCGAGCGCCGTCGTGCCGATGTCAACGCGAGCCCGTGGGGCGATGAAGAGGCCCTGTCGGTTCCCGGCGTTGCCCGTCCGCACCTGAGCATTCTGCGCCAGAAGGGGACTGACGCCGCGGTGACCACGTTCATGGGTGGCGATGCCGACCCGGTTTTGGATGACGACGAGGACGATGACCCGTTTGTCGACGTGTCCGAGGCCGTGGAGGCCGAGCGCGCCAAGACCACGCTGCTGCCGCGCCGCCATACCAAGAAGGGCAAGGCCACACCCAAGCTCAACACGAGCGAGCCCGACCCGTCTTGGTCCGATAGCGAAATCGAACTCACTGAGGGCGATGACGAGGACGACGAGACTCCGCTCGAGACCGCCAAGACCACCTTGCTGCCGCGTCGCCGCACCAAGGCAGGACAGGTCACCGGACAGTTTTCGATGGAAGACGACCCGGACAAGGCTGACGAGTCAGAGCCGCCATTTGCCGTGAATCCCGTTTCGGCAGCTCCGCAGATCCCTGACTTCCTAAAGCATCCCAAGGTTTCCGATGCCTCCGCCCCCACGGCTTCCGCTGCTCCTGTTGCAGCCGGCGATGGGGGAGCGGACGGTACCAATGCCGATGCCGAGGGCGACCAAGAGGACGGCCTCAAGCTTCCGCCGCTCGAAATCCTGCGTGCCAACCCGCAGTCGGCGTCCTCCGCGTCTTCTGACAAGGAGCTGGAACAGACTGCCGAGTCGTTGCAGTCCACCTTGCTTGAGTTTGGCCGTAGCGCCCGCGTCGTCGGCTGGATTGCCGGCCCCACGGTCACGACTTTTAAGCTGCAGCCCGGTGAGGGCGAGCGCGTGAGCAAGATCTCGAGTCTCGAGGACGATATCGCGCTTTCGCTTGCCGCCCAGTCGGTGCGCATCTTTGCGCCGATTCCCGGCACCTCGCTCGTTGGTATCGAGATTCCCAATCGCAAGCGTCAGAACGTCAACCTAGGCGACGTACTTCCCTATGTGAAGGGCGGTCCGCTCGAGCTTGCCATCGGTCGCGATGCCGAGGGCACGCCGGTTGTCGCCGACCTCGCCAAGATGCCCCATCTGCTGATCGCCGGTACCACGGGTTCCGGTAAGTCGGTCATGATCAACTCCATCATCACGACCCTGCTCATGCGCGCGCTTCCCGAGGACGTTCGCTTGATCATGGTCGACCCCAAGCGCGTCGAGCTCGCAGGCTATAACGGCCTGCCGCACCTTTACGTGCCCGTAGTGACCGAGCCCAAGCAGGCCGCGAGTGCCTTGCAGTGGGCGGTGTCCGAGATGGAGCGCCGCCTGAAGGTCTTCGAGCGCCTTAACGTGCGCAAGATCTCGACCTATAACGAAAAGCAGGCCGCCGGCGAGTTTGAGCATTACGATAACCCGCCGCAAAAGATGCCCTATCTGGTCATCATCATCGACGAGCTTTCGGACCTGATGATGGTAGCCGGCAAGGATGTCGAGGCCTCGATCGTCCGTATCGCCCAGCTGGGCCGTGCTGCCGGTATTCACCTTATCGTGGCTACGCAGCGCCCCAGCTCCAACGTGGTGACGGGCCTTATTAAGGCCAACATCACCAACCGTATCGCCTTTAACGTGGCTACGGGCATCGATTCCCGCGTCATTATCGACCAGATGGGCGCCGAAAAGCTTACTGGTTTGGGCGACATGCTGTTCTCAAAAGTCGACTGGGGCAAGCCCCGCCGTATCCAGGGCTGTTTTGTCTCGGACGACGAGATCAACGAGATCGTCGAGTTCGTTAAGTCGCAAAGCGAGCCCGACTACCACGAGGAGATTCTGTCTGCCGTGGCGCCTGCTTCCATGTCCATGGCTGGTGGCGGCATTGTTCGCACGGGCGTTGCCGAACCGCAAGATGACGATCCGCTTATCTGGGAGGCCGCCCATATTGTGGTGGAATCGCAGCTGGGCTCCACATCTGGCCTGCAACGCCGCCTCAAGGTTGGCTATGCGCGCGCCGGGCGTATTATGGACATGCTGGAAGAAAAGGGTGTCGTCGGTCCGCCCGACGGTTCCAAGCCACGCGAGGTCCTGCTGGACGAGGAGGGGCTCGCTGCGCTGGAGTCTGTCGACGCCGAGATGGCACGTGAAGATCGTGAGTTTGGAGGATTCTGATGGCTGCACGCTTTGGTGACATGCTGCTCGAGCAGCGTCGCCGGATGGGCCTTTCCATCCAGCAGGTCGCCAACACCATCAAAATCAGGCCGCAGATCATCGAGTTTTTCGAGACCGGTAACTTTGCATCGATGCCCCCGCGCGGCTATGCGCAGGGCATGATTTCGAGCTACGCTCGCTTTTTGGGCCTCAATCCGCGCGAGGTCGTTAATGCCTATTTTGACGACCTTATGGCATATGAACGCGAGACCTCGCAGCAGGGCGGTCGTTTTCAGGATGCTGCCGGCTACGTTAACTCGCGTTCGTCGGTCGATAACGGACGCTTTCTGATGGTTCAGGGTGGTCGCTCGACGCGGTACGGCCAGCGTCCTCCGCAGGCGGGTTATATCACTGAGACGGGCTCCAGCGAGGATATTCGTTCTCAGCGAGATCGATTTCGCAGTACGCCTATGCCGGATGACCGTGCGCTTCCCGCCGCTCGCGGGTTGAGTCGCGATCCTCGCGCCGGTTACGGCGACGGAGGCTACTCCGGTCGTGGTTATCGCGGAGTTTCTGCCGGGCGTTCCCGCGGTGGTTACGCCGACGCCGATACCACGCAGGTGACGCCGCGCCTTCGTTCGCAATCGCAGCCTTACGGTCAGCGCTCTTCGGCGCCTCGCTCTGACCAGCGTGGCTATCAGAACCGTGGCGAGCTTGCGCCGCGTTCGGGCCAGCGTGGCTCGCAGCGCCAGGGCGCCTATCGTGGTCGTCCCGATAGCGGTCGCGGCCGTATGCCGCAGGGGAATGGCCGTGGCGGCTCCAATCGCGGACGCGGCGGTGGACGTGCTCCTCAGAACAATGGACTCGATCCGCGCATCATCTACGCCGGCATCGGTGCCGTGGCGCTTTTGTTGATTCTGCTCATCGTGGTCCTCCTGCGTGGCTGTGGCTCTTCTGCACCCGAGTCGACGCCCGAGACGCCCGCGGCCACCAAGACGACGACCAAGAAGTCTTCCAAGAAGACCGAATCTGTTGACGAGGATGAAGGCACCGACGAGGCGACGGATTCTGCCGATTCCGATGCCGCCAAGGCGAACGCGAAAAAGAAAGAGGACGAGGTCATCAAGGTCAAGGTCTCCGTTGCCAAGGGCAAGACCGCCTGGATCGAGGTCAAGGTCGACGGTAAATCGGTCTTCGGCGCCCAGGCAACCGGTCCCTTTGAGCGGGAGTACACGCCCGAGTCCTCGATCGAGATCACCACGTCCAAGCCCTCCGATGTTACGGTTACCAAGAACGGTGAAAAGGTTCGCTACGACACCAAGACATCGGGTGTGGCGCGCGTGACCATTACCGTTCCCAAGAAGGAGACCGAAGAGTCCGAGGATGGCGAGAGTACCGACGGCAATGATGCTGCCGACGGCACCGACGCCCAGTCTAGCGACGGCACCGACCCTCAGTCTACCGACGGTACCGACACGGCATTCGACGGCCAGACTGCAAACGATTCAGACGACTATTCGTACGACAGCTACTAAGGCTCCCCGTACCGAAAGGAAGAACCATGGCTAAAGATTCCAGCTTCGACGTTGTGTCCGAGGTCAATATGCAGGAGGTTGATAACGCCTTCCAGCAGACCACCCGAGAGATCTCTCAGCGCTATGACCTCAAGGACTCCGGCGCCACCATCGAGCTTTCGAAGGGCGACAAGCTCTTTACGATCAATGCCCCGGCCGATTTTGTCTCCAAGCAGATCATTGACGTGCTGAGCTCCAAGCTCATCAAGCGCGGCATCGACCTCAAGGCTGTCTCTTGGGACGCGCCGCAGGCGGCTTCGGGCGGTACCGTGCGCGTGCTCGGCCATATCGTCGAGGGCATCGACCAGGCGACCGCCAAGAAGATCAATAAGGACATCAAGGACCAAAAGCTCAAGGTCAAGGTGACCATCGAGGCCGATAAACTGCGCGTTACCTCGGCCTCTAAGGATGCGCTTCAGACGGTGATTCAGTTCCTGCGCGACCAGGACTACGGCCAGCCGCTGCAGTTTACCAACTACCGCTAATTTACTCGAAAGGACCGCTTTCCAACATGGATACTCCGTTGGGTTCCGTACTCTATATCACGCTTGGCTGCGCCAAGAACGAGGTCGATACCGACCGCATGCGTTCGCTGTTGACCGCCGCGGGCTACGAGGAGGCATTCGACCCGCAGGATGCCGATATCGCCATCGTCAATACATGCTCGTTCCTCGCCTCCGCAACGTCCGAGAGCATCGAGACCACGCTCGAGCTCGCCAATGAGGTTCAGGACGGCGTTCGCGCCTGCCCCATCGTCATGTGCGGCTGCGTGCCGTCTCGTTACGGCGATGACCTGCCCGACGAGCTTCCCGAGGTCGCAGCCTTTGTGAAGGCCGATGAGGAAGACGGTATCGTCTCTGTCATCGATGACGTACTGGGCGTGGAGCGTGAAATTGCGGCCTATATCCCGCAGGTCAAGCGTACCGTCGAGGGTGCCGTTGCCTATGTCAAGATTTCCGATGGCTGCAATCGTTTTTGTAGCTTCTGCATGATCCCCTACATTCGCGGTCGCTATCATTCGCGCAATGCCGAGAGCATTATCTCCGAGGTGCGTGACCTGGTTGCCGGTGGTGTGCGCGAGATCGTGCTGATCGGTCAGGACACGGGCATTTGGGGAACCGACTTTGCCGACGAGGACATCGCCGAGGGCTCGCCGCGCAATCTGGCGCAGCTGCTGCGCGCCGTCGCCGTGGCTGTGCGCCCGCATAACGTCTGGGTCCGCGTGCTCTATCTGCAGCCCGAGGGCATGACCGACGAGCTTATCGAGACGATTCGCGATACGCCCGGGGTGCTGCCCTATATCGATATCCCCGTGCAGCACTGTGACGCGCGCATCCTCAAGGCCATGCGTCGCTCCGGTTCGCGCCAGGAACTCGAGGATCTGTTCCGTGACCTTCGCGAACGCATCCCCGGCATCGTGATTCGCTCTACGGCCATGGTTGGTTTCCCGACCGAGACTGACGACGAGTTCCGCGATCTTATCGACTTTATGGACAACATCGGCTTTGACTACACGAGCGTTTTTGCCTACTCGCGTGAGGAGGGCAGCCTGGCCGCCAAGATGGAGGGCCAGGTCGACGAAGAGGTCAAGCTCGAGCGCGCCCAGGAGGCCATGGATCTGGCCGAGTCGCTCGGTTTTGCCGCCACGGCAGCCCATGTGGGCGAGCGCGCACAGGTAATCGTCGATGGCATCGAGGAGACCGAGGACGGCGTCGAGCTGATCGGTCACGCCTGGTTCCAAGCGCCCGATTCCGATGGTGCGGTGCATCTGGATGCCAGCGAGGCGTCCGTGGGCGATATTCTGACCGTCGAGTTTACCGATAGCTTCTGCTATGAGCTTATCGGTCATGTTGTAGAGTAGGAGAGCGTCGTGGCAAACGAGAGTAATAAGGAACTGACGAGTGTTTGGACGCCCGCCAACATCGTGACGTGCGTTCGCATCGTCTTTATCCCGGTTTTCATGATCGTTTCGGCCCTGTCTCACGCGAGCGTTGCCGGTACGGACTGGAGCACCTTCGACGGCCCGCTCGCCGCCGCTGCCTTCATTTTGTATGTGATCCTGTCGTGCACCGATAAGGTCGACGGCTATCTGGCGCGCTCGCGCAACGAGATTACCGATTTCGGCAAGTTCTTGGACCCCATCGCCGACAAGCTGCTCGTGTTCTCGGCCCTGCTGCTGTTCTTGGATTTTGGCGTGGTGACCGTGTGGTCCGTGTTCATCATCCTGTTCCGCGAGCTGCTGGTGAGCGCCCTTCGCATGGTCGCGAGTGCTGCCGGTGTGGTCATTGCCGCCGATAAGCTCGGCAAGTACAAGACGGCGACCACGATGGTCTCCATCTGCGGCTACCTGTGCGTCTTTGCGATGACCGGCCTCCAGTTGGGGCCTGCGGAGCTGTTGCTCGGTGTCTATGGCGTCTCACGCTTCCTGTACGCTGTTGCCGTTGTCCTGACCGTTATCTCGGGCGCCCAGTACTTCTGGAACTGCCGCAAGATCGTCTTTTCGGTCTAGGTCCTGGTGGGTATGACGGACTCTTTTGAGCAGATTTCCGCACATAACGAGGATCTGGCGCGCGATATTGTCGAGCGCGCGAGCGCTCGGGGCGTGACGGTTTCTACGGCTGAGTCGCTGACGGCGGGCATGATCGCCTCGACGATTGCCGATATCCCGGGCGCCTCGGCGGTGCTGCGCGGCGGTGCGGTGACCTATTGCGATGAGATCAAGCATCGTGTTCTGGGTGTTGAGCAGGAGACGCTCGATCGGTTTAGCGCCGTGTCGCACCAGACGGCGCGCGAGATGGCCGCGGGCTCGCTGGACCTCTATCAGAGCGATGTGGCCGTGAGCGCAACGGGCTACGCTGGGCCCGGTGGTGGCACCGAGCAAGACCCCGCCGGCACGTTCTATATTGGCTGGGCGTATGGCGCGGCCGATGGAGGAGCGCCGGTTGTCGAGTCTGCGCGCTGTCATTACGAGGGCGATCGGTCGTGCGTTCGCGCCTATGCGGTCGCGGAGGCTTTGGAGCGCATTGTCCGCGTTCTCAATTCTATGGAATAGACGTGGTTTAAGGGGCCTTAGGGCCCCTTAATTGTGGAGATAGGGACCTTTGACGGTATTGGTGTTTGCGCTGGTACAAGGCTTATATTTGTTCGAGCACCCATATTTGTGATTGGCGCGGTCAAGCGTTTGGTCGGTGATTGGTCGGCGTTTGGTCGGATTTTGGAATGGTCGGGTGCATATGATGAATCTGAACGGTTGACCACGAACAGTCGTTCGTTTATTATCGTTTCAGGTTGTTAAGAGGAGGGCTATTCATGGCCAAGAATTCAGGTCCCGTACGTACCGTTCATGCACGCACGACGGGTAAAGAGCGCGACGAGATGATCGCCACCACCAAGGCCGAGATTGAGAAGAAGTTCGGCCAGGGCTCTATTATGAGGTATGGCGACGGCGGTCCCGAGCTCGAGGTCGAGGCTATTCCGACGGGCTCTCTGGCACTCGATGCCGCCTTGGGTATCGGCGGCGTTCCGCGCGGCCGTATCGTCGAGATTTATGGCCCCGAGTCCTCCGGTAAGACGACGCTTTCGCTCGAGATCCTTGCAGAAGCGCAGGCCATGGGTGGTGTCGTTGCATTTATCGATGCCGAGCACGCGCTTGATCCCACCTATGCCGCGCGAATCGGCGTCGATATCGACGAGGTCCTGATTTCCCAGCCCGACACAGGCGAGCAGGCGCTCGAGATCGTCGATATGCTTGTGCGCTCCGGTGCCATCGACGCCATCGTCGTCGACTCTGTTGCCGCCTTGACTCCGCGTGCCGAGATCGAGGGCGAGATCGGTGACACGACGGTGGGTCTGCAGGCTCGCTTGATGAGCCAGGCGCTCCGCAAGCTTGCCGGCTCGCTTGCCAAGTCCAACACGACCTGCATCTTCATTAACCAGTTGCGCGAGAAGATCGGCGTCATGTTCGGCAACCCCGAGACCACCACGGGCGGCCGCGCACTCAAGTTTTTCTCTTCCGTGCGAATCGATATTCGCAAAATCGATACCATCAAGCTCAAGGACGAGGTTATCGGCAATCGCGTGCGTGCCAAGGTCGTTAAGAACAAGGTGGCCGCTCCGTTCCGCTCGGCTGAGTTTGACATCATGTATGGCACCGGCATCTCCAAAGAGGGCTCGATTCTGGATATGGCCGTCGAGTGCGGCATTTGCAAAAAGATGGGGTCCTGGTTTGCCTATGGCGAGGACAAGCTCGGCAATGGTCGCGAGGCCGCCAAGACGTTCCTGCGCGAGCACCCCGATTGCGCCGACGAGATCGAGCACAAGGTTCGCCTTGCCTGCGGTCTTGAGTATGACGACGATGCCCCCTCTGAGGTTGAGTTGACCGATCAGCCCGTCCCCGAGGAGTTTGATGAGCTGTACGCCATCGATGGTTCCGCGATGCTCGACGATGACGACGAGTAGCGGATGCCGACATGTCGTATACGGTGACCGAGGCCACGGTCGTCTTTCCCGATAAGAAAGCGGCCTCCTCGTTCTCGAGCGGTTATGCGTCTAAAAAGCCCTGTGCGCATATCGATTGCGATCTTGAGGGCGGTTACGAACGTTCCATTTGGATTCCCGTGCGCGTGGCGCGCCTGTACGTTAAGAACCGCCCCGATCTTCCCTGTGATTGGGATGACTTTCGCGAGGCGGTGCAGCTTATCGAACGCAAATGTGCACTCACCATGGTGACCGAGATGCTTTCGCGCCGCGATCATGCCACGGGCGAGGTGCGCGATAAGTTGGCTCGCTATGGCTTTCGACAGCCCGCGATCGATTTTGCGGTTGCTCGAGCGACCGAGTATCGGTTTTTGGACGAGAACCGTTTTTGCTCGTACTTTATCGAAGAGCGCAAACGTCGCGGCTGGGGACAGCGCAAGATCGAGGTTGAGCTCAAGCGTCGTCATGTCGTGCTTGACGATATCCCCGGGTATCCCGAGGCATATTTTGCCGTGGATGACGACTTGGCCCGCGCTTCGGCCTTGCTCGCTAAACGTCGCGTCCCCGAGGTCCGTGCATTCGAAAAGCTCGTCAGGTTTTTGATGTGTAAAGGTTTCTCGTATCACATCGCCGCCGATGCCGTTAAGGCACGTCTCGATGCCTTAAGCGAGGAGTGTGCCGTGTAAGCATAGCACTCGTTACGCCCCTGCCGTTCACCGCTCGATTGGCGCCGTGCCGGGTGCGTTTATTTGACAGTTGTTGCGGTTCAACGTAGGATAAATACCGTCATTTGCTTTGTGATATGTGCTCATCTGTGATGAGTTTGTTTATATGTTTATCTGTATCCGACCCGCATAAGCTGCGCCCATATTACTCAAATGTCGCGAGCCGTTCGTAAGGACGGTTCGCTTTGTTGTGTAACGAATCCATAAAAAGGAGTGAGCATGCCTATCATTGCAGCGCTCGTTGGCCTCGTTTTGGGTGCCATCGCCGCCATTGCCTACATGCGCACCGCCAAGCAGGGTAGTCTTCACGAGGCCGACGAAAAGATTCAGTCGGCACACGCGCAGGCAGAGTCCCTGATCGGTGATGCCAAGCGTCAGGCCGAGACCCTCAAAAAAGAGGCTCTGCTCGAGGCTAAGGAAGAGATCATCAAGAACAAGCAGGCCGCCGAGGCCGAGGACAAGCAGCGCAAGAGCGAGATTCGCACGCTCGAAAATCGCGTGATGCAGCGCGAGGAATCGCTCGATCGTCGCAACGATGCGCTCGATAAGCGCGAGCACCAGCTGTCCAGCCAGGCCGGTCAGGTCGAGAAGCGCTCTCGCGAGCTTGAGGAGCTCTGCGCCAAGCAGACCTCCGAGCTCGAGCGTATTGCCGACCTTACGCGCGAGGACGCTCACAAGGAGCTGCTCGACAAGGTCCGCGGCGAGGTTACCCACGAGGCGGCCACCATCATCCGCGAGTCCGAGCAGCAGGTCCGCGCCGAGTGCCATAAGACCGCCCAGGAGATTCTCTCCCTGGCGATTCAGCGTTGCGCCGCCGACCATACCGCCGAGGTCACCGTCACTTCCGTTCATATTCCCTCCGATGACCTCAAGGGTCGCATCATCGGTCGCGAGGGTCGCAACATCCGCACTTTTGAGCAGGTGTCCGGTGTCAACCTCGTGATTGACGACACCCCCGAGACCGTCGTGCTTTCGAGCTTCGATCCGGTCCGTCGTGAGACTGCCCGCGTGGCGCTCGAGAACCTTATTGCCGACGGCCGCATTCACCCCGCCCGCATCGAAGAGATGTATCACAAGGCTGCCGACTTGGTTCAGCAGCGTGTGCGTGAGGCCGGCGAGCAGGCCGCCTTCGATACCGGTATCCACGATTTGCACCCCGAGATCGTCAAGACCCTGGGCGCTCTGCGCTACCGCACTTCGTTCGGTCAGAACGTGCTGCAGCACTCGCTTGAGGTTTCCGACCTGTGCGGCGTTATGGCCTCCGAGCTTGGTCTGGACGTTGTGACCGCCAAGCGCGCTGGTCTTCTGCACGACCTGGGCAAGGCCATCGATCACGACGTTGAGGGCCCGCATGCTGTGATTGGCGCCGAGCTTGCCCGCCGTTATGGCGAGAAGCCCGTTATCGTTCACGCGATCGAGGCCCATCATGCCGATGTCGACCCCAACACGGTTCTCGACGTTTTGGTCCAGGCTGCCGATGCCGTCTCCGCTTCTCGTCCCGGTGCTCGCCGCGAGTCGGCCGAGAACTACATCAAGCGCCTCGAGAAGCTCGAGGAGATCGCCAACTCTCACGACGGCGTCGAGCGTACCTATGCCATGCAGGCCGGTCGCGAGGTTCATGTCATGGTCCAGCCGGACAAGATCTCCGACGCCCAGTCCACGGTGCTTGCGCACGATATCGCCCACCAGATCGAGGAAGAGATGGAGTATCCCGGTCAGGTGCGCGTTGTCGTGATTCGCGAGAGCCGTGCCGTCGATATCGCTAAATAACATGAACGACGCGAACGAGCTCATCTCATTTATCGCGTCGATGTCGGGGGAGGGCAACCTTCGCGTCGAGGAAAACCTTGGCGAGGGGTATGTCCGCCTCCGCGTTTCGGAGGCCGAGCGCCGTCAAGCGAAGCATGACATTCAGCATGTAGAGGACATTGTCATCGAGATGCTGCGTAATGCTCGTGATGCCGGAGCCGATAAGGTCTATCTTGCCACGACCAAGGAGGAGGGTGTTCGCACCCTCCTCTTCCTGGATAACGGTTCGGGTGTGCCGCAGGATATGCAGGAGCGTATCTTCGATGCCCGTGTCACCTCCAAGCTCGAGAGCATGAAAATGGACCGTTGGGGTGTTCACGGTCGTGGTATGGCGCTGTTCTCTATCAAGCAGAACACGGATGAGGCACGCGTTGTTACATCGGGTGTCGATTTGGGCTCTTCCTTTAAGGTGTGCGTTGCCACCGATCGCTTGGGTGAGCGCGCCGACCAGTCGAGCTGGCCTCAGGCGGTTAAAGACGAAGACGGCCGCTATGTATGTGCTCGCGGCCCCCACAACATCATTCGCGCAGCCTGCGAGTTTGCCCTTGAGGAGCTGCGTTGCTGCGATGTGTATCTGGGCTCCCCGTCCGAGATCGCTGCGACCCTGTACGCTCAGGCTTCGAGTCGTCTCGATACGTCACGCCTGCTCTTTATCGACGACGAGTGCGAGCTTCCGGTTATCGATCGTTTGGGCCTTGCCTCGGATGCCGAGGACTTTATCCGGATCTGCTCTGGACTGGGTCTCGAGATGTCCGAGCGCACTGCCCACCGTATTCTGTCGGGACAGATTAAGCCCGTTCGTGGCGTGACCGCGCGTCTGCTGCGCGAGCGCGATTCCACCTCGCATGCGCCGGCTCCCGTCGATCTTGCTAAGGACCGTCGAGGCCTTCGCATTGCCAAGGATGACATGGCGCAGTTTTCGCGTGCTGTCGAGCGTGATTTTAACGATCTCGCCGCCCGGTATTACCTCAATCTGTGTGGCGACCCTAAGATTCGCGTTTCGCGTGATCGCATCACGGTGACGTTCGATCTTGCCAAAGAGGAATAAAATCTTTACCGAGTCCGCTCGGTACGATACAGTTATTGCAGTTAAAACGTACTTTTAAACGCAGGAGTTTCTTCATGGATTGCCTGAAGGTATCAAGCAAATCATCGCCCGCGTCCGTTGCCGGCGCCATTGCCGGCATGGTCAAAGATGGCGTCCCCGTCAACATTCAATGCGTCGGTGCCGGTGCCGTCAACCAGGCCATTAAGGCCGTTGCCATTGCGCGCGGCTTTCTGATTCCGACCGGTTTTGATGTCTCCTGCGCGCCGGTGTTCTCCGACATCCTCATTAACGGGGAGTCGCGCACGGCAATCCGTCTCTCTATCTACGTTCACCAGATTAATCGGGCTGCTATGGATAACGTCGTCATGGACGACGTCAAGCCTGTTGCGTAAGCGAGCCTTCGCACGCTTGTAGCACCTATGCGCCCCGTCGACACCATCGTTAGGATGTAAGCTCATGGACCAGCGTTCCGTACGCGATATTCTTGCCGGTAAAACCTACTTTATCCGCACATTCGGCTGCCAGATGAACCAGCACGACTCCGAGCGTGTGAGTGGTTTGCTCGATTCGTATGGCTGTCTTATGGCGCTCGATCCCGAGCATGCCGATATTGTTGTGTTTATGACGTGTTGCGTGCGCGAGGCTGCCGATACGCGCCTGTATGGTCAGTGCAATTCCTGCAAGAGCCTTCCTCCTTCGCCTTCGGGTAAGCGTGTTGTCGCCGTGGGCGGCTGCATCGCCCAGCGCGATGGCGAGGGCTTGCTCACCAACGTCGATAACGTCAACGTCATTTTCGGCACCCATTCCATTGCTCACGTGGCCGAGCTTATCGCCGAGGCGTTTTTGGATGGCAAGCGCCATATCCGTACGAATGAGCATGAGGATACCGACGCCATGAGTATGCCGTGGCATCGCGAGACGCAGTATCACGCCTGGGTGCCTATCATGACGGGCTGCAACAACTTCTGCACGTACTGCATCGTGCCGTACGTCCGTGGTCGTGAGAAGAGTCGTCCCTTCGAGGAGATTGTCGACGAGGTTACCGGGCTTGTGCGTCAGGGCGTGCGCGAGATTACGCTGCTGGGACAAAACGTTAACTCCTACGGTCGCGATCTCTTTGGCAAGCCGCGTTTTGCCGATCTGCTGCGCGCTGTGGGCGATACGGGTGTCGAGCGTATCTTCTTTACCTCTTCGCATCCCAAAGATCTGCTGCCCGAGACCATCGATGCTATGGCCGAGACGCCTGCCGTCATGCCGCAGCTTCACTTGGCCGTTCAGTCGGGTTCCACGCGCATCCTTAAAGAGATGAATCGTCGGTACACGCGCGAGGATTATCTGGGCCTGGTCGATCGTATTCGTAACCGTATGCCCGATATTGCGCTTTCGACCGACATCATCGTGGGCTTCCCTGGTGAGACCGAGGAAGACTTTGAGCAGACGCTCTCGCTTGCCGAGACGGTGCGCTATGCCCAGGCCTACACGTTTATTTACTCCAAGCGTGCCGGTACCCCGGCAGCTGAAATTTATGACCCCACCCCGCATGAGGTTATCCTTGAGCGCTTTAACCGTCTGGTCAAGGTTATCGAGACGACGGCGCACGAGTATAACCAGGGCGAGCTTCACACCGTGGTGCCTGCACTTATTGAGGGTACGAGCAAGAAGAACGACGCTGTCCTTCTGGGCAAGAGCCCCAAGAACCAGACGGTGCATGCGCCAATTCCTGCTGGCTATAGCATCGATCAACTCATCGGCAAAATCGTCGATGTTGATATTGATGTCGCCAAGACGTGGTATCTGTCTGGCTCTGTCGTGGGCGAGCCCCGCTAATGATTTCTCCTGGTGCAAGCCTTTCTGCTGTAGCGATTGTCGGTCCGACAGCGGTCGGAAAAAGCGATGTTGCCGACCGCCTGGCCGCTCGTCTATCGTCCGAAGTGTTGTCGTGCGACGCGATGCAAATCTATCGCGGCATGGACATTGGTACGGCCAAGATGATGCCCGAGGAGTGCTCGGTGCCCCTGCGCCTTGTCGATATCGTAGATCCGGGCGTCGCGTATTCCGCTGCGCTCTATCAGTCGGACGCCCGAGCGTATATCGAGCGTTTGCTTGGCGAGCAACGGCTTCCGGTCTTTTGCGGCGGTACGGGCTTGTATCTCAAGGCTGCACTCGATGAAATGGATTTTCCTTCGGGAGAACTCGAGGACAAGCGTCGCGCGGGCTATCAGGAACTTGCTGAGCGTATTGGCGAGGAAGCATTGCATGCCTTGCTTGCCGAGCGCGATCCGGAATCTGCTGCCGTGATTCATCCCCATAACGTGCGTCGTGTGATTCGTGCGCTCGAGATGCACGATGACGGCGTGTCATATGCCCAGCAAAAGTCGAAATTCAGCGTCCCGCGCGAGCGTTATCGTGCCTTGTGGTTTGGTCTGACGCGTAGCCGTGAAGTGCTCTATGAGCGCATTAACCTGCGTGTCGACCTTATGTTTGAGCAGGGACTGGTTGATGAGGTCCGTGGCCTTATGGACCAGGGCCTGGGCGATGCACTGACGTCGATGCAGGCAATCGGTTACAAAGAGATTATTGATGCCTTGCGTGGCGCTATTACCATGGATGAGGCCCGTGAGCTTATCAAGATGCGTTCACGTCGCTATGCCAAGCGCCAGCTTTCCTGGTTTAAGCGTGACGATCGCATCGTGTGGTTCGATATGGACGAGTTTACGATCGATGAGGTCGTTGATGATATCTACCGTCGCATCGAGGCTGCCTAATGGCTCGTTTTCCTTTGGTCCCCACGGCGCCTGAACCCGAGCGCGCCATCTTGGTTGGTGTTGAGTGGCGCGATAACGCCTGGCCGCTCGACCGTTCGCTTGACGAGCTCGAGCGTCTGGCCCACACTGCTGGAGCCCAATGCGTCGCACGCTTGTCTCAGCGCCTGGTCAAACCCTATCCCAAATCGTTTATCGGCTCCGGCAAGGTCGAGGAGCTGTGCGGTTTGGTGCATCGTATGGATGCGGATGTTGTTATCTTCGACGACGACCTGACGCCCTCGCAGCAGTCCTATCTTGAGAAAGCCGTGGGCGAACCGGTCAAGATTATTGACCGTACGGCATTGATTTTGGATATCTTTGGCCTGCATGCCCAGACTCGTGAGGGCCGCTTGCAGGTGCAGCTGGCACAGTTGCAGTATCTGCTGCCTCGTCTGCGAGGTATGTGGAGCCATCTTGCTAAGGAACAGACGCGTGGCGGTATTGGCTCTCGCTTTGGCCAGGGCGAAAGCCAGCTCGAGGTCGACCGTCGCCTAATTCGTAATAAGATTGCAGCTCTTCGACGCGAACTGAAACAGGTTGAACAACGTCGTGATGTGCAATCGAAAAGCCGTATTGAATCGCCGGCGTTTCGCGTGGCGTTGGCTGGCTACACCAATGCCGGCAAGTCGACGTTGCTTAATCGTTTGACGGGATCTACGGTACTTTCGCAGGATAAGCTGTTTGCCACGCTCGATCCTACGACGCGCTCGTACCGTTTGCCCGGTGGCCGTGGCATGACGATCACCGATACCGTCGGCTTTATTCAAAAGCTGCCCCATGGCCTGGTCGACGCGTTTAAATCTACGCTTTCCGAGGTGCTCGGCGCCGATTTGATTCTTAAAGTTGTAGACGCTTCCGATGAGGATTACGAGCGTCAGCTTGAGGCGGTTGATCGTGTCCTTGACGAGATCGGTGCCGGTGAGCGCTTGACGCTTACCGTGTTCAATAAAATTGATCTGCTCGATAGCGTCGATCGCTTGAGCTTTCGCCGGCGCTATCCCGAGGCGGTGCTGTTCTCGGCTCAGACGGGTGAGGGTCTTAATGACTTAGTCGACCGCATCGCTCGTGAAGCGGCCGCTACAGACGTGTTGCTCTCGGCCGATATCCCGTATCGAGAGGGCGCGTTAATCACGCTCGTGCACGAACAGGGAACCCTCCTGCACGAGGAATACCTCGAAGACGGCGTTCGTATTGTGGCAAAGCTTCCGGCCCGTATCGCACCACGTCTTGAGCGTTACCGAACGGAATAAATCAGCTCCAGTACACCCAAGATAACCGGCTGATGAAGCAGATAGAACGGCAGCGCATGGCGTCCGAGGCTCGCGAGCGCCGGGATGGGATTTTCATAGGCCCATGCTGGCGCTTCACGGTTTGCTTTTTGTGCCGTGCGGGCGGCAAAGAAGCCTGCGAGGTACATAAATAAGAATGGTATGAGCGGATAGTAATCACCGGAGACGAAGTCTGGACTTGGGAAACCCAGCCAAGCTAGATAGGGGATAGGGTAGACCGCTTTAGGAATGCTCCAGGTACAGGCAAAGAGTATGAGGCAAATCGATATACCCCATACCGCCGGCAACCTATCGAGAGCCGGGCGAGCGAGTGCAACAATGGCAGTGCTTGCCGCCATGCAGAAAATGATGCCGAAGTTCACCGAGTCATCGACCGAGACGAGCGTCGTTGCGACCCATACAATTAAAGCGGCAACGGCATATTTGGCGGCACGCTTGATGTTGTTGCGCGAGAGAGTGCACATCCAGCCGGCAATAAACAAAAATACCCAACTGATGCTGGCGCGCCAGATGCCTTGGAAGATGGTCTGGGTAAACCAGGGCATCTTCCAACCATATAGGTAGGCAAGGTCGTAGCAGGCATGAAATCCCGCCATCGACAGCATGGTAAACCCTCGAATGGTATCAAAGACCGTGATGCGTTTTTGCATTACGAGAACCGGCGCATCAAGCCGACGACCTTGCCCAGGATTGTGGGATTTGTCGCATAGATAGGCTCCATAGTGTCGTTTTCGGGCTGCAGGCGAACGCGTCCCTGTTCCTTATAGAACGTTTTGACTGTTGCGGAACCATCGATCATGGCCACGACAATCTCGCCATTCATGGCGCTCTTCTGCTCGCGGACGATGATGTAGTCGCCGTTATAGATACCGACGTTAATCATCGAATTGCCGTGGACCTCGAGGATAAAGGACCCCTGGTCCGTTGCGATCTCTGTTGGGATAGTAAAAGTGTCCTCGATATTCTGCTCGGCAAGAATAGGAATCCCTGCAGCGACACGGCCTACGAGAGGCAGCGATACGGTGCCGCGAGGCGCCGTGGGCTCATCGGACTTCGAGATGGAGACGGAAGATCCGTCCTCGTCAAAGAGCTCGAGAGCGCGAGGCTTGGTGGCATCACGCTTGAGTAGGCCGCGTGCTTCCAGCGCGGAGAGATGAGCATGTACGGTGCTAGGGGAGGAAAGGCCCACGGCCGAAGCCATCTCGCGCACACTGGGCGGATAGCCCTTCTCCTGCTGATATTCCTTGATGAAGTCGTAAATTTGCTGCTGACGCTTGGTAATTTTGCGAGCCATCAGGGATTCCTCTCTACCCATACCAAACAAATGTTCTATTTTTGCTTGACAGGAACAACTGTTCGAAGATAATAATAACCGAACACTCGTTCCCGCGCTAGACTTTTTTGTCCCCGCGGCTTGATAAAACAGTTCTCGTCAAAACAAACGAGAGGAGAACAGAATGAACGCAGCGGATATGGTCCAGGGAAACCTCGCTCTTAAGCTCGAGGCGCCCGCCACGCCTGCCTTTACGGTCGTGAAGGGCGGACGCTCTCATTTTCAGGCCGTGGCCACTAAGCCCGTTCGCACCCAGCGTGCGTCCGTTGCTTCGGCTCCTGTTGCCCTGAAGGCCTCGACGATCGTTGCTGTAGCCGTAGCGTTTACCCTGTTCTTCGTGCTTGCCACGTCAGTTTTTTCTGCTCGTCACGCAGCATATGCCGATTCCGTAGCTAACGTTACCTACGAGTCGGTTCGTGTGCAGTCCGGCGATTCCCTGTGGTCGCTTGCCCAGGAGCATCCCATCGATGGCCTTTCCACGCAGGAGACTTCCGACATGATTCGTAGCGTCAATCACCTCGATCGCGGCTCTCTTGATGCTGGTGCAGTTCTGAAAGTTCCGGCTCGTTCGTAAGATTTCGGCTCGGTCGCATGGTACCCTTGTTATCGTTTAAGAGGAGGTACCATGCGCTGTCCCAAATGCGGCAAGGCACATACCCGCGTTGTCGATTCCCGTATGCAGGAATCGAACAACACTATCAAGCGTCGCCGCGAGTGTTGTTCTTGCAATTATCGTTTTACGACGTTCGAGCGCTGCGAAGATCCCATCGAGGTCATCAAATCCGACGGATCAAAGCAGCGGTTCGATCGCAATAAGCTGCTGGTCGGCCTGATGCGCGCCACGATTAAGCGCGATATCGACACGAAAAAGCTCAACGAGATCATCGATGATATCGAGGTTGAGCTGCGTTCGCGTACGCTGACGGCTGTAACGTCCCACGAACTGGGCGATATGGTGCTTAAGCGCCTGGCCAAGATCGACAAGGTGGCCTACATTCGCTTTGCCTCGGTCTATCGCGATTTCAAAGACGTCGACGAGTTTTTGCAAGAGCTCGACAAGCTAAGGTGATTTCATGTCCAACATTACCGTTAACATTAAGCGTCTCGATCCTTCGGTCGAGCTTCCCAAATACGCTCATCCTACAGATGCCGGTCTTGACCTCCGCGCCAACGAAGACTGCACCCTCAAGCCCTTTGAGCGCCGATTGGTCTCCACTGGCTTAGCCATTGCACTGCCCGATGGCTACGCTGGCTTTGTCCAGCCCCGCAGCGGCCTAGCCATTAAGCAGGGCCTGTCTATAGTCAACACGCCCGGTCTCATCGACGCCCACTATCGAGGAGAGCTTAAGGTCATCCTCATCAACCTGGATCCCACCAACAATATCCAGATCAACAAAGGCGACCGCATCGCCCAACTCGTCATCCAGGAAGTCCCCACGGTCAATCTCGTAGAAGTAGAAGAACTAGACGAAACTGATCGAGGAGCCGGCGGTTTCGGTTCTAGCGGCGTCGCCTAGGGCGCTCGTATCCCTCCCGCCCGGGACCTACCTATATCATTCCATGCTCAAACATTCTCGCGTCGCTTCGCTCGCTGCGAAACTGCGCGTGGAACGATATAGGTAGGCCCCGGGCGGGCGGCTACTTGCTTGAAAAAAATATTTACATTCTAGTAAGCCGACGCGACAAAGGAATAGTCCCTTTGTCGCGTCGGTTAACTATATTTATATTTTCCGGTTTCGCCTTTGTTGGTTCTACTGGAGGGGAATCTAGTTTAGCTGCTAGTACGTAAACGCAGCTTGCCTGTGGGGGGCATATATATCGTCCCGCGCGCAGTTTCGCAGCGAAGCGAGAATGTTTGAGCACGGGATGATATATATGCCCCCCACAGGCAAGCGGACAGTCCGAAGCTAGCGGATATGCGCAGGTTTTTCGCCCCAGTAGAAGCGGCAGAAGGCTCGTTTACGTTTTTGGGGCTTGCCTGCAAGTTCCATGGTTGCGATGGCGATATCCTCGGCTGCGCGTGGACGGCGCAGCACTTCGCCGTTAATGAGCAGTGCCTTGAGCGATTCGGGATGATCGTGGAGATGGCGCAGTGTCACGATGAGCTCGCGTGCGGTGGTGACATGCATGCTGGCGCCCATGCCGGTGAGCATGGTGGTGTTGGCCTTTTCCTGGCCATAGGACTTGCCCAGCAGAATCATTGGTAGGTGTGCGCACAGGCATTCGGTAACAGTGAGTCCGCCCGATTTGAGAATTGCCAGGTCGCAGCCGTGCATGAGCGCCGCCATGTCATCGACATAGTCAAGAACCGTGACATTCTCGAGTTTCATGGCGTCGAAAAGCGTTTTGAGACGGGTGGCATATTCGGCATCCTTGCCCGGCAAAAAGACAAAGTGCATGTCCTCGAAGCTGCGCAGGAAGGGGAGGGTGTGGTCCATCTCCGCGCGAAATCGAACGTACGGTTGAGGCAAACTGGCGCCGGCCATCACCAGCACAACGAGCTTGTCTGTGGGGAGATTGAACTTCTCGAGTTCTTCCTCGCGGTTGTAGTCCGTATCAAACCCGGCGCGAATGGGGATGCCCGTAATGCGGATCTTTGCCTCGGGAACCTTACGGGGGCGGAGTGTTTCGGCCATAAACTCGTTTGCTACGCAGAATAGGTCGGTGTCCTTATGGGGCCACCAACCCTCGACCTCGTAATCGGTCGGTACGCAAATGACGGGATAGTCGATGCCCGTAATGACGCGCGCGCCAACGGCGACGTTGGCTGCCGTGATATGTGTGGCTACCACGGCAATGGGCCTGCGAGTTCGAACGTATTCGTTAAATGCGGGGAACATGATGCGCGACCATGCCGTGCCACCGCCCCAAAGCAGGTGTCCGGTAAGGGTATAACGCCAGGTCAAGTCATAAATTGGGCGCGTGGCGCCGGTAAACGAGGCGGCCGTTTTGTTGCCGTCGAATTTTATGCGTCCAAAATCAAGGATATCGAGCACTTCAATCTCAACATCCTCGGGGATGCCATTGGTGCCGCGGATGTGGTCGAATGCCTGCGCAATCGCATTTGCGGCGGCCTTGTGGCCCGAGCCGACCGAGGCGTGCACGATAGTCACGAGAGGTCTTTGCTGAGCCAAGAGCGTGGTTTGTCCCGATTGGGGAGTGCTGTGCGTGAGCAGGGGAGCGTCATCGCTCGTCTGCGTCTGATCCATCGATATCTCCCCTTCATCTTTGTTTCACAGAGAATCATTGTAGTGCATGAGTGTCACGTTCGCATAAATTTGGGTATGAGCGCAAAGAACGCCAATCTTTCGACAGGAGGTCTCTTCATGACTACTCATCAGCCGATCGATGTTGCGATTATCGGCGCCGGGCCTGCGGGCTATGCTGCAGCCATTTACGCGGCTCGCGCCAACCTAACGACGACCGTGATTGAGCAAGGTATGTCGGGAGGACAGATTGCCACAACCAATGAGGTCGAGAACTATCCGGGCATTCCGCTCTTGAGTGGCGCCGAACTCGGCGAGCGGTTTCAGCAACATGCAGAGGGCCTGGGAGCACAGGTTGCATGGAGCATGGTTGCGGGTATCGATTACGATGCGGATGCGGCGCTGTTTACGGTGCATCACGATATGGGCGATACGCTGGCCTCGAGCGTTATCGCTTGCATGGGTGCCACGCCGCGATCTGCTGGTTTTGTTGGCGAGGATACGTATCGCGGTCGTGGCGTTTCTTATTGCGCGACGTGCGATGGCATGTTCTTTCGCGGTAAACAGGTCTTTGTCATCGGTGGCGGTAATGCTGCCTGCGAGGAAGCCCTGTTCTTGTCAGAAATCGCCAGCAGCGTGACCATCGTCTTGCGCCGCGATCGGTTCCGTGCCCCCGATGGCGTGGTTCAAAAGGTGCTCGCAAAAGATAATATTTCAGTTAGGTACCAAACTAGTATTGTTGAGCTTTCTGGTGAGGCGATGCCCACGACAATCACGTTTAAGGACAATGCGACTAATGAAATGCACGCTGAGTCCTTTGATCCTGGTTCGTTTGGCATTTTTGTCTTTGCTGGCACGCAGCCCCATACTGAGCTTGTAGAGCATCTGGTAGATCTGGCGCCCGACGGCGGTATTGTGACCGACGAATCGATGGCCACCCGCACACCTGGCTTATTTGCCGCCGGCGATATCCGCTCCAAGCGTTTACGTCAAGTTGTGACCGCCGTTTCGGACGGAGCCATAGCGGCTACCAGCGCATACGCTTTTCTACGCGGATAAGTACGATAATATATCTTATGTAAGGTTGCTATCTTTAAACAAAGTGGTTGGACGGTGCGTCAATGTGCTGTCCAACCACTTTTACTTAGCGGCAATGTGGTATGCAAAACTAGATTATCTAGAATACAATATAGTAAACGAACGGAGGCCTCTGATGAACCACGTCAAACATGTTATCCCGATGTCCGATACATCGGTCGGCATTAAGCCGGAGGATATTCAGCCGACGGTGCTGCCGGATGCATTTATTCAGTCCGATACGGTGCGTAAACTCAACGCGTTGAGCCTGCCGCGCTATGACCAGCTGCCTAACGTATCGCTCTATCGTGATCAGGTTATCGAATATGTTGCGCAGTGGATGGAGCCGCTTTCGATTTGTGTGGAGCAGCCCGTCATTACGCCATCGATGATCAATAACTACGTAAAGGTCGGCCTCGTTCCCGCTCCGGTTAAAAAGCAATATGGTCGCGAGCAGATTGCGCGTCTCATCTCCATTTGTATCTTTAAGCAGGTGCTGCCCATCGCAGCGGTTCAGGCACTCTTTAACATTCAGCGCCTGAGCTATGATGCACCGACCGCCTTTGATTATGTGATTGATCAGCTCGAGGCATCGATTCGCGCGGCTTTTTCCATTGAGCAGGTTCCTGTACTCGATACGGCTCATCAGGTCACACGCGAGTCGCTGCTCGTACGCAGCGCGGTATCGTCTTTTGTATCGAAGGCGTATCTAATGAGCTACCTAAAGTTCAACGGGTTTAATAGCTAGCCGACGTACAAGACGGGCGGGACAAAGAGTCATCAGACACTTTGTCCCGCCCGTGTTTTTGTTTAGTTGGATTTTATCGGCCCGAAGCAACGACCATGCCGTAGCCGATAATGAGCCCGTGCATCTCGGCATAGTATGAATCCAGTCCGTTGCAGGGCATGATGATGGTCTTGGAACCGGGCCAATGCTCCACAATGCGGCTGGCAAGTGCCTGGGCGCCCGCCTCATTTTCGACATGGTCGATTACGACCTCGCCGCCAGTAAAGCCTTCGGCCTCCATGGTGTCGACAATCTTGGTGAGCATCTTCTTTTCGCCGCGGGTGTGACCAACGAGTTCAATTTTGCCCGCTTCGCTCGCCGTGCCCAAAATGCGGATATTGAGCTTGTTAGCAATAACGCCGGCCGCCTTAGGGATACGTCCGGCCTTCGCAAGGTTTTCGTAATTGCACAAACTAAAGAGGATCTTGCTGTTCTGCTCCAAGCTATCGAAATAGGCGCAGGCGTCCTCAAAGGAGGCATCTGGGTTGCTTGCAAGATAGCGGTCGAACAGCAGGAAGATCAAATCCATTTTGCCACCTGCGGCTCGCGAGTTAACCAAATGAATCTGACGGTCCGGCTCCTCGGCAAACACCATGTCACGTGCGGTGGCCGCGGCATTGTAGCTTCCCGAGACTCCCTCGGAGATGGGCATGCAAATCGTCTTGTCGGCAAGCCTAAAGAGTTCGGTCCACTCGCCTACGCTCGGACAGGCGCTCGAAGAAGCGCTCGACTCCGCCTGCACGGCGCAATTGAGTTCGTGAACATCGAGCGTGAGGTCATCGACGAACTCGCGCTCCCCCACTCGAATTTTGAGGGGTGCAAATGCAAAGGTGGTATGGGGCGCGGTCGGTTGCCAATCGCGGAGGTTGCAGCTCGAATCGGAGATAAGTGCCCAGCTCATAGAGGGTCCTTTCTAGATGTTTCTCATTTATTATAGCCATCTTGCTTACCTTTGAAACGTGCATCTAGTATTGAAAACTAGCTCATTGGGGTCATGTATGGAGCACGGTCACAAATAAATGAACCTCGCAGCCCAAAGGCCACGAGGTTCACATTCGTTTGCTATACAGAGTGACTTAGTAGCGCACGAAAATGTAGTTGTTGTTCATGCCGGCTGCGACGGAGCTGATGATGACGCCCGTCTTGTAGTCGGAAGCATGGATCATCTGACCATTACCGATATAGATGCCAGTATGGTAGGAGTTAACCACGACATCGCCCGGTTGCGGGTCGGACACGCGGGTCCAACCCATGAAGGTGCCGGTGGTGCCCAGACGGCAGTAGCGGCCCGTGAGACAGTAGCTTACAAAACCGGAGCAGTCAAAGCTGTCCGGTCCAATGCCGCCCCAGGAATAAGCGCAACCCAGCTTGCTGTAGGCACGCGAAACAACGGAGCCGCCGTCAACAGACTGGTTCGGTGCGGAAGGCGTCGGAGCCGGAGCCGGAGCCGGGGCGGGCTGCGGCGTAGGGGCCGGAGCGGGCGTAGGAGTGGGCACGGGCGTATTGCCGCCATCGTTGGTGTTCTCAGTCGTACCGGCGGTGTCGTTGCTCACCGTAGCCTTCTCGGCGGTGCTGGCGTTAATGCCGGCCTGAAGTGCTGCGTTGGCTTCAGCCTCGGCGGCAAGCTCGGCCTGCAGCTGGGAGTCCAGGGAGCTCACGACACTCTGGGCCTCAGCCTGCTGGGCGTTGAGCTCGTCGACCTTCTTCTGCGTCGCGGCGACGTTCTTCTCCTGCTCGGCCTGCTTATCGGTGAGCTGCTGCTTAAGGTCCTTGACATCCTGAATGGTCTGGGCCTGCTTGTCGGAAACCTTGCCGTAATAGAACAGACGGTTGAGCATGTCGCCCAGATCGTCGACGCCCGTCAGAACCTGAAGGAGACTCAGACCGCCGGTCTTGTACTCACCGGCAACGTAGCTCGAAAGCTTTGCCTGGCCCTCGGCAATCTCTTGCTGCTTTTGCGTGATCTCGCCTGCAGTCTGATCAAGCTCCTGCGTCTGTGCGGAGAGTTCTTCATGAATTTGCTGGGTTTGCGTGCCGATCTGCTCGAGTTTGGTACGAGCGGCGGCAAGGTCGGATGCGGTATCGGCATAGGCAGGAGCCGCGAGGCCCAGGCCCAAAACACAAGCGAGGGTTGCCGTAGCAGCGCAGCGTGCCATGTTTTTATGCGTGTTTGCTGTGCGCATGGAGCTTCCTTTCCGGTATCTAAGGGTAACGTCTAGTCCACCGTTACCAGGCTAAAGAGCTCAACGTCCTCGTTGGAAGGCGTGAGCTTCTCGCGCGGGTTGAGAAACGCAAGCTCGAGGATACAACCGTAACCCACAAGCTTTGCGCCCATATCTCGCACCAGTTTACCTGTTGCCTCGACGGTTCCGCCCGTCGCGACCAAGTCATCCAGAATCAACACGGTATCTTTAGAGGTAATGGCATCGGCGTGGATCTCGATAGAGTCGGTGCCATATTCGAGCTCGTAGCTCTCGCTTACCGTCTTGCGCGGCAGCTTGCCCGGCTTGCGTGCGGGCACAAAGCCAGCGCCCAGGGCGACGGCCACGGGCACGCCGACCATAAAGCCGCGGGCCTCGGGACCCACGACCTTGGTGATGCCCATGCCGGCAAAATGCTCAGCCAGGGCATCAACCATGGCCTTTAGCGCCTCGGGATTACCAAAGAGCGGCGTGATGTCCTTAAAGATGACTCCGGGCTCGGGATAGTCGGGGATGTCGACGATGTGAGATTCGAAGTCGTACATGGCATGACCTTTCAGGGGAGGCTGGTTTGTAGCAGCGTCTATTTGGCCGCGCTGGCGGTGCCGGCGCGTGAGGGGGCGACAACCTTGAGCGGCTGCACGAGGGATTCCTCACGCACGGGGACCGCGGAGGTAGATGCCTCTTCGCTTTTGGCCTTGGTTGACTCGGAGCGTGCGATCTCCTCGTCGAGGGCATCGATATCGGCATCCTCCACCACGGCGTTGAGTGACTCAAATACACGGTTCTTGAGCAGAGCGGTATGGACGCCCTCGGTGAGGTCATGCAGCTTCTTAAATGCACGCTCGAGCTTGGCATCGCGCTCGTCGTCGGAAGTATCCATACCGAGCATGCTTACGAGCACCTGCTCAAACATCGAGGACTCGCGGTTTGCGGACGATACGTACTGGCGCAGGTTGCGCGGCTCGATATGGAAGCGCGAAAGCTCGGAGCAATAGCGGATGATCGGGAAATCGCGGCCATCGACAAGCTCGCGATTCTGCGGGCTCTTGATGATGCGAATAAGGTCGTTTTCGGCCAGGGAGCGGATAAACGAGATCTCGACGCCAAGCATATCGGGGATGGTCTCGATGGGATGCAGCTTTTGCTTAGTCTCCTTGGGTTCCGTCTTGAGCGGAACATCGGACAGCAGACCCACCTCGTAGGCGAGCGTAGACAGGTCCGTGGCGTTTTCCAGGCGCTGCTTGATCACATTGAGCGGCATGTAGCGAGTTTTCTGCAGATGCAGAATGACCTCCAGGCGGTCAACGTCCTCCTTGGAGTACTGACGATAGCCCTTAGGCGTGCGATGAGGGGTGATGAGCCCCTCATCTTCGAGAAATCTAATTTTTGAGTTCGAAAGATCGGGGTATGCGCCTCGAAGTAGATTGACGACCTGGCCGATACTCAGATAATTGCGTTCGGCCATGCCCTACTCACCGGTTTCGATGCGCTCCGGCGTGCTCTCGTGGTAGATGAGCGTAAACGTACCGATCTGGACGGAAGAGCCATCGTGCAGCGGTGCGCCGTTGACGATGGCGCCATCAACCCACGTACCGTTGAGCGAGCCCAGGTCCTCGATGCGGGCACCCAGACCCTCGCGAATAATGCGCGCGTGGCTACGCGACACGGTCATGTCGTTGAGGAAGATGCCGTTAGCGGGATCGCGGCCGATGGTGGTCACATTATCCTCGAGCTCAAAGGCGGCGCCGGTTTGCGGGCCTTTGACGATAGATAAGACGGGCGCGGTGATGTGCACGTTGGCCATGAGGTCGGGAACGGTGACATCGCTCGAAGGAACGCGGAAAACGCAGGTGGCGTCTGAGGCCTTATCGTTCTGAGGCATATTGTTAACCATGTTGTCCATGACAACCCCTAACTTAACGCGGACATGCCGCAAAGAATGAACTGTACGTTATCATACCCCAACGACTTAGTCTTCGATTTCGGGGTTAAGAAAGTCGATGTCTTCGTCCTCGGGATGCGCCACGGCTTGTTTAATGGCCGCTCCACCCTTAATGGAATAGATGACAGCGGTGAGCATGGAGAAGATGACGCCGCCATACACGAAGAAGATGCCAAGCGGTACCGGACTGCCGTTGAGGCCCGGGAAGGCCGTGAACGTGGCGGGCAGCAGATGCCAGCCGTCCACGGTGGGAAAGCCCAACAGCATGAGCGAGAAGCCGGTCATGAGCAGCGCCGTGGCAATCTTGCCGGGAAACACCACGTCGATGGGACGGCGGTGATAGTGGCGCACGATGAGCGTGCCGATGCCCAGATAGATATCACGACCAATGATGAGCACGCAGACCCAGATGGGAAGCTCGCCGCGGACCACCAGGCCCAGTACGCCGGTAAATAGCAGCGCACGGTCGCAGATGGGATCCATAACCTTGCCGAGCCAGGAGACCGTTTTGGTCATGCGGGCAATCTGGCCGTCCATCCAGTCGGTGGAGGCCGCGATGGCATAGATGACGATGGCGACGACACGGTTGTTGTCCGTCACAAACAGGTACAGGAAGACCAGCGTGAGGATCAGGCGCGTGAAGGTAATGAAATTGGAGATCGTGAAGATCTTATTCGACGGGTAATCGGAAGTGCCGATAAGCTCCTTTTTGATCTTCTTTTTGATGCCCACAGGACTCCCCCGCTGGTAAACGACAAAACTTTCGATACTATACCCGTTCTGGCGATGTCTATCCAGCGCGAGCATAGAGAGTCCAGACATGTGGAGAGTGGTTCTGGGCTACGCGGGATTCTGCATTTATGTACATCAGCCTCCAAAAACGACATTTTTCGGCATCTTTGGTGGCTGGTGTACACGTTTTGATTCAGTGATTACATCGACCCCTAGGTTGCGGAACATCAGGTCATAGTTGAGCAGCTGTCTGGTCGACCTCGACAGCCGTTCCCAGCTTTCGACCACCACTTCATCACCGCGCTTCATTTTCTTGAACAACTTTTTTTGCTGTGCGCGGTCGCCCTCGCGAGCGCCGGTCTCCTTGTCTTTGTAGATGCGTTCGTAAGCAATGCCGGCGTTCACCAACGCTTCGATTTGGCGGTCAAGTTTCTGGTCTTTCGTACTTCCACGGGCATAACCGTATCGTGTCATTTTTCAGCCTCCTGCCTTGTCTTTTGATTTTCTCATGGGAATGCAAGAGGAGGTTTTGGCACTCGATTTGCATGGCATCGATGACTTGATTTCCGAGTGTCTGGCGGCATACGTTTTGAGACCGGCAAGCTGTTGCCGGCTCGAGGACAGCGGCCCGGTGCACCGGGCCGATCGATAGAGGACTCAGGTTCACAGCGCAGTTTCTTGGGGCTCGCATATATAGGAAGACTTGATCGGCAATCGATTTTAATGAAGTCGACAGCGCATGTCAGAGCTTTCAACAAACCGCAGGTAAATCCGTGTACCAAAAATTGGTACACGGATTTACCTGCGATGTTCATGCTTGGTCAAAAGCCAATCAAGCGATATATCCATTATTTTAATGCGCGCGCCTGAGCTTTTGGCTGAAGTGGCAGTCCGACCGCCGGCAGGCGGCCACGCTATGTCCAAAGGCCACGCCTACTCCCAGTGCCCGGCTGCGTCGACGACCCAGTGCTGCCAGTCGAGTTCCTGCCGCAGAGCTACATCAGGGACGTCTTATTGGGGGACGACCACATGGAATCCCGGGAGATCAAGCTGTACGGCTGATCCATCCGTCAACAACATGTCAAAGCCCCAAAGCCCAACAGGATCGCGAACGAGGGGATGAATTGACCGCCCGGGTATTTGCGCCCGGGCGGTCAATTTTATCAACCATGGGTGCGATTCTGTGAGGCCATTTTTCTGGCATCCGCCGTTTGCTCCGGTCTCAACGCACCCATCTACCGTTCAGTAATCTTTGCGAACGCGACCACGTGCGCATTTGTCGAACAATCAAATGTCCGACAATGTCTGACGGAGCTGTCAGACATTCACGCACGAACAGGCGAGCTTCGCGAGCGATTGTAGGCAACTAGTAGCCCCAGCTGCGTCTTTGGCGCAGGTTCGACGTCTGACATCTTGAATGTCTGACGTTGAACGAAGCTGGTTGATAACAAGCAGGTGGAATAAACATGGAGCCCGACACCTCTCGCGCAATCGGCGCGCGGCAAGGGTCTGGCCCATCTCATATGTTGCCAACGCTAACGGTGAACCTGAGCGCCCGGGCACATTCTTTGTTGGCTGAAACCGGCATAGCAACTAGCGGAAGGCATCATCGAAGGAGTCTGCTGGAAAGCACCCGTCTCCTTAACTGTTAGAAATGCTAGTTAATAATCTATGTAGTCAATATAATACCGTTGAACCCGCATATCGATACCGCTCAGCCATTCGCCTTGCCCCCATCGCACGCATCTTCATTCGGTCTGTCATTATTAATCTAACGATGCTTTGAGAAATGTAGGTGCTTCTAAATGTACTGTCGACTTCTTCTCAAACTAATCCTAAGGGACAGGGCCGTATGGATCTCTACGCTCGTTCTCGCCGCAGCCTTCTCCATCCCCATTGCGTTCAATTCACCCATCTACGGGCCCTTCTTTATGAAACAGGGCATGCAGAGCTTTGTCGACGCATTCAATACGCGCGCGCCCCAGGCCAGCGGCACAGACCTATCTCCAGAGCAGCAAGTCGACGCGGAGCTTGCAAGATACGCGAACGCCGCCCTTTCCGCTCAAACCGACGCCGCCTTTCTCGATTCTGCCGAGAGCTACTACGCGCTCATGGGCGAAGGCTTCCAATCCGGGTCCATCGTGGGAGACCGAGAGACCAATGACGCAGCGCTCGCATATTGCCGTGCCCTGAGCAGCTCCGGCATCACGGATATCCCGGCCTCCGCAAACGACCTGCCATTCCTTTCCTTCCTGCCTTACGCCATTGCCACGGCGCCGTCTTTCCTTCCCTTCATCCCCTTCCTTCTCTCGTCGATACTCGTGCTCGGCGCCACAAGGCCCGGGACCCTGGCGGCGAAGGCGCCCGTGCCCAAATTCCGGCGCCTTATTCAGATCGTGTTTTCGATAATCGCCGCGGGGACCGCGATGCTCCTCGCCGGCCTCGCACCCGGGGGCATTTACGCCTTGGCCCTAAACGGCTTCGGGCAAATTGGGTACCCGATCGCCTTCTTCCATGACGGCGCGCTTACCACCACGACCGCGGGAAACGTCTTCACATCCCTGCTTATCGCGCTTCTTGCGGGCGGAACCTTGATATCCGTTTGCTCCGCCGTCCTATCGACCGCAACGAGGCGCGTCCTCGCGGGCCCCCTTACCTCCGCGCTGCTTGTCGCGGCCCCGGCATTCCCGTTACTGTCCGATTCGGCACTGGAGCATAACGCCGCGCTCAATCTCCTGCCGCTGGCCGTATTCTCGCCTATCGAGGCAACGGGTTACGTAGGATGCTTCCCGACAGAATTCCTTGGCTCCGGTTCAGGCAGCGCATCGATGCTTGCCGTGGCCCTGGCATACGTCGCGGTCCTTTTTGCGGTCGGCGCCGTTGCGACACGTTCCCCCAAACAGCCTGGACCCGCGAAAAAGCACCATGGGCTCGAGCTTCTAGACGCGAGCGTGGGATACGGAAGCACGACGATACTTTCAATCGGGTCGCTTTTCCTGAGCCCGGGAACGGCGGCGGGCCTCGTTGCTCCCAACGGCTCGGGGAAAACCACCCTTCTTGAAGCGCTGTCGGGCCAATTTCCCGCCCGCATCCGCTCGGGAAGCCTGGCGGCAGACGGAATCTGCCAACGTCGATCAGCCGAATTTGCAGAACTCGTCTACCTGAGCTCTTCAGGCGGCACGGATCTCTATCCCACGCTATCGGCCATCGAGCACCTTGCTTTCGTTAGGGAGGCGTGGAAATCGGCCGCCGACATCGACTCGCTCTGCGACTCCCTCGGAATCTCCCCATATCTCGACAAGCCGACCCGTAAACTCTCGACAGGAATGAAGCAGCAGGTAAAGCTTGCCATGGCGATAGCGACCGATTGCCCGTACCTCATCCTCGATGAACCGCTGAACGGCCTCGATCCGGGAAAGCGGAAAACCTCCTGCGACGCGATGCGCAGCGAGGTGGCGCGGGGACGCAGCGTGCTCATTTCAAGCCATCTACTCGACGACCTGGCAGACCTCACCAACTCGTTCTACTTCATCGAGGCCGGCACGCTCGTGGAAAAGATCAAGTCGTCCTCGCAGACGCTCAAGCAGGAATACCTCGATACATACGAGGGAGGTGAATGACATGATAGGCAAGAGCTATGCAAAGATAGCGATTGTTGGCTTTGTACTTTGTCTTGCAATGGTGCTATGTGCATCATTTGCGAGGTATAGGTCCGAGCAGTCGTTCATCGATGGCGCTGAAAATGGGTTTGGCATAGACGGGATGTATGTCAACGATGGCGCGACCAGGCCGTCTATGGCGATTCTTGCAGGCGAAGACATGGAATGGCAAATCTGTAATGACGATGGCTCTTGTCTGAGTGGTCGTTTGGCCGCAACGAGCGACCCGAATTCGTTCGATCTTCTCGACAATGATGGAGCGGATTGCGGTTCTGTTCACCTTTCATATGCATCGCGAGATGGGATGGACGGCATTCTCTACGTCTCCCACGAGACTGGCGATTTCAAGATGCGCAGGACTAACCGAGTGCCGGCTTTTATCGAGGAGTGAGAGTTCCCGGCGGTCTGCCGATCAGGCCGCCGGGGTATTGAACCCCGCATTCATCCGTACACACACGGATGAATGCGGGAAGTGTCCGGATGAAGTTGATAATCAAGGAAAAAAAGCCGTTCTGCCTGGGACGGCTTTGGCCTGGACTTTAACTACAACATCGCAATCGACACTTATCAGCTCGCGCAACGCGCATGGCCAAATCTCGGACGCTGGTGCATGGAGGACCTTCGAGATTTACTGGACATCCAAAACGACGACGCACACCGCGTGCTCGCCGACAGCGAAGACGAGATGGCTGTCTACAATGCGATCAGAAACAGTGTGAAGTCCGGAGAGCTTTCTGTGGAACCGCCGCGCCGTCGCGCGAGCCGACTGGGCAACCCGGGCAATCTGGTCCCGGCTCTCCCGGTCGTATTCCTACGATATCGCCCCTAGATCACCAATGTGTCAGATAAAGAATGAGGCAATGGTTATGATCAAGCATACGGCGGATGCGGCGACTGCGCCTTTTTTCCTCTCCTTTAGTCCGACGAATAGGGTTGCCGTAAAGTAAAGGGCGGAAATGCAGTCTATGGCAAGCAAAACGAGTTCCTTGGGCGGTTTCAGCAAAAGGTCGCTAGCAAAGAGTAATGCAAGCAGGGCAAAGCCGATTGTGGTCAAGTATCTCGATTGATTTTGCGACAACATGGCAACTTCCTTTCAGAACATGCAAGTGAAAAGTCGGTACGATGTCATTGCGGTTGCAAAAAAAGCCGCCGCTAGGACCGGTTGTCACGAGACCGGCGATAACTTCAGCGGTGCCAGCAAGCTAGAGATCGCGCAGGCAAGCCTCCTCCTTCGCGTTCAGCTTGACCTTGTGAGGGACGGGGCGGTTATTTGCAGATCCGTGAGAATCGCACCACGCCTTGGAATATGAATCCGTGCAGCGTCCGCGCTCAAAAGGGATATATCGTAATTTTCGTCGTAGTTGTCTCCGACGTAGATCTCGCTGCTCTCGGCGGGAGATCCCTCGTCGGCATAGGCTGCCGCAACGGGCACAAATGGTGTCATGACAAGGGAGAGGCAAAGAGCTGCTGAGACGATGGGGGCAGGCATTTCTTCATGGCTGGCTCCTTAATCTGGCCTTTGATAGTTACTCGATGTCGCCTCCTTCCGCTTTATATCCGTTGCATTCGGCGTATTTCTTTAATAAGGCAAGAGGTTCTTCCTCTCCTTCGGATAAGCCGATGATGTTTCCTTGATCATCCAGTATGAATACGGACGGAATATGCTCAAGTTCATATTCGTCATACACGGTATTATCTTAATCTATGTATATGGGAAAGTCTCCTTCATGGACCGAGGCTGAAATCCTGTCCCATTTTAATGGACAAAGATGAGGGATAAGCATTGTGTTGCGGTTTGATATTGACGACGATTAAGGCGGCGAAACACGTCAGAGTCGCCAAAGTCAGTAAGGCGATAATGCATTTTCTCGGTTTCCAGCTCATGACAGATCCCTCTCTCATGGTGAAACGCATACGTTTTGAAACGGGATGCCGCTTCGATTCGTTCCGGACGCGGATGTGGACGTAACTGGTCTCGGTGCCAAGTGCGATTTCAGTGCTGTATATGACTTAACGGGAATGTCCGAGCAGTGCCGGAGTTTCCATCTGGATTGTTCCGACTGGAACATCAGCCCGAATACACTGCATAGCGACTCCAACAAGAACGTACCCGGCGTAATCCTTCCCAAGGCATGGCAATAGTCAAGATGCCGCAGCGGCAAGACAAAGACAGATTCCCGCGATAACCCTACGCTCAGCTCGTTTCTATTCACCCTGAGCGAAGGGAGTATCGCATATGCATGCAGCGGCGCAGAACCTCCGGGGGGGGGTATCTCCTAGAGGTATCCGCCTCCGGAGGCCAAGGAATCATCGAGTACGTCCTGATCATCGCGGTCATCGGCCTGGTGATCGTGTTCGCGGGACCCGGCGTGGCCGGAGCCATCCGCAACCAGTTCAACCTGGTCGGCAACACGGTGAACAATGGGACGGTTGGCGGCGTCGAGGGAGGCGCATCCGGCGGAGGGTCTGCAGGTACCGATTCCGCGACCGTCCAGGCGGCTATCGCCAAGGACGCGAAGGACTGGACCCTCGAAGAGCAGAAGGCCGTGGCCGAGGACATCGCCGCGAAGGGCGAGGCATCGTCCGCCTTCGCCAAGGCGGAGGCCGCGATGAATGCAGGGACGAAGTTCTCGATGAAGCTCACCGATGGTCAGACGCTCGAGTACAAGATTATCGGCATCAACCACGATGACTTGGCCGATGGTAGCGGCAAGACGGGCCTGACGTTCCTCGCCGCCTCGACGGGTATCAAATCTCGCGTGAACGCCACCAACACCAATGCCGGTGGCTGGGAGAAGTCGGAACTCCGCGCGAAGATGAACTCCGGCGAGATCTGGAACCTGATGCCCTCCGATTTCCAATCCAAGGTGAAGCCGGTCAGGAAGCTGACGAACAACGTTGATGGAACCGACAAGAATGCCGCCGTGACGGCGACCTCGGACAAGCTGTTCATGCTCAGTTATTCCGAAATCGTCGAGACCCCTTATAGCGGCTGGTCTGGTTATTCTTGGATCGGAAACGAAGGAACCCAGTACGAGGCCTTCAAGGGTAAGGTGACGAACAATTATTCGGGTAACGATTGCCTGAGTGTTGGCGTCGCTTGGTGGGAGTGTTCCTTGAATCCGAGCGCCTCTGCGCTCTTCCTCTATGTCAACAGCAACGGCGATCCGTCGTACAACTACGTCGCGACGAACTCGAATCGCGTCTGCCCAGCTTGGTGCTTCTAGATTCATCTGTTAAGCCCGCACGGCCTGTGCGGGCTTTTCTTTTGGCGGTTACTCGAACGGTTTGATGTTTGTGGCATAGGTTATCGGTTTGAGGAGAAATGGGGTCACACAGCGGCTCTCAGAGCGCCTGCCGCACTCCCCCGCCATTACTCCTGCGGCATCCTCGTATAGAGCCCATTCCGCTTGGCGTTTCGTTGCAACAGCCCACTTGTCCACCGATCAAGTGAACTACTGGAATAAATACAGCGACACGCTTGTTCGTTACAGTCGCTATATCTACGTAAATCGCCGCGATAAATACAGCCTGTATTCGGCTGTATACCAGCTACGCGTATGTAGATTCATATCGCGTTAATAAATCGGCTCAAGCGCGTGCAAAACGCGCAAGTAGCCGCAAAAGGCGATTATCGCGTAGGTAGATTTTTGGCACCCTATTGCTTACTGAAAATTAAACAATTGCTTAAAACAAAAAAGGTCAGGCACTAGGTGCCTGACCTGCAAACTTCTGGTCGGGACGACTGGATTCGAACCAGCGACCCCTTGACCCCCAGTCAAGTGCGCTACCAAGCTGCGCCACGTCCCGAAGCTTTTGTTTGTTGCTCTGCTCTCGCTCGCAACAGGGAGTATATTAACCCGAAACTTTGTCCTTGTGCAAGAACTTTTTTACAAATTTTGAAGCAAGTCCAAAATTGTATCTGCGAGCTGGGGTTTTGTTAGCACGGGAAGTTCTTGCGTACCCGCTGCACTCACGATCCAGGCCTTGTTGGTATCGGTTCCAAATCCCGAATCGGCGCGCGAGACATCGTTGGCGATAATGGCATCGCAACCCTTGCGGGCGAGCTTTCGCTGAGCGTACTCCACGACGTTATCGGTCTCGGCCGCAAAGCCGATCACGCACCGCTCCCCCTTTTGGCGCGAAAGCTCGGCCAAGACATCGACCGTCTCGACCAATTCGATGCGATCCAAGCGCTCGTTGGCCTTTTTGAGCTTATGGTCGGCAGGGGCTGCGGGGGTGTAGTCGGCGACGGCGGCCGCACAAATGGCTGTATCGGCCGTCTGGAAGGCGCTGAGCGCTGCCTGCAGCATCTCTGCGGCGGTCTGCACGTGTACGCACTCCACGCCGCGGGGGACATCGAGCGATGTCGGTCCCAGCACAAGCGTGACCGCAGCACCGCGGCGAGCTGCCTCCCCCGCCAGGGCGATGCCCATCTTGCCCGACGAACGGTTACCAATGAAGCGCACGGGGTCGATCGGCTCGTGCGTGGGGCCGGCGGTGATCACGATTCGCTTGCCCGCCAGGTCTTGCTGCGCGGGGTCGAGCACCTCGCAGACGGCTTCGACAATGTCCTCGGGCTCGCCCATGCGTCCCGTGTCCACGTCGCCACAGGCAAGGTAGCCACTGCCAGGTCCCACCACATGGACGCCACGGTCGCGCAACGTGGCCATGTTGGCCTGCGTTGCCGGCGCCTTCCACATGCCGTTGTTCATGGCGGGTGCGATCACGATGGGTCGCGGCGTGGCAAGCAGCGTTGTGGAGATGAGGTCATCGGCGATGCCGTTGACCATCTTGGCGATGATATTGGCCGTCGCGGGCGCCACGACCACCAAGTCGGTCTCCTGCGCCAGCGAAATGTGGTGGATGGGGTCGGAAGGGTCGTCGAATAGGCCAACGGCAACGGGTTCGTGGGTGAGTGCACGGAAGGTGAGCGGGCCCACAAACTCGGTGGCATGCTCGCTCATAACGACCTTGACGCGCGCGCCGCGCTTTTGCAGCAGGCGCACGATATTGCACGACTTATAGGCGGCGATCCCGCCGGTAATGCCCAGCAGGATCGTTTTTCCCTCAAGTTGCATTGATTTGTTGGGTGCCGCCGTCATCGTTAGGCTTCCTTGCTGGGGAGCACGAGCAGGCGGTGGCAGTACGGGCAATGCGTAATCTCACTACCGTCGTGGTTGAGGTCGCTCATGGACGACGCCTGCAGCGCGGTGTGGCAGACCGTGGGGATGTTGCCCTTGATGGTCTCGACGGCCAGTCCGCGGAACTGCTTGAGCAGGCGCTCATAATCGGTGAGCACGTTGGTCGGCAGCGTGGCGGCAAGCGCGGTGCGCTCCTTGGTGGCGGCATCAATCTGAGACTGGAGGTCGGCGGCCTTGGCGCGGGCGGCCTTGGTGTCGGCCTTCACGCCCTCCTCGAACTTGGCGATGATGGCCTGCGCACGGGCCTCGCGGTCGAGCGCCTCCTTGTGGGCGACGACGACATCTTTGCGGGTGTGCTCGATCTTGTCCAGACGCTTGGCCAGGGTGGCGAGTTCGTTCTCCAGGTCCTGAACCTCGCGGTAGTCAGAGCCGTCAACGTGGCGCTTCTTGGCGGCCTCGATGGCGTTATTGGTCTGGATTTCGGTGGTGTTGAGATCATCGAGCTCAATGTCCAGGTCCTTGCGCTGAGCATAGAGCTTGGTCATCTCGGACTTAAGCTTTACATAGGTCTTGCGCTTGGAAGCGAGCTCCTTGAGCTCCGGCATATTGGCAAGTTCGCTCTTGTTGCGGGCGAGCTCCAAATCGATCTGTTGCAGCTTGAGTAGCGTAGCGCCGGCGCTCATAAGTTCTCTCCTTTTGTCACAGTCCACCATTGGCAAGGGTTCAGTATTTTAATCGCATGACGGGGGTCGACCCCGGCGTCAACTGCAGAGTTCATCAATATATCAATGAATGGCTCCTCGGAGCGGTCATGGCCGAGCAGGATCACCGGCAGACCACGCAAGGCAAGGTCTTGCGCCACGTGGTAGCCCGCCTCGCCCGTCACGATCACATCGGCGCACGCGGCGATGGCAAGCTCTCCAAAATCGCCCAGGGAGCCGCCCAAAATGGCGACCGTGCGGCATGGGTGATCGGCCTCGCCCCACACGCGCGGGTCGCTGCCAAACGCCGTGGCGGCACGGTTGGCGAGGTCGCGTAGGCTGCAGGGGTTGTTGAGCGTTGCAAGTGCGCCCAGGCCGCTCGCTTCGGGGTCGTCCACGTGCTCCAGCGAGCTTGCGGGCGCGGCGTCCAACAGCTTGCTTAGGCAGATGCGTGCCTCATGCGAGCGGTCCAGGTTAGTGTGGAGCGAGATGATGCTCACCCCACAACGGGCCGCCTCGTAGAGCGCCGCACTGCACTGGGGACGCGTCGCGCTGGGCGGGCAAAATGCCTCGGGTGCCTTGATATAGACGGGATGATGCGTCAGCAGCACGTTGGTGCCGGCCTCGAGAGCGCGGTGCACGTTGGCCTCGGTCGCGTCGAGTGCGCAGGCAACACCGGTGATCACAGCAGCGGGATCTCCCACAGATAGCCCAACATGATCCCAGCCCTCGGCGTCCGCCTTGGGGTAGCGCGTCAGCAGGGCACGCTCGAGTTCGGCGACGATCATGCGGCACCTACGATCGAGAGCAGCGTCTGGGCAAAGTCGTTCAGATCGTCCGGATTCACGCGGTCATCGAAGGAAATGCGCAGTGCGCCCAGAGCCTGCTCGCGACCGATGCCCATCGCGCTCAAAACGTGGCTGGGGTCCATGCTGCCGCTCGAGCATGCCGAGCCTGCCGATACCTCAAAGCCGGCGGCGTCGAGCTTGATGATGAGCTCCTCGGAGTCCATGCCGTCAATATAGATCGATACCATGCCGGGCAGACGGTCGGCCTGCGCGTAGTCACCCATGGTGGCGTGAATGCGCGGGTGGGCCGTAAGCGTGGCGTAGAGCTTGTCGGAAAGGGCTTGCAGCTTCTCGCGCTCCTCGGCCACATGGGGTGCCAGCGTACGCGCGGCGGCGGCAAAGGCCAGCTGTGTGCGCAGGTCCTGCGTGCCGGCGCGACGTCCGGCTTCCTGTCCGCCGCCAAAGATGCGGGGGCGCAGCGGCGTGCGGTTCTTAAGGTAGAGCGCGCCGGATGCCACAGGGCCGCCGATCTTATGCGCGGCAACGGTCATAGCATCGACGCCCAGCTCGGTGACATCGAGCGGAATATGCAAGTAGCCCTGGATGGCATCGGTGTGGAACAGGGCGCCCACGGTATGCGCGGCGGCGGCCAGCTCGCGGATGGGCTGCACCACGCCGGTCTCGTTATTGGCGGCCATGATGCTCACGAGCGCGACGTCATCGCCAAGCAAGTCGCTCAGCACGGAGGTCTCGATGTAGCCCGCACGGCAGGGCTGCACAAGATCGACGGTAAAGCCGCCGGCACGCAGCAGCGGCAGGTTGTCCAGAATCGAATCGTGCTCGATGGCAGATACGATCACGCGGTTGCGCTTGCGGTCGTGCTGACGGGCGCCCTCGGCAAGTCCGAGGAGCGCCAGCTGGTTTGCCTCGGTGCCGCCATTGGTCAAGATAATCTCGGACGGGCGGACGCGCGCGCCAAAGCTGCGGGCGATCTCGCGACGCGCCACTTCCAGGCGCACAGCGGCCTTGCGGCCGAGCGAATGCAGCGAGTTGGGGTTGACGCCGGCAAGCTCGCTGTCGTCGTACTCACGCTGCGCAAGGAGCGCCTCGGCGCGCATGGGCGTCGAGGCGGCATAGTCAAGATTCACGGGTATGCGGTTTTGACCTGCGGTCATAAGGGTTTATGCCTCCTGTGCGGCCTCGTTGCCCAGCTTCTGCAGCAGCGCAACCTCGGCAGCGGGATCTTCGGACTTAAATACGGCGGAGCCGGCTACGAGCACGTTGGCACCGACCTTGACGACCTCGGCGATGTTCTTGGAAGAGATTCCGCCATCGACCTCGATCAGGGGCGACACGCCGTGGCGTTCGCACATGGCCTTGAGCTCGTGGAGCTTTGCGATGGTGCCCGGGATAAAGCTCTGGCCGCCAAAGCCAGGGTTCACGCTCATGAGCAGTACCATGTCGACAACGTCGATGATGCTCTCGAGCACGCAGACGGGCGTGGCGGGGTTGAGCACCACGCCGGCCTTGACACCGCGCTGCTGCAGATGCGTGAGCGTGCGGTGCAGGTGCGTGGAGGCCTCGTAGTGCACGGTGATCATATCGGCACCGGCATCGGCATACCAATCGACCGTCTCATCGGGGTTCGACACCATCAGGTGCGCGTCGACCGGCACGTCAGTTGAGCGCTTGACGGCCTTGAGGATGTCGACGCCAAAGGTGAGGTTGCCGGTAAAGTGACCGTCCATCACGTCGAAGTGCACGTAGTCGGCACCGGCGATCTTGTCGAGCTCGCCCTTGAGGTTGGCCATATCGGCCGAAAGGACGGACGGAGCGATTTTAATGGAACCCATGGTAGTAGCCTTTCTGCACTAGTCGGTGAGTCCGTAGAACTCTTGCGATGGGACGCGGTCGGTGAGAATTTCGAGCGCCCTATCCAAAGTAACACCGTTGTAGAGCGTTTGCTCCACGGCAAAGGTGAGCGGAATGTCTACGCCCAGTGAACGGGCGAGCTCGCTGACGCTGCGGGCCGCGACGGCGCCCTCGACCACCATATGCGTGCGGGCCTGGTACTCGTCGAGCGACACGCCGTGGGCAAACTCGTAGCCAAAGGTGCGGTTGCGCGAATGCTCCGAGGTACAGGTGGCGATGAGGTCGCCCATGCCGGCAAGGCCCATGCAAGTCATGGCCTGGCCGCCGCGGGCGTGCACCAGGCGGCTGATCTCGGCCAGGCCGCGCGTCATGATAAGGGCGAGCGTGTTGTCGCCCGCGCCGGTACCGGCGGAGATGCCGCATACGATGGCGATGACGTTTTTCATGGCGCCGCAAACCTCGACACCGGTCATGTCCTGCGACAGGTAGATGCGGAAGGCCGTGGATAGGAGCAGGTCCTTAAAGGTCTCCCCTATCTGCGGGTCTTTGCTGGCAATGACAGCGGCAGAAAGTCCGCCTCGGCAGATTTCCTCGGCATGGTTGGGGCCCGAGAGGGCCGCCACGCGCGTCTCGTTGCCGATCTCGCTGGCAATGACCTCGCTCATGAGCAGGCCGGACTCGGGCTCAATGCCCTTGGTGAGGCAGAGCACCGGGGTGTCGGTGGCGATGAAGGGTGCTGCCTGATGACATACGCTGCGCAGGTGCGTGGAGGGCACGGCAAAGATGATGACATCGGCGCCCTCGAGTGCCTGCGACAGGTCCGTGGTGGCGACGACGTTGCCGGGCAGCTCATATCCCACCAGATACCGGGGATTACGGTGCTCGCCGTTGATGCCGGCGGCCGTCTGCTCGCTATGGGCCCACATGGTCACGCGCTCGGCTCGAGCGGCGGCAAGGCCGGCGACGGCGGTTCCCCAGGAGCCGGAGCCAATCAGCGCAACATTCATGACTCTCTCCTACTTATCGTCGGGCTCGGTGACGCGCTTGGTAAACGAGAGCTTGGACTCCTTACCGCACGTGAGCTTTTTGATGTTCGCGCGATGGGCCCACACCACGGTGATGCCGATCATCGCCATGCAAAACTTAAGGCCTAGGCTGCCGTACGGAAAGACCGCGCAGACGGCGATGGGAAGACCGATGGCCGCGGCAAGCGAGCCTACCGAGACAAACTTGGTGATGGCGACGGCCACGATAAACATGCCCAGCAGCGAAAGACCGATGGGCCAGTACCAGGCGAGGATGACGCCCAAGCCCACGGCGATACCCTTGCCGCCATGGAAGTTGAGGTAGGGAGAAAAGATGTGCCCCCACACCGCAGCCAGGCAGATGACGCCGAGCATCCAGTCGCCGGGGGCTCCAGGCGCCATGATGCTCACAGGGAAGCCATAGCCCACGCTCGCGATAAGCGGACGGGCGATAAGGACGCAGATGGCGCCCTTCAGGCAGTCGAGCAGCAGTGTGAGTGCGGCCACCTTGGGGCCGGCCACGCGCAGGGCGTTGGTGGTGCCGATGTTGCCGGAGCCCGCCTTGCGAATGTCGGTGTGGTTGAACACGCGGCCCAGGATCAGGCCAAACGGAATCGCCCCGATAAAGAACGAGACCACGGCGCAGATGGCGGTCAGCAGAATCGGATTATGCATCCTTTTGCTCCTTCTTCCTAAAGAAGAGTCGAATGGGCGTGCCGGAAAAATCGAAGGTCGAGCGCATACGATTCTCCACGTAGCGCTGGTAGGTGTCGTTGACCAGGTCGCTGTGGTTGACGAAGAACGTAAACGTGGGCGGGTTGACGCCCGTCTGGGTCACGTAGTGCATGCGCAGGCGGCGCTTGCCGTCCACCACGGTGTGGCCGAACTCGCGCAGGTCGGTGAGGAAGGTGTTGAGGCGCGAGGTGGTGATCTTTTGCGAGCGCGTCTTTTCGGCTGCGTCGACCATCGCCCAGATCTTCTCGACGCTGCGGCCGGTCAGGGCCGAGATGCGCAGATACTGGGCCCAGGGAGCCATGACGCCCAGACGGCGGTCGACGGTCTCCATGCAGGCCTCGCGCTTGCGGTCGTCGTCGAGCAGGTCCCACTTGTTGAGCAGCACGACGATGGCGCAGCCGCGCTCGATGGCCAAACCCATGACCTTCTGATCCTGCTCGGTGACGCCCACAGAAGCGTCGACGACAAGCAGCGCCACGTCGGCGCGGTCGATGGCACGCAGGCCGCGGACCATGGAGTAGTACTCGATATTCTCGTACACGGTGCTCTTCTTGCGAATGCCCGCGGTGTCGACCATGCGGTAGTGCTTGCCGTTGCGCTCCACGACGGTGTCGATGGCGTCGCGCGTAGTGCCGGCGATGTTGGACACGATGGAGCGGTCGGCGCCCAGGATACGGTTGAACAGCGAGGACTTACCGGCGTTGGGGCGGCCGATGATGGCCACGTTGAGCGCATCGGGGAACGCGTCGGCGACCTCGTCCTCCTCCTCGGGCAACAGGGCCACGATGTCGTCGAGCAGGTCTCCCGTGCCGTGGCCGTGCAGGGCCGAGAGCGGCGTGGGCTCACCGATGCCGAGCGAATAGAACTCCCAGATGTTGTCATTCTCGCGATCGGGGTTGTCGAGCTTGTTCACCAGCAGAAAGACCGGCTTGTCGCAGCGCTTGAGCATGCGGGCGACCGACTCGTCCTCCTCGGTGACGCCGGTGCGGCCGTCGACCACAAACAGGATGACAGCGGCTTCCTCGGCGGCGGCAAGGGCCTGGTCGCGGATGGACGTGGCAAAGACGTCATCGCTCTTGAGCGGCTCGATGCCGCCCGTGTCGACGATGGTGAACTCGCGGCCGTTCCAATCGGCCGTGTGATACGAGCGATCGCGCGTGACGCCGCGGAACTCGTGGACGATGGCGTCCGAGGTCTGGGCCAGGCGGTTGACGAGCGTGGACTTGCCCACGTTGGGGCGTCCGACGACGGCGACGATAGGTTTCATCTGCTCTCCTTTAATGGGTAGGGTCAGCGGGAATAGTTGAATTGGCGGGCGTTATGCCAAGGATGTGCTCCAGGGTATCGAGCAGCTCATGCGGCATGGTCGATACCACATGAACCTCGGCGCCGCGACCGGTAAGGCTTGCGAGTAATTCGTCACGATGATACTCGTCAAGGGTCATACCGTCGGCGTTGAACATGAGCTTAGGCACAAAGAGCATAACCCCCGACAGGTCCTGCGGCAGCTGCTCCAGGATGTCGCAGGCGACGATGAGGCCGGTCACGTCCACGTTACCGCCAAAGTAGCGGTTTTTGATGGCCCTGACGGTACCGGCAAGGCCCTGTGGAGACTCCACAAAACGCGCTACCGTATCGCGCGCGCTGGCGCCCGAGAGGCACAACAGGCGCTGGCCACGGGCGGCGATCGCCTCGCGAACGCGACGCAGGCGCTCGACATCGGCGGCGAGCACGTTGTCGGTCTCGTCCAGATAGGAGCGGATCATGCCGATGCCGTCGTAGTACTGCGGGTAGCCGTCGTAAAAGTCCGCCTCGGGCGGCTCGATGCCGGCATCCAGGTAGAATTCGTCGCTCATCTGGAAGGTGTGGCGGCCAAATCGCTCGAAGGCACGGTCCTGGAAGGGCCGGATCATGGCGATAGTCTCGCGCGCCAGCTCGGGCTTGTCACTGTAGGACCAGCTAAAACGGTTCTGATGCTTGGTAAATCCAAGCGGCACAATGCCCAGGCTCGTGATTTGCTCGTGCTCCTCGCAAAAGCGCAGAGTCTTTTCCAGCTCCTCGCCGTCGTTCATGCCGGGGCACAGCACGATCTGCGCGTGAATCTCGATGCCGGCGGCCATGATGGCCTCGAGCACGTCCATGCCGCGCTGGGCGTTGCGGCCCATCATGCGGCGACGGATGTCGGGGCTCACGGCGTGGACCGACACGTTCATGGGGCTCATGTTGCGTTGGATGACGTTTTGAACATCTTCGTCGGTGAGGTTCGTGAGCGTGACAAAGTTGCCCTGCAAAAAGCTCAAGCGGTAGTCGTCATCGCGAATGTAGAGCGTGGAGCGACCGCCCTTGGGCAGCATGGTCATAAAGCAGAACACGCAGGCATTTACGCAGGTACGCATGCCATCGAAGATGGGGCCATCGAACTCCAGACCCCAGTCCTCGCCGGGAAAGCGGTCAAGCTCGACGGGGGTGACGGTGTCGTCGCGCGGGTCGAATACCTCCAGCTCGACAGTGTCGTCATCTGCCTCCCAGAGCCACACGATCATATCGGTCAGCTGCTCGCCGTTGACCGTGAGCACGCGCATGCCCGGCTCGATACCCACATCCCATGCGGGCGATTCGGGGCGCACGTTTTTAACGAGCGCGCCCTCACCCGGCTCGGGGTCGCGGCTGCGCCCGTAATCGGCCACCTCGGCGGCGTATGCGGGTACGGTCTGGTCCATGATTAGCGGCAAAGCTCCTTGATGCGCTCGACGGCGCGCTCGATGTGTTCTTGTGGGGTAGAGGCTCCGGCGGTGATGCCGATGTGGCGTGCGTCGGTAAACCACGCGGCCTGAAGCTCGGAAGCTTCCTCGATGTGATACGTACGCTCGCAGGCGTTTGTGCAAATCTGCGCCAAGCGGCGGGTGTTGCCCGAGTTCTTGCCGCCAACCACGACCATACAGTCGCAGCGGTTGGCAAGTGCGGCTGCTGCCTGCTGTCGCTCACTCGTGGCGGCGCAGATCGTGTTGATTACACGCAATTCCTGCACGCGCGGGGTGATGGCGGCCACGACCTCGGCCAGGTTCTGCGCGGTTTGGGTGGTCTGTACGACCAGGCCCACCTTGCCCTTGAGCGGCAGCGCGTCCGCATCGGCGGCGCAGCTCACGACTTGAGCGTCATCGCCGGCATGGCCCAGGATGCCCTCAACCTCGGGGTGGCCCGGCTCGCCCACGACAATCACGCGGTAGCCCTCGCGTACCAGGCGCTCCGCCGCCACGTGGACTTTTTTCACGTAGGGGCAGGTGGCATCGACCACGTCGAGACCGCGCTCGCGAGCGGCCTCGATCACCTGCGGCACCACGCCGTGCGCGCGGATGATCACGGTGCCCGATGCGGCGTCGTCTAAGGTCTCGGCCAGACCGACGCCTGCCTCGGAAAGCTCGCGCACCACGATGGGATTATGGATGAGCGGGCCCAGGGTGTGGACCTGAGCGTTCTCCCCCGCCTGCGGGGCGGCCGCCAGGGCCATATCGAGCGCGCGCTGCACGCCGTAGCAGGTGCCGGCGTGGGCAGCGATTTCGATGGTGGGGGCGTCGACCTTTCTGGTCACAGCCTCGGCAGTGTTCATGACTTCCTCGCCCATGGCTAGAACCTGCCCGGGTGCTCGGCGCACAGGTCGTCGCGCATGGCGTAGACGCGACTCATGGCTTCGGACTCAAACCATGCCAGGCGTTCCTTGCGCTTGAGCTCGGCCGGTGCATCGGATAGCGAGATGGCCTTGCCGGCGCGGATCCAGCACTTTTTGGGACGCATGAGCTTTTTGCCCGCAGGCGTGATGTCGGACCATCCGCAGATGGCGAGCGGGTTGACGGGCGCCTTACCCATCTGGGCGATGAGTGCAAAGCCGCCATGGACCTCGGGCTTGATCTCGCGCGAGCGGATGCGCGTGCCCTCGGGGAAGATCAGGACGTCTTCGCCGCGTTGCAGCGCATGCTGGGCGGCGCGCAGACACTTCATGTCGGCGGTACCGCGCTCGACGGGAATGCCGCCCACGCGGCTAAAGGCCCAGCGCACGATCTTGCTCTTGGCAAACTCGGATTTAAAGATGGGACGGATGCGGCGACCGCCAAAGAACAGTGCCGTCTCAACGGCCAGCAGCTCGGCCATTGAGGTGTGGTTGCAGATGACCACGCTGCCGCGGCCTTCCTGCCGCTCAAACAGCAGGTCGCTTTCCTCGACCTTCCAACGCCACATGAGCTTGGAGAAGACCCACAGGATGCCCATGACTACGGCGACAGTGCCGCGGATGAGCGCCGGGAACTCGGCGTAGGGGGCGTTGTAGTAATCCTCGGGCGTCTGCTTAAACAGGCGCATGGGCTACCTCCTTTGGTTGATGAGGTCCTCGATGATCGAGACGACCTCGTCGATGGTGTGGGCGGTGGAGTCGACGTGCACGGCGTCCTCGGCGGGAACGAGCGGCGCGACCTCGCGGCTGCTGTCGAGCTTATCGCGCTGCTTGAGGGCGTCGAGGGTCTCGTCGACCTCTGCCTCGAGCTGCTCTTCGGTGAGCGGCTGGGCGTCGTTTTGGTGGCGCTGCAGCACGCGGCGACGGGCGCGTTCACGCGGATCGGCAGTCAGGAATACTTTGACCTGCGCGTTGGGGAACACGACGGTGCCGATGTCGCGACCCTCGGCGACGATGTCGCGGTCCTCGGCGGCACGACGCTGGTGGATGAGCATGGCGGCGCGCACGCCCGGGTAGGCCGAGACCTTGGACACGTTGGCGTCCACCTGCGGGGTGCGGATGGCGGCCGATGCGTCCTGGCCGTCGATGGTCAGGCGCGTGTCCTCGCCGGTGCCGTTGGTAAAGCGAATCTCGATCTGCTCGGCGAGGGCGTCGATGGCCGCCTCGTCGTCCAGGTCGATGCCGCGGTCGAGCGCGGCGAAGGTGACGGCGCGGTACATAGCGCCCGTGTCGAGCTTGTTAAAGCCCAGCTGGCGGGCAATCTCCTTGGCGATGGTGGACTTGCCGGAACCGGCGGGGCCGTCGATGGCGACGATCATGCAATGCTTCCTTTCGGTGGTTGACGTGCTGGTATGGGACGCGGGCGCTGGGGCTTGGCGGACTGGTTAGCCCGTGTAGCGCTCGCGGTAGGTGTTGCGCTTGGGCGCGGAACCGTGGCTGCCGTGGTGGCGCGTGCGGCTCGCGGTGTTGGTCGCCGGCGCGCCGCCGCGCTTGGAGCTGGCCTGCTTGGGCGGGATACCGCCGTCCTTGAGGATCTGCACCTCGCGGTCGGTGAGCTCGCGCCACGAGCCCTTGGCCACGTCTTTGAGCTCCAGGCCGGCAAAGTTACAGCGGTGCAGGCGGATCACCGGATGGTGGATCTTGCTCAGCATGCGCTTGACCTGGTTCTTACGGCCCTCGCGGATGATGACCTCCACGGCGGTGGTACCGGGCTTAACGCCTTGCGGAGCCACAGCCTCTGCCTCGCGCGCGTTGATGACGCGGCAGATTGCCGGCTGGCACAGGCCGTCGTCGAGCTCTATGCCGCGACGGAGTTGCTCCAAGTCGCGATCGGTCAGGTGGCCGTCCACGAGCGCCTGGTAGGTCTTGTAGACGTGTTTGCTGGGGTGCAGCAGGTCTTGCGACAGATCGCCGTCGGTGGTAAAGAGCAAAAGGCCCGTGGTGTCGCGGTCTAGGCGACCCACCGGGAAGAGCCCCGGAAAGCGGTCGCGCGGGACCAGGTCGGCCACACAAGGGCGCTCCTGCGGATCGCTCATGGTGGTGAGGTAGCCGGTCGGCTTGAAGAGCATCAGGTACACGGCACCCTGGTTGAGCTTGACCGGCATGCCATCGACCTCGATATGGTCGCGGTCGATGTCGACCTTGGTGCCCAGCTCGGTCGCGACCTCGCCGTTGACGGTCACGCGGCCGGCGGTCATCAGGTCCTCCGAGCCGCGCCGGCTCGCCACGCCCGCGCGCGCCAAAAAGCGCTGCAGGCGCATGGTGTGCGGGTAGACGGGCTGGGCGTCGCCTGCTGACGCTGTGGTGTCCATGGCGCTTGCGATGCGCGTCTCCCCTGCTTCGTTAGTCCTCGACATGCATATCCTCCGAGGTATCGACGGTGGGTAGAAGCTCCTCGCCATCGGTGTCCTCAACATCGGTATCGATCAGTTCGCGCTCTTCGTCCAGGTCCTCGGCCTGCTCCTCGAGCGTGGACTGAATGCTGCGGCCGCTCAGGCGCTCGCGGATAAACTGGCGCGACTGCTCGTCGGGGGCAAACTGCTCCAGATCGGGCAGGTCGCGAGTGGAGCGCAGGCCGAACTTTTCCAAGAAGGCGTTGGTCGTGCCGTAGATGATGGCCTGACCGCGCTCGGGGTCGCGGCCGAGTTCGCGCACCAGGCCCTTATCCACGAGCGACGCGATGACGCCGTCGGAGTTGACGCCGCGGATGCCCTTGACCACCTCGCGCGTGACGGGCTGGTGGTAGGCGATGACGGCCAGGGTCTCGAGCGCCGCCTGCGACAGCTTTTGCGTGTCCCAGCTCAGCACATAGGCCTCGACCACGTCGTGGTAGGCAGGATGCGTAAACAGGCGCCAGCCGCCGGCGACCTCGCGCAGCTGAAAGCCGCGGTTGGCCTCCTCGTACTCAACCTTGAGCTCGGCCAAAAGCGACGCGCACTCGCCCGGGGCGATATCCAGCGCTCCTGCCAGCGCGGGCGCGCTCACGGGGTCGCTCGACACCAGCAGCAGTGCCTCGAGGGCGCCTTTGAGGCTGTTTGCCTCTAGCGTGGAAAGGGTTGACATGGTTGGTCGCTCCTATTCGGTGAGCTCGGGGCCCTCGCCGGGCACGTATGCCTCGGCGCCCTCGACGCGGTTGATTTGAATGGTTCCAAAGATCTCGTCCTGGCTCAGCGTGAGCGAGCCGCGTTTGGCGAGCTCGAGCATAGCCAGGAAGGTGACGACGAGCTGCTCGGTGGTGGCGTCGCCGTCTAACAGCTCGCGGAAGGTGCAGGTTTGGTGCGCCATGGTAAAGCGGTCGACCGAGGCCACCGTCAGGTCGAGCGGCACGCGATGCGGTGCCACGTGCTCGGCCTCCAGCAGGAAGGTCTGGCGCTTGCCGTCCAGGTCGGCGCAGATGACGGCCAGGCCGCGCAGGGTAATGCCGGCCAGGTAGTCGGGCATAAGGCCCAGGAACTCGGGGTCGGGTCCGGCCACGCGTGGATGCATGCGGCTTTCGGCCTGCATGCGCGCGCCAAGGGCTGCCGCCGCGCCCTTAAACTGCTTGTAGGCGATCAGGCGCTGAATCAGGACCTCGCGCAGGGCGTCGCCGTCAAGCGCACTGAGTTCCTCGAGGTCATCGTCGTCCTCGTCATCATCGTCTGCCTTGCGCGGGGCCTCCTGGGGCACCAGCGAGGCGGCTTTGATGTCCAGAAGGGTTGCCGCAACCAGCAGAAAGTCGCTCGCCACGTCCAGGTCCAGCGCCTCGATGCGCTCGGCCTCGGCAAGGTATTGCTCGGCCACCTCGCTGATCGAGATGGCGCCGATATCAACTTTTTGGCGGGTTACCAGCTGCAGCAGCAGGTCGAACGGTCCGCTGTAGACCTGCGTCGACACGCGATACGACATCTTCGACCTCCTTTGACGGCGCCTTCGCGGCGCGGTTTGGGTGCATGTTGCGACCGTTTTGCACGGTCGACCTGTAAGTTTACCTTAGATGCCGGCGATTGCGAAGTTGAGCAGCCACTCGGCCAGCGGATACACGGTAACGTCGAAATACCGTCCGATCACGTCGATGCCGGTCCACATGGGCAGCAGATACAGCACTAGGATGAGGATGGGCATGGCGTATTGCTGCAGGCGGTAGTAGTTGGTGAGCGCCTTGCCCTTGAGGAACGGCACGATAATCGACGAGCCGTCGAGCGGCGGGATCGGGATGAGGTTAAAGAACGCGAGCGACAGGTTGACCACGATAAAGGTGGCGCCGAAGTTCATGATTTGGGACGCCACGGCAAAGGACATGCTGGTGTAGAGGTTGCCGTATGTCGCGTGCATGAGAGCGGCCGCGAGACACGCGAGCGCAATGTTCGATTCGGGGCCGGCCACGCTCACCAGGACCTCGTCGCGCTTGGGGTGCTTAAGGTTGTTGAGGTAGACGGGCACGGGCTTGGCAAAGGCGAACACCGGGCCGCCGGCGGCGAGCATCAGCAGCGGCAGAAGAATGGTGCCAAACGGGTCGATATGGTTGAGCGGGTTGAGCGAGACGCGGCCACGGGACCGGGCCGTCTTGTCGCCGAGCGCCCAGGCCGCCGCGGCGTGCGCGCTCTCGTGGATGACGATGCCAACGATGACGGCAACGGCGCTGGCGAGCAGGTTCATGAAGTAGCTGCTGGACATGTCGATCCCCTAGCGGACGCGGCGCGAAGCACGCGTGAGCAGGTAGTCGGCCACAAACAGGATGACGGCCACGATGGCGTAATCCAGGCGAAACACACCGCCAAAGGGCGAGGTGATAACGCCGTAGCCGGCGATGGCACTCGGCAGCGCGCGAGAAAGCTCAACGACAAAGCCCACGATCTGCAGCTTGGCGGTGAGGCCGCTAAAGCACAGCAGCACGGTCATCGCGCTCATAAAGATGCCGCAGATGCGACAGGCAATGGCGATGATGCTCATCGCCACGGCAGCGGCCTTACGAGAGTTCACGCGCGGTCTCCTCTTCGATCTGGGTGGAAAGCTCCAGCCATTCGTCCTCGAGCTTAGGTAGCTCTTGCTTAAGGCCGTTATATTCCCCCAGCGCGGCGTTGAACTTGTCCTGATCGGCATAAAGCTCTTCGCTTGCCATCAATTCCATAAGCTCGTCATAGCGGGCGCGCTTTTTGTCCAGCTCTGCCTCGATCTTCTTGAGCTGGTTGCGCACGCCCTTGAGCTTTTTGTTGAGTGCGGCGCGAGCCTGGGCCTCGGCGCGTTTTTGCTCCTTGGTCTTTTTGCCCTCGGCCGGCTTGGGGGCCGCGGCGGGGCTGCTGGTCTGGGCGGCGTTGGCGGTATTGTTGCTCTTGCTTGCCGCCGGCGCGCTCTCCCCTGCCGCCTCGGCAGCGGCGCGCTCCGCAAGGTCTTCGCGCTTGTAGAGGTAGTAGTCGTAGTCGCCGTCATAGACCGTGACCTTGCCGTCGCGGATGTCGATCACGCGGTTGGCCACGGCGCGCACTAGGTGCTCGTCGTGGCTGATCAGCACGATGGTGCCGGGGAAGTTCTGCAGGGCGTTCTCGAGCATGTCCACCGAGTCGATATCCAGGTGGTTGGTGGGCTCGTCCAGGCACAGGAGCGCCTCGGGGGCCACGAGCATCTTGGCCAGGGCCAAACGCGCCTTTTCGCCGCCGGAGAGCACGCGGACCTGCTTTTCAATTGCATCGTTGTCGCTAAACAGGAAGGCGCCCAGCAGGCTACGCTGCTGCGGCACGGTCCACTTGGGCGTGACGGTGTCGATCTCTTGCAAGACGGTGTTGGACTCGGTCATGCCCTCGAGCGCATGCTGGGCATAGTAGGCGATGCCCACGTTGGTACCCAGGTCGCGCGTGCCGGAAGTGGGCGGCTCCAGGCCGGCGAGGATCTTCATGAGGGTGGACTTGCCGGCGCCGTTGGGGCCGACAAGCGCCACGTGCTCGCCGCGGTAGAGTTTGAGGTCGATGTCTCTGTAGATGTGCTTGTCGCCGTAGGACTTGGAGACGCCCTCCAGGCTCACGACCATATCGCCGGAGCGCGGCGGGTCGGGGAACTTAAAGTCGATGTGCTTGTGGCCCTCGGGCAGGATGACGAGCTCCTTTTTGATCTGCTCGATCTTGCGGATGCGCTCCTGCGCCTGGGCGGCCTTGGTTGGCTTGTAGCGGAACTTGTCGACGAAGACCTGCATGTGGGCGATATCGCGCTCCTGGGCAGCACGCTTGGCGCGCATCTGCTCTAGGTTGTCCTCGCGCTGCTTGAGGTAGCTGCTGTAGTTTCCGGTGTAGGTGGTCACGCGGCGGTTTTCGAGCGCGGCGACGTGGTCGACGCAGGCGTCCATGAAGGCGCGGTCGTGACTGACGATGAGGACGGCGCCGTCGTAGTTGGCGATAAAGCCGCGCAGCCACTGGACGCTCTCGAGGTCCAGGTGGTTGGTGGGCTCGTCGAGCAGCAGCAGGTCGGGGTGGCGCAAGAAGAGCTTGGCGAGCGCGATGCGCATCTGCCAGCCGCCCGAGAACTCGGAGCACGGGCGCTCAAAGTCAGTGACCTTGAAGCCCAGGCCGGAAAGGATCTTGCGGGCGTTGCTCTCGAGCTCGTAGCCGCCCAGGTGTTCAAAGCGGTCCTGAACCTGGCCGTACTCGTTAAGGAGCGCGTCGACGTCCTTGCCCTGCTCGGAGAGTTCGGTAATCTGGGCCTGTAGCTCGTTGGCTCGCTCGCCCATGCGGCGGATTTCCTTGGCAGCGGCCATGACCTCGGCGAGGATGCTGGTGTCCTTGTGCTCCAGGTTGGTTTCCTGCTCTAGGTAGCCCACCTGGCAGTCCTTGGCGTACTGGACCTGGCCGGCGTCAGGGCTGTCGATGCCCATGATGATTTTGAGCATGGTGGTTTTGCCGGCGCCGTTGGGACCCACGAGCGCGAAGCGCTCGCCGGGGTTGATCTGGAAGGACGCGCCGCTAAAGAGGACGCGCGCGCCGAAGCTTTTTTCGATCTTGTCGACCAGGAGGATCATGGTGCCGCCTTTGACCTTGTGTGCCTATATGAAAAAAGGCCCCAACTTGCGTTGGAGCCTCATTCAATGCTCGGGTGGAGACGAGGGGGATCGAACCCCTGACCTCTTGACTGCCAGTCAAGCGCTCTCCCAGCTGAGCTACGCCCCCGTGCGAAAATGTACTATACGGGAACTCCCCCGCCGATGCAAGGACAATTTCGGAAAAACTTTCGTGATCGCCGGCGCACACGGGACCGCGCCAGCCCGCGGGGCGCCTGGCCCCCGCACGGCCCGTACGCCGGCCGACTTGGCACGCGGAACACGACCCGCCCCGTTCAACAGGGTTTTCCGTGCGCCGCCAGTCCCATTATCGGGTCCGATTGCGAAGCGTCCCTCCCCAGTGCCTCAAAATCATGCCGGTTTACTACGATGAATCGGGAATGTCCGACCACACACGCCTTTTCGTGTAACCAGTGGGATCCCTACCTGCAGTTTTGCAAACGGAGAACACACGGTGCTCGGGTGTCGCCGATCCGTCGTAGTAAACCGGCATGGTTTTGAAATGGCATCAGGTTGATTTCACGCATAAATATGTTGGAGCCCTGAAATATAGGCTTTAACTATTTCTAATACACGTCTTTTCTGCGACGCGCCTAGATTAGCTGTTGTTTAGCATCGGATTTGATCTTGCGTTGTGCGACTTGCTCGTGCATGGTAGTATTTCACGACGTGAAGCGAAGAAATTTGGCCTGAGTCGCCTTTATTAGAATTGCATTCACCTTTTATAAGGGCTCTTGGCGCAACGGTTAGCGCAGGGGACTCATAATCCCTGGGTTCTGGGTTCGAATCCCGGAGGGCCCACCAGAGTATTTCGAGGCCGGGCATTACGCCCGGCCTCTTTGTTATTGGGCTGCAGACTAGCTTTGTCATTTAGAGACGTAAAGTTATCAACATTCATATTCGTAATTAACAATGGGTATGTCGCCAAGATGCTACTCAGCCAATACATGGCTTAAATCAATAGATATGAAAAAAGGCCCCAACTTGCGTTGGAGCCTTATCAATGCTCGGGTGGAGACGAGGGGGATCGAACCCCTGACCTCTTGACTGCCAGTCAAGCGCTCTCCCAGCTGAGCTACGCCCCCGTGCGAAAATGTACTATACGGGAACTCGGACGGCGATGCAAGGACAATTTCGGAAAATATTTTGCGGCGCGTGGAACGGGCGCGGGGCCGAGAGGACCCACGGTACCCGACATAGTCCGCGGGGCAAGCCCCGCGGGCGGCGGCAAGCCCGCCGCCTTCCTTCCCGGGGCTCGGCATGTCGCCCCAGGTGCCGCCGGCCAGACTTAAGCGATCCGCGGTGCTTCCGTGGGCATGAGCCCTTCCGCACGCCTTCGGGCCAATTTACGGAACCGTGCGTAGCTCGCCCCAGCTAGTCGCTTCATAAACAGACCGGTTTACTACGCCGATTCCCGGATTACCGACCTCACGCCTACTTTCGCAAAACGGGCAGGCGATCTACCTGCGGTTTTACGAGCGGCGAATTCGGTGTGCTCGGCCTTCCCCAATCCAACGTAGTAAACCGGCGTGGTTATAAAATGGCACTTAATTACTGGCAGCATATAAAGTATTAAAAATGCTCACTTGGCCATTATTACTTACCAATACCGAGCCAATTGCACAGAACGTTGGCCCGCAATCTGGTCTCAGCGCGTCTCATCGCTTCGGTTTTTGGTTTGTAGCGCAACTCTAATCGCTCACACACACTGTGAATGATGGCATCAAGCTGATCGTGATCATTGAGCATGTCATGAGTTACAAGAAATACGTCGTATCCCATGCTTTGCAATGCCGTCATTCGGGTGGCGTCGTGGTCAAGCACAGCGCCCGATCCATGGATAACCTCTCCTTGAAGTTCGATAATCACAGCCTTCATTGTTATTGGATTTACGATGACGATATCGCCGTAACAGATTTTCTGGCCTGAGATTTTCCGAGCTGAATTCGACAGCGGTGTTAAGTCGTTGACGTATATGTTTTTAAACTCCGCTCCGCCGGCACGCCTCGGATGACTTAGCAACATGATTCCAGCAACTTCTAGCGGGGATGCAGCAATACCCATTACCTGCTGTGCGGCTTCGTAGAATTGCTTTCCCCACATCTCGCTTTTAACCTTCGCTGCAAATCTATGCAGTTCTTCTATTTCAATAAGAGGCTTTCTCATCCAGAGCGATGTGCCCTTTCCGCTAGCTTTATTTCCGGATCCGTCATCCTGCTGCCCACTTTGATCATTCTCGCTGTCCTTCTGGTGCGCCCGAGCATAGACTCGCTTCCATGGGGCCTCGTCTTGGGTTTCGTCTAGTTCAAACAGACTATCTGTGGTGTACTGCTCTTCTTTTGATTTTGCCTGCTCAAGTGCCATATCGACCGCGGGCGATGGTTTAAAAATCGAGAACCATCCGCAGAACTCGTACATAGCAAGAACTAGATCGCATGAAGGCACGCTTCGAGTCATGGTGAATAGCGTATTAAGAGGGTCTGTGACGCTAAAGCCCATACCTGTTTCGATGGAAACCTTCTCTGTATAGGCGCTGTTCCATCGGATGGTCCGTCTTGTCTCGGAATGCAGGTTACTTCGTGTTGATGCTGCTGTGATGACTGGCGTCTTGAGAACGTCGGTCACGAAAGGGGCTTGGGATAGAGCTCGCCAGCCGTCTTCGGCGTTGGGTAGGCGTGGGTAGAGGTCGCGCACTTGCGGTGGACAGCGCCAGTAGCGGAATGCGGTGTTTGCGCAGACGATTTCGTCCATTTGTGCCTCCCCTGGTATCGGCCGTAGGCCGTGTGGATTGCGGACATGGCCGATTATCTACCGGGGCATCATGCGGGTAAGTACCGGAAGCAAACCAAAAGCTTGACGAGTTCCGCCGAAAAACCGCCGTGTGATAGAAATCCGCTGGAAGGCGCTCTGGGCATGTGGTCCCTGTCTCCACATTTGCGCGCGGATCACATGGGGAATTGAATGAAAATACGCATGCGTTTTATGCAAAACATGCAATGGCGTCTGCAAAAGGGTGCGGTAAAGAAATGACGCTTTATACGGCTACGATTTATTTTTGGTGTCAGTTTTGGTGTCACCCTTGTTGTCAAAAAGAAAAAGGCCAGAGACTTAACACCTCTGACCTGTGCTTTAGATGGTGGGCGATACAAGATTCGAACTTGTGACCCCATCCGTGTGAAGGATATGCTCTACCCCTGAGCCAATCGCCCGTCGCCTTTCGGCAAAAGAGATACTAACATAGCCGTGCGAGGTTTTCCAAGAACTTTTTACCCCCGATTTTAAATTCGTGGGCGCAAATCGCGTCACCGCAATCAGGGCACGTGACAAATCAGCGGCTAAATAAACCTTTATCGCTTGATCCACGAGGTCTCGGGGCGGCAGATAAGTCGCGCGTTGTTGTAGGCCATGTCGAGCGTGAGACAGGTGCGCGCGGCGTAGAAGCCGTCCTCGCGCTGGATGGTTAGCGCCAGCTCGGGCTTGTCGCCGGTTAGGCACAGCGGCAACAGCAGCTGAATCCGGCCGCCGTAGAACTGCGGTACGGCGAGCGTGTAGTTGGCGGCGGCACGGCGGGCTGCTTCGACGACGGCACCCTCAAAGGCGCGACGCAGCAGCAACGAGTTGTCCTCCCCCATCAGGCTGGCGGGAATTCGCGTAAGGTTCTCCTCGTCGCCCAAAATGTGGTCGATGTTGGAGCGGATGGGCAGGCGGTAGTCAAAGACCAGCTCGGAGGGGTCCTCGGTAAAGCGCACGCGGCACGGCAGGTACTCAAACGAGACGAGCATGGGGTCGCTTTCCTTAAAGAAACCCTTTAAAAACCAGCGCTGGCGTGCATCGGGCTTGGTATTGGGCTCAAACAGACCGTAGATGGTCTCGTAGCGGCGTGTGTACAGGCCGGTGTTAAACAGACAGCGGTCGTCGTCGAACACCAGCGGCAGGTTGGACGGTGCGGTCTGGTCCACGTCGCGTTCGGTCAAAAACACCGCGCGGCTAAACGAAAACGACAGGTAGTTTTTGAGGATGCGGTTGCTAGGACCCCAGTCCTCGGGATCGGCGAGGTCGACCAGGCGGTCGTAACAGGGCTCGGGGCAAAAGGCAAACTCGTAGACATTGCTGCACAGGGTGCTGGGGATTTCCATGTGGTGTCCAATCCATTCAATAACTGGCGTGCGGATGCTTAGATTCTATACGCGCGACGGGTCGCCCGAGCCTACAACACAACCGCGGCGCAGCTCTTCGGCGAGCTCGCTGGTCGTGCGGCGACTAGAAACGAGGTCTTGGATCCAGACGTAGTACTGGTTGTCTTTGGGCTCGGGACTGTCGGACAGCACGACCGGAGTGCTTGCGAATCTTAGAACGGACAACGCAAAGACAAGGCTGGTGCGTTTGTTGCCGTCCTCAAAGATGTGGTCCTTGACCATGTGCTCGGCCACGTAGGTGACCTGGTCAAAGATGTCTGCGAAGCGGTCGGCCGGCGATTGACCGAATATCGTACAGAATGCACCCGCAAGCACGGACTCGACGCGTCCAAGCTCAAGCGCAGCCCGGTTTCCCGTGGCGTCGGTCGTATAACAGCGCCCGACCTTCATCAACGTGCTGTGTATGCGCATCACGGCCGCTGCCATGGCCTCGAGCGAACCGGTATCATCGAGCACGAGCGGCGCGGACGGATGAGCGCTCCGCTGCGCCATCGCCATCATGAGTTCTCCAAGAGCCTGAGCGCGTTGGGCATGCCCGCAATGGTCAGCCGAACAGCTTCGTCGATTGACGTGGCGCCGTCGAGCAAAATCGGTGATGCTGAATTTGCCACGTGCACAGTTGAATGATCTTCTTGAGCAACGCAATCAGCGCCGTCATCTTGTTGAACATAGCTCCAAGGCATGTCTGACTCCTCTATAGCTTTACAGACGAAATAGCCCGCGAGTCGTACTCCAGAGCAATCGGCTGCCAGACGAGGTCTTCGATAGTGCAGTTTAGGGCATTTGCGAGCGCCAATGCCGAGGAGACCGAGGCACGGCGTAGGTCGAGCTGGTTCTGCTCGTAGAGTTGTATGGCGCGAAGCTTAACCCCCGATTGGGCGGCGAGCTGTTTTTGCGTTAGTCCGGCCGCCTTTCGTGCTGCCTTAAGGCCCTTTTTGTCTGCCTGGGCGTTGTTCCATTTATCAATGACAATCTGGGCGAATTTGTCTTCGGAGGCCTCGTGAAGCGGATGGTACGAGCCGATTATCCAATCGAGCGGGGCGACTTCAAACAGGTCGCTAAAACACAAGCTGCTCATCCATTGCGCATAGGCCAAAACCCAGCCCGCCCAATACTGAGGCGAACGGTCAAACGGATAGGTCTCCCTGCATTCGACGGGGGTCAGTCCTGCATGGACGATAATATCGCGCGCGAGCTCGTCGCCCGCCATGCCGCAGACGACGCGAGGCATACCGCGCTCAAACTGTTTCATCTCAAAAGCGTTCGACAGGATCGCCGTCAACTCGGCCGAAGTCAGCCCTTGGTCACAGAGGGCAAAATCGACCGCGTCGCCCAGCGTTCTCATGGCATCCTCGAGATACATCTCACTGTAGGCGTGGATCATCGTCCGTCATCCCCTCTCGAATGATATCGACGATGCGGATTCCCTCAAATGGATTTTCGGCAAGTGGCTGCCGATATTCAATACTGGCTTCTAAGACTCTCCGAGTTCGGAAGTGCAGGGAAAGACCGAGTTCCGCCAACCAGACCCCGGTTATTCCCTTTCGCGACCTGCGTTTTTGACGCCAAAATATGGTTTGTGCTCGGCTGGTTGCGATTTTCCCCGCACTTCCGGAAATGGGCGTTATGGCTGTGGTGTGCATGGTAAGAAAAGCGCTGAGAAAAGGGCAATCAAGCGGCAGTCGGTAGTCTTGGGAAGCGTTATGGGTATTGCGGTGGCTGCAAGCCTTTACCGGATGAGGTCTGCCAGACACAACTCGCCCTTGGGGATTTTCGAAAGACGCCTGTATTCCCTGGCGGCGGTCGTAAGCGAATCGGCATCCCAATAATCTCTTAGGAAGCCCTCTCTCTTCACCTTGCGCATGTCGAGCTCCTGTTTGCAGAAGTCGCTCGGTTTCATATGTCCGCCGTGCCAGCGTCTCCACGCGCCTTCTCGAATGATGGCCAGTACCTCTATCTCAGGATGGGTCACGTAGCTAACCACCGGGAAGCGGCCGGCGTACAGGTTGCCGAGTTTGAAGCGTTCTTTCCTCGAGTCCAGCACCCTGACGATGCAGACTGGCCAGTCATAGTCTAAGTTGAGGTAGTTATCTTGGATATCGGAGGCTTTGCGCAGGCGGGTGACGTCCACGACGTCGGCCTCTGGAAAGACGAGCGCGTCCGCCTCAAGGAGAATGTCCACGGCCACCTGTTCCGCTGTTCCCTCGCAGGAGATGATCGGATGATATCCCGCAAAGCGAAAACCGTTATCACTGCTCACCGGACACCTCCCCTGCGACGAGCTCCTTAAGCGCGCGCACGTCGGCGTAGCGCGGAGCGGTCCCCTTCACAAAGTTCGAGGCGAATACCTCCGATTTCTTATTCTCAATGCGCTTCACACGGTCGGAGTACTTCACCACGCGCGCACCGCAGTCGCGTCGGGCGAGAAAAAACACGTTGTCCTTGCGGTGCACGTGATCGAGGAGCTGCGGGTAGTGAGTCGTGAAAACCAGCGTCGCGCCGTTGGGGTTGGTCCCGCGGGCGGCAAACAGATCAAGCACGACGTTAACCAGTTGGCGGTTAAGGTGGTTCTCCACCTCGTCGACTAACAGGTAGCCGCCGGAGCGCAGGACCCTCATCGCGCGCTGCACCAGCCCTAGGCCACGTACAGTGCCGGAGGAGAGTACCTCGGTGAGCCCCCGCTCGGAGATCGTGATGGGCTCGCGACCTGTAAACGTTAGTACGAAGGCGCGACCGAAGTCCCGGACCTCAAGGTGCTCGATGCCAGAGTCGAAAACACGAAGCACGTCGTCGAGACCGTTGAATTGCTCAGTGAGGCGGAAGCCACCGTCGCGCAATGCCGTCGCTCGGATGCGATGGCCGAAGTCCTTGGCGAGCACAGCGGCTGCGACGGAAACGTCAGGCGGCGTAAGCGCCGCCCAAGAGTCCGGCATCTGAGCACGGTCGCACAGCGGGGACGTGAGTTTCTCGATTTCGGCCCAGGATGCCAGGGTCGAGCGCTTGAGGGCCTTGGCTGGCAGCGAAGAAATCACCTCATCGGAGAACGTCAGCTCGGGACCGTCGTCGCCTCCTTCGACAGTCTGCAGCACCGACTCGAGCAAGTAAAGACGATCTGCGTGCCATATGACGCACTTGAGCTTGGACGGGCCGTCGAACGCGGCGGGGAACGTTGGTGGGAGCCCGCCGCCGCGCGCCGGAGAGCCGTCAACAATGCGGCAGGCGAGCTCCAGCAGGTTCAGTGCTGTTGTCTTGCCCGTAGCGTTAATGCCCGCCAGCGCAACGACGCTATTCACGTAGAGATGGTCCGCCAGTTCGAAAGCCGACTCATCGGAGGCCGTCACGCGGTCGGAGGCGAACAGGTCGATTTCGAATAACCCGTCTTCGAACATCGAGAGATGGTCGAAGCAAACCTTTAACAACTTCATCTCAAGCCTTTCGAATACTTGAAACAGAATTTATGGCTCAAGTATAACACATGAAGGATATCGCGAATTAAGCCTGCCACTAGGCAGAAAAGGCTTATCCGCATTGCCGACCTCGTCGATATGCAGGTTCAAATGCTTAGACATTTGATTCAAATCGTACAAAAATGGCGAGGTACGTACCTCGCCGATCTGGCACCTCCAAGACGACCGTCTCTTCGGTTGTTAAATTCTCTCACACTTCAGGAGCTTTTAGAGCTGCATTGATAAGGTCGACGCCGTTGTCGAAGCGGCCGGACTCCCCCGTCGCTAAGAACGCATCGCCTTCGAGAATGGCCTGGAGGGTCACCGGGCTGAGTTCTGGAAGGGAAAGGCCGCGGGCTGGCATTCGCAAACCCCTCGTCCTGCTTGCAGTGCTTCATAGACACGCACCTCATCCTGCTCGATGCTTTTGCGGAAGGACGGGCGCATGCGCTCTGGTGGGTTGGTGATGATATCAACCTTTCGCCCAAGTTCCATCTCGAGCTTATAGGAGAGTTCGTAAAGCATGCCGAGCGTCATGGTGTTGCCGCAGACTAGGCGCAAGTCAATATCGCTATCGGGCGTTTGCTCGCCTCGGGCAAACGAGCCAAATAAATATGCTTCGCTAACGTCGTATTGAGCTAGCACGTGGGAGACGACAGCGGATATGTCGGAAGGCGAAATCATGGGTTATTTGCCGTTCAACATTAGAACGTCAGAGGGCCAGCGCCGAAACATAGTCCTTGTTTCGGAAACGCATATGGCTGTACGTTAGACATTATATGCATGAAAAAGTAACGCTCCCTTGCCGAAAGCGTTGCCCTTAAAGCTCCTACAGAGCTCTTGTATCGCGGTCAAGTGCGTCGTACCGCATCAGCAGCGATGTGCGGCGCTCAGAAGCACTGTCCCCAGCAGGAATAGCGTTAAGGAGGCAGCTATCCAGTAGCCGTCCCCGGTCTTGGGAAGCGCCGGTGTTGTTGCCATGGTGGATTTGGGCTTGGTCGTCTTGCTGACCGTGGTCTTGGTGACCGTTGTCTTGGGAGTCGTAGCTGCCGGTTTCACCGCAGGATCCGTTGTCGGCCCCGCACCGGGTTGCCCCGCAGCAGGGTCGGCGCCACCAGTAGGCTCGCCCGTGCCATCCCCCGGCACCTCGCCGCCGGGTGTAACGGTCTCGCCCGCCGGTTCGGTAGCACCATCGGGCTCAATCACCACATGCGTGGCCACGGCCCCGTCAGCATCCACCACGCTAGCAGCGCCAAAGGTTCCGCCTGCAGGCGTCACAAAGTGCGCCGCAACGAGCGATCCACGATCGCAGGCAACGCCGGCATCCGTACCGGTTGCATCCAGCCAGGAGGCATCCACAGCAAGCGTCTTGCTCGCTGCGTCTGTCCCAAATCCCTCGTCGAGCAAGCGCACGCCATAAAAGCGCAAGCCCGCATCGGATCCCGCGCCTGCGGCTACAACGCGCCCTCCGCCGCGTACGGTCAAGCTACCTGCGCAATGCCGGCAACAGTCTGGTCAAGAACGCCTGCTCCGTCGGCCCTGGCATCGACCGTGCAGCCGTCCACCACCAGCGCCTGGGCCACATGGATCCCGCATTGCGAACCCGTAGCCGTGAGCGAGCCGGAGCCGCGAAGCGTAAGGTTCCCCCACACCTCCATGCCGCTCATGGAAATGTCCGCATCGGGCGCATGCGTCTCGACCACGGAGTTTTGCCCCACAAGCGTCACCACCAGTTCGCCGTCGGCGCCGATGGCCTCGCCCGTGTAGCCGTTAAGATGCAGATGGTCGACATCGGTCCAGGCCCAACCGGGGCCCGACACACCCGGCTCGTAGTGCGTGGCGCCCGCGATGAACAGGCTGTCCGCGCCCGCGGCATAAGAAGGCCCGCCCAGCAAAACGCATAGGCAGGCCATGGCAGTAAACAGGATGTAGTGTCGGCTAGTGTGGAACGCGGTGGCAAACATAACCGCTCCGATCTTCGCAAGAGCCATTGGAAACTGCGCCAGAAAACTACCTGGTAGCAGCAGTTATTAGTGTAGCGAGATCAGGCGAGTGGCGAACGAATTAGCTGTAAACGAACCCCAAAATTAGGTGTAAATCGTTTTGCCAGTCGGTGAAAGGAAGATTCACGTTAGGCAAATATGCCGACCGCTGATTCCAAAATTAGCAGCACAGGGAAATTGACAATATCAAGTTACCAAAACCTTTCCTCAATGACGCCCCATGTCGTGTCCTCGCAAGTTGGATACCGTTGTAGCAACACCTTAGTAATCGGGTAAATAGTTGAGAAGCTATTCACGGAGTTCACTACGATTGAAGGATTTAAATAATGCACCAACTAATAATTCTTGGAAATGGATTCGACTTGACCTGCGGACTGAAGTCAAAGTTCTCAGATTTTTATCGCAATAGGATGAACGCAGCATGCTCAATTGAATCGATCCCTAAGGACGAAAGAAATGTCTGGGATGTCATTCTTTCTGAAATCGGTGAAAACGACCCATTGTGGTGCAATATAGAAAGCCTTATTTCAGCGTATGTGTTCCATGATGACGACTTGGGTTCAAGATTGGACCACATGTATGAGCAACTGGTGTGGACAATTGATCCGTCAAAACCAAATCGTTCTGAACATCCAGATAACGCCGTATACAATTACGTTTCAACTAGTCTGGGTAAGGAAAACGTTTCCCAGGATGAGCTCACCCATTTCCTTCTAACCTCACTAAAAGATTACGAGCACATCTTTGCGAGCTATCTAGAAAAACAAGTCGATAATAACAATAAATACAGGGAAAAGGCTGTGGAGTATTATGCAGCCATTCGCAATGCCTGCATTAATAAGGCCCAGCAAAAGAACTATGAAACATCTATCTTAAACTTTAACTATACAACCCCATTAAAATCGGAAGATCAGCAGCTGGGAATTGTTGCTGCCCGGAATATTCATGGCTCACTGGACAAAACGGACACAATATTTGGCATTGACGGAAAAGACGTCGCTGAAGACCATCCGGCGGTGCCGTTTACAAAAACATATAGGCTTATGTCATTAGTGCCATACGAAAGCGAAACTGCAAAACTCTGCGACAGCAATACCCGTTTCATCAAGATATTCGGACACTCGCTTTCTCGGGCTGACTATTCCTACTTCCAATCGATTTTTGACACCGTCAATCTATACGGTGGAGTTACTAAGCTTGTATTTCTATACAAAAAATATCCAAACAAGTCAGATAAAACAGTTGATGAGCAGGCAATTCGAGAAGATCTGTACTCACGCATATCGCATTTTCTGTATGAGTATGGAAGCACACTCGACAATAAAGACCATGGAAAGAATCTCATGCATAAACTTCTTCTAGAGCAAAGGTTGCTCATTAAAGACGTTGACGAGAATATATCAGTCTTACCTTCCAATATATATTTGCTTTAACACCTAATCCAGATTCGGCTCCCTGAGGTGGTAATTGAAGAGTAGGACCGGAGAACGTACGTATATCTATAAAAGCGTAATCAAAGGCTAATGGGACTTGTTTAACCAAAAGAGGGTGTATCGGTTTGCACCGATACACCCTCTTTTCAATAATTGGATTTATGCAAAAGGACAGAGTCGCCGCAGCCGTCAGCTCTCCCCTATTCCCTCTTAAACAGATCCCTCGTGTACACCTTGTCCGCCACGTCCGTGAGCTCGTCGCTCCAGCGGTTGGCGACGATCACGTCGCAGCCGGCCTTGAAGGCCTCCAGGTCGTGGGTCACCTCGGAGCCGAAGAACTCCGGCGCGTCCAGCGTGGGCTCGTAGACCACCACGGGCACGCCCTTGGCCTTCACGCGCTTCATGACGCCCTGGATGGAGCTCGCAATCCTAGCCTTGTCCTCCTGCTCGGCCTCGAGCTTGCAGATCTTGTTGTCCACCGTCTCGGGCTTCCAGCGCGAGCGTTCGGGCCACGCGGCGAGCTTCGCCTGCCTCTGGGTTCTGCTCGCAACGCGCTCGTGGCAGTATGTCTCGTGACGCGGGTTCGCCAGCGGCTCGTCGGCGTCCAAGCGTCACCTCCAATCAATCGCGCCCCGCCGCGAAAAGCGGGGAGCCGCCCCGGAGGGCGGCCCTGATTAGTCGTAGGTGTTTCCGCTTCCTGCTAGTTGTAAGCTGGCATAGGGATGAAGAATCTCGCGAAGACCGCGGCGGCGAGGAAGACGAGGGCGATGAAGTTTGCGATCTTCACGATCTTGGCCAGGTCAGGGCATTCAACTCTGGTCACCTTTCCCAGGAACGAGAGCAGGATCGCTATCGTGTCGAATAGGAATACTCCTATCACTGTCGCCATTGCGCATAGCCTGTAGATGCTCGCCCTGTCGATGCTCTGCAGGATGGATGAGGAGAAGGTCAGGCCCGCGACGAAGGCGACGACGATGCCGGTGAACACGCCGAGGACGGACACGTTTTCACGCTGCGCCTCTCTCTTTTCCTCCTCAATTCGCTTCAGCGAGTCATCTTCCAGACGTTTGATTTCGCTTTCCGTCTTTTCCTGCTGCTCTTTGATTTGCTCGTCGAGTTGCGTGCTCCTTTCCTCGAAGGAGCACATCATCTTCATCTGCTCCGTGTAGTGGAGTAGGCGCGTCTTCTCAAGCTCGATGTGGTCGCACAGCTTACGTACACTATCGGCCTGCTCCGAGCGGGGTCGGTCTTCCAGCATGCTTGTCAGGACCTTGCCCATGTTGTCGGCCAAGCGGCTTACGGGGTATGGGACGTTCGTCGGGTCGAGCTCGCAATCCTTGTAGTCAAACACGACGTTGCAGACGTCCGAGTATCTATGGCGGAACTTCACCTGCCCGCCGTACAGCTTTTCGAAGAAGGCCTTGACGTCGGCGATGTTTTCATCCGAGAGGGAGAGGCCTGGGTCGTCGGACGCTAAGGTTTCCAGAAGTTTGGTCAGCGCATCCCTTTTCTGTGTCTCATCGGAGTCCGCCTCGACGTCGGGAACAATGAGCATCGATTTCTCAAGATAGTCGCCGTTTGCGGCTTGGAGAACGCTCGTCAGAATCTCAAGGGCTCTTTTCATGCCGGCGGGCACTTCTTGATTCTCAGCCATTCTGGTCCGCCTTTGCGGCCGCGACGATGAGACCGTTTGGGATGATTCCCTTGTCTTGTCCGCGCCTATTGTAGACCTCATCCCACGGGGACCCCTTCGCATGGGAGACCCGTACGAGGTTCCAGGGAGAAAGTCCTCGCAGTTTTTCGATGATGGTGTTGATGAAATCTTCCTGCTCGTCGTTCTCGAAGCGGACTGCGTCAGGGAAAATCATCTTTATGGGCGAACCGCCGAACTCGGAGAACTTGACGTATACGTCGCGGATGACCGGGCCGTACTGCCATGCCTCGAACGTGTCGTCGAACAGGGGCGAGTCGTACCCCTTGATGAAAGTTAGTTGCAAGAAGTACAGCATCTTCTGTAGCTGTAGGTTGCTGACCGGCTTGTTGTCTTTATAGCATTTGTCAACTACGTATTTGGCGATTCCCATGGCGGTGTAGCTTGCGGTCGTGTTCATAATCTCCTCCTTTTGCCCATCATACCAGTGATGTGCTTCCCATCTGCGCGTATCGCGATAAAAGCATCTCAGCTCGCCCGGACAAAAAACGGACGGCCCGGACGGCCCCTCCAACGGGGGGTTTCGGTCTCGGACGCGCCCCCTAGTCTTCCACGGCCCCGGCACCAGGACGACCGGCACGAGCGGCAGAAACGCCACGAGCACGAGCGCCGTGACCGCAATGCCCAACGCCCATTTCACGTCTTCGCCCATCACTTCACATCCTTCCGCTCGAACCTCCAGAAGCGCCCACATGCGGCCAAGGTCGCTACCGCGTATCTCGCGGTCGCAGCACCCCCCCCGCTGATGGCGCGGGCGCGCTCCCTGTACACGCCGTCCACGCGTGCCGCTGCGGCGAGCCTGGTTCTGCAGTCGGCGAGCCCGGACTCGAGCTCCCAGCTCGTCACCGATCAGATCGGGGGGGGTCTGCCCCAAGGCCGCCGAGGTGCTCGAGAAGGCCGAGGCCGACGCCCTGGGCTACCTGGACTTCCCCTGCGAGCACCACGTCAGCCTGCGCACCAAGAATGTGCAGGAGCGCACCGACCGCGAGCTCAAGCGCCGCAGCCGCGTCATACAGGTGTTCCCGAGCAGGAAGTAGCCCATCAGGATGATGGGCGCCGTGTTCGCCGAGATGGACAAGGAGTGGGTCGGCCGCCGCTGGTTCAACGACGACTCCATCGGCAGGGCCGTCGAGGGCGCCGTCGCCGAGCACGTGGCCAGGTTCATCGCGCTCGTCGTGGCCGACAGCCCGATTCCCGGCGGGAAGGCGGCGTGACATACGCTAGGATGACGGCATTCTAGGCGATTCTCGGTTCCTCGGGTCGACTCCGGCTACCCTTGAGAACCGAGACCTACACCAACGATCGCGACACTACCGCACGCTTCGTGCCATCTGGATTGTTTTGGAAAAGAAAACGCCTCATGCTAGGCGCGTACAGGCTCTTCGTGTCAACGTGTATCAGCCTACCATGGAGCGGCGTTGCAGTGCGGCATGGAACGGCGTAGCAAAACTGATGCAATAATCAGCGAATAATCACAAGACCGGAATGGGGCCATGGCGACCTTCTTCAAAGGAGAAGGCCGCCATGGCAAGTCGAAATTCAACTCAGGGATTACTGAGCTCTTCGGAGAGAGTTCACATTCCGAAGACCTAAAGTATCAGTTCGTTAATGTGACCCTTGGAAACTTTCAAGAGTTGTTCAACGCGGTAGACAGATTGCTCGACGAGAGAGGCATCGTTCTGTCTGCCTAATATTATCCTATTGCTTTGTATGTAGCAGGACGGCCATCAGGCAATTATGCACGATGGCCGTCCATTCTATTAACTCCGTGCCTCAAGACGCGGCTCAATCCTGAGCTTGATTGGCTGCAAGTTGCGGTACTCCTGGAGCGTACTGTTGTAAAGACTGCCATTGTAGCCTGGAGCATCGACCGTCACGACCGCATAGTAACGAGTGAGCGCATCGGGATCGTTATTATTACGGAATAAGGATTGGAGCGTCAGCTTCGGGTCATACAATGAGCTTGATTTCATGCGCTGTGTCCTGCTAATGACACTGTCCCACTTCATATCGTTGGCTCGTAACTCTGACTCTTCCCAGTACTTCTTTGCAGGCTTGCTCACCGGCAAGGTTGATGAGGTGTAGCCCTGCAGTTCAAGTTCAGCTGCCTTGATACGCCCCTCCTCGGTGGCGAGATTCACCGTATGCCTATAGCTTGTACCTTTGAGCGAGTACGTGTATTTGTTGGCATGAGGAATGAGGGTATCTACTATGCAGCTTGAGGTGTATGCGTCCGAATCATTGGGATTCGTTTCGCAGACTGCAACGATGGTCCAGCTGATTGTGATAAGCCCCTTCGTCGACTCGATGCCGGGGGCAAATATCGGCAGCGAGACAAGCTGCTTAGGTCTGAGCATGCCTTGATATAGCGTGGTGACGCGGTTGTCGTCACAGCTCAGACAACTCGATGGATCATCTGGAGCAATGCCGAAACCGTACTCTTCTCGAACAAAGCTATCACTGTGCTTCGAATTGTGGAGGACCAGAGCCCGGGCGAGATGCTGTGAGATATCCTCGCTTCGCGACATCATTCTGCCAAGCTTGTGGACGAGTAAAGGAGATGCAAAGCTGGTACCCGCGCTTGCGCCTAAAGCATTTCCGCTTGAGGCAACCACCACGAATGGCTTGTTGATGTCCCCTCCATACTCAAGGAGGTCGGGCTTGATTTTGGCACCCTCTCTTCCCGGACCAACACAGCTATACGGAGCGCGTGCCTTCGTACCATCAGGCAATATACAAAACGCGCCAACTCCGATGCCGTTGACCAGATCCGCTGGTGACTGCACACGATTATCTGGGCTTGGCAAATCGCCGTCATTGCCGGCCGCAATGCAAAAGAGGGGCGGCTCGGCATCGCGGTTGTACGACAGCACATCAAGCGCATAAGTGAAGCGGCTGATGTCATCGTCGAGAATGGGGCCAGCGGGGCCAAATGAGAGATTATACAGTTGGATGTCAGGATTATGCCCGACTACGTACTCGATAGCGTCGATCGATTCGTAGAGGTCAATGTCGATGGGGTCGCTCGGTGGCAGCACTCGAAAGCTCTCAACCTTCACCTCGGGCGCAGGAAGGACGTCACTAGCTCCCTTACCAGAAAGCTCGCCATGCAGCACGGCTCCGCATACACCCGTTCCATGGTCGATGCCGTCTTGGTCGGGCAGCGATGCAACGGCATCATGCGCATTGACATAGCCGGAGAGGAGCGGGACATTGGGATTGCATCCACCATCGAAGACGCCGACGGTCACAGGTGGGACATTCTGGGCCGCAGCAACCTGCGGTGCTGGTGCGCTCATCGCGCTCCGTATCGGCTCGAAGGCGATTCTTCCCATCGGGTGAACCGTGCGCAGCGGGTTGATTCTCGCTGCTGCCATAGTAGCTTCCCTGCTCAACTGTGCGGCGATGAATGTAACGCCGTCTTTGTATGACCGTACCTCGATTTCGTCACGACCGAGTCCTGCTGCCTTACAGAACAGGTCTACGGCATCCTCGGCGCTTTCTTGGAGCGGATGAAGCACGGCTTCGACCAGGCCCTCTTTCCATTCCGCATCGAAGCCAAGTATCTTTTCGCCCGGCTCAAGCAGGTCGAAGGAACGGATGGACATTACCTCGTTGCGCCATGCGTCCGATTCGTTTGACCCGGTGCGAAGCGCGTTTTCAAAATCGGCAAGACCCTTTGAGGTCGTGCGCAGGAAGTAGAGCTTTGCGAACTCGAGCTGCTCTCCTGCATCTTCGTCATTACTGTTCTTCTGAGGTTGCACGTTGCCTGTCTTGTATCTCCTGCCGCCGATGACTTGCAACTCGTCCGAAGAGGTGAGCACCGACGAGGGTGCATAGGACTTTGCTTCGAACTTGGGCTCCATACGTATACAGACCACCTTTTCCTCGAGGTAGGAATCAGGGTCGGTCTGCATCTGCCTGGACACAGCGCCGATATTAGCAAGGAGGCGGTTCCTAGCCTCTTCGTACTCGTGTGGCCGTGGCTTGGAACCTCCACCGGTTTTCTTCTGAACTGGCTGAGCATATGATTCGCCGTGAGCAAGGATTGGCAGCGGGTCGGACATGGCTTATGCCTCCTTCATGTAGCGGGAGACCGTCGAGGCGCCGACTCCGACGATCCGCGCAATGTCTCGCACGGTAAGGGCTGGGTTAATTTCTCTGAGTTTTATGCACGCCTCACTCTTCTCCTGCTTCGTTTGAGGTTTGCATTTGGAGTACAGCTCGCTCAGAGAAATGATCTCTATGCTCTCGCCCGGATTCATCACTGATTGGCGCTTAATGTGCTCGCAAAGCTTGCAAATGTCTGCGGCGCTCATGCCCGCGCTCTTCTCGACCATGAGGAAGAGCATCTCTTGCGAGAGCGTGAAGCGGTCGCTGGGCAAGTGTCTCCCGAAGAGTCGCATGCGTTCGTTCTCCTCGGGAAGCGGCACCTCTATAACTCTGTCGAAGCGCCGCCAAATCGCCCTATCCAACAACTCCGGATGATTTGTAGCTGCAAGCACGATGCTGCCCTTAGGGCATGTCTCGATTTCTTTGAGAAGAACGTTCACTAGGCGCTTCAATTCGCCAAGGTCACCCTCGTCATCACGCCGCTTCGCAATTGCGTCGAACTCGTCCAGGAAGAGCACCGCAGGCTGTGCGCGGACATAGTCGAAGACGCTCTTGATGTTTTGTCCGGATCGACCGAGATAGCTGGATATCGAAGTTGCGAGGTCGAGCGTTATGAGCGGAAGAGCGAGCTTGTATGCAAGCCAGTTGGCCGCGTATGTCTTACCCACGCCCGGAGCGCCAATGAAGAGGATACTGTTCGAGGGTTCGATCCCATCCTCGAAAAACCGCTGAATCAGACCTCTTTCCTTGAGAAAGTCGGCAAGCTCTTTTGTGGTTGCAGCATCAAGAATGGGGTCCGGTAGCTCGATTGGCTCTATGAACTCTACGAGAGAGAAGCGGGTCTCTCGGTCGATCGGTAGCGGGTTTATCTCGGCTGCACGGGTAGCCTCGCTTCTCATGTCAGATGCTGCAAGCGCCCCAGCGATCTCCGAAGCGAGATCAGGACGATCACGTCTCAGCTTGCGGGACACCGTGAGCGAGACTGACTCTACGAGTCTTCTGTCATTCTCTAAACAGGCTCTCACCAGCCTAGGTATGTAGTCTATTGCCTCCATATACCATTTCCTCTCTATTGCGGAAATTTGGAACATGCTTAGGATAGCAGATTTACAGCTGCTACCTTATAGATTGTGCTAAAGCTTTGAGCTCTTCGAAAGTGGCACAATACTAAATGTGATTTAGTTCGAGCTGACTACGCTCTTGTGACAGAGAAATACCCTGCTCCTAACATGCATTCGGGCGGGCTCCTGCCTGCGTGATTCACGAAAGTGGTTCCCATGAAGGAGGACACCGATGTGGGCAGGCGACGGAGACGCAGCAGCACCCGCAAGGGTAAACAGACGAACAAGTGCAGCATGCGGAAGAAGAAGTTGCCGCCACCGACGATGGCCCCGACGAGTTCAAGGTCCTTCTCGCCAAGCAAGAGGTACGTATCAAGGAGCTTGAGGGCCAGGTGGCCGAGGCCGCCAAGACCGCAGAGGCAGCCGATGCCCTACGCGGCGTGATCGAGCAGGTGAAGGCCCGGGCGGCAGACGAGCGCGCAGAGTAGGAGCTGCGGCTGGCAGGCCGTACGCAATGTGAAGGCGGCCAAGGCGCTGCCGGACGGCCACGACGGCGACGCCTCTGTGTTCAAGGAGGTGAAGCCTTGGCTGTTCTATGGCGGCAAGGCTGGCGGTGTCCAGGGCGGCACGACCGGGCTTTCCAACGCGGGGGTGGCAACCGACGAGAAGCGGCTCAACAAGCACTAGCGCGAGGTCGCCTTACTCGTGGAATAGGGAGGATTCAACATGGCTGACAACAGCATTGTCAGTGCCGACTGAATTTACCCACATGGGGCTACAAACAACTTGCGGAGGAAATCGGCGACCCGTCGGGCTGCGTGGCGGTAGGCATGGAGGGGACGACGTCGTATGGCGCCGGTCTATGCTCCTACCTCATGGAACGCGGCTATGACGTCTTCGAAGTACTTCGCCCCAAGAGGGAAAAGAAGCGAGTCGGAGAGGGCAAAACCGATGGCATCGACGCCGAGCACGCCGCCCGCGCGGTGGCTGCCGGAAAGGGCATAGTGCCGAAGTCCCACAACGAGTGGGTTGAGGGCCTGCGCGCCCTTACGGTGGCGAGATCCATACACGTCAACACCATGACCAGCGTATCCAACGCCATAGGCTCCCTCTTGGTGTCGGCCCCGGAGCGGGTCAGGACCAAATACCGGCCGCTCAAGGGAGCGAGCCTGTACAGGAAACTGGGGTCTTGCCGCCCGAATGCGGAAGACGACGTCGCCGGGCCGCTGCTTGCGTCCCTGAGGGCGCTCGCCAGGACCTGGCTGGAGCTCGATGAGAAAGCAGGCCAATTGGAGGGCGCCATGCATCGGCTCATCGAGGCCAATGCGCCAGCCCTCCTGCAGGTGAAGGGGTGCGGCACCGTCAACGCCGCGGAACTCGCGATCGCCGCGGGCGACAACCCGGAGCGCATCCCGAGCGAGGCAAGTTTCGCTTCGATCTGCGGCGTGTCCCCCATTCCCGCCTCCAGCGGAAAGACCGACAGGCACAGGCTCAACCGCGGCGGGAACAGGCAGGCCAATAAAGCTCTCCACATGATTGCCGTAAGCAGGATGAGCGGGGACGAGAGAACGCTCGCCTACATGGCAAAGCGCAAGTCCGACGGCAAGACGAAGCGAGAGGCCATGCGCTGCCTAAAGAGATTCATAGCCAGGGAGGTTTACTCGACGTTGCGGCACCCCATGAGGCTGAAGTACGCCCGGGGCGAGGAACTTGCGGCGATGAGAAAATCGCTCAGCCTGACCCAGCAGCAGATTGCCCGAGAGCTTAACGTGCCGAATGTAAGACTCAGCGAAATAGAAAGAGACGTATGCCCCCACGAGGAAATCAGACGCGAATACGACCGCTACCTGAATGCCAAAATGTCGGCCAGTAAAGGACTTGATAGCCCATAGGAGCGTCATTCGGGACGCTACCCTGTAAGTGACACGTCGGACTCCCTGGTGGAGTGGCGGTTGCGCGGCCCGGAGGGCATGGGCGGGTGCGCCACTCGCTCTCCAGCCAGGAACACCTCGACCGTCGACTCGGTCACCCTGATGTTGACCTCCCTTCCGACGAGCAGGTGGCTCACCGAGCAGCAGTTCCACCTGTAGGAGACACACACGACCTTGAGGCGTTCAAGAGGGGTGCCACGTGATTGTCACCAAACGTTGGGCAACGAGCTCGCGGACGTTGCGGACAAGGTGTAGACTCGCAATTTGTTTAAGAGACTAGAAGGGAAGGCCTTGTGCAACATCTCGCATTCCTCTTAGCCGGCAGTGCCGATACTCTCATTGGCGGGTTCATAGGCTTCTTTAGCAGCTTTGTAATTATGCTCATTACAAGGTGGCTTGATCGCAAGGGAAAGCTTAGAATTTACGCTAAACGCACGGTCGTTGACAATAAGAAGAGATGGGGATTTCACGAGGACGGCGGGCAATCTTTGCTTGTTGTGCCGCTCAAGCTCGAGTTCCAGAACACGACGGGACGTTCGCGGGTGGTCCGAAACGTCGATGTTGTTCCCTACAGGAACGGCAAGGAAGTCGCTAAAACTGTGCAAATCGAATACACAGAGAAAAAGCGAGCTGCGGGGGAAAAGGTTACTGAAGTGACAACTTCAGAGTATGGCGAGGAGGATGCCCATAACTCGTATTCTTTCACGCTGCCTCCCAACAGCATCGTGAACAAGAAGTGCCTTTTCTGCCTAAAGCATGAAAACGTGCCCGATTTCGACGAGCTCAGACTCGATTACTTTGACGAGCGTGACAGGCGCATATCACTGCACATCGACGAAATCGCCGGGGATTGGAAGCCGCGCGTGTTCGAGCCCGACCTCGATTGGGTGCTGCTCAAGAAGCGGTAGCAGCAAATAAAGAAGGACTTGGTTTTGGAGCGCCCGAGAATTTTTCGGATGCTCCATTGTTTGACGGCGGGCTTCATGAAGTGGCCCCGTGTGGGGGCGACAGCGTTTACGGCGCGTCCGCGCGAAGCTGTGTTGTTCTCGAAGACCCTTTAATTTGGCCACAGCGCCTGCCGCCCGGAGCCGCCACACGCAGGTGCTTGCCCGTCGAGGGTTGGGCCGCGAGCGCGGCCCGTGCTTCGTTGGCAAGGGCACGCGCCACCTCGTCCTTATCAACGGCCTCCTTGCCGACGACCAGACCCATGACGCGTTGCAGGAACGCGACCTGGGCTCCCGCTATGAACCCGTATTCGCCGGCATTGGCCCCCACGATCACGAAGTCGCGCGTCACAGCGTCGAAGCTTTTCACGAGGATGCGGCGCGCGCGAGGAGACGGTCAGCACGTCGTAGTAGGAGTCCCCCGAAAGCGCGGCCCTCGCCATAATCACGAAGCGCTCAGTCGCAATTCTGTTGATCGGCTTCTCGGGGTGCTTCTTGATGCGGTCGCTGGAGAAGTAGCCCAGGGGGATGTCGCTAACGGGCCCGTCGCTGTTGGCGAACGCGGCCACATTGACCGTCTTGCGCCTGAAGAGGGTCTCGAGGACCTTGGTGAGGAGCTCGGCGATGGCAAGCATGGCGCGGCCTCCCTACGGACGACGGAGATTGAATTGGGGTTTTGATGCCCGGCTATGATAGCGCTGCCCTCCCGTTCCGAGTGTCAGCTTTCGATGCCCAGACGGCCATATTCCGCGAGCATAACATGCCAAAATAATCATTGACATATACATTTTGATAAATACTATTGCGCCAACGACCGGTAAGGCACCCGCTGTCATGGAAAGTGGCGTCGCGACGAACGAATGATATGCACAACGCCTCCATGGCTTGCCCTAAACAAGAAAGGCCCCCAGCCACCGTGAACTGCACCCCAAAACTTGGACGGCTTAAATAAAAGCTACGCCGCAAGGGACT